>CAZYQN010000012.1:58711-71346 GCA_964649955.1 uncultured Pirellulales bacterium
CTGACGGAGGCGCAGGTAACGCTTGGTTGGAATGCGGCCAAGGGGGATGATTCCTTGGTCATTCCGACGATCCTTCGCCATAACATTTATCTGTCGAAGGGCATTGCCAGCGACGATCCCAATGTTTATCTTTATGATGCTGTTGATCAGATACATAATGCGGATCCCGCGCTGACCGATCCCTATAATGAATATGGGCCGCTAACTCTAAAACGAGGTGTAACGTACTATTGGCAGATTGAAGAAGTGCTGGATAACGGTGCAGGCGGTTACCCGGCCGGGGATCCCAATAATATTATGGGAGAGGTCTGGTCCTTTGTCATGGTTCCGGCAACCGTAAGCGTTACGGCCGTCGCACCGGCCTATAATGCTGTGGATGCCGGCAGTAACCTTGTGTTGACAGTGGAGGGATCAGCGGTCGATACCTATCAGTGGTACAAAATAGGTGATCCTGATGTGGCCCTGTCAGACGGTGATGATTATGGCGGCGTGAATACAGATACACTGACCATTTATGATGTTCAGTTGGCCGATGAGGGGTACTATTATTGTTTCGTTGAAAACTCCCTGCCCAGTTCGGCCTCCAATCGTGATACCGGCCCCGGTCGTGTGCTTACAAAACGGTTGATGAATCACTATGCGATGGAGTCGATGGACTATGAGGTAAATCCTAATGGTATTACCCCGGATGCTGTCAGCGGATTTGATATGAAAATGGCGAGCAATGACACCGGGGCAGATGTACCGGTATTGGAAGCCAATACGGTACCGGGACTTGCAGGCAGCACGTACTCTTTAAAGTTTAACAATCCTCGTGCCAATCCGGCAGATCCGAATAACGTCGATGCTCAGTATGCGCAAATTGATGAAGGAACGGTGGTTGCTTATCAAGACATTACGATCTCGGCATGGGTCTATTCGAGCGGCGGTTCCAACTGGAACAGAATTGTAGATTTCGGCAATAACACAAGCAACTATATCTTCCTCTGCCTGAATCCCGGCAGCGTCAATAACTCAGTGCGATTCGCGGTGAATGTTGGCGGTACCGAACAGAGTGTCACCTCCGCAGCAGGCGCGGTTCCTCTCAATGAGTGGACTTTTGTTACGGCTACGCTGTCCGAGAATACCGGTCGGTTGTATGTGAACGGTGAACGGGTTGCAGTCAATACCGGCCTGACAAACAACCCGATCAGTTTTGCGCCGACGACGCAAAACTGGCTCGCAAGGAGTCAATGGGGTGAAGGTGACGGGTACTTTAACGGTATGCTCGATGATTTGAAAATCTGGAACTACGGCCTCAGTGCTCAAGCAATCGGCCATGAGTATCTTATGACGGTTACAGATGAGCCTTGGGTATGCGATTGGGAAGCCTGGCAGGCTGATACTTTGATGGTAGCGTTGGATATCAATGACGATTGCAAGGTTGATATGGTTGATTTTGCCGCTTTCGCTGGGAAATGGCTGGAAGATGCCTATCAGATTAGCCTTCCATAAGCACGGATTGCTCTATCGATGAAAACGGTTTCCGGGCGGCTATTCGGGCGCCCGGAAATCTTATAGTAAGGGGGTATAGTTATTGTAAGAATTCGTTGAATTTTCCATCTATCGGTAAAAAAAAATCCTATATACATTTTCCTGGTATTGTGATTTAAGTTTATAATAAATATTTAGAAGTATAAAAAAATTTAGTTGTGGCTGGGAAATAGGGCAAATAGTTCTCGGGAGATGATGTCGTGAATAAGTTTCTGGATTTTGTATTTCTGTTGATGTCTATTGCACTTTTTTTTCGTAGTTCAGTTCTGGCTGAACCTGCGCAAAACCCCATCATCTGGGCCGATGTTCCGGATGTTGCAGTCATCCGTGTGGGTGACACTTACTACATGAGCAGCACCACCATGCACATGAGTCCGGGACTGCCCATTATGAAGTCAAAGGATCTGGTCAACTGGGAGTTGATTGGTTACGTCTACGATACGCTGACAGACAACGCGGCACTCCGGCTGGAAAACGGCAAAAGTGCCTATGGTGCGGGTTCTTGGGCCAGCAGCCTGCGTTACCACAACGGAACCTATTATGTCTCAACGTTTTCCAGCACAAGTGGTAAAACCCATATCTATACCACCGAAGACATAGATAAAGGCCTATGGAAAGAAACGACGTTTTCCCCTTCGCTGCACGACCATTCATTGTTCTTCGATGACGATGGACGCATCTATATGCTCTATGGCGGCGGCAACCTTCGACTCGTGGAGTTGAAGGCGGATCTGACGGGAATCAAGCCGGATGGTTTTAATGAAGAGGTGATAAGGAATGCCCACATCGTGGCCGGCTCCAACATCGGTCTTGTTGCCGAGGGATCGCAGATGCTCAAGGTCAACGGAAAGTATTATGTGATGAACATTACGTGGCCGCGCGGCGGGATGCGCACGCAGATTATCCATCGGGCGGACAAGATCACCGGCCCCTACGAAGGCAAGGTGATCCTTCAGGACAAGGGAATTGCCCAGGGCTGTCTGATCGACACGCCGGACGGAAAGTGGTATGCGGTTCTGTTTCAGGACAATGGTTCGGTTGGTCGCAGCCCCTGGCTTGTGCCGGTCAAATGGGAGGATGGCTGGCCGGTACTGGGGATTGATGGAAAAGCGCCCGTGATGCTCGATATTGACGACAATGAAGAAGGACTTGGCAATATCGTGGCCTCCGATGAATTCAATCGCAAGCCCGGCGAGCCGCTGCCCCTGGCGTGGCAGTGGAACCACAACCCTGATAACCGCTATTGGTCGATCGGTGCACGGAGTGGGTATCTGCGGTTGACCACCGGAAGGGTGGACAGCGAGGTCCTTCATGCCCGTAATACACTTACCCAGCGTACTTTTGGCCCGGTGTGTTCGGCGGCCACAAAAATTGAAGTTGCTCATATGAAAGATGGTGACTGTGCCGGCCTGATTGCCCTGCAAAAAAAATACGGCTTTATCAGTGTCAAAATGGAAGGGGAAAGCAAGTCAATCGTTGTGGTAAGCGCCCAAAGCGATATACCCGAAGTGGTCGCGAGCGTTCCACTCACGCAGCAAACGGTATATCTCAAGATCGACTGTGACTTTGGGGACCGTAAGGACAACGCTTATTTCTACTACAGTCTGGACGGTACAACGTGGACGAAGATTGATACAACCTTACAGATGGCCTACACCTTGCCGCACTTTATGGGTTACCGTTTTGGACTATTCAACTTTGCGACCAAGAGCACAGGCGGATTCGTGGACTTCGATTACTATCACATCAGTGGTGAGATCGGCAATAAAACTGTAGCCAATCCGGATCCGAATTTCTATGTTTTTCTTTGCTTTGGACAGTCCAACATGGACGGAGCGGGAACAATCGAGCAGCAGGACAAAACCGTGGATACACGCTTTCAGGTTCTGTCCGCTCTTGACGCTCCAAAATTGGACAGAAAGAAGGGATATTGGTATCCTGCCGTCCCTCCTTTGTGTCGAGAGACAGGCGGTCTTGGTCCTGCCGACTATTTTGGCAGAACTCTGGTTGCCAGCCTTCCGGAACACATCAGGGTTGGTGTCATCAATGTCGCGATTCCCGGCTGTAAGATTGAGTTGTTTGAAAAAGACACTTACCAAGCCTATGCCGCTACGGTACCGCCGTGGATGACCAATTTTATTAATGAATACGACGGAAACCCCTATCAGTATCTCGTCAACATGGCTAAAGTTGCACAGAAGACCGGTGTTATCAAGGGAATTCTGCTGCATCAGGGAGAATCAAACCCCAACGATCTGGAATGGCCGGAGAAGGTCAAAGGTATATACAATAATCTGATCAAGGACTTGAATCTCAACCCCGACGACGTGCCGCTGTTGTCGGGTGAAACCGTGAATGCCGATCAACAGGGCGTTTGTGCGGGCATGAACAAGATTATTGCGGAACTGCCGAAGACCCTTGCCAATTCCTATATCATTTCATCAGCCGGCTGCCTGTCCAAACCGGACCGGCTGCATTTCAATTCCGCAGGAAACAGGGAGTTTGGAAAGCGATATGCCCGAAAAATGCTTTCGCTGCTGGGGTATGAGATGGAGGCGTTGGCTTCCTGTTCGATGTAATGATACGTTATCATGGTGTGCCGTGTGAAGTGTGACAGGCCGTACCGGGTATGAACTTATTGAGGTGGCGGGAAATATGAAAACCGAAATACAAAAACTTTCGATTCAAGAAAAAATCGGCTTTGGCTTGGGCGATACAGCGTCCAATCTGTTTTTCCAGACAACGATCTATTTCTTACTGTATTTTTATACGGATGTGTTTGGGATCACTGCGAAAACAGCAGGAACTATGTTTCTGATAACCCGTATCTGGGATGCCGTCAATGACCCGATAATGGGAGCGATCGCCGACCGCACCACTACCCGTTGGGGTAAGTTCAGGCCGTTTCTGCTGTGGTTTGCGATACCGTTTGGGGTCATTGGCATTGCAATGTTTACCACGCCGGAGATATCCGATCCCGGTAAGGTAATCTATGCATATGTTACCTATACGCTTATGATGATGGTCTATACGGCTGTCAATGTGCCGTATTGTGCCTTGATGGGTGTTATCTCCCCGGACCCTCTGGAGCGTACGGTTGTTTCTTCATTCCGATTTGTACTGGTATTTGTCGCAGCGTTTATTGTCCAGTACGCGCTGACCGGCATGGTAATAAAGTTCGGCGGAGACAAAAGTTCACCTTTTGGCTGGCAAGCGGCAATGAGTATTCTTTTTGCCGCAGCGACCATTCTTTTTCTGATTACCTTCTTGACGACAAAAGAACGGGTACAGCCAATCAAAGGAGAAAAAAATTTATTTATACAGGATCTCGCAGACTTACTCAGAAACGGGCCGTGGCTCATCATCGGTTTTGCGACGATATTTCAGCTTGCTTTTGTTGTCATGCGCGGCGGCATTATCGTTTATTATTTCGATTACTTCATCAAGGCTCAGCCGGTTGTTCTATTCGGTACAACACAGTTGACAATATTCGGAAGACTATTCGATCTTTCAAGTGTTAGTTCCACCGGGCTTGCGATGGCGTTTATGCTGAGCGGTACCATTTTGACAATAATTGGCGCCATTACGACAAAATGGTTCTGCAAATTCTTAGATAAACCAAATATCTATGCATTACTGTTTATTTTAGCCGGGGTGTCAACGGGGTTGGTCTATTACGTTCAGCCGCAAAATCTGTATTTGTTGTTCGGCTTGCAGTTTATCACGTCCTTTTGCATGGGGCCGGTCTCCGTTCTTCAATGGGCGATTTATACGGATACTGCGGATTATTCAGAATGGAAGACAGGCAGGCGTGCGACGGCTCTTATTATGGCCGCGTCGTTGTTCGTCCTCAAATTGGGCGTTGCATTCGGCGGAGCGGCCCTCGGCTGGATACTTGACGGGTATGGATATGTCGCCAATACGGAACTGGATGCGGTTGCAATTAAAGGCATCTGCCTGAGTATGAGCGTCTATGCGGCTATTCCCGCACTGATTGCCGGGGGACTGATGTTGTTCTACCCGCTAAGCAATAAAAAAATGCTGGCGATGGAAGCCGAACTGGCAGAACGCCGCAAGCAAATGCATCATGAGGCAGATGGGGTTTCAAATAAACCATTTTCGAAGCAATAGCATAAACCATCCAAAAAGGAAAGGTCATATGCCCCAAAAACCGCGACATTTAATTAAAAGTATTTACACGGCTGATCCGCGGGCCCATGTTTACAATGGGAAAATCTATATCTTCCCATCCCACGATATCGATGCCGGAATTCCTGAGGACGATTCAGGCGCTCACTTCGATATGCGCGATTATCACGTGTATTCAATGCAAGATCCCGAAGGCGATGTAATCGATCACGGTATCGCTCTTGATATCAAAGATGTCCCTTGGGCCAAACGTCAGATGTGGTCAAACGATGTCGCTCATAAAGACGGCACGTATTACATGTACTTTCCCGCCAAAGACAAAAATGATATTTTCCGGATCGGTGCAGCGATGAGCGATAAACCTGAAGGGCCGTACAAGGCAACGCCGGAGCCGATGAAAGGCAGTTTCAGTATCGATCCCTCGACATACCGTGACGATGACGGGACGTACTACATTTATTTTGGTGGGATTTGGGGCGGCCAGTTGCAGCGGTATAAAACAGGTAAGTATGAAAATAACGACGACTTACGGAAACCCGGAGAACCTGCAATCTGTGCCAAAGTCGCCAGGTTATCCGACGATATGCTCGAACTCGGAGAAGAACCGCGTGATGTTGTGATTCTTGATGCTTACGGAAACCCGCTGAAAACAAAAGATGAGAATCGTCGGTTTTTCGAAGCGCCATGGATGCACAAGTACAACGGGAAATTTTATTTCTCATATTCAACCGGTAATACGCATCTGCTTTGTTATGCCGTGGGCGATAGTCCCTATGGGCCGTTTACCTATCAAGGGGTTGTCATGACTCCTGTTGTTGGATGGACCACGCATCATTCCATTGTTGAATACAAAAGAAAATGGTATTTATTCCATCATGACAGTAAAGTGTCGGGCGGCAAAACATGGCTGCGCAGCATGAAAGTCGTTGACTTACATTATCGCAAAGATGGGTCTATTGAAACTATTGACGGAAACGCTGACGAATAAAAAGTGTATGGGCGGTATTTCTTCTCTCGATTGCGATCTTAAGACGGTCGTCTTGATGGCAAACAGTGAAGAGACAGCGAAATAATCTGGAGGTTACAAATGAAACACAGGCTTGCATTCATGGTACCGGTGGTTGTCATAGCGGGTATGTTCTTTTTGGTGCAGGGGCATGCGTGTGCGGCGGTGGAAGATTTCAAACCGGCCTCGACCAACCAGCCGGGCCGGGAATATCCCCAGGTCAATTCTGAAGGTCGCGTTCGTGCCCGCCTCGTCGCTCCCGATGCCCGGAACGTACTCCTTGATATTGGAGGTACAAAATACCCCATGACCCAGGGCGAAGACGGCGTCTGGGTTGGCGACTCGCAGCCGCAGGACGAGGGGTTCCATTACTATCAGCTTGTCATCGATAGTGCCCAGGTTCCGGATCCCGGCAGTCTGTATTTCTACGGAGCCAGCCGCTGGGGCAGCGGTATTGAGATTCCCGCCGAGGATCAGGACTTCTACGCTCTTAAGGACGTTCCGCACGGCCAGGTCCGGGAGAATCTGTATTTTTCCAAGGTCACCAACAGCGTGCGTCGTTGTTTCGTCTACACGCCGCCGGACTATGACAAGGACACCACGACCCGCTATCCGGTGCTGTATCTCCAGCACGGCAGCGGCGAAGATGAGACCGGTTGGAGCGTTCAGGGGCGTGCCAACCTGATTCTCGACAACCTGATCGCCGAGAAGAAGGCCGTCCCGATGATCGTCGTCATGGAGAACGGGTACGCCAACCAGGCCCCCACTGCGGGTACTCCCGCGGCAGGCGGCCCCGGACGCGGAGGAGCCCCGGGCAGCGTGTCGGCGTTCGAGGAAGTGTTGATCAAGGAAGTCGTCCCGATGATTGATGCCGACTATCGTACCCTCTCGGATCGCGAGCACCGGGCGATGGCCGGGCTTTCGATGGGTGCCAACCAGACCATCCAGATCACCATGAACAATCTGGACAAGTTCTCCCATATCGGCGGCTTTAGCGGTACGTCGAACTATCCGAGTACGGCGGATATTGATCCGGCGACTTTCGCCAACGGGAAGTTCAAGGATGGCGAGGCACTAAACAAGCAGATCAAGCTCTTCTGGCTTGGCTTGGGTACGAAAGAGCCAAATCCGTTCCCCGGCTCTGTTGGAGCGTTCAAGGTGATGCTGGACAAGGCCGGCGTCAAGTACGTCTTCTACGAATCGCCCGGAACTGCGCACGAATGGCTGACTTGGCGGCGAAGTCTCCGTCAATTCGCCCCGTTTCTATTCTCAGACCTGAACATAAAATCCGAAACAGCGGCGAAACCCGACGGATTACGAATCTTTACCGCCGGACATAGTTTGCACTGGTATGTTCCGGACATTCTGACCGAATTGGCCTCGGCCTCCGGTATTGAAGGACATAAAAAGGTGGGGGTGCAGAGCCTTGGCGTCTCACGCACCCTCCAGCACTGGGAACACGAGGGCGGCCGAAACCAGGCGAGACAGGCAATAGAGAAAGGCAATGTAGACTTATTAACCCTATCGCCGATCCAGTTCCCGGATGAGGGTATCGACAATTTCATCAAATTGGGGCTGGAGTACAATCCGAAGATGAAGGTTACTGTCCAAATCTCATGGGGCGGGCCGGATATCGATAATCAGGACTTCAGTTTTGCAGCATTGAACAGCAGGCCCGACAGGGAGAAGGCTCCTGAACAACTTAAAACGCTTAATGAGAAGAACATCAAAGCCGGCGAAGAACAAGCCAAGAAGATCAATGAACAGTACCGACGACAAGTTGTCCTTCTTGTACCTGCTTGTCAGGCTCTCGCTGCCCTGCGAACAATGATTTACAACAATGAAATTCCCGGATTGAATAAACAGGCCGAATTGTTTGCGGATAATATTGGACACCCGACCCCGCCCCTGGAGGCACTGAACGCATATCTGCATTATGCCGTGATATATGGACGCAGCCCGGTTGGCTTGCCGATTCCCGGCGTACTGAAAAACTCCGGGAAGCCGGAATGGAATAACGAGAAGTTCAATCGTGCTTTGCAGGAACTCGCGTGGAAAACAGTGATTAACTATCCTCCGAGCGGCGTGAAAGTTACCGTACAATAAAAGAAAGCGCAAGGTCGATGAAGCCTACTGCATTCTTTAAACCTGATGCATTAGAAATTGCTATAATCGGGGTTATTGTTATAAGTAGTTAAGAAATAATTTATTCAGGAGGTAATTAAATGTATCACAAGTTTGTCACTTTAGTGTTGGCGGCTGTCTTAACAGGCGGGATTTGTTTAGCTCAGACAGACCCGCCAACGATCAAGGAAGACTTCAAGCCATCGACCTTGAACCAACCCGGCCAAGAGTATCCGCAGGTTAACTCTCAAGGCTACGCTCGGTTTCGCATCGTGGCACCCCAGGCCCAAAGTGTCAGCGTGAGCCTGGGGCTGGGCGGACGCGGGGGCACCCCCCTTACGAAAGCCGAGGACGGCTCCTGGACGGGCACCACGTCAGGACCGCTGGATGAAGGTTTCCACTACTACCATCTCACGATTGACGGGGGGACATTTAACGATCCCGGGGCCTTGAACTTCTATGGTTCTACGCGTTGGGAAAGCGGCATAGAAATTCCCGCTCATGACCAGGATTTCTACGCCCTGAAGGACGTTCCCCACGGTCGAGTGCAACAGATTCTGTTTCCCTCCAAGAGTACCACTACCTCACGCAGAGCGTTTGTCTACACGCCGCCCGACTACGACAAAGATCTGACCAAGCGATATCCGGTACTTTACCTGCAGCATGGCTGGGGCGAAGATGAAACCGCCTGGAGCAACCAGGGCCGCGTTAATCTGATTATGGATAACATGCTTGCCGAAGGCAAGATCAGGCCTTTCCTCGTCGTGATGACCTACGGCATGACGAACGAAATTCGGTTCGGCGGCATCAGAAATTTCGATATCGGCCCATTCCAGACCGTTCTCGTCGACGAATTGATCCCCTATATCGATGCCACCTTCCGCACATTCTCCGATCAGTCCCATCGCGCTATGGCCGGCCTGTCCATGGGCGGCATGGAAACCAAGTCGATCACCCTGAAAAAACTTGACACATTTTCACATATCGGTCTCTTCAGCGGCGGTATCATTACTCCAAATGATGTCGCTGCTACACCTGGTTTCAAGGAGAAAGTTAAGCTGGTGTTCTGCAGTTGCGGCAGCCGTGAGAACCCCGGCAATATCCAAAACAATCACGAAGCCCTCAATCAAATAGGCATCGAGAATTCTGCGTATGTGTCGCCGGATACGGCTCACGAGTTCCTGACCTGGCGACGAAGCTTTTATCAATTTGCGCCGCTGTTGTTTAAGGATTAAGAACGCTGTAGCGAACGGATAAGACAAAACAAATTAGTAGAGGAGATTACAAAATGAATCACAGGTTGAAAACTCATGTGTTGGCGGTAATTATCACGGTTGGAATCTGCCTGACGCAGGCGGCGTTGCTTGCGGCCGTGGAAGATTTCAAGCCGGCATCTTCCAATCAGCCGGGAAGGCAATACCCTCAAGTGAACTCCGAAGGCCGTGTTCGGGCTCGCATTGAAGCGCCGCAGGCTCATACCGTTCTCCTGGATATCGGCGGCGTAAAATACCCGATGACCAAGGGTGAAGACGGCGCTTGGGTCGGCGATTCGCGGCCGCAGGACGAAGGTTTCCATTATTACCAGCTTGTTATCGACGGCGCCCAGGTTCCGGATCCCGGCAGTTTGTATTTCTATGGAGCCAGCCGCTGGGGCAGTGGTATTGAAATTCCCGCCAAGGATCAGGATTTTTACGCCCTCAACGATATTCCGCACGGCCAGATACGGCAGACTCTGTATTTCTCTAAGGTCACTAATAGTATGCGTCGCTGTTTCGTCTACACGCCGCCGGAGTACGACAAGGATACCGCCAAGCGTTATCCCGTGCTGTACCTCCAACATGGCGGCGGCGAAGATGAGACCGGTTGGCCCAATCAGGGCAAGACCAATCTGATTATGGATAACCTGATTGCCGCCGGCAAGGCCAGGCCGTTTATCATTGTGATGGATAATGGGACGTGGACCATGCCGGGTCAGGCTCGGCCGCAGCGCGGCCAAGGCGGAACCTGGCCTCCGGCGGGCTGGGCGGACACCTTCAAAAGGATTCTCCTGGAGGACATTATTCCGATGATCGATGCTGATTTCCGTACACTTTCGGATCAACCGCATCGGGCCATGGCCGGGTTGTCTATGGGAGGGATGCAGACCAATGCTATCGCGATGGAGAGTCTGGACGTGTTCTCGCATATCGGCATCTTCAGCGGCGGCACGGTGGGAGATACTGCTACAGCACACAACGGCGTCATGGCCAATGCGGTAGAATTCAACAAAAAGGTCAAGCTGATTTTCGAGAGCTGCGGCTCGCGAGAGAATCCGGACGTTATACGTGCTCATATTGAGCAGCTTAAAGCGGCGGGTATCAATGCTGTATCGTACGTATCTCCCGACACCGCTCATGAGTGGCAGACGTGGCGGCGCAGTTTGCACGAATTTGCGCCGCTATTGTTCCAAGACCAACCCCTCCCGTCTGTGTCTGCTCGGAAAACTACCGAGATCAGGGCGGCAGCCTCTGCGCCTGGGACGGTCCGGATCAAGGCCGGCCTGTTTGAGCCATTTACCGATTCGAGCGGCAACGTTTGGCTGCCGGAACAGGGTTTCGAGGGCGGGGCCACGATTGATCGCGATCCGTCAACAGCGATCGCCGGAACCAGGGATGCGGCCCTGTATTTGAGCGAGCATTATGCAATGGACGCCTTCTCCTGCAAAATCCCCAATGGCAAGTATATCGCCAAACTCTACTTTGCCGAGACGTTCGAGGGCATTTACGGACCGGGCGAGCGTGTTTTTTCCTTCACCGTCCAGGGACAGGAATTCAAGGATTTTGACATTTGGGCAAAGGCCGGCGGACCCCATCGTGCCTACATCGAAACCGTACCCGTAGAAGTGACCCATGGAGAGTTCCGGATTGTTTTCAAATCTCAGATCGAAAATCCGATGATTAATGCGATTGAAATCATTCCGCAAACTGCGGAACAGCCAAGTGCAACGGACCAACGAGCCCCCGCGCGCGGAGAGCCCGCCGCACCGGAAGCTCGCAGAGGCGGCGGACGCGGCGGATTTGGCGGACCGATCCAGTTGGGACCGGATGATAAACCTGTGTTTGATGATCCTCCGGCGAATTTCCGTGCCGTGCGTGACAATATTGCCCGTGGAAAAGAGGAAATGGTTGAGTACGATTCCAAAACAGTCGGAACGCGGCGCAAGATGCTTGTCTATACGCCACCGGCTTACTCGACGGACCGTAAATATCCGGTATTGTATCTGCTGCATGGTATCGGCGGTGATGAGACCGAATGGCAGCGATTTTGTACGCCGGATGTCATCTTGGATAATCTGATAGCGGACGGCAAAGCTGTCCCCATGATTATTGTTATGCCCAACGGCCGGGCCCAGAAGAATGACCGTGCTGAGGGGAATGTCTATGAAGGCGCAGCGGCCTTTGCCAATTTTGAGTTCGACCTGCTCAATGACGTGATTCCCGCCGTTGAGACTAAGTACTCAGTGAACACAGACCGTCAGTATCGTGCCTTGGTGGGCTTGAGCATGGGCGGAGGTCAGTCGCTGAATTTTGGTTTGGGTCATTTGGATAAGTTTGCCTGGGTCGGCGGTTTTTCGTCGGCCCCCAATACCAAGGCTCCTGCCGAACTCGTGCCCGATCCGGCAGCGGCTAAAGAGCAGTTAAAGCTGCTGTACATCAGTTGCGGTAACAAGGACGGGCTGATCGGTATCAGTCAAGGCATCCACAGCTACCTCAAAGAGCAGAATGTACCGCACATCTGGCACGTGGATTCCCACGGCCACGATGCGGAGACCTGGGGCAAGAAT
>CAZYQN010000013.1:0-68410 GCA_964649955.1 uncultured Pirellulales bacterium
GGGCGATTATACCAGAGTCGTCCCCGAGTATCTGGCTTTCATAGTTTCTTAAATAAGGGGGAGAGCTAAAAAAATGTAAACGTAAAAATCTAAAAGGCAAAATTGCGGAGGCCTCCGGCAGGATAAATGTACCCCCAGCCGGCTTGGCCGTACCAGCGCTTTGCAGGGGGAGGGCTTTTATTATTTTATTGAATGGAATATTTCCTATTTAAATAGGCCCCTCACTGCGTTTCGGGGTGACAAAACTCAGAAATTGTTCGTCACAGGCTCCCGCGAGGCACACCACTATGCCGCCTCCTGCGGAGGCTCGTAGAAAATGTTAAAATCAAAGTGCAACATGCAAAATTGAGGATAAGAGGTTTACTTCACATTATATATCTCAGCTTTCAGAGAGACACTGATACGGACGGACGGACACGGACTTACACAGACCCATACGGACCGTTCGGAAAATTTTACAGCGGAAAGGTGAAGGGGCAGACATTGAGCCACTGACCGGCCAGGATTAACAAGTCGTCAATGCTGACATCATCCATATGATTGAGGTCCGCGCCGCCGCACCAGTTGTTATCGGCATTGCAGGGGCCGTCCAGCCAGTAGGCCGCAAAGTGGGCAAACTGCTCCAGATTAACGATACACAGCGGCCCGCCGACCCAGAAGCCGCCCAGCAGTTCGTATTGTCCGCAGTTGTGATATCCCGCATCGGGCTGCCCAATCGTGCCGGTTACTACGTAGGACCCGCCGCTGCTTTGCCCGCCGCCGCCGTCTATGGTGTACCAGTCGATCGAATAGTCAGCGGACGACGCATAGCTCAAAAGCAAACCCATGCCGGTTAGCAATAAGTATTTCATCTTTTGAGACCTCCCTTATCGTTCCGATTAATCATACACCCAGATTCGAATACGGACCTGGTCCGCAAAAGTATCATCGTTGTTCCGGTAAACCGTTATGGTTGTAGTTGTTAATTTGTTCCAGGTTGCACCTCTTCCCGAATCGGCTAAAAAAGCCATACCGTAATAAGTATTGTTGATGCCATTTGAGCCATCCGTATCCTTGAATTGCATATCCACGACATAGTTGTCCACATTCCCGCCCACGCTATGGGTCAGCTCAACTTTATCCTTGAGTGCAACATCTACCCACCCGCTGTCGTAGTCGGGCCGCGGAAATCCGCGGTAGTGTTTGACCCGATTGCTCGACACATCGATATTGCCTTCCACATCCAGTTTCTCGGAGGGATTGATCGTTCCGATGCCGACTTCTTGGCTGAAATGCCCTCTCCCTTCAAAAAAACCGGCCCAGGCACTGCCTGTACCCGCATTGCCGGCAATCCCATGGACTCCGATATTGGCTCCGGGGCTGGCGGTGGTGGCAGAGCCCTTGACGCCGGTATTGGGGCCGGAGTCGCTCCAACTGTCGCCGACAACGCCATAACTGATACTGGGGGTATCGCCGCTGGCACTCCCGTACACGCCGTAGTTGGCCCCGACCGTGCCGGACGCCTCGCCGTAAAGCGCGTGATTGACATTGCCGGAGGGAGCGTTGCTCGCCTTGCCGTAAACACCGTAGTTATTCTGCGCCACGCCGGCTCTGGTATTTTCAGAGTAAATTCCATACTGATCATTATGTGAACGGACCTGAAGCCGCTTGTCGGTATTAAGGATATCTGTTCCAATCGATGTTCTGCCCGTGGCATTCACATCCCCATTGAAATAACCGGCGTAGGCGTCGCCGGCGCCGCTGTTGAAGGCCTCCGCCCAAATGCCGTAATTGACACCCGAACTGGGCGTCGTCGCAAAGGCGAAAAGCCCCATGTTGTCGCCTGTAGCGCTGGCACTTCTGCCCATAAGGCCGATGCTGTCGCTGGTCGTATTGCCGGACGAATAGCCGTACACGCCGTATTTGACGCCTGCGGTTTTGGCGTTTTCGCCGTAAAGCCCGTAGGTATCGGTATCGGTGTAGAGGTTCAGTTTTCGATTGCTGTTGATGTTCGTCCCGACGGCCACCTCCGCGCCGTCGTTCATGGCGAGAGTCAGGTCGCTGCTTTCATTCAGGATGCCCGTAACCAATGCGTCGCCGCTGACCGACAACAGCGATCCCGGGGTTGCCGCTCCGATGCTGACCTGCGCCAGTGCGGAGGCGACATAGAGCCGGCCGGAATCGACGCCGGCGGTCTGGACATTTCCATCCGCCGACATCACCACGGAGGTCCACTGACGGCTCGATTCCTGGGGCTTCCAAGTAACGCCGGAATCGGATGACGCATAGATTTGACCATTATAGACCACCGCGGTTTGAACAGTCCCATCGTCGGACATAGCTACGCAGCGCCAGGTTCTGTTTGACTCGCGGGGTACCCAGGTCTGGCCGGCGTCTGTCGAAACGTAGATATGACCATTATACACGACCGCCGTTTGAATAGTTCCGTCAGCCGACATCGCCACCGACGCCCAGTATTGGTTGGACTCTTTGGGCGTCCAGGTATCGCCAGCATCCGTCGAAATATAGATCTGGCCGCCATACACAACCGCCGTCTGGATGCTTCCGTCGGCCGACATGGCTGCGCTGTACCAGTTTCGGACGGGCCCCCGCGGATTCCATGTGTTGCCGCTGTTGGCCGACACGTAAATCTGCCCGGCAAGGGTCAGCGCCGTCTGATGAGTACCATCCGCCGACATTGCCACCGATGTCCAGAATCGGGCGGACTCTTTGGGCGTCCAGGCAACGCCGAAGTCCGTGGAGACATAGAGTTGTTCGCCGGTCGCCGCTGCCGTCTGGATCATTCCATCCGCTGACATCGCGATGGATTGCCAGGACCTGTCTGACTCTTTGGGTGTCCAAGTGACCCCGGAGTCCGCCGAGATATAGATTTGACCCTTAAGCACCGCTGCCGTCTGATAAATCCCGTCGTCCGACATGGCCGCACAACCCCAGTTTCTGTCTGACTCTCTGGGAATCCAGGTATAAGATAAGGTTTCATAGATGCCGGGTGTCCGCACCCTGCCGGTCACTTCCCGGGAAGAAAACGCATAGGGCGCAGATGACAGTTTCTGCAGCGGATTCAAATCCGTAAAATCACCTGTGCTGTCGCTGGGGCGAACCGCCACCTGCAGCCAGCGGGCCTGGCTATTGAAGGCATCCTCTCCGAAATCCAGTTCGGCGATAAAATAGCCGTCGAGGATATCCACATCCTCCATGACGATCGCCGTGCCGACCGGATTGCCGATCAGGGGATCAGAATCATCATAGAGCGTAAACTCTATGTCATAGACGCCGTTGGCCGCAAGGTTGTCATCCAGCAGGCGGCCCTGGTAGGTGAACGCCGTGCCCATCGGTGAGGCCCAAAGTATCGTACCACAAAACAGGAACGACAAACCCCTGCACACAGTTAAAAACGAATTTCGGCTTTTCATAGTTTTCCTTTCAAAAAATGGGACTGGTCGAAATGGATTGATTTAAAAATCTCGAACTGTCAGTGTGAATAGTGATTGAAAGAAGGTCTTGGAAAAGGCCGTTAAGAAAAACGGGGCTGTGTTTTCTCCCGTTCATTACCCGCCTCATCTAATCGTATAAGCACAAAAACTGCTACGTTGTCCATCCCTTATATATTATTCTCAGTATAACTGATGAAACAGAGAAATGCAAGAAATTACCAAAACAAGCTATATAGTCTTTATTATGCCGAGTTATCAATAACTTCGATTTGTGAACTATCATGGTACGTATCGATACCTTGAACCGCCGACACACGGATTCAAAGAACAGGTGTTTCTGGGTCGCTATTTATAAGATTAGTAAATTAAACAATATATGAACACGAGTTTGACAGTTTTACTAAGATGGGAAAAATATCCAACTGAATTTGGAGTCAATTTGAGGGGGCAGGTGACTGGCTTTTTAAAATTGGCGACGCAATCCAGACGCAGCGAAGACTCTGAACCTGCCAAACCTAAGACACCTGCAAAATTATCTGATTTAGAACCTCTGTTATGAAAAGGTAGACAAGATGGGTGAACCCGGTAGGGTAATTGGAAAATGTTTCCGATTTAGGAATCGCCCCGGTCTTTAAACATCATTGTCGTTTGGATTCTCAATATATTGAACATCGAAGTTCTCATCACCTGTGTATGTGATCACAATTTCACCATTTTAAGTCCTTTAGGGACTTTACCTTTGAGTACGAGAACAACTTTGTGAGTTTCAAATGATAAGGCGGGGGTTATCGGCTCAGCAGGGTTTTGGCGATGCGGGCGGCGGCATCGGGGCGTGCTACGGAGCGTGCGGCGGCGGCCATGTGTTTGAGCCGTGCATCGTCAGTCATCAGGTCGCGCAGAACGGCCATGAGTGAGGCAGCGGTTTTGTCGGTATCGCCGACGATGTCCTCGACGATGACCGCCCCGCCGGCGGTGACCATTTCGGAGGCGTTGAGGAACTGGTGCTTGTCTTTATGATAGGGGTACGGCAGGCAGACGGCGGGACGGCCGGCGGCGGCGTATTCGGCGACACTGACAGCACCGGAGCGGCCGACGATGATGTCTGCGGCGGCATAGAGATCGGCCATGCCATCGTAATAATCCACCGCGTGATAGGTTATCGGGGCATTTTCTGCGGCGGACTGCACCTGCTGGAAATGGGCCTGGCCAGTCAGGTGGACGATCTGCCAGGTATCCGCAAAAGCGGCCAGTTCGGGCAGAAGTTTGAGCATGGCTTGATTGATGCTGAGCGAACCGCTGGAGGCGCCGGTGATGAGCAGAATCTTTTTATCGGGGTTAAGGCCGAGTGATTGGCGGGCACGGTCGGGATGGGGCGAAGCGAATTCCTGACGGAGCGGGCAGCCAACGGCAAGAAGTTTTTCTTTTCCTTTTTTGAAATATTCGGCGGTCTGGTCGTACTGGGTGAAGACGGTTTTGGCGCATCTAGCCAGAAGTCGGTTGGCCTTGCCGGGGACGTAATCGACGTTGAAGATATAGACGGGGATTTTGAGGGCGCGGGCCGCGAGAATGACCGGGGCGGAGACAAAGCCGCCGGTGCCGATGATGACGGCCTGATCGCGGACGGGCAGGAGTATCTGCTTGACGAAAAAGTAGCTTTTGAGGAACTGTGCGCCGAAGCGGATCGCTTTGACGGGATGTGCGGAAAAACCTTCGGCAGGCAGCGGGATGAATTCGTAACCCGAGCCGGCAAGAACACGGGCATCGACGGCTCTGCTGCTGCAGAAGAAGACGACTTCGGCGCGGGAGTTTTGACATTTTAACTCAGCGGCAACTGCAAGTGCGGGATAGATGTGGCCGCCGGTTCCGCCGCCGGCAAAAAAGAACTGCGTTGGCTGTGTGATATTTTGGCTCATCAACCCTTCCTTATAACGTGTTCTGTGCAGTACGTTCCTGCCGTGCGATGTTTAAAAGAATACCGACCGCCCCTGCCGTCAAGAGCATACTTGTGCCGCCTGCACTGATGAAGGGCAACGGGATGCCCTTGGTCGGCAGGACAACGGTTACTACGCCGATGTTGACCGCGGCCTGTATGACAATGGCGATGACGATTCCGGCGGCGAGCAGACGTCCGAATCGATCAGGGCATCGTAAGGCCGCGAGTATACCCCAAACGGCAAAGAGGACAAATAGAATAATCACGACGATACAGGCAGCAAAGCCCATTTCCTCGGCGATAATGGCGAAGATAAAATCGGTGGTATCTTCGGGAAGGTGGCCGTATTTGAGGACGCCACGGCCAAGACCTTTACCCCAGAGGCCGCCGGTGCCGATAGCGTAGAGCGATTGCTTGGCCTGGTAGGAGATTTTTTCGGGATCGAGAAAATCTTTTATCCGGTTTATTCGTGTGGCACTGGTCATAATTGCAAGCAGAAAACCAGGAATAACGACCGGCAAGGGCGTGAGAAAATGCCACCAGACCGCCCCGCCGAGCCAGAGGACTATAAAGGTCATCAGGGCGATGAAAGCGGCGGTGCCGAAGTCTTCTTTGATGATAAGGCCTACGGCCAGACCGGCGACCAGACAGGCCGGAACAAAGCGTTTCCAAAAGAGGCGGAGGGTATCGGCGAAGCGGTCCAAATAGGAGGCTAAAAAGATAATAATCGCCCATTTTGCCAATTCCGAGGGCTGGAAACTGACATAGGTCGGGCCCGGGGCCAAATCGAGCCACCGTTTGGAATAGTTCCGTTCGACTCCCCAGAACAGGACAATCACCAGAAGCACAAGGCTTACGATTAGCAGGTATGTGGTAAGGGAGCGAAGCGAACGCTCTGGCTGGAGACGGTACCAGTTATAGGGAATCATTGAGACGGCATACATAACGCCGACGGCCAGCGGAAAAAAAACAAGCTGCTTTAGGACAGTGGAGTCGTAGAAACGAGAGAGGTCGTAGCCGCCTGTAACGGTGGCCCCAGCGGAGTAGACGAAAACCGTGCCAATCGCCATCAGGACGATGACGATGGATTCAATCCAGCGTTCACAACTGAGTTCTCGAAGCTTTTTGAGCATATACTTTGTGTATCGGCAAAACGCCCTCCAAAACCGTAATAAATGCCGGACTTGGAGGGCGTAGAAAAACAGCAGCTCTGTTTAGATTTTTTGGCAGACGGCCTGCACTGCATCATCGGGGGCGGGCATGGTGATATCCGCATACCTTCGGCGGAGTGCCGCGGCAACAAGCCCGACAAACATCGGCTGGGGCCGAAGCGGCCGGCTGGTGAGTTCGGGGTGTGCTTGTGTGCCCATAAAGAACGGGTGACTGGGCAGTTCGAGAATCTGCATAATGGGCTGTTTGGGAGCCTTACCGGAAAAGACAAGGCCGTGTTGTTCGAGAGCTTCGATGTATCGCGGGTCAACTTCGTAGCGGTGGCGGAAACGGAGGCGAACAGAGCCGGCCTTGCCGAAGAGCCGCCAGGCCATGGTGTCGGGCTTAATAGAAACATCCTGACCGCCCAGACGCATATTACCGCCCAACCCTTCGATGACTTTCTGTTCGGGGAGGATATCTATCACCGGGTCGGCACATTTAGAATCGACTTCTGTGGTATTGGCGCCGGTCAGGCCGCAGACGTTGCGAGCGTACTCGATAACGGCGGCCTGAAAGCCCAGACAAAGCCCGAGATAGGGAACGTTGTTTTCGCGGGCATATCGGACGCTTGCGATTTTGCCTTCCATACCGCGGGCACCAAAGCCGCCGGGCACAATTATGCCATCGACAGCAGACAGATGACGGGATGCGTTTTTGTCGTTGACATCGGTAGTTTCAATCCACTCAACCTGAACCTTGCAACCGAGATGAATACCGGCGTGTTCGAGCGAATGCAGGATTGAGGCATAACTGTCGCGCACCGATGTATATTTGCCGGTAATGCCGATGGTGATCTCTTTGTCTTCTTTGCCGAGCTTGTCGGTAAAATCACACCATCGTTCCCACTCCTTGCGTTCATGGCGGAGTTGGGTGCGGTCTTCGATATGAAGCATTCTAAGGACTTCAAAATCCAGCCCGCAGTCCCGAAGCATTGCGGGAATTGAATAAATACTGGCTGAATCGTGCATACTAAAGACCCGCTCGGCGGGAACGTTACCGAAGACGCTGATCTTCTGCATTGCGGTTTCGCTGACGGGTTTTTCGGCACGGCAGGCGATAATATCCGGCTGAATTCCCAACTGCATCAATTGTTTGATGCCCAATTGGGCGGCCTTGGATTTCTGTTCGCCGAGTGCGTGAGGCTCAAGAATGTAGGTCAGGGCTACAAAACAGCAACTGTTGGGGCCTTCTTCGTAGGCCAACTCGCGCATCGCTTCGATGTAGAATGCGTTTTCCAGATCGCCGACAGTTCCGCCAATCTCGACGAAGACGACATCGGCATCGGCTTTCATTGCCAATTCGCGGAGTCTCATTTTAACTTCGCCGGTGACGTGGGGAATCATCTGCACATCACGTCCGAGATATTCCCCGTGGCGTTCTTTATCCAGTACGGAGCGGTATATCTGGCCGCTGGTGGAAAAGTTGTTCCGGCTGAGATTCTGGTCGAGCATACGCTCGTAGGTTCCCAAATCCATATCGCATTCCATGCCGTCATCGAGGACAAAAACCTCGCCGTGCCGGAAGGGATTGAGGGTTCCGGAGTCGATGTTGAGGTAGCCTTCAAGCTTAATAGGGGCTACTGTAAGTCCTTTGTCCTGCAAGAGCTTGGCCAGGCAGGATGAAAAGATGCCTTTGCCCAGACCGCTCATCACCGTGCCCATTACGATTACATAACGGGTTTTGCCTTTTTTATATCCTTTCGGAAGCGGCAGAAAAAATTCATCCGTTGATGTACCGCCGACTTTTGCCAACAATTCTCTGCTGTCTGTCATATTTCAATCCGTATATATTTAAATTCGTTTCTCTTTGTATCGCTTGACGAAGGTTTGATATTGTTCCGGTGTATCCACTCCATCCCATGCTTTTTCCACTGTTGCCGTCAGAATGGTAAAGCCGTTTTCCAGAACGCGAAGCTGTTCCAGTTTTTCACAGCGTTCGAGTTTACTTTGGGGCATTGCGGAATAGGCCAACAAAAATTCCCAGCGATACGCGTAAATACCCAGATGCCGTCGGTACAGATTCATCTCTCCGACGCCTGCGGCCTGACGGTCGTAGGGAATTACCGAGCGTGAAAAATACAGTGCCCGGCCATCTTTATCAGTGATACATTTGACGATATTGGGGTTGGCAACATCCCGGACATCTTCGAACGGCGCCAACAATGTGCCCATCGGAACATCGGGATTATCGGCCAGCAGACCAGCGACGCGGTCAATATAGTCCGGATCTATCTCAGGCTCATCGGCCTGAAGATTTACCACGATATCACATGGCTGATGCGCCACTGCCTCTGCAATACGGTCTGTACCGCTTTGATGAGCGGGAGAAGTCATGACACAGGGGGCACCGAACCGGCAACATGCATCAAGCACACGCTCGTCATCGGTCGCTATCAGTGCCTGGCTTACCCGTTTAGCACATAGCGCACGTTCGTAGGTATGTTGAACAAGATATTTGCCCGTTTCTTTAGCCAGAACTTTACCGGCCAGCCGGCTTGACCCGTACCGGGCGGGAATGACAACCATAATGTTCACAAATTCATCCCTTGCAGTGATTTATTAATTTCGCTCTTGTTTGCAAAACCACTGCCCGAATATATTAGGCCAATCGCTTCGGCCTGTCAACCTTGCAGTTTATTCTTTACAAAAAATACCTCTGCGGATACTGTAATACAAACGCAAAATTTCTTTATTTTTATACCGTGGAGGTTTTATGAAAGAATTCAGGATGTTTTTCTTTGTATTACTGGCAGGAGTTATTATGACATCTACTACCCACGCAGAACAATTCGAGTTAAAAAGTCCCGACGGAAAGCTAAGTATTGAAATCAATACCGAAAAACAACTTGAATACTCCGTCCGATTAGATTCTCTGCTGCTATTGGGGCCCAACCCCCTGTCGATGACGCTTGATGGGGGAAAAATCCTCGGTAAAAATGCGAAATTGATAAAAACCAGCACACAAAGCATTCACGAAACGATCAAGCCTGCGGTTGCAATCAAAAACAGTACGATTGAGAACGTCTGTAATGAACTGACACTGACCTTCAGTGAGTCTTTTACTGTTCTTTTTCGTGCCTATGATGATGGAGTTGCCTATCGTTTTATAACAACAATGAACGGGCCGGTTACGGTGACAACAGAAGACATTCAATATCGGTTTAACAAGAACTACAACGTCTATTTTCCAGCGGAAGACAGTTTTTACAGCCATCAGGAACGTAAATATCAATATTTACCGATCAGTTCTATTACGAAAGAAAAATTCTGCTCAATTCCGGCCGTTGTTGACGCAGAAAACGGCGTTAAAATTGCCCTTTCCGAGTCAGACTTAATGGATTATCCGGGTTTTTATCTGTCCGGCCAGTCTGCGAACGCACTAAAAGCGATCTTTCCGGCAGCAGCGACCAAAGAAGACCAGACTTCCGACCGGGACGTTAAAGTTACGGAACGGGCAAACTACATTGCCAAGACCTCGGGGGCGCGAAGTTTTCCCTGGCGGGTGATGGTTGTGGCAAGAACCGATGCCGACCTTGTGACCAGTGAAATGATTTATAAGCTCGGCAGTCCCTGCCGGATCGAGGATACCTCCTGGATCAAACCCGGTAAGGTCGCCTGGGACTGGTATAATGCCAATAATATCATCGGCGTTGATTTCCGGGCAGGCGTCAATACCGAAACCTATAAATATTATATCGATTTTGCATCACAATTCGGCATTGAGTACGTCATACTTGATGAAGGGTGGTACCCGCTGGATAACGCGATGAAAGTCGTACCGGAAATCAATATGCCGGAACTGCTGGCTTATGCCAAAAACAAGAATGTCGGGCTTATTTTATGGGTGACGTGGAAGGCTCTGGCTGACCAGATGGAGCCGGCACTGGAACTCTACGAGAGCTGGGGCATTAAAGGGATTAAAGTCGACTTTATGCAACGGGATGATCAGTGGATGGTGAATTTCTACGAAAAGGTGCTGGCAGAGGGCGCCAAGCACAAAATGCTGGTGGATTTCCACGGGGCGTACAAGCCCAGCGGATTTCAGCGCACCTATCCGAACTTTATCAGCAATGAAGGCGTTAAAGGCAACGAGAACAATAAATGGAGTGACGAAGTCGATCCAAAACACACCCTGACGATCCCATTTATCCGGATGCTGGCCGGACCGATGGATTTTACGCCTGGGGCCATGCGAAACGCACAAAAAAAGAATTTCCGTGCAGTCTTTGACCGCCCGATGAGTCTGGGGACACGCTGCAGGCAATTGGCTATGTATGTGCTGTACGAAAGTCCGCTTCAGATGCTATGCGACAGCCCGACCCATTACCTACGAGAAGCCGAATGTATGGAGTTTTTAGCACCGGTTCCGACGGTTTGGGATAAAACCCTGGTGCTTGAGGCAAAAATCGGCGAGCGTCTTTCTATGGCACGCAAGCACGGACAGGACTGGTACATCGGCGGAATGACAGACGATACGGCCCGTAAGATGCTTATAGACTTTTCATTCCTTGGAAGCGGTACTTATACTTTGACGCTTTTTCAGGACGGCATCAATGCCGACCGCTGGGCTGAAGATTATAAGAAGGTTGTCCGTACTGTGACTGCCGGAGATAAAATCGAAATCAACCTTGCTCCGGGCGGCGGATTTGCCGGACAGCTTGTTTTACAGAAATAAAATATCGACAGACAGGATGGTTTTATGGACTCGAGTCACCACATAGACGCAAAGGTTTACCCCGCCGGAGAAGGTGCCTTTTTAAGTATGAATGACATGCTCGCCTATTTTGAGAAAATGGGCGCCATGCGTGTGTCGGACCTTCATATTAAAATCGGCACACAACCGGCGTATCGAATTGACGGAGACCTGGTGCGTCTTAAGGGTGGAGTTGTCACAGAAGCAATCGCCGAGGGGCTGATCTATCCCCTGCTGGGAGAAAAGAATATTGCAACTCTTAAGCAGGATTGCGCTGTGGACTGTTCCTACAAATACAGCTCTCTGCAATTCCGAATCAACGCCTTTAAAGATAATGACGGATTGACTGCAGCTATTCGAGCGTTGGGCAATGATATTCCCGTGCCGGAGAAAATCGGTTTTCCCAACAGTGTCTGGCAGGACATTGTCCGGCGTAAACAGGGATTGTGCCTGTTTACGGGTATTACCGGCGCCGGCAAAAGCACTACCATCGCTTCACTGATTCAACGGATCAATGAAAACCGGGCCTGCCGGATCATCACGCTTGAGGACCCTATCGAATACATTTTTCCGCAGCGTAACTCAATGATCTCGCAACGCGAAATCGGGCGCGACGTTGATAAGTTTTCTCTCGGACTGCGGTCAATGATGCGCGAAGACCCGGATGTCATCTTTGTCGGCGAGATGCGCGACGCCGAGACGGTCTCGCTGGTGCTTACGGCCGCGGAGACGGGACACCTGGTCTTTTCGACCTTACATACCCGTGATGTCACAGGGACGATCACCCGCATCCTTGATTTTTTCCCGTCGGAGCGGCAGGATGAGGTTCGCAATCAGCTTTCGCTGGGGCTAAGATATATTATCTGCCAAAAACTGCTACCCCGCAAGGACGGCAACGGCCGAGTGGTTGCAATGGAGATTCTCAACAGCAACTATGCCGTCGCCAATCTGGTTCGAAAAGGAAAAATCGAGCAAATTTACTCCCAGATGCAGGTCAAGACCAAGAATCAGCCGGATGAGAAAATGGTAACCTTTGAACGACATCTGGCAATACTGGTTAAACGCGGCGTGGTGGACCTGCTGGAGGCTCAAAAATGGGCTGGAGATATGAAGAGTTTCCAGGATGCATTGAAAACCGATCCGGAACTTGAGTAACGAATTCCGGTATTTGTCGAAGAAGGCGGCGAATCCAACAATGGCAACCATTGAATTTATCTGTCCTCATTGCGGCCAAGTGTGTGCATTCGGCAATCAGCACACCGGCAAGCGTGCCCGATGCATAAAATGCAATACGCGGTTTATTATCCCCGCAACAGGCCAAACGGCACAGATTCTTAAGCCGGACGTTCTTGAAGACGGCCCGTATTCCGGGTTCTGGAAGGCTCTTTTCCTGGGCACACCGAAGGTCTTGCTCCATACACACAGTGTAGTCGGGACCTCTGTTATGATCCTCACCTCCGTAATGCGTTTTTATATCGGGCATCCGCTGTTGATCGTTTTGATCTTCTTGTTCATCCCTATCCCCCTGCCGGTCGGGATTTTTACCACTGTATTGACAGTGGGATTTCAATCCCGTTATCTTTTCGACATTATTCAATCCACCGCAGATCAAGATGATCCTCTGCCGTGGATACTTGAGGGGACTTACAGCGAACGGCTCATTCAGTCGATCGTCGGGGCCTACAGTCTTCTGCTGCTGATAACTGCGAGTCTTGCACCTGCAGGTCTGGTATGTTTTCTTTTAAAGAAAACCGGTATCGGCACACAGTGGCCCGTTGTTTTTATCGCCGCGGCCGGGCTGTTCTTTCTGCCGCTGTCACTGACCATTTATGCTTATTCACGGGATATTATGCTGAGTTTCCGGCTGGACTTTGTATTCCGTGCAGCAAAGAAGGCGTTCGGGCCTCATCTGATCCTTTACGGACTGACGCTCGGGATCGCCGGCCTGTTTTGGCAATCGTCTTTTTACCAGCGAAACGCGCTGCCGGAAACCGTCAGCTACAGCGCCGTTATGCACGGCCTTGCGGCGCTGTTATGTATTTTGGCGGCCCGAACGGCGGGACTTTTTTATCGACATTACGGCTGTTACCTGCCCTGAGATGACTTATGACGATTCAATGTGATTGTCCACACTGCGGACAAATCTGTGCATTCAAGGATGAGTATGCCGGACGCACAGCACGCTGTCTGAACTGCCAGAGCCGATTTGTGATACCCCGGCTCGACGGCCAACCCGCCCGATTGCTCACTCCCCTGCCGGCTGCGCCCCTTGCAGGGTTTTATCGCAATGCCCTGATCGGAAGTGTTAAGGCTTTTTTTCACCACGACAGCCTTGTGGGGATCGTTTTCTGTGCGGCCCTGGTCGGGTTTCACTTTGCCCTGGGAGATGTGGACTTATCCTTTACGCTTTTTGCGTTCCGTCCGCCGCTGGTTCTGGGATGGGTGACAACGCTTATCACCTTCGGGCTTTTTTCGTGGTATTGCCTGGAGACAATCAACAGCGCCTGTCTGGGTATTCCCTCGCTGCCACCGGTCGAACCCGGCAGCGGATTTGATTTCATCTGGCTGGTCGTTAAATCCTGTTACTTGTTTGTTATCACCCTTGTTCTTGCCCTTCTCCCTGCGTCATTTGCCAGCGCTGCATTGGAATATCTCGGGGTAGAACTCGGGTGGATTTATTTTGTACTGGCAACTCCCTGTTTTCTATTATGGCCGATTAACCTGGCACTCGTTGCCATAAAAGTTCCGATGTGGCGGATATTCCGCTATGATCTGCTGGTAAAAGCTGTCGCCAAATCCTTTCGCGCCTATTTGTTTACAGCCCTGCTGACAGGCATTGCGTTTTGTCTTGTTTATCTGGGCGTCGGTTTCTTTGCCACCAATGAAAATACGTCATTATCTGTCGCTCTTGGACTGCTCGGTTTGCGGATCGCAGGCGCCTGGATGTTTCTCTTTGCTATGCGCGTCATTGGCGTCTATTTTCTGCATTATGCCGATATTTGTCCTGATTTGTGGACTACGGAGTCGCAGAGGCAGACGGCTGGCGGAGGTTGACCGGCAAATCCAGCGAGAAGGTTGAGCCTTCCCCGAGTGTGCTTTCGACCGAGATTGTTGCGGCCAGCAACTCTGAAAGCTGTCTGCAAATCGCAAGGCCCAATCCTGTTCCCGGTTCCTTACGTGTCAGGGAGCCGTCAAGCTGGCGGAATTTCTCAAATATCCTGGCTTGATCTTCCGGAGATATGCCCGGGCCGGTGTCGGTCACGGATATCCGTACCGTAAGGTCATCGGGCATACCCGCACGAATCAGGATGCGCCCTTCCTGAGGGGTGAACTTGATGGCATTACTGAGAAGATTATAAAGAATTTGCTGAACTTTTCCGGCATCTGTCTGAACCAGCGGAATCGTTTCGGCTACCTGCAAACGCACCTTGATCATCTTCTGTTCGGTCAGGGGAGAAAAGAACGCGGTCAGACCTTCCAGAAGCTGAGGAATGCTCGTCTTTTCAATCCGTAACTCCATTTTGCCCGCTTCGGCCTTGGCCAGATCAAGCAGGTCGTTGATCATATTGAGCAATGAGCGGCCGCTGGCAATAATATTCTCGGCCCAACGACGTGATTTCTCGGCATCGGCGGCAGGTTTTTCCCGAAGCAGTTCGGCAAAGCCGAGAATCGCATTCAGAGGCGTCCGAAATTCGTGAGACATATTGGCCAGAAACTCACTCTTTAACTTGTTGGCTTTGAACAATTCGATGTTCTTTTCGGAAAGCTGGGAGATTTTGGCGTCAAGCTGCTGATTGGCCCGCTCGAGTTTGTGCTGCGATTCCATAAGGTTATCCAGCATGTGATTGAAGGCATCCGAGAGGCGTTCATATTCATCGCCGGTGCGAATGGTACTGCGCGTATCATAGTTGCCTTCGGCAACATTGTTGACCATCGCGCGGAGCTGGCGAATCGGCCTTAGGATAACCCTCTGGGTAATTGTATAAAACGCCACCATTGCACCCGTGGCGGCCAAAAGACCTGCCACTATTATCCACAGCCGATTCATAAAATATGTCCGGCTCAGCTCGCGAGCGGGGGTCTGGACCGCCAAAACGCCAATCTCCTGATTTTGATTAAAGACCGGTGCTGTCCCTTGCGGATTATGACAACGCAGGCAATTTTCTTCGGCTAACACCACCCGCACATAGTAATTTCGCAGGGAACCTTCGGGGCGTCGTTCAATCCACGCAACATCAGTGACTTCGGGATCGGAGCGGAGATAGGCGATCTGCGCATTTTGGGATTCCGTCAGCGCCGCCGGGGAGGTCTGTGTCGTCGTCCCCCCTGCCCGCTGCCAGAGTATTACAGTATCCGCTTCCTGGCGGGTCAAACCGCTTTCGTTTAACCGCGGACGCGCTTTTTCTGAAGCAGGGTCCAATTGGAAATGCCGCTCAAATACAACCTCAGCAACAGCGCGGCCGGCATCCAGAGCAGACTTTTCGGTAAGCTTGCCCATCCATAGATAGGGAATCAGCAGCGCCAATATAAGACTGAACAGTACTGCGGCACCAAATTGCAGACGGCATTTTTCCGCCAGCGAAAGCGGCTTGAGGCGGACCTTGACAAGGATCGGTTCCAACCATCGCAGATAGCGCCGAAGCATAGTATCCCCGGATATAAGACACCGTTTCAACGGCGAATTATGCCGTTACGATTCCTGTTCCATCTGATGCAGATGTTTTTGAACACGAATATTCAATTCGTCGAGCTGTGATTGATCAACATCCGAGGGCGCTTCCGTGAGCAGGCATTGTCCCCGCTGCGTTTTGGGGAATGCAATGACATCGCGGATGTTGTCGGTCTGTGTCAGCAACATCACCATACGGTCCAGACCGAAAGCGATACCGCCATGCGGAGGCGCGCCGTATTCCAGAGCCTTGAGGAAGAATCCGAAGCGGTCCTGGGCCTGTTTGCGGGTGATATTCAGCAAATCGAATATCTTGGCCTGAACCTGCGGGTTGTGAATACGAACCGAGCCGCCGCCGATCTCTGAACCGTTGACAACAATATCATAGGCCTGCGAGCGAATGTTCCCCGGATCGGTCTCCAGCTTATGCAAATCCTCTTCTACCGGCGAGGTAAAAGGATGGTGGAGCGAGTCAAAGCGTTTTTCACCCTCGTTCCATTCAAGGAGCGGGAAATCCACGACCCAGACAAATTCCAGCCGATCGGGTTCATAAAGGTTCAATTCTTTGCCCAGTCGCACTCGAAGCGGGGCCAGAGATTTATTTACTACATCGGCTTTATCGGCCACCATGAGAATTAAATCACCCTCGGCTGCACCGAAGCGACTGATGATCTGCTGCTGCTGGTCTTCGGTAAAGAATTTGGCGATACTGCTTTTGAGTTCCACCCCCTGGCCGGATTCTTTTTTGGCGACCTTAAACCAAGCCAGACCTTTTGCACCAAAATCGGCGACTGCCTGAGTCAATGTCTTTTCGATATCGCTTCGGGAATACTTTTCGGCAGCCCCCACGGCACACAATCCTTTGACGATCCCGCCCTTGGCGACGGCAGAGGTAAAGACCTGGAACTGGCAGGCGGAGGCAATATCGGAGAGATTTTTGAGTTTCATTTCGAATCGCAGGTCAGGCCGGTCAATGCCATACTCTTCAATGGCCTGGGCATAGGTCATCTGAGGAATCGGCAGTTTGACTTCCACTCCGAGAATTTCTTTGAAGATCCGAGCGATCAGTTTCTCATTCATCCGCATTACTTCTTCGGCCTGAACAAAACTCATCTCGACATCGATCTGCGTAAATTCCGCCTGACGATCGGCACGGGGATCTTCGTCGCGGAAGCACCGGACAATCTGAAAATAACGGTCCGCATTGGATACCATCAGTATCTGCTTGAACAACTGAGGAGATTGCGGGAGTGCATAAAAGCACCCTTTATAAAGCCGGCTCGGGACAAGAAAATCACGTGCCCCTTCAGGAGTACTCTTGCCGAGCATAGGGGTCTCGATTTCCCAAAAACCATTGGCATCGTAAAAATCCCGGGTAATCTTGGTAACACGATGGCGGATTGCCAGGCGATTGAGCATGCTGGGCCGTCTCAGATCGATGTAGCGGTACTGAAGGCGAAGCTCTTCATTGACCTGTGTAGCGGTGTCAATTTCAAACGGAGGGGTCTTGGAGGCATTGAGCACTTCCAACTCCTCAACAGCGACTTCGATCCGGCCGGTTGCCAAGCGGGGGTTTTCCATCCCTTCGCTTCGCGGACGCACTGAACCGCGAATACCGATCACCCACTCACACCGCAGGGTGCGAGCAAGCTTATGAATCTCGGGGTATGCTTCCGGATCAAATACCAACTGAACCAGGCCTTCTCTATCTCGCAAATCCACAAATACAAGACCTCCATGGTCGCGATAAGAATTAACCCAACCATTTAATATTACACTCTGTCCAATGTGATCCGGTCGAAGCCGGCCGCAGTACTCAGTTCGTTTCAGCATAATCATTTCTCAGTTAAAGTCAGAATAAAGCGGTAAAAATACCCTGAAAAGACCTTTACGTCAATGATAATCGTCTTTCGGCCCTCTTCAAATGCACAAAAAAACGGAGCCGACATTTGAAAATGCGCGGCTCCGCCGTTTTAGTTCTGTCAAAGAGTCCGTATTATAAAAGCTCTTCAATAGCAGTCGTAAGATCTTTTTTACTGGTCAGTCCGACCCATTTTTTTTCGATTTGTCCGTTTTTGAACAAGATAATTGTAGGAATTGCGTTGATACCGTAATTGATCGCCGCGTCGCGATGTTCATCGGTATTAACCTTACAAATTACCGCTTTGCCGCGATATTCGCCGGCAATCTCCTCAATCACCGGGGCAATCATTTTACACGGTCCGCACCACGGCGCCCAGAAGTCAACCAGCACCGGTCCATCACTCTGCTGTATTGTCGAATCAAATGTCGCATCTGTCAGTTCAATCACATTTCCTGCCATTTATTGTCCCTTTCCGTATCGGGTTATTGGCCTCATATTTACATTTCCAGTATTGTATAAAGGTACGATAAGGCTGTCAAATTTCATTTTGGTCGGCAGCCTTCTGCATGGAAGATGAAGGCTCTTGCGGAGGCTGAGGAGAATTGATATCTCGAATAGGAATCCGGGAACGAGTCGGCATCGGAACTGCGTGCAGTTGATCAGAATGAACTTGCTCATCTTCATGAACGTCGTTTGCAGTCAGGCCGGCAATATCAATTTCCACATTCCTGATCTTAGATAATTCGGTCATTGCCTCATCGTCCAGCTCTTCATCTTCAAACATTCCGGTTGGCGGCGGCACATCTGAATCACCGTGCTGCCGGTCCTGATCGTATTCCCTATCTTCCTGCAATTCGTCTGCCTGATCTTCGGTAATCCGATCGGCGTAGATAGCTTTCTGGACAGCTTCCTCGGCCGGCTCGCTGGTCAGGGGCTTGATGAGAATCGGTCCGTTGCTGTCCGGCTGTTCGGCCCAAATAAGCCGGTTGCGGATGAGTTCGAGCATTCCCAAAAACAACCCAATCATCACCAACCGATTTTTACGGCCTTCAAATATCTTTTCCATGCTCATCGGACCTTCTGTCTGAAGGCGATGAAGCACTTCGATTTGATACAGATCAATCGGCGTGTCATCTTTGATGTGATCATAGCGACTGGCTTTGTAGCCGGTCGCCTTCATAATGCCATCAAAGGCTTCCAACAGCGTCCAGATGCTGACCTGATCCAAATCAAGCTCCGGTTCCTGCGAAGGTTTGAGCTTGTCAAGAATCGATGCAGGCCGCGTATAACGCTGTTCGCGGACCTGGGCTGATTCGCCCAGCATATTGGCAGCGTCCTTGAATCGCTTATATTCCAGCAACTGTCGAATCAATTCGGCCCGCGGGTCGTCGATCGGCCCTTCTTTTTGATCGCTTTCTTCCGGGCGCGGCAGCAGCATTGCCGATTTGATTTCCATCAATGTTGCCGCCATTACCAGAAAATCTCCTGCTAAATCAATATCCAGCCCATGCAGCAATTCGATGTATTCGACATACTGGGCCGTAATGCGAGCAATAGGGATGTCATAAATATCAACCTCCTCCTTGCGCACCAGATAAAGCAACAGATCCAGCGGCCCTGCAAATACATCAAGCTTGACCCGATACTCGCTCATTGGTTGCCTTCCTCTGGCTCCTCTATAGCGTCGCGCTGCTCCAGCAGTTCTTTTGCCTGATCCACATCGCTTTCAAAGACCTGCAATTCAACTGTAATCAGTGTCGGATACGGCAGATTATCATTGCCGGCCAGAAAACACGGGATACCCCTGTTGTCCAGGGCTAACTTTGACAGTTCTGCTTCAAAACCATTTTCGTAACGGGCAATTGTAACGAGTTTTTCATTTTCACGCATTTCGCATCTTCCCCAATCCAACCGCGTCTCGTACGCGGTTCATTGTAACGGCGGCCACCTGACGTGCCCGATAGGCTCCCTTTGCCAAGACCTCTTCTACATAATCCCGGTTCTGTTCTATTTCCTGCCGCTTTTGTCGGTACGGACGAAAATATTCACATAACAATTCAACGACACGTTTTTTTACCGTCCCGTAGCCGATACCGCCATTGCGGTATTTATTTTCCCATTCCACTAATTCCTCTTTTCCCGCCACGAGCTTCAGCAGTGCAAAAATATTGCACGTATCGGGATCTTTGGGGTCTTCCACGGGGGTTGAATCGGTTACAATCCGCATTACTTTTTTCTTGATGCTTGCTTCCGGTTCAAATATTTCAATTGTATTGTCATAGCTTTTGCTCATTTTGCGGCCGTCAATACCGGGAACCACAGCCACCGATTTGAGTATCTGCTCTTCCGGCAATACGAATGTTTCGCCGTATTGTGCATTAAATTTGACGGCGATATCACGCGTCACCTCAATGTGTTGCTTCTGATCGGCCCCGACAGGTACGAGGTTACTGTCATACATCAGAATGTCAGCCGCCTGCAGAACGGGATAGGCAAATAATCCGTGATTGGGCGAAAGACCCTGTGCAACTTTATCTTTGTAGCTGGTACACCTCTGGAGCAGACCAAACGGGGTAATGCAGGACAATATCCACGCCAGTTCTGTAACCTCAGGGACATCAGATTGCCGCCAGAAGACTGTCTTTCGGGGGTCCAACCCCAGTGCCAGATAATCCATTGCCACTTCTATCGTCCGCCGTGCCAAATCGGCAGGATCGGGGTTGCTTGTCATCGCATGGTAATCTGCAATAAAGTAAAATCCATCATGATCGGCCTGCAATGCCAAGTGCTGACGCATTGCGCCGAAGTAGTTGCCGATGTGCAATTTTCCAGACGGCTGAATTCCTGATAATATCCGCAATTTTGCCTCCAAAACGAGTTCCTATACAATAAACGATAAAGATTACCAGTTTCGCCTCTGTAAGTCAAGTCTACACCGGAAGGCCAGAGGAAATAGGAAAAATGATAAGCATATCGTCCCATATTATGCAGATAAAGTAGAAATAAATAAGATACGAAGAAATATATTAATATTTTCTTAATTTTTACTTTGCATTTTGTGTTTTTTTTGTTATAATCATAACAATCGTATCGGGGGTATCATGACCAATAACCATAACAATTTAATGAATCGTCCTTACGTTGATAGTACGGGCCACCGACAGTGTTTTAGCCGTCAATCGAGTGTTTGTGCGGGGGTATTGTCTTGTCAGGACAGAGCTGAATTGAGTTATCTTCATACTCAGCTCGATAGAATCAGTACGAGTATCAACCTGCTTGAAATCGGCGAGGACAGTCTGAATGTCGTGTTCAGCAATCTACTCCGTATGAGGCAATTGGTATCTCCTATACTCGGCGGTTTTTGTGATGACGTACTGAAAGCTGAAATCAAGGCTGAATTAGACACTTTACGTCTTCAAATTCTGGAGGTATCTGACACTGCCGCCTATGACGGCACCCTGCTGCATCGTAATGCTCAGGTTTTTCATCTCTTTGGAGAGGAACAAGACTCTCTGCTTTGGGTATCACAATGTCTTCCTGATATCAGCACTGATATTCTCAGTAATGCTGAAGAAGTGTATCAGAAGATCGAAAATGCCATCGAAAATATTTCTTCGTACCGGGGAAACGTATACTCCCTTTTGATGACTCTTCAGCAATACAATACTACTCTCTACGACCGCCTTGAAGCCGTATTGAAATCAAACCTATACATCAACTCGGCAACTGCTGCTAAAGCTGTTTGTTATAGAACCGCTGCTCAGCTTCTTCAATCCGAGTGTACCTGTCTTGCCGGGCGAACCTCTTCTATCTGTGCTATAGCGGGATTGTACCTTTCATAGAACTAACATTTATACTGCCATTTCTATGTATAGATACATCCATATAGTACCGATACGGAACAACAAACACCTTTTTCTCCTTGTTTATGTGTTCATTTTGCGCATATTTCTGTATTATATGCGCGTCTTATTTCACAATATTGTGCTATTTTGAGTTGCTTTTACACTCCAATCTGCTATCCTAAATAGTGTCAACGATGGCAACAACCGACGTTAACCCTATTGTCAGGAAAGGAAGCGGCTATGGCGGAAAACTCAAAAGGTATGCAATCTTTAATGTCCGAATCCAGAAAATTCCCCCCTCCCCCCAACATTCAGAACAATTCATGGATAAACTCTATGAATCAGTATCAGGCCCTGTGGGATCGCTCAATTAACGATCCGGAGGGTTTTTGGCTGGAGCAAGCCAAACAGCTAAGCTGGTTTAAGTTTCCAACCCAAAGTCTTGACTATACCTGGAATACCAAAGAACGCATCATCAAACACACCTGGTTTGCCGACGGACAACTGAATGTGTCATATAACTGTCTTGACCGGCATCTGGGAACCCCTGTTGAGAACAAAACCGCCCTCCTGTGGCAGGGTGAAGAAGATAATGCCGTAAAAAAATTTACCTACAAAGAATTGCACAAAGAGGTGTGCAAATTCGCCAATGTCCTCAAGTCCAAAGGAATCCAGCGCGGTGACCGTGTGGCGATTTATATGCCGATGGTTCCGGAACTGGCTATCACCATGCTGGCCTGTACACGGATCGGCGCGATTCACTCGATCATTTTCGGAGGTTTCAGCGCAGACGCTATCAAAGGGCGCGTCAATGATTCCGACTGCAAAATGCTGATCACCTCAAACGTCTCGCTGCGGGCGGGGAAACATATTCATTTGAAAAATATTGCCGATGAGGCACTTGAAAGCTGCCCTACTATCAAAAATGTCATCGTTATAGAAGTCAACGATGAACCGTGTAATATGAAGCCCGACCGTGATCACTGGTATCATGACGAGATGGCCAAAGCAAGCGCTGATTGTCCGCCGGAAAAAATGAACGCCGAAGATCCGCTGTTTATCCTGTACACTTCGGGTTCAACCGGCAAGCCCAAAGGTGTCGTACACACTACGGGGGGGTATCTGCTGCATACCACCGTGACACATAAACTTGTTTTTAATATTCATGATGATGATGTTTTCTGGTGCACCGCAGATATCGGATGGGTAACCGGACACAGCTATATTGTTTATGGACCATTGTCTAACGGGGCTACCAGCTTGATGTTTGAAGGCGTACCAACCTATCCTGACGCCGGACGCTTTTGGCAGATTTGCGACAAATTCGGTGTTACGGTGTTTTATACTGCGCCGACCGCCATTCGTGCTTTAATGCGGCTTGGGGATGAATGGGTCAGCGCGTATAAACTTGACACACTTCGAATTCTGGGTTCTGTCGGCGAACCTATCAATCCCGAGGCGTGGATGTGGTATTACGAAAAAGTCGGGCATAGCCGCTGCCCGATTGTAGATACATGGTGGCAGACCGAGACCGGCGGTTTTATGATTACCCCCCTGCCCGGTGCAATGACCCTTAAACCCGGCAGTGCTTCACGTCCGTTTTTCGGCGTCGATCCGATCATTCTTCGGGATGATGCATCGGTCTGCAACTGCAATGAAGGAGGCAAGCTCTGTATCCGTAAACCCTGGCCCGGTATGATGCGTACGATGTGGGGCGATCACGACCGGTTCATCGACACCTACTTTACGATGTTTGATAATGTCTATTTTACCGGCGACGGCTGCCGTATCGATGAGGACGGCGACTATTGGCTGATGGGACGTATTGATGATGTTGTGAATGTCTCAGGCCATCGAATCGGGACTGCGGAAGTTGAAAGCGCCCTAGTCAGTCATCCTAAAGTTGCCGAAGCGGCAGTAACCCCGATTCCTCATGAGATCAAAGGGCAGGGATTGTATGCTTATGTAACACTCAAAGAAGGCATCCAGGAAGACGATGCCCTTAAGAAAGAGCTTATCCAGCATGTTCGCAAAGAGATCGGCCCGATTGCCGCCCCTGAGGCTATTCAGTTTGCGCCCGCCCTGCCGAAGACACGATCTGGAAAAATTATGCGGCGTATTCTCCGCAAGATTGCCGAAAAAGATACCGGTAGTCTGGGCGATATCACAACGCTGGCCGATCCAAGTGTGGTCGAAAAGCTGATCGCCGGACGCGGACAATAATGAGCTGTATCCGAACCTTAAGCCGAGCACATCAGATAGCGGGTGCGCCCGGCTTTCTTTTGAATCACCAACAGGAGGCCTTATGAGCGAGCTTCAACCGTCTGCACCTCTGAAGAATTACGGCTGGTCTGTGACATTTGCGGGAATGGGGATCAATCTAGCGTTAGGCATTCTCTACACATGGAGCGTTTTCAGTAAAGGCATACCCGCTGAATGGAGTTGGAGTGAAACAGACAAATCTTTACCTTATATGTTCGCCTGCCTGATTTTTTCCCTGGTGATGGTCCCGGCCGGACGTATGCAGGACAAAATCGGGCCGAAGATCACCGCCACCATCGGAGGAATACTCGTGGGCATTGGTCTGATATTTGCCAGCCGTAATACATCTCCACTGGGTTATCTGGTCGGTTTCGGGATTCTTTCAGGTGCCGGCATCGGCTTTGGGTACGCCTCGGCAACGCCTCCGGCCGTAAAGTGGTTTCCCGCGGCCAAAACAGGCCTGATCGCCGGGCTGGTCGTATCAGGTTTTGGATTAGCCTCGGTTTATGCAGCCCCGCTAACCAAGTGGCTCATCGCAGCCTACAGCATCCAGACTGCTGTGTTAATTCTTGGAATAGCTTTTTTTATCATTGTCATTGTTTTGGCCCAACTTCTCCAGGCTCCGCCGCCGGGATATTCGGCTGTTCAGCCTTCTTGTCCGACTGCAAATGCTGCATCGTCTGCTCCAAAAGTCAAGAAAGACAATTTTGAGCCTATTGAAATGCTCACGACACCCCAATTTTACCTTATGTGGTTTATGTACGCCTGCGGAGCCGGAGCCGGACTGATGATTATTTCCAAGCTGGACGCTATCGCCGGCGTTCAGGCCGGTTTGAAATTGGGATTTATTTTGGTTGCCGTCTTAGCCATCGGAAACGGAGGAGGGAGAATTGTCGCAGGAATGCTCAGCGATAAAATCGGACGTAAGGCTACGCTGTTTTTATGCTTTGTTGTCCAAGCTGTGTCAATTATGCTGCTGTCCCTTGCCAAAGAAGGTTCCGCATTGGCATCTGTGCCTGTTTTGTCATTACTCTCAGCATTAATTGGAGCAAATTACGGGGCCAACCTGTCGTTGTTTCCGTCTTTAACGAAGGATTATTTCGGACTGAAAAACTTCGGCATTAACTATGGACTTGTCTTTACTTCGTGGGGTGTCGGAGGTTTTATGCTCTCCTTTCTGGCCGGCAAGATGTACGATAAGTATAACACCTTTGCAATCGCCTATTATGGAGCCTCAATTCTTCTGGTCATTGCAGCAATTACTGTCTTTACGCTTACGCCGCCGCGCCGCACTGAATAAACAGTCCGACAATAACTGTGCCGTCTGTCTCTTACAATCCATGAAGAGGAAACACCTTTTTTTTAATCTCTTCGATGAGGCGTTCAATCTCCGGGGCAACTGTTTGTCGCTGTAAAGGACTTGGAACAAGAATACGATCGCGGAGTCCGGCTCCGCCGTGCCAGTCCATATTTTCGAGCATTACTCCTCCCATGCCAGCCATGAGATCATCAGATATCTGTTCCCCGCAAAGCGCTGTCCAGACCAGCGTCCATGCACGTACTGTATTTTCGACATTATAGCCGCCGCCGCCAACAGCAAGTATTGGTTTTCCAAAAGACAACAAGAGGTTCACTACATCGGCCATCGTATTATTGGTCATAGAAAGACCCGCCAGCGGATCGCCCGCCAATGTATCAGCCCCCGCCTCAAGCACGATAACATCGGGAACAAACACATCGAGCAACGGCAGTACGATGGCACGAAAGGCTTTCATATATATCTCATCATACGTTCCTAATGGAAGGGGCAGATTAATGCTATACCCTCGTCCCGGTCCCGTTCCGATTTCATCGGAAAAACCTGTCCCCGGAAAAAGAGTACGACCATCCTGATGCGTTGAAATTGTCATTACATCGGAACGATTGTAAAAGGCCGCCTGTACACCGTCACAATGATGGACATCGATATCTACAAATGCCACACGTTTACCGGCTTTTGCCAGGGTTTCGCATCCTAAAACGACATCGTTAATATAGCAAAAACCTCCTGCCCGATTCGGAAAAGCGTGATGATAGCCGCCTGAAGGATTGAATGCGATATACGCCTTATTTTGAAGAATCCATTTAGCTCCCGTAACGGTCGCGCCCGCTGCCCAACAGGCGTAGTCAAAGACACCGCAAAAGGCCGGACAATCCCCCGTACCCAGGCCCATTTCCAGCATTTCAAAATCGTATTGCCCTCTATTAATAGCATCCAGGGCCTGAAGATACTCAGGAGTATGGTAGAGTTCCAGTGTCTGCGGATCGGCCTTTTCGGGAAAGACCTCGCTTTTGCCTTCCCCGGAGAGCAATCCCATTGATACAAGCTTTTGGCGGACTATACCCGCTCGACAGGTTTTAAATGGACAGGATTCAGGATACGGATACTGATCCAGCGGTTGACCATATAGAAATATCTTTGCGGCTGCAGAGGACATCGGCAATCCTTTTCAATTTGACAGCCATTCTATAAAAACAAACCACTCTTTTCCAGAAGAATTTACAGGACGACCGGACCCCAGCGTAAGATTTTAGGGCATTTGCCAAAGCCAGTTGGCGGCCAATACCGCAAAATCAGTTAATCCTACGATTCCACTGTCGTCAAAATCCTCAAAATCGGCAGGAGCATCCATCCAGACTGCTGCCAGCCTTGCAAGATCAATACCATCTACCTGCCCGTCAACATCCAGGTCGGCAATGTTACCGAATCGTGAGGCTTGGGCCGTATTCCCAAAAGCCCCCATATTAGCCCGTCGTCCATTGGGCCACGACTCCCCATTATAATCTGCATCGGGCGATCCGGCATCTATACAGGGACTAGTTTGTGTATCCGAAATCCATTGTGCAGAAACATTGTCCCATCGCCCCCAAGTACTTTGCAGATGAATATCCCAAAGCAAAGCGGACTCTTGCAGGTCAACTTCGGCAAAGAGAGGATCGGCATCCATAATCCCGTCTCCTTGCGTAAAAATACTTGTACCGTTATACCAGATACCCTCAATACCCCCTTCAATAGCAGTATATTCAATGAACATATCGCTTTCTTCACCCAATGCGACCTGGAACCCCCTGCCTGTTATTTCACTAAGGGTATTCCCCCAGATGATACTGTTTTGGATCTGAAGCGTACTTTCAAACTCACAGAGAATCCCGCCGCCAAAGAATTTTGCCTGATTTCCGACTACTGTGCAATGGTCCATTTGAACATCACTGCCCAAGTCACTGATCAATGCACCACCGTTCCAACCCTCATTCCCGGCCAGTACAGTATTTTGAATCAGAACCTGTGACCCGGCAAAATATAACGCCCCCCCCAAGTCCGCCTGACAATCCAAAAAGCGGCAATAACGAATAACCATCGGCGTATTATCACAGAAAATCGCCGCACCATGCGGATAGTCATAGGGAGGATGCTGTTTTACAGCATTTTGGAATGTTATGCCTTCGAAAGTAACAATTCCCTGCCCGTTTTCAAGAACAAATATCCCACCCATAGAGTCCGGATCTATTATCGTCTGTGCAACGATACCCCAGTTCTCAGGCTCGGCTGAGCGAATCGTCAGCGTTATATCGGGTAGAACAATATCATAGTTCCCCGCGCCGGTATAGACGCCAGGCATCAGGATGAGTGTATCTGCATCCTGTACCGCTCCCAATGCCTGTTCAATGGTGGAAAATGGACTAAGCTGTGAGCCGTCGGGAATATCCGATCCGGACGGGTGGACATACCAGACCTGTGCCGGTCCGAAAGCCCATAAAACTCCAACCAAAAAGACGCTGAACATAAAACGCTGGAACATATATCACCCCCATAATATTAAACATCGACACGATTTTAAGCCTGAATAAGAGAGGCCGTTAACCCTTTCGGACGACGCCAGGTTCCTATGCCATCCCACCACAACGCCGCGTAATCCACATCATATCCGCCGGGCTTACAAGTCATTTCGTCCAGAATCATTTGATGCACAAACCGCATACACGATATCCTCCCCACCCGCCAGGCTTTTGCCCCTGTCTCTGCGGTAAGTTCCTGAATCCGTCCTAGATCAGCATTCGGGGAAGAGTACAACTGAGCTAATTCGACAGCCGATTCCCTAAACGTTTGTTCCCAGTGTTGATGCATCTGCCGCTCTTTAAGTTCGAGCGATTGCAACATTTCTTCATTTTCTTTTTGAATACGCCGTTTTTCAGCACGGGTTTCCGCCAGCCGTCGGGAGCGATGGTGAATACTCCCGGGAAGCGACGCTTCGACCATACCCACTGCCGAATCAATCACCACCCATGTTACAAAAGTCATTCCCAGCGTTCCTTCGGTCACCATCCGTGCAACAGCCATTACGTCCGAGATGCCAAAACTACTGACCCACCCGGCAATTGCACCCAAAAACGGAGCACTGTCATAAAAGAACAAATATGCAGGCGATGTTGACAAAGGATGCTCTTCGGCACACTGTGCTCTGACCACACCGCGAAACAATGCAAAAAGATAAAACGCCAGCAGAAAAATAAACAACACCATCGAATAACCGGAGATTGAAAATATCAACCACCAGTTCACCCCAGCCTGACGCAGTGAAATAACCAGCAGCGCCGCCGCACAGACCATAAACCACGCGGTTCCCATAATATGGATCCGCTTGAGCAAACGCTGCATCGTCATTCCGACATACCCTTCTATAGGATCATTAGGTTACCGGGCTTATACCCCGCCGGAGACCATTTGTACTGCTCGTCCACCCTGGAAGATCGGCCCCAGGATTTCGCCCACTGTCAGACCAATGGCTGAAAAAACTGTCGGCGGCACATAAATAATATCGCCTTCTTGGAGCAAAACCACATGTTCCGTCTGACCATGAATAACCATCTTGCGGTAGTCCAGTGCAAATATCTTAGACTGTTCACCCTCAACGCGAGACGGACGGATCACTTGTATCTGTTCTTTCCATGCATAGTCGGTCGGTATCGCTTTGGCTATTGCTGACAGCGTCGTTTCACGACCGCTGAATATCTTTGCCCCGGGCTGACGAACCTGGCCCAGAATATAATAGAGCTTGCTCTGATTCTCCACACGTACATCAATGGGATGCTCTCCTGTGAGCTTATATAACCCGGCAAGACGCTGAGCAATTAATTCCGCAACCTGACGAGGGGTTTTGCCGGCAACAGGTATCTCGCCGATCTTCTCATAAGAGATCATACCGTCCGGGCGAATCTGCTGGGTTTGCCCCAACTGGCTGCCAACGCCGGACAATTCCGGAACATCTTTTGCGATAATCGTGATCCTGTCCGGCGGCTGGATAACATAATCCTCGCCTGTTACGTCCGCCTGATCCGGCGTCTTGAAGGCGCTTAAATCTTCCGGGCGAGCCGAAAAGCACCCGCTGATCAATGTTGCTGCCAGACACAACATCCCTGTCCAAAGAATCATACGCATTGACATGAACAGCCCCTTTCCAATCTTAAAGTTATCTATACGGGTCCAAAACTATTCTGTGTATTATAGTAAATTATGGATGAAATGTCAAGTCGGTAGATTTCCTATCTTTTGCAAGGTCCGATAGTTATCGGATTCCGGGAAAGTCGGTAATGTACGATTATCGGACATTACAGGTATCCCTGAGAATAACCCTGCTTGTTTGATGCATCGGTCGCAAAAAACAGATTTTAGCCCTAATTTTCTTGCAATGACTTCGTGTGTTATGTAAAGTAATCATGAATTTCATGTAAGGTGTTTGTTTTAGCCTTTTTTGAGTATATTTGAAGACCGGCCGAGTACAATGGTTCGGTTTTCATTGGAATTCTCTGGAGAGGTGGCCGAGCGGCTTAAGGCAACGGTTTGCTAAACCGTCGTACGGGTATAAACCCGTACCCCGGGTTCGAATCCCGGCCTCTCCGTTTTTCGTCTAAAAAGCCCGTTTTTTTATGAAAAGCGGTTTTTTTCTGTTTTGCTTATGTCCGGGTTTGACCTGTCCAAAGTGCCAGTGATTGCCAAAAAATGATCCGAAAAGTCAGAGTTTTTTGGTAGCTGGTTTGTAAGCAAAATCGGAGCAAATTCAGTCGCCTTTCCATTCGTCCCCGTCGCCTTTTGTTGTTCGCCTTCCGAGGCAGTGTGAAAGCCCGGCAAGCGGTCAACTCCCGCTTGTTCAGATTCCCCGAACGAATGCCGCAGGGTGTGAAAATCCAGCTTGCCCGATCCGCTGTCAGCCAGGTCAATCCCCCACCGCTGACGGTAGAAAGTAGTTCTTGCTGTCTAACCGGCAAATTGCTACCATATTGCAGCAGTTTGCGGCTGTAAAAAATGCTATTGGTGCCTGTCGTTAGTTGGTGTTATGAAAACCAATATTTTGAAAGGAATCCTGATGATTCGTAATCAGTGTCTATTATTGTATGCAACCTTGGTTTTGTTGGCGATAACCACAGGGGGATGTCGGTCGCTCAGCGATAATAAGGCGGCTGCTGAGGTCATCGTAACCGAAACCACATCGACCGTTGTGGAAGACGGCGGCACCGGGCCTTACCCTGCCGTGATGGTCAGTGACAGCAGGCTGGATACCCACACCCTCTTCCGTCCTGCAGACCTCAGCGTTTTCGGCAAAAAGAATAAGCTGCCGATCATTGCCTGGGGTAACGGCGCCTGTGCGAATTCCCCGTGGGAGCATGTCAATTTCCTGTCAGAAGTTGCCTCGCACGGGTTTCTGGTAATTGCCATCGGTCATATGCCTCGGACGGGCGGCAGGTCAACCTCTTCGCAACTGACCGATGCGATTGACTGGGCTATCGCTTCGAACAGCGATAAGACCAGCCCTTACTACGGCAAAATTGATATTACCAAAATCGCCGTAAGCGGGATGTCCTGCGGCGGCCTTCAGACTCTGGAAGTTGCCCCTGATCCGCGTGTTACCACCGCGGTTGTCTGCAATAGCGGCATTCTGGGAAATCCGGGCGGCGGCATGGCCGGTATGCCCGGTCTGACTAAGGAACATCTGGAGAAACTGCATTCGCCGGTATTATACATCCTCGGCGGCGAGTCTGATATCGCCTACGGCAACGGCATGGATGACTTCAAGCGTATTAACCATCTACCGGCTTTCATGGCTAACCTCAATGTTGGTCATGGCGGAACCTACGCTCAGCCGCATGGGGGGGATTTCGCTATCGTCGCCACTGCCTGGTATAAATGGCATTTGAAAGGCGATAAGGAAGCGGCGAAGATGTTCACCGGCAATGCCTGCGGAGTATCCCAGATGGCCGGCTGGAAAGTTGAAAAGAAAAACATTCCCTAAGCCGCGGCGTCGGCAGAATAAATGGTACAATTATCAATTATATTGTCTTCGTTCAGCTTTACACCAACCTAAAGAAGAGATGCATAAAACAAGTGCACATTTTCCGCCTCTATCTTTTGCCTTACAAGGCTGGGCAGGCGAGGCAGAAAATCGAGCTAATTACCGTCCTGGCAGGATTGAAAATTAATCGCACTCCGGGGCGGTACATTCAAGCGAATGAACAGCGAACATAGCAACGTCGACCAAGTCAACTCGGCAGTCCTGATTAAAGTCCATTGCTGGATAGAAGTGATTTTCATCGACACATACGGAAATGATTTCACTCGTTGCTCGGCACCCATATAATCCAAGCCCAGAAAAAGTTTTCAAAACATTCCCATTTGTATCAGTAACGGACACCTGAATATTGCATGAAACCAGATATGTGTTAGCAAAAGGATTATAATATTTCATGTAGAATAGACGGCTGTCCGGAAGCTGTCTGGATTCAGCGGGCCAACGCGTGTTTGGCAAGTACAGACGGCTTTTCTTCAAATGAAAGTACCGCTGCTTCATTCATTCGCCATACAAGGGGGAATTCGGCGCCTTTGCCGAGCCTTTGGCCGGTGCGTTCGTTTTGTACGCCATTGACAGGCCGGTCAAACCGTATGACAATGTTTGCCTGGCGGTTTTTTAGATTTGTTGCATGTCCGCCCCCCAGCATAGAACCTTCAAGTTCCGGATTATAACAGATAAAGACCACAGTCCGTTCATCGTTTTTCCAGTAGGTTATTTCATATCCGTGAACATTATCTCCTGCAAGCTCTATCCAGCGTTCGACTCCGGCATCTTTTATATGACTCATGAATACACTTCGTTTTGCAGCCGGCTGAGAGCCTTCGACCCGATAGGCATTATACCATTGAGCGGACAGATTCATCAAAACCGCTTTGCCCTTGCCGAAGCGATTACTATTATTCACGGGCATCGTGCGGACCGCCCGGTTAAATCCGCACTCATCAATGAGACAATCGTTAGCGTTTGTTAAAAGTTCTCGATATGTTTTGTAATTATAGTTAGCATCCTGATCTGTCTCAACCCAAAAACGTGTTTGAAATATATCCTTCGCTTTCATTGCAGAGTCGTGCCGTATCCCGAACATCTCATCCAGAACACCGCCTGAAGTCCTCCCCCGGCCATGCTGATCCCATAAGCCCGGCATATAATCCGCGATAACCGTCCCGCCGCTGCGGCAGAAATCTTGAATCCGTTTTGCTTCTACATCAGACATGCAAAGTGCCGCCGGCAAAATCAATACTTTATAACGGCTCGGAATTCCTTTTTGAACAACATCCGCATAGCTGATAAAAGTATATTGCAGTCCTTCGTCACGGAGCATATTCTCCCAACTATGACGCACCAGGTGGCTGCTTGCGAGCCTGGCATCATCATTTCGATTACGCCATGTTTTGCCGTGAGCTTCGGCGTCCAGAATCCAACCCAGTTGAATTGAAGCATGACTGTAATAAATCGCAATGCCGTCATCCATCCATTGAGCACCCTGCATCAAAGGGCTGATTTTGGAGCCGGCCTCGAGATAGTGCGGCGAAACAGCCTGATGCCAGGCTTTGGGGTTCTGGCCATCGAACCAATCCTCTACCCACCCGATAAAACCTCGATTCCCGTGTGCAAGGTAATACCATGTTTGCCAGATGGTATCCGTCTCATTTTTATGAAAATGTGTCGTTACTACCGCAAGAGCATTCCCGGGATTAAACGATCGTATCACTGCCTGTGATCCGCCGATGTTATAGGCCTCCAGAAATTGTACTTTCCGCATAAGTTTGGCATAATCATATCCGCCGAAGGCATTGGGGCACTGACCACCGACATACCCCACAGGAGTGTCGGGATCTATCGTATTGCCATATTGAACCAGATCGCCGAGAAAATTATTCCAATAAGAATCATTAAACGTCCACTGGTCCATCAACTGACTGCAATCAAATTCTCCAATCGACCACTGCGATAGTTTCGGGAAAATTTCATCATAGCTTATCCATCCCTTATATTCGGGCGATTTATCCGGTCCATAAATATCTTTGAGCCAGTTTTCATAGGCCAAGCGGTCATCTGTCACACACCACATGGTCGGATGGATAAAATGTCCCCATGATAGCTCATCGTCCAGCGCATAAGCGGCACGATAGGGTGAAGGCTTGACATTATGAATCCGGTCTTTCATAAGCGATTTGAGCTTTTTTTCCATGTCCGCATTGACAGGTTTGGTTCGAATCCCGGGAGCATGGAGCGCATCATAGTAACTGACCGCATCATTACCATCCCATAAATGAAGGTCTCCCTTGCCTGCGGTATGATCGACATAAAACCGAAGTCCGTATTGATTAATCCATCCAAGCTTGTCAGCACCTTCGACAATTGTCTGACCATGATCAATAAACGCCCCGTTATATCCATGCTCCCTCGACCACTGCCCTGACGTATCTGTATATCCAATAGTCCACTGATAACTCCACGGCATATATGTCCAGGTCGGCCATGCTTTCAGCAACCAATCTTGATCCTGTCTGACGCATTTAAAATCTTTCGATGTTAAAATATACTTTTCATAAGCATCCGCCCAAACCGTTGCATGGCACAGTGTCCAGAAAACCGCACTGCTCACCATTGCCGCGGTCGCTTTTTTATTTCTTTGCACCACTTTACTCCTGAACAAACACTGTTTTCTTGCATTATATTTATAATCGTCTGTTCGTTTCGGCTTGCCTGCCTTCTAAAGTCCGGGCGTTGGCAACTGACTTATCCAGTTAATGACATCATCTCCATAGGCCACATTATTGACTCTTTGCAATACTTCTCCATCACCGTCTGGCGCTGCGGGCCAAGGGGCTTGGTCGCTGTACCGGACTGAATCGACATGGATGTAGTATCGCACTCCCAATGAATCGTTATCGCCAGGCTTTGACAGTTCAAGCATCTCGCCGCTGTTGCTGAGTTTCGTATCATTTGCAAAGGGTCCAAGAACCGTTATAGGAGCATCAAAGCCATATCGTTCGGTGAAGGCGGCAGGATTCCGGGCGACAATCAGCGTTCCGTTTGCGGGAATTGCGGCTGTCAGAGGGAATATAAAATCGATACCCTGCGTAAATCGCCAGCCGAGAGTTACGTTGAGAACAGCGTCATAGCTATGCAAGAGGACCGGAGCATCCGTTATATTACGAAGTTCGATATATTCATAGTCATCCGCCGGATATGACCCGCCGGCCGGGGGATTATACATAATCTCGCTGATCACAACGGGGCCGACGCGGGGATCGGCGTTACTCTGTTCCGGGGTCTTAACGCTCATTGAAACAAACGCGGACGTGCCGTCGCTTTTTTCATACCATCCGAATGAGACATCCGTTTCCGAGGCCCCAAATTCCGCCTGTGTTGTGTAACCTGCCAACACTCCATTTCGAGAAGAAGAAAGAAAAACCCTTTCGCCATTTTCACTTAATGCGAACTGCTCTAAACTGCCGGAATCGGCAGGATTGGCGAAATGCTGATCTTCATAGAATACCAAGAAATCCTTTGAGTCAATCACTGTGTTATCCGCAATCCGGTATTTCTGCAAATTATCGGCATTGTCACTGAGATACCATCCCCCGATATTTACCGACTCGTCCGTGGGATTGTATAATTCAATCCAGTCAGGGTCAGTATCGTGAGAATGGGCAAGAATTTCATTAATTAAAATTGCAGCCGCATCATCACTGCCCGGGGAGCCGCCGGCTGCGGTGCTCTGCCGCCAATTACGGCTGTCCTGCCAGCTTTCCAACGGGCCTTGAGGCTCTTTGATTACCAGTGACCAGCCTGCGCCATCCGTCAAGGGGTACCATCCATTTTTGTATTCAAATCGCATTACCGCCGCCTCAAGCGGCTCGGCAAGCTTGAGTACAATCATTTCGCCGTCATTGTTTAATCTGCCTGCGTATCGGCCTGCCACGGTGATTTGAGTTCCATAGCAGCTTTCGAATGCAGTTTGATCGACAACGATAACCGTGTATTGGCCCGGATCAAGGATCATGTGCGGGAATACAAATTCGATTCCATCCGTAAAACGAACGCCTTCAAGATTCATCGGTGTATCGCTGATATTCTGCACTTCAATGAACTCTGAATTGGGATCCGTCGCCGGATTGTACATGATCTCCGTGATGCGAAGGCCGTTTAGGACCGCCCGGCTGTTGGCGTAGATATCATCGATGCCGGTTGTCACCGTGACAGCGTCCATTGCCAGGCCGAAGACGATATCAGTGCTGCCCGAACTGGTTTGATGTACTTCGACCGCAATGACATTGTCGCCTTCCAGAAGATAGGTCGGCGGGACGGAAAAGCTCTCGTATACGGCGTTATCGACGGTCGCTGCATACGTCGAATACGTAATTGTTCCGCTGAGACGGATCGTCTGGATATCGGTACCATTGAGGTAAATGACCGCGCCGTCATCAATCACCGTTGAAAGTTCAAGATGATCCACAGCGGCCGGATCCCCGTTGAACGTAAAGTGTTTACGGAAGTAATAGGTGTTTGCTCCGAGGGTCAGCGGAGTGTTTTTGGGGGCCGGAAGCGAGGATCCTTCGACATAGAGCAATGCGGCTCCTGTGGGCCAGCCGGTGTCATTATACCCCGGATTGCGCCAGGACGTTCCCAAATCTGTCTTGGACTGATCGTATGACCAGACATCTTCAATGTTGATTAAGTCTTGTCGTGTTACCGTTGTAATCACATTCAGGTTGGCCGCTCCCGGCGTGGGCAGATCGAAGCTCCCGATTTCTGAACCGCCATCGGGTATCCGTCCCTGCGAGACATCCGTTGTTTGCTGGTAATAGGCGACCTGGTCCAGTATGGTTAAATCCGTATCCAGCAGGGCAATGACACCCTGTTTGGAATTCAGTTTGAAATTCACATGGTTGGCATCGGTCTTCGCATCGGCGATCAGGACCGCAAATCCGTTTGCGTCAATGAAACTCAAGGGGCGGATTTGATGCATGTCCGGCCAACCAACAGGATTGTCGGTCAAATAGAGGCCGCCCATATCGACCGGCCACGGAGTCGGATTAAACAATTCCAATCGATCTTCTTCGAAGAGGATTTTTTCGTGCGCCAGCCATTCGTTGATCTTCAGTTCTTGGGGGTCTCCAACGCCGACCACCTGATTGATGCTGCCCAGTGTCGGTACGGTCAATGCCCAGCTTCTGTCTTGTCGTGTCCGGCCAATTGACCTGTCAGCCAATTGCACCCCGAAGACCACGGAGTCAACCTCCTGTCCGTTTTCGTTTATCAGGTAAAGATCGTCACCGTCAGCATTGATTGAAAAGCCCGTATGAATTCCAGCAACTCCACTGTTTGCATCTGCATAGATTATCCGATAATCCCCGGGGTTCATCACGGTCCCGGCGGCGAAGACAAACTTGTCGGGCAGGTCTTTGTTATCCGTCAGACGATACCCTCCAATATCCAGCGGGGCGGCCCCGTCATAATACAATTCGATTATATCGGGAGTGGTTCCCTCTACAGCAAGGGTTCGGTTATCGGCCAGCACTTCATTGATCCGAAGAATATTCGATGAGGTATTGACAGTCCATTCGGCGGACGAATTGCCTTCGGGATTGCCGGGGGCAAAGAAATCGGTGTCGCGGAACTGCTGACCCTGCCACAGTCCGGCGGAGTTTTTGCCGATTACATCGACATGGTAGGTATGGCCATTCTGCAATCCGGTCAGATGAATTTGACCATAGACATTATTCGGATCGAGCGGGAAGTCGTCGGAATTAATGGGCAATGCCATTTCTTCGCTCCACACTCCCGCGGCGCCGTTATCGATAAGGCGATATTTGTAATGCGTAATTCCCGGGCCGGAAACAGTCAGTACTGCCGTTGATTGAACCGCAGCGGTGTCCGGTTCACCGAAGACCGACGCTCCCGCGGGAACACCGGCTCCCATGTTCTGCCCATTTGAACCGGTTCCGATGGCGGGTGAGCCGGCTGACAGCGTCCAGTCACTGAGCGGATCTTTTAAGATCGGATTGCCGTCGATATTTTCCTGTCCGAAGGAATGCCATTCCGCGGGCAGCAGGCTGCGGTAGACGCCCACTGACCCTGTGGGGCCGTACCCGACCGGATTGTCAAAGTAATGCTCAAAGATTGCCGCGTTATTCAGGAAGATGTTACTGTCCAGATAGGTGCCTTTGCCCGGATCACGCGGTGTCGAACGGAACGGCTCGCCAAAGCTGATCGCCGCTATGGCACAATTGATGATCGTGTTGTTCTGCGTCCAGGTGTAAACATCTTCCTTATGCAGAATAGCGTGGTCATTGTTCAGGAAGACATTGCGAACAATGCATACCTGGGACTGGTCACCGGTCGCAACTCCATAGGAAGGACTGTCCTGATCCGGCGTGGTCTGGTGGAAGTTTTGGAACAGGTTGCCTTCTACATGGGCATCCGTCGAATCCAGATCGGGGCCGTCGTCACCGCCGCCCATGAAGGTGTTGTTGTAAAACTGGATAATCGGTCCGGGACGCTGGCCGCCGGTAAAGTCAACAATGTCATTATAACCTGTGGTTGAGCCGAACGTATTGCCTTCAAAGATGAGGTATTCGTTACCGCTGAGTCCCGTGCCGTGAACAGTCTCTGTACCACCGATGCTCGGCAGGACACAATGGGTGATCAGAGCCGAAGGATGCGACATGTCCAGAATCTGTGTTGTGCCATTGGTGCTGACCCATGTCATATGATCAAGGGTTGCTCTGGAGTACTGAATATTGATCGACTTGCCCTGAGCATCGCCATAGATCATATCGACATAGTTCAGCCTGTTGTCGGCCAGAGTGCTACTGAATGCTATCCCGTCCCAGCGGCTCTGGCCGGGGGTGGGGGCCATGTGGATGCGGCGATATTTTTCTCCTTCACAGCGGAGGCATCCGTTAACGGTGATTCCGGTACTGTTTTCGAAAAAGAGCGTTGTGCCCGGCTCGATGGTAATGGTCACACCCGCCGGAATCACCACATCTGCGGTGATGTGCCAGGGACCGTCGCCGGCCGTCAGCGTCCGATCTACAGTTTGCGTGCCGGACAGGGTGCTTTCGGTGTCGTCATCATACCAGATATCCACTGTTCCTGTCTGAAGAGCCGTACCACTGTTGTCCGGTGTTCCATAGGTTTCGACGGTGATACGATTGACTCCGGGAAGCAGTGCTATAGCGGCGGCAGACCATGCTCCATTGATGGGGTTCCAGGACGCGGCCACTCCATTGACATACACCGAATGAGTCGTTACGGCGTTTGCATGGCCGGACAGTTGAGCGGTGTTGGCTGTTGTCTGCGGGTATCCATTCACCGCGGACAGGGAGCTTTGAATATTGAAGGCCAGCGGTATCTGCAGCAGGGCCTGCTGGATTCGCTGGGCCGTCTTATCCTTCATGTCTGCCAGCATACTGTCGGGAACCCATCCCTTGACGATCTGATCCAGTAAAGGATTGAAGTTTTCAGCGGGATAGAATGTTTCGATTAAATCCCACAACTGTTCGTAATATTCCTGTACGAATTCCGGCTGAGCGAACAGCGTATCCAGCAGCGGTATATTGACACTGGTGCGATCCACCTGATAGAAAATGGAGCGACTTACCGATGGTATTCCATGGGCGACATGCAGAATCGTATCCAGATCATAGATCAGCAGCTGGAAGCGATTTGAGTCGCCGGTTCGGTACAGGACATAATCGTCGCCGCAACTGGTGGCCAATCCGTTTTCGTTGTAGCCGATCAATGTACACATCGCAAACCAGCGCATCCACTGTTTTGTGTCAATGATGCTTTTGATTTGCTGAACATAATCCGGCGCCTGGGTGTCGGACATGATGGACGTGAGCCGGAACAGGTCGGACCAGTCATTTTCGGCTTCATTATTGCTTTTGGAATATCCGTCGGCCACATACGTCGCAGGATTTGTTCCCCGGTAGTTAAAATTGGCTTTCCAGTTGGGGCTTGAAGCTTTGTAGATGTTGCCGGCGACCGCATTGGGATCGTGAAGAACAAATTCATCCAGCCAGTCGCCGTCATAGGGTCGGAACGCGGCGTAATAGCCATAGGTGCTTGTCATGTCCGTCAGCGCCGGTTGAGTTCCGTTGACATAGAGCTGGACGGGTGTGGTTTGCGTTGCATGGAGTCCCGCTGACCGGTAAAGCTGACTGCCGGCTACCTGCAGGAAGGTGTATTTACTGTTGCAGTTTATTTTTGCGGCACCGTCCCATAGATTATCCGATCGGAAATTGATGCGGACGTTGTTCGGGGGAGTGCCGCTGGATCCTTCACCGCGGTCTCGATAGCCGACGCTGTAACGACATTGAATGTCTGAACCGACCACGCTGATAAAGGTTCCGTTCATCTGGGCGCGGGAGTAGCGTTCATTATTGTCGCCGCTTTGCTCATAGCCGATGTCCGCCAGACGCGCTCGTTCGGATTCTGTCATGATCAGATAGTAGACGGGTTTGGCTCCGATTGCGGTATAGACGGCCGGATCGAAAGCATCATCCACCTGATACAGACAGTTGGCGACCTGCCGAAGCTGGCCATCGACATCACACGGGGCGGGCCAGGTTCGTTCGTTTGCAGCGGCATCATCCGCCTTGACAAAAAACTCAATAATCGCACCGTCTGCCTGTGCCGGGATTGTCGCTCCATAGACGCCGTCCCCGGCCTGACCGTCTCCATGGACGCCGTCATCCAGCAGGGTTGCAGTGTCGTAAGTGGCGGGATCATATACCGGGTACTGCGACTGGATATAGGTTGATGCATCGAGACGCCAGTACAGCGTGGCGGCAACACCGGCAAGGTCTTCATCGGTGATTTTCGCCGTTACGGTTACCGCCTGATTCGCGGCAGGAATAACGGGCGAGTGCTGAACATCGAGAATGACGGGGGCGAGGTTCGCAGCGATTCGGGAGTTAACACGACCGGGAGTTCCCCCATTGGGCTGGCTGGCCTGCCAGTTGCGCCCATAGTCATTGGAGACCGACGGGCACACCAGTTCCAGCGAACTGCCGCCGCCATCGTGGGCATTGGACCATTCCCATCCGCGGTGATAGTATTCCATCGGTCCCAGTATTCTTTGTGCCCACTCACCCTCATCGTGATACCGGACTGTATCAATAACGGTGCCCACCGCATTGATCAACGTAAGCTTCTCGCCTGAGTTGGTTAATTTTCCCGTCCATCCCCCAACTGCATTGGTCACTGTCGGGTATGCGGCGGAAAATGCATCAACATCGGCGGCGATAACCAGGAAATTGCCGGCGCCGATCATGGTGTCGGGGGGCAGTTCAAATTGAATGCCGTCAATAAACCGCCAACCGCCGAGGTTGACCGCGCTGGTTCCTGTGTTATAAAGCTCGATGTATTCCAGTTGAATCGGCTCCGGCTCGTAGGCCAGTTCGTCATGGCCGGGGTGATACATAATCTCATTGATAAGAATTCCTGTATCTGCTGATTCGCCGCCGTTTGAACTTCCGGGGGTTGCCTTTCCTTTGTCAAATTTCTGCCATCCCGGGCCGCCATTCGGATAACGTCCATACGATTCGTCAAGGCCCTGACTGCCGAATATAATACTGTCGATGAGTGAACCATCGGACGCAAAAAGGCCTAACTCTTCGCCCCCGGCGGCCAGCTTGAAAACCGTATGCAGAGGCCCTTGTACGGTATCGCCGTCGGCCCAGACAAGAAGATAGTCTCCCGGCTGGATAGTGGTTTGGGCCGGAGCATTTGAGGGAATCCGAAACAAGGTTGGTGTATCCAATTCATCTGTTAAATACATTCCGCCGACGTCAATCGGCGTTGTGCCGTAATTGTACAGTTCAAACCAGTCCGGGTATTCTCCGGCCTCTTGCGGATCCTCAATGGAGGTCTTATTATCGGCCATAAGCTCATTAATAACAAGCTGGTAACCTGTTTTGCCCCAATGTTCTGAAAGGATTGAAAAGTCATGGATATCGACAGAGTTCATTCCGTCAAGATTTGCGCCGCCTGAAGATGTATCCAGCCAAAACTCGGCAAAGACGATCATATCGCCCAGACCAATAGAACAATCCCCATCAAGATCACCCACCGGGCATACGGCAACACTAAAGCTTTCGAGACATGCAAGCACTGAAATGAGAAGCCAAAAGCTTAACCGCATAAGAATTTATCCTTTTTGAAGAACACCCAACCCAAAAAGATATTCATCACCATTGATGGAATAGCACAGCAACACCGTAGGATACAAGTTTATCAAAAGCCCCGGTAAAAGTCTATATAAAACATTGGTTTACAGCTATCTCTACAAGAAATATCTATAATCTTTTTGTGGAAATGCTAAAATCTTGCTTTGACAGTAAAAAATAGATATAATCCACTATTGAAAATTCGACTCTGTTTGGGGATTTAAGCTTAAGAGGCTAAAAAATCACTGATTTCTCAGGAGAAATGATGAAAAGCTCATCCCGTCTATGGCCAACGCAATTTCGAAAATCCTGCTCTGGCTATTCTAATTTTTTTGCCATCAGCAGCTTGTTTTTCTGCCTTTTATCGATTAGTTCTGTTTTCGCGCAAATCACTATCACCGGTATCACAAATAAAACAGTCTATACCGACAAGACAACTTTTACGGTCAATACCGAGGCGGGATATGATTACACCGCGGAGCTGAACGGTAAGCCGGTGGCAATCGGTACCCCTGTGCAGGTCGATCTACCGGAATACTATGAATTAATTGTATCCCGTACAGAACAAATTTCCGGTACAAAGGAGAGTGTTCTGATGCAGTTCATTATTCGTGCCTCAGAACGTGCAAGTACAGAGGTGGGTCTTCCTGTCTGGACTCCATATCCGATGATTGATTCGGCATCAGCTGAATTTATGGGCGGAACCCTGAATATCATCACCCCTTCGGTGTATCCAATGGGGCTTGAAATTCCTGTGATCGCACGAGTGAACGATGCAAGCGAAAAACGCATAGGGGTCAATGGATCCGTCTCGGCCGCGGGTTTTGAGGCGTATCCGCTTACCCTGTTTCGCGGGGTGGGGTCTGTCTTTCTTCCGGCGGCAACGGAAGAGGGCACCCTTTTCTATACGGCAGAAATTCAATCGCTTTTGACACCAAAGCAGATTGACATTGAAGCGGCCACAACCTGGCAAACGGTTTCCGGAACCCTTTCTGCTTCTGTGGACTGGGGCGAAAATGCCCGCGTTCGGATCAGCGATACAGTGACGATTGCCTCCGGGGCTACACTGACGATCGGGGCCGGCAGTGTCATTGTTGTCGCGCCGGATACGGAGATTGCCGTCACAGGACACATCGTCGTCAACGGGACGATTCAGAATCCGGTTGTGTTTACGGCACAGCACAGGACGGCTCCGTGGGGCGGCTTCTTGTTTGAATCCGGCACCAGCCAGGGAGATTTTTCCGGGACGATTTTTACGGCCAGCGGAGCGGATTCAAACTGGGTCAGTAACAATCCCGGACACGGCAGTTTTCACAAACCGCAGCAATGCCTGTTTTATCTGTCAAACGCCGCCAATGTTACTTTAACAGACTGCTATATGATTGAGAATAAAGGACAACTGGGACACGGAGAAAACGGTTATCTTACTCTCCAAAGATGTCTGGTTCAAAAATTCGTTACGGGCGGACAATATAACGGCGGTTCATTAGTAATTCAGGATAGCGCAGTAATTGAATTTCCATTCGCCGTTGCTCCGTTTGCCGATGCTGATAACGATGCTTTCTATTTATCGGGCGGATATCATATTCTGACAGACAGCCTGATCGGCTGGACCTTAGATGACGGGATAGATGCAGGCCAAGGAGCCACAGGTTCTGTCACAGTTACAGGATGCTGGTTTGAATCTTGCATCCACGAGGCAATGGCCATCTCATCCGGCCCGCGTTATGCTACGGTCAGCAATACGGTTTTCATCAACTGCGGGCAGGCGATGGAAAGCGGTTATGATGGTGCGTTTATTGACGCAGACAATTGTTTTTGTACGGGCAACGTGATTGGCGCACGCTTCGGGGATAATTATTCCAGAAGCTATACCGGCTTTCTGGATGTTACAAACTCCCTGCTGCTGTTCAATCATCGGGATGTTTGGGGTTTGGCTTGGGATAACTGGCAATGGCATCTTTCACAAATGAATATTCAGGGTAATTACCTCAGTGCCCCCACCGCCTACCATCCTGATAATATTCTTTGGGATCCACAAAACCATCTTAATCAAAAAAACCAACTTGAGCCTTTTCTGGCAACGAATTCAACTATTGTCGGGATTGGCTTAGCAGTATCAGGAAAGAATTTTAATCTTTCTGACCTACAAGCATTTAATAAAATACCCGTTCGATTAAGTACATTCTCAACAGAATTTGTTTCCGTGGATTATATGGTTGATACAAACGAAGGGGTCCTTGCTGAAGGGACGCTGAATTTCATCCCCGGGCAAACTGTTCAGAAGATTGAATTTGCCGGGCCCACACCTGACACTCTCCGGCAGGTTCGCATCTATCTTAGCAATCCGGTCAATGCCGAACTTGGCGATTATTCATCGGTCCTTTACCAGAAACCTTACATACTCGAAAAAATGCTGGTTACAGAAGGCGACCAATGGCAGTATTTCAAAGGAAAAAGCGAGCCGGAAGCCGACTGGAATCTGTTAGAGTTCACTCCGGATACGGCCTGGCTGACTGGACCTTCCGGGTTTGGCTATGAGACAAGTACGGGATATGAAAACTGTATTGCTACGAACCTGACTGATATGAAAGGTAATTATTACAGTGTCTATGCCCGCAAGCTTTTCTGGATCGATGATCCACAACGCATCAAAAGTCTGATTCTCGGCATAAAATGGGATGACGGTTTTATTGCCTATATCAATGGCCATCCTGTTGAAAATCAGTACGGACCGCTCAATCCCGCATATAATCAGCCTGCCAACACCAGCGATCATGAGGCCTGCTGCACCTGTGCGCCGGATCAGTTTGACCTTTCTTCTTTTCTCGATGTCCTTGTTCCGGGCTATAATGTGCTGGCCCTGCAGGTTCACAATACGTCACTGGGCAGTTCTGATTTTCTCTTTATCCCCGAGCTGTTCGGCACTTTATTTCCCGTGCCGGGAGACATTGAACCTGATGGAGATGTCGACTTAATTGATTTTGCAGTCTTTGCACAGTCCTGGCTATCCGAAAACGGGCAGAGCCACTATGACCCTCTTTGTGATATCGATAGCCCTGCTGATGGTTCTATTGACCTGCCAGACCTTGCAATATTTGTTCAAAATTGGCTTTCGGATTAATACAAGCACATTATACGCATCGTGAACAATTTATGAGTGTATTCTGACACTCTTGTCCAAGATCGATTTTTACAAAAGTAAATTTTTAATGCGTTTACAGAAACAGGGCAAATTAAAACCCAGCCTCTTCAGTATTTTTTATCCGCGAGAAACATATCTATAAAGTCCCCTATGTTTTGAGGATTTCAGTGTTATTTGTGGGACATTTGGGTCTACTATTTTATTGTCGGTATTTGCGCATATTACAAAAGGCTTAAAACTGCGTTATTGATTTAATAATAAGGTTTTGGGTGTTTGTCAGGCTCGCGCAACCGCGCGCAACTGAGCGCAACCTATATATAACTGAACACTACTGCCTCGTAACGTGACACAACTTGTCATCAATTGAACACAACATATCTGTTTTTTTCCCCTTTTACATAGCAGGACAGCAAAATCGTACTCTTAATCCGTCAAGTTGTAGTTCTCTTTTCTCTTTTCAAATAGCCCTCTGCAGAAGTGATTCTCCATACGGAGTATGCATTATACCGGAGAGTTTGATAAAAATCAAAAAATAAACAGCAGAGATTTATTTTAGAGCCAATATCTCTATATTTAGTGGAGACTAAGAGGGTAAAGCTGCTCCGCTTTGTGTAATTTCAGTAACAGATGCATAGATATTACCAGGGCCTCTCATTTCTTAATCGCTATCAATCACTAATCATCATAGCCGCATTTCGGATACTCTTTTTTCATTTTGCGAAAGGCACTAAGGATTATAAACAGAACATATAAAATCATATTGACTTTCTTTAAAGATTAGGATAAAGTAAAATGTATTGAGTTTGACCTCGATGAGGTTAGTATCTGCCGTAGCTCGGAGGCTTCAGTTCAGTTTAAAATTGTCTGGCGGAGTCCATGTGTGTTTTTTAGACAAGAATGCACATGATAGACAAACGTTAGTGAATTTATAGACTAATCACCATTGATTAAACGATTCAAGGGAGAGTGCACCGCGTGATAAGGAGGGTGCACAGTGCAAAGGAAAAGCACTGGAAACGAATTGGTGGTGGGTATGGTGGAATACATTTCTATTCGGAAACTCTATGGGGACGAGAGATTTTCTATCTTCTGTTTGCCTGAGGTTTCCATTCGTTTTAATCCATTTTTTCACAGAATCTCCTGCGTTTTCTCTTTCGCGAAAGCTTCCATAGCAATCAATTTTTTAAAACCAATGGGAAGAATCTCTGTCATTAATTATTTATTGAGCAGTTGTCAACATCCAGATCAAACGTAGATCTGGAACGCTATCACTGATCATATAAACCACGGAGGATTATGCTTATGAGAGCCAGAGTGCAGCACGCAGGTTTTGGATGAACCTGTTACAGATGTGATGAATGGACAAGTGTCGTTTCATTTCTACTAAATATTGAATGGAGGATCTGAAAATGAAGAAGTTGTTTTTGATAATGCTGTGTCTGGGATTGGCTTGGAGCGTCCAGGCTGACACCGGCCGAATTCTGTACGAATGGTGGCATAATACAACCACACAGCCGCCCGGTAATTTAGACGATCTTCAGGCAGTCTATGATTGGGCTGCGGGGCAAACTCTTAACACAGAGTATCCGACCTCGTTTCAAACGCCCGACGAAAACCGCGATTATTGGGTAGGTCAGATTTCCGGATGGCTGATCCCCCCCACCACGGGTGAGTATACCTTCTGGGTGGCGGCTGATGACCACTGTCGCATTTGGCTCAGTTATGATGCCGATCCAGCCAACAAAGCGGTCATTTGCTACCATAATGACTGGACAAATTATACCGAATGGACCAAGTTTGCCACGCAGAAGTCCGCACCGGTTTTTCTTTCCAAAGGGAAACCTTACTGGATTGAAGGACTGTGGCGGGATGGTACTGGAGGCGGGTTTATACGTGTGGCCTGGGAAGGACCGGAGCCTGTGGGCACCGCCGCTTCAACGGCCGACCTTAACAATATGATTATCCCCGGTCAATATTTATCCGATACATTTGTAGGGCCGGACTTTGGGGCAGGCAATCCTTCACCGGACAGAGATCAAACAAATGTTCCCACTGGCGTCCAGACGTTAAGCTGGGAGGCGGTTGGAACCGGTATAACCGAGTATGATGTTTATTTCAGTGAAGATCCCAATATCAAAGAAGCCGATCTGCTGGGCACGGTAACAGAAACCCAAATCAACTCGCCGTCTCTTGTCGCAGATCGAACGTATTACTGGCGCGTCGATGCGGTTGTAAACGATGCCAATGTAGCGACCGGATATGTCTGGCGGTTCTACACCGAAAGCTGGGGCCCCACTATCACCCAGCAGCCTGTAGATTTAGGTATTGGAATCAATTGCCAAGGGACGTTTACTATTGCCGCCGAACCGCTCAAACCCGGCTATGGCGGGACAATTACGTATGAATGGTTCCGGGTGGTCGGCCAGAAAGACTCGGCGGCCAATGGCGAAACCAACGATGTCTCAGTTGGCACCGATACCAGTTATACCACCGGTACTGAAGGCGACTATTATTGCGTCGTCAGCAACGATTCAGCGTCAGTAGAGTCCAACGTTGTCGAACTGACAGTGGTTTCCATTCTGATGAAGAATCAGGACATTGGATCCCCTTCTGCCGCAGGCAGTGCCTCGATCAATGAGAGCGGCATAATTACAGTCACAGGTAATGGTGCGGATATCTGGGATGCCAGCGATCAGTTCCATTATGCTTATCGCGAATACTACGGCGATATCGATCTTAGGGCCAAGGTTGTCAGTATGACCGGCGGTTCGAATGAATGGCGGAAGTTTGGTGTCATGATTCGTGACCAACTGACCGCAGGCAGCATCCATGCATCCATGATGGCAACCGCTTTGCAAGGCCCGGCCTGGCAGGGACGTTTTCAAACCGATACCAACAGTCAGGGCAACCAGAATCTCGGAGATCCGGATTGGAACAACAGCAGCCCGTATTGGGTTCGCATTACCCGCAATGCAGCCACCAATGAGTTCCGGGGGTATTGGTCTTGGGATGGTGTTAATTGGACTCTGATGGCCGGCAGTGGCGAAATCGGCAGTCCACAGGTCTTCCCGATGACCGATCCGGTCTACATTGGTCTGGCCGTGACCGCACACGAATCAGGTGTTCTGACCACTGCAACCTTCTCAAATACAACAGTCAACGGAAGCGACCTGTTTGAAGCGCCCTGGGACCCGCAGAATATTATCCTTGCCCCATTGGACAGCAATGGCTGGCTGGATTACAATGCTGCCCAAATCACTTTCAAATGGGATAAAGCCCAGTATGCTCCCTGTGATGCTACCTATAATATCTATATGTCGCAGGATCGCAGTGCAGTGGAAAATCCGGAAAGCGGACTCCAGCCGGTAGCGTCCAATCTGTCAGGATTGATGGCTACGATCAACAATGCCGGCGTGCTGAATCTGGCACATGATCAGACCTGGTACTATCGGATAGCTACAAGTTCAGTGGTCGGCAATGATACCCGACCGGGATTTGTTTACTCTGTTGATACAATCAAGTGGGTACCGGAAATCAGCACTCAACCGCAACGGCTAAGTGTAGTCAATCCCCCTGCCAGCCTGATACTGAATTGTGTGGCGGCGTGCCTGAATGATGATTCAGCCGCTCTCCAGTCGTATATCTGGAAACGCGTTATCGGTGAAAAAGATACCGATCTTGGCGGGGATGACCAAGTCGTCTTTACCAATAACAGCCCGGTTGAGATTGAACGTAACGGCAAGAGATGGTATGACTGTTCGGTCGTGCTGTCTATTAACAATATCACGCACGAAGGCAATTACTACTGTGTTGCCGTCAATGCCTCGGGAGCCGTTGCGTCGAACAATGCCTACGTGATTACTAAACGTGAAGTACTATACTACTCGTTTGATACAATGACAGGCAATACTGTGCCGGATCTTTCGCCCAGCGGATTTGACGGGACAATGGTTTCGTCCGGCGGCGAAGAGGCTGAAATCGTTTACGGCGGCCTGCAACCCGGTATTCTGGGCAAAGCCATCTATCTGACCGGAATTTACGATCCCAATGCCGCCTATGTAAACAGCGGTGCAACCGCTTATAACCTGGGCATCGAAGGGGCTAATCCCAAGACGTTCAGCCTTTGGGCCAAAAATCAAGTCGGAGATGACGGCGGTGTATTCTCCATCGGAACCTACGGCAATGCCCAACAGGTTTTGGGACTTCGCACTGTCGTCGGCACCGGTAATGTCTGGATGGTGGATACCTGGGGCGATGGAAATCGTACCTTTACCGTTTCGCCCAGCTTTATGACATGGACACATTTTGTTATCACCTACGACGGACAACGTGTAAAAATTTATGTCAACGGACAAAAAACGCATGATTATGCTCTAACGTTCAACCTGCAGAATGAACAACCCTTTATCGTGGGAGTCTGGGGACGTACAGGATACGGCTATGGTATTTCTCCGGTCTTTACGGGTTGGATTGATGAAGTCCGCGTATTCAACTATGCCCTGTCACCGGCCGAGGTAGCAGATATGTATGTAAGCATTGCGGGCGGCAATGTCTGTGCAGAGACGCCGGCATATGATTACACCGAAGATTGTATCGTAAATCTCGAAGACTTCGCTGTATTTGCCGGTGCGTGGCTGGACAGTTCCCTGGTTAAACCATAATAAAGGGTTGGATTGTTGAGAGATGATTATAATGACAACAACAAACAATATAAGTTGAACGGAGGACTATACAATGAAGAAGTTATTAATTATGCTTTTGATTACCGGGATAGGGGTGTTTTCGGCCCCGGCATGGGCACAAAGCCCTGTGCGCGTCCAGGTCTGGAATGAAGCTTTAGGCCCAGGCCAGGGCGATGCGTATTATTTCAATCTGCGCAATCCTGCCCAAACATTTTATTTGGACGACATCGGTCTGGGTTCGCGCGAAGATACCGACACTTTTACCGTACGTGAAACCGCGTTAATCGTCATCAAGAAAGGCGGAACCTACACCTTTTCTACCACATCGGATGATGGAAGCATGCTTTGGATCGGCGACTGGTGGACCCCGCTGGGAGAGACCCTTGATCCCGATTCGCTTTTTGTAAAGCTGGGACTCATTAAAAGCATGGCCATCACGCGGGTTGTAATGAATGATGCCTGGCAAGGAGATACCACGATATCCGGTACGATAGATCTGGAGCCTGGTGTTTACGGCCTGATGGTCTGTATGTATGAAGGTACCGGCGGCGAAACCCTCTATGCCAGATATTCCGGGCCGGACACCAATGGTTTCACGGTGGCAATGGGAGCCAATGCAGCCTTTGACGTCATGCTTCCTTCCACCAATCTGGTGTCGTATGAAGTCTGGGATTTATCCATCACAGCAGGCTCTGAAGGGCTGCTGGCAGCACCTTATAACGACAATGTAAATCTTCCCGATATCGCGCTGGTACGTGCCACTGAAGGAGCACCCGATGCCACTGGAATGCTCAGCAGTTTCAACACATCACCCCGCACCGGAAAGGATTACTTTCTGACCTATGAGAAGGGCATTCTCCCCGCGGCACAAGCCATGGCTCTCGGCCTGGGCGTCAGCTCGGATGACGGCAGTCTTCTGTGGGTCGGCAACTGGTGGGACGAAGGTGCACCGTTAACCCTGGTTGCGGATAATCAGGGGCTCCACGGAATGCAGTATCGTGGCGGACAGATTGATGTGGACGCCGGACTTGTCGGTATTGTAACCATGCAGTACGAGCACAATGGCGGCGAAGGTCTGGAAGCCTCATATTGGACGGCTGAAATTCCCCGTACCCTTTTGGGTGAAGGGCTTCTGATTGCTCCGTATGATGCCAGCCTGCCTTATCCGGCCAATGGTCAAAAAGATGTCCCGCTGGATACAACATTGACCTGGATGCCTCCGGCGCTCTATCCAACCGAGATGAAAGTTTACTTTGGACCGTTTGGGGGAACGCTGACTGAACAGACAGTAACGGGAACAAGTTTTACGCCGACGTTGGAGATGGATAAAATCTATCAATGGCGTGTAGACGTGACTGATCCCAACGAAGGCGGTACCCCGACAATTCGTACAGGTGCTATCTGGGCCTTTACAACAGTCACCTCTGATATCACCATTACCCAGCAGCCGGCTGATGCTATTGTACCCCTCGGTACTGCCGGCCAGATTAGTGTCGTGGCCGAAAGTGTTCTGCCGCTGGACTATCAGTGGAAGAAAGATGGCGCATTCATCGGGGTTTCAGGCAGCGTCCTGCCTACGCCCGGACTCCAGCCCAGCGATAACGGTCTGTATTCCTGCGTCATCACCAACGGCATCAAAACTGTGGAAACCCGAGCCGCACGAGTGGCGGTCAAGCAGTTGATGGCCTACTATCCGCTGGATGGGGATGTCAATGATCATGCAGACGAACTGGATCCGGCGGCGGCCGGCGACAAGGACGGCGTCTTTATGGTGAACGACCCCAATGTACTGGATGGCGAAACACCGGATATGACTGTACCGTACATCACCGGCAAGGTTGGATCAGGGGCCATTGAGTTCAATGGCGTCGATCAATTTGTTTCAATAGGGACTTGGGATCCATCCCATGTGACCAATCAATTGACCGTTTCTCTGTGGGCAAGGTGGAATGGCCATGTGGACAACTTATGGCAGGGATTAATTGGAAAACGCAATTCCTGGAGCGGCACCAATATGCGGTGGCAGATCGAACTGGATTTGGGAGCCTCGGATATGCTTCGTAACCTGAGGGCTGCCGACCAGCCGGATTCCTGGCAAGGCCCCAGAATCCCTGAAAAGAAGACACTGGTCTCTACAGGCGGTCGTGTTTTGTTCAGCTCGGAAAACCCCAGCACCAGCTACAATGAGAGAGCTTACCGGGCGTTCGATGGAGCCACCAACACCAAATGGCTGGCTTTCCAGAATACCGGGTGGCTAACCTATATCTTCCCGGAAGACAGAGCCTATGCAGTAACGTCCTATGCAATTACCTCAGCCAATGACGCACAGGAACGGGATCCGGACAATTGGACCTTGCAAGGCTCTAATGACGGCGTGACATGGGATATCCTGGACACTAAGACCGGAGCCGCCACATCCTGGACGGCTCGAAATCAAACCGTGACCTTCAGCCTGAGCGGTAATACCACCGCCTACAAAATGTACAAGCTGAATATCACCAAGATTCGTACACCTTCGGTTAATATTGTACAGATCGCTGAAGTGTCTCTGTTTGCGAACGATGCCCTTACCGCCGATGAAACGTGGGTTCATGTTGCCTCAACCTTTGATGGAACCAACGCTACTCTGTATATCAATGGGTGGCCGATCATTACCAAGCCGTTTACTCTCGGCCCCAAGACCGATGCCGAAATGGCTTTTGGCGCCGATGAAATGAACCCGACCGGCGGTTCCACCGTCAGCAGTAAACCCTGGGGCAGCAACTTCTTTAACGGGGCATTGGATGATATCCGGCTGTACAACTATGCACTGACACAAAGCGAGATACTGGCGCTCTACAAAGAGACGGTTCCGGGCGGTGATGTTTGTATTCCGGGTACGCAGCCTGAATTCGATTATGATCAGGATTGCACCGTGGATATCGACGATCTGTTGATCTTCCTGTCCGATTGGCTGACCGATAACTCGGCGGGTAATTAACATAAGTGTAGATAAGGTTTGTTGTGTAAAACCTTAAATACATAACAGTTCAAGACAAAGGGGCCTATGCTGCTATGCGGCATAGGCCCGCTTTTTTTGTTCTTACAAAAGAATAGTGAATACGTTCTATTTCACACTATTTCTCTCATTCTTCAACCATAGCGGCCTTTATAACGACCGGGCCGAACAGGCCCGATTCTTCAAAATCTCCATAACTGTTATTAATGAGGTTAGCGACACGAACTCGGATTTCGTTGTTTCCGGAGTGCAGAGCACTGCCGATATCAAAAACATACGGTCCCCAGAGTTTGGCGCCAACGGATTTTTCATTAACCCAGACTTCAGCGGCAAAACAGACCTTACCCAAGTCCAGGAACATCGGCTTGTCTACCTTATCCACATGGATAGTTTTGGTATAGTCCATCAGGCCGCTGAATTTTTCTGTGGCCCAGCCCTTCCAATCTTCGAGAGGCTTTTCGAGGCCTGTTACAAACTCTGCCGGCGGTGTCAATGGGCACTCCATCGTCGGCTGGATTTTTGCGTCGAAGGCGACTTTCCACGGGCCGGTAACAACAAGAATGTCCTTCATATCCGGTTCTGACGGAACGACTTTTGCAGGTAACGTAGAGTCCAACACCAGCCAGTAAGCCTCCAGCGGTTTGAAATGGAGCGTAAGCCTGCTGCCGCCGGAAACGTCTTTTGAAGTAATCGGCCGGATCTGACCATTCTCACAATCCCATATCGAAGCGGCGCCTTTTACACCCTGAATAAGAACTTGACAATTTTGCTCCTGTTCGGAATTATTGGCCAACCAGAAAAAGTCCTTGCCATTGATACGCCGTCTGTGCTGAAGCATTGAAAACCGGCCGGATATGAATTTGACAGGACTTTCCAGTCCCACCGCCCCCCTGGCAATCGCAGACTCAAGCCCATCCGGACAAGCTGAGAAAGCCGGGAGTGTTTTCAATGTATCCATCAGTTGCTTCATAGCCGGATCGCTCATACCGTTTTCCGCCGATGCAGCGGGCAGTTCGCCCAATGCGTAAACTCTGCCGCCGGCCTGTGCAAATTCAACCATCTTTCGTGCGGTCTCCAGCGTCAGAATATCCAGCGGCGGAAGGACCAGAGTATGGAATGAAAACTCACCCCTGATCAGTGTCCCGTTTTTCACATCCATCTGCTTCAGGTAAAACCGGTCTCCAATCAGAAATTCGATGCGTGCCTCGGTCAGCGCATCAATCGCTTTGGCATACACCTTATCCATCGCATTGATTCGCCTGCCGCCGGGGTTATTGTCCGGCATAGACCACATTTCGGCATCCAGGACAGCGGCATCTGTATTGATCCACGCTGATTCCATAGGATTATACAGAAGCACATCGGGGACGGCACATCCCATGGAGTTGATATAGCCGGCACGCCGTGTAAAATCGGTCCACAGATGCAGATAAGGATACATCGGATTGTCCGAATACCAGTCAGGCGGCCAGGGATTGCCCGTCAGTTTACGAGTCGTGAAAACACCGTGAGGGATAACATGACTCATGCCCCAGGCGGTTACGGAATTGATGGCCTGCTTAAGGAACGAGGGCGTGAACGTCCCCCACGGCTTGCCCTCAAAAGCACCGGCGCCCATCAGTTCTGTGGCAGCACGCACATTGCCGAATTCCGCGACCGACTCGATTTCCTTGAAATCATGCACACGAAGAGCTTTTCTCCCAAGACAGTCCTGCCCGGGCATGGTCAGCGCCCGCAAGATTTTCATATGATCCCCGACGGCATTGACCTGGGGAGGAAGACCCTCTTCCCAGACATGAGCCGTGGTGTACATGCCGCGTTTTTCATGCCAATCGGTAACGATACGGAAGTTGTCAGCATAGAGGTCCGACACAAGGTCAAACCATTCCCACCTCATCTTGGCGTATTGCCCCTCGGCATCCTCATTGACCATCAACGGCATCGTCAGGCGAATATCGCGATTGTGCCGTTTTTTGAATCGGCGATCCAGCGCATCGGACCATGCCAGCCCCCTGCCGTAATCGCCTTCATTATCGATAAAGTCGCCGGGAATAGATTTTCCCAGTTTGTCGCCCATACGCCGGGCATAGGGTTCCAGAGCGATCTCAACAAAGGCATCGCCCAAGCGGTCATCAATCGTATTGACAGTCCCGCCATCGATGCCGGGAGCATGATACTTATTGAAAACATAGATTTGCCATGTTCCATTCTGCGGCGTCTTCCAGGTAAAGGCCTGACCAGCACCGATGAGTTGCAGGGTCTTGCTGAGGATTGTGGCAGGTTTTTCAAAATTGCCAATAGAATTCCACGGGCTGCCGCCGGCTTCGGTAATTTCATTGGCAAAACCCCATCCTGATGCATCATACTCAAGACGCTCAAAACCGTCGACCGGTGACAGCGAGGCACGCCAGGTTTTGTCGGAGCGAATCTCCAGAACTGTCCCATCGTCAAACTCCATACACAACCCGGCAATTAGTCCAAACGGGCCGTCAACATTTTTAGCTTCTACGGCCAGCACATTTTTGCCTGTCGAAATAACCTTACCCAGATCAAACGATGAGGCGGTCATCCAGACGGTGCTTTCTCCAATGTACTTTCCATTGACATACAGGGTAAAGGCGTTATCGGCGGTCATTGTCATTTTTGCGGCAGTGATCGTCTTGCCTTCCGGAATTTCCAAAACCTTGCGGAACCAGCAGGCGTGGGTATTCGGCTGGGCGTCCGGATGCCATATCCATTTGCCGAAAAGAGGTTCGCGATGCTGTTTTTTACCATCCGGACTGTACACCTGTGCTGCAACCGTAAAGAAAGAAGCCGGTATCTGGACTTCTGTTCCGCCCGGAGCTTTGATGATCTGCCAATTCAGGGACTCCGCTTTCAGTTCCGGATACTGCTGAAGCACTCGTCCGTGGGCCTGAAAGCTGGGCCACCAGTATTCATCACAATAGCCCAGATAGTTGTTCTGTTTCTCAGCCTCGTTCAACGCACTGCCAAAGGCCTCGAACCATTTATCGCCAAGCCATTCATCATCCAGATTGGGGGTGCCCACCATCGACTGTCGGGCATGGGCATAACCGGGACTGAATCTCTGGGAACACAACACCCGCGACATCCCGGCCATTTTTTCAGAATTCAGCGGTTCATCCCAGAACCAAAAGATAAAGGGGGCATAAATCATATCGGGATTCTTAAAATCCTGCGTCAAGACCTCCCATGAGATTGATTTACGCTGTCCCCAGTTCGGTGGATTTTGGACTGGATTGGCTGCCGCATGTAAAAAGGCTGGAAATAGTACACCAAAGAATAAACTGAGTGTGATCATCCGTTTCATCATTTTCTTTCCTCAATCCGTATTTGATAGTTGATGTTCTTCAGATTCTTTTCTAATCCATATGAAACATTTCACTCAAAGATATCGCGATCGGTGTATGGTTCGGGGTGTATTCCATAAGATCGGACATATAATCCCACCATCTTTGAACAATCGGATTATTCGGTAAATCCCCGGCCGTATTGCCCGCTGTCAATTTTTGAACAGCAAACAGCGTATCGGTCTTTTCGTCCAGGTAAATACTATAATCCGAAATACCTGCATTTTTCAATACCTGTATTAATTCCGGCCAGATTTCGTCATGACGTCGTTTATACTCAGCCCTAAAGCCGGGCTTGAGTTTCATCTTGAAAGCATTTCGAAAAAGCTGATCCGGTACTTTTTTCCTGCCGACGTTGCTTGAAGAAATGTTATTCTGTCCTTTCTCATCATCCAACTCTTTTGCAGGAGTTACTTTTTTCATAATTGACCTCTCTGCCAGTCTACGGCTATTTCTTTTTCTATAGATTCGAATATTGTCCAAATTCATACGCAGCATCGATCATCACCTGAATCGTTTCCGGCTTGACATCCGCTTGAAGAATATGGGCCGGGGCCAGCAAATATCCTCCATTGGCGCCCAGCACCTCACACCGATATTGAATCTCTTTTCGAATTGCTTCTTTATCACCTTTGGGCAGTAATTCCTGCTGATCGATTCCGCCAAAAAAGGAAATGGAATCGCCGTATCGGGTTTTTAATTCATCAGGGTCTGATCCCCGAACATTGGGCTGAACCGGATTGTAGACGTGGATGCCCATTTCGATAAAATCATCTAAAAGCGGAGCAACTGCCCCATCCGAATGCATTATAAAAATAAGATTTCGATTAACGTTTCTGATTTTTTCAAATATGCGCCTATATCGAGGCTTGAATATTTTACGCCACACTTCAGGCGAAATCAATGTGGATGTCTGCGAGCCCATATCTTCCCCGAACCACAGTGCATCAATCCCCATCTCAGCAAGATTCAGAGCAATCCGGGTTGTCCAATATTCGACTTTGTCATACAGAGCTGCCAGCCAGTCCTCCTGCATTGCCATGGCCACGAGATGTCTTTCCAGTCCGGTAAGCTGCCAGGCCAGCTCAAAAAGACTCAATTCGCAGTCACCGATAATAAAATAGTCATTCCCATATTTTTGAATTTCTCGAGCCGCCCGCTCAAACCGGCCCGGCGCATCCGGATCCGGAAAAACATATGTTTCGATATCATCAATAGAAACGGCCCCTTTTAAAGGAGGTTCAACAACTTCCACATAGAGTTGGGTTGGTTTCATTTTCATGCCGAATTCATTGATCGTAATCCCTTCGCCCGCCGGTATCGGTTCAAAATTCGAAGCCATGGTTCCACCAACAACCACACAGTCACTCCCCAGGCGGGTTCGAATTTCATTGGCAGATATGCGGTAAGATAAATCTTCGTAATAAGACCTACTAAACCCAGGATCAATCTTCAATTGTCTCGAATAATAGTCAATCAAGGATTTACATAAATCAAACTGGATGGGGATACGATCAGGAATGCCTTTTCGAGTAAGAGCACATAGGACTCTTTCTTTGGATTTCATAATGGTCTCCTTTTGTATCTTGATCCCGATAAATATTCTATTCCAGCGGACTAAAGCATACCTTAAACAACGTCCATAAAAAAACCATATTAGGAAAATTATTCACCATTTTAAGAATTCCGCCTTGTCGGCGGGTTCATCTTGATATAGAATGCCAAAAGCCTGATTCATTCATTGTTGATCGGTTTATGAATAAAACACCTAAAGTTATTTTGCTGATCGAAACAACCCATGCCTATGGCCGCGGGCTTATCCGAGGGATTGCATTATACTCTCGGCATCAGGGCCCGTGGAGTTTCTATCGGGAAGCTCCTTTCTATGGGAAACAGAGACATTCTAAAATACGTATTTCCGAATTGAAAAAAATTAATCCGGACGGCATCATTCTTCGAGAACCTGAAAACATCGAAAATTTCCTGTCCTTGAAAATCCCTATCATTACCTCCCCCAGCCTTATTCACTCGGAAATACCGACTCTTCTTACCTGTGCGGAAAAAATCGGTGTTTTTGCTGCCGAACATTTACTGGAACGAGGTTTTAAAAATTTTGCATACTGCGGTTTTGGAACCCTGCCCTGGTCGTTAAATCGCCATAGTAGTTTTGCCCAAAGAATTCAAAAGACGGGCTGTCGGATAGAAAGTTTCTTCTGTTCAGTCAAAAAAATAAGCAGTCCTTCGGAAAAAGAACGGAAACGTTTGACAGACTGGCTGAAATTTCTGCCCAAACCTGCAGGCATCATGGCATGCAACGATGATATGGGACGGATTATTCTGGAAGCCTGTAAATCTGTACAAATTCCGGTTCCCGAACAAATCGCCGTGGTGGGTGTGGATGATGATCCATTAACCTGCGAGCTGACCGATCCGCCGCTATCAAGTGTGGCCCTGCACTCTGAAAAGGCCGGATATCAAGCGGCTCAATTACTGGATCGTCTGATGCATGGGGAGAAAATGAAAGGTCAGATTATCCACCATGAGCCTTCGCATGTTGTGCCTCGTCAATCCACAGACATATTGGCGGTTGAGGATTCGGATGTGGCAAAAGCCCTTGTGTTTATACGCCACCATTATAAAAAATCAATTTCAGTAGAGGACGTAGCAAACGAAGTCGCAGTATCAAGTCGAAATCTATATAAAAAATTCATGAATACATTAGGTCATTCTGTCCATAAGGAAATCCAAAAAGAACGCATCCGACATATTTGTACCCTTCTTGCAGAAACAGACCTTTCAATCAATCAAATTACACTGGGCATGGAATTTACCGGAATCGAACACATATCCAGATATTTTTATAAAGAAAAAGGCATGAGCCTGCGGGAATTTCGTAAAATATTCACTCATGCGTAATATTGTTACACTCCGGCCGTTATTGCACGCCTAATACACGGCTGTCCGGAAGTTGTCTGGATTCAGCAGCCCGATGCGTGTCCGGCAAGTACAGGCGGTTTTCCTTCACATGGAAGTACCAGGGCTTCATTCATCTGTCAGACTAAGGAGAATTCTGTGCATACTTCCGCCTTACTTCTTCAGATTGATGTTAGCTTATTTTGAGAATGAAATGGTTCTCCCATGTTCCAATGTGAACAGTTGGTTTACTCGCCAAAGACTCCGACATCTCCACTGACAGGCTCGCCATTAGCGCATACTACAATACCGGCTTCTGTGAAAGTGAACCCTTGGCTCGATACGTTCACCTCCATTCCGAAGCACAACACCTACATTTTCATTATGGCTGAAAAACCGCCTTTTTCACAGGACTGCCGGCTTTTGAACAGTCCATTCTTTTAACTGTGTCTGACATCCATGAGAGTCAAATAGGTTAGTATAAGTATATTCCGTTCAGCACGGACCATAAACCAGCCAGTACCCGACAATATTTGAGCCTCTGATGTCCGGCCCTACGGAGCCTTTTCCCCAGAAGTGGTCGTTATAGTTGCTCATTCCATTTTTGCCGATGACGCCCATAACGCCGAATTTTACTCCGCCGGGCTGTACTTCAACGGCGGTGTTAATCCAGGCCTGCCGTACCGTTTTTCCGCTTAGCAGATAATTGGCATACTTGAGACCTTCCACGGTGTTGTCGCTGCTGGATGTTTGATAGGCACAAATCAGATGGACGCCTTGGAAAGCAGGTCCCCATCTCTGGTGCCAGCTTTTGCCGCCGGAATTCAATTGCAGCGGTCCGCAGGCTGCAATCACGATCCACTCAAGGTCGTTGTTTCCCCAACGAGCATCGTTGTAATGCAAAAAGCCATCATTGACATTACTTGAGAATGTAAAACCATCGCCGTTGGCATGGCCTGTATAGAAAGCCGCATCGACGTTGTCAATCCAGTTGGTATCGTCACCGCCAGCAATCGAGGGGTCTTTAAAATCGCGTTCCCATGCGTTGTAGTCACCCCAGTTGAAGCGGACGGTTGTACCGGACAAGAGAAAGCGGGTGACAAATCCGCCTGCATTGGCGGCGGAACCACCTAAGCCCTGTGATACACCGATCCATTCGGTTCCCACGTCCGTTACTCCGCCAACCATAGGAGCGGGAGTTGTCGGCGGGGAATCCATTCTGAACAAAGATACGGTTTCACTGGCGGTTGTTGAAAGGCCCGCGGCATCTGTAACAACAACAGTTACGGTTTCCTCTTCAGGCACCGGCTGACCTTTACGGATTGTGATATCGTACTGAATCATTGACCCGGTTTGCCCGGATAAGTCTGTTGTACTGGAAGACCAGGAATAGGTGTAAGGGGGTGTTCCTCCTGATACTTCGGTACCGGCATAGATGGTGTATCCGGCCGGATCTACCCACAATTGGACCTGTGGGACCAGTTGAGGCGCTGCATTCTGAGATACGGCGGGAATGAGAATTTTTCGTAACTCACTGACCTGGCCGGTGGCAAGATCCGTCATTGTTCCGCCATAGAGAAATTGAGGCACCAATTGCGTAACCGGGCCGGCAGTGGCCGGTATCCAGTAAACAACCTGTGAACTTAGATTGAATGATACGCTGGCAGGTGCCGGGGAGCCTGCATAAGCCTGCAAAGCAAGGCTGTCTGCCTGCTCCTGAGAAAGCAAAGGAAGCACCTGTCCGGTTCCCTGTACCGCCGGGAGGGCCATTGTCAGATGAGCCAACTGTCCCCTGGCGTTCAGCACAAACTTAAATTTGGCACCCGGTCCCATGACGGGGATTTCACCGATCCTGAATCCATAATCAACATGAGTGTCCAGCGGAGCGTTGGCAATTTGTTTTCCATCGGAGTGCACGGCATGAAACATAGTGTGATCGATGGCTGTTGCTGCCTGTAATGCTTCAGGAAGGATAAATCCGGACTCCGACAACGCTTGGGCGGCGGCTCTCAAGGCAATTTTGTCCTCGAGTACTTCTCCTGTAATAGCCTCAAAGTTAATCGCTTCAAGGATAATCGGTTGGCTGTCTTCCTGCGAATAATCTTCACCCATCGGAATCATCGGCAGTGCGTGAAAGAGTTCGGGATTTGTATATCGAAGTATCCCGTCTTCACCGATCAACCCGGCAGGATCGATCTTGAAAAATTTTGCAATCCCCTTGGCAATGGATTCATCGATCGCACTGCCCTGCAACGTCAATACGGGCAATTCGACGGGGGCGCACACTTTAAGCCAGTTTGACGAAAGAATTGCCAGGTCTTCCATATTTACTTTCCGGTCGCCATTGATGTCGCCCGGACAATCGCCGGGACAGCCTGATGGGGGCGCCAGAATCCGCATTCCGGTTGCAGAGCTTCGTATGACAGGCTCGGCCTGAGTATTTCCTTCGGTAACGATAAATGCCGGACAGGGGTAATTGCCTATCCCCGCCGTTTCAAAATAGACAGAGCCCGGCCCCGAGAAATCCATAAATCGTAAGGTAAATGTTTCGGTGCCGCTGACGGGAATCGGCGGGAAATCCATATGTACGGTGGTGTAAGGGGGATTGATATCGGCTGTCAGAGACGCTGATATCCGCACTGCCGCCAATAGGGTATCCACAAAGCCTACGGATCGCCGTAATTCAGCCGTAAATTCATACATACCGCTCACCGTAGGGAGCATCCTGACTTCAATAGACGCAAAATCTGTATCCACTTCAAATCTCAGACCTCGACTATTAGCAAAGTCTCCTGTGATTCCCACGACATCACAGGCGGCCACTACAATACCATCATGGCACCAGGCGACAGATACACAGCAGGAAAGAACAAGCAGTGTGAAGATTAACAGATACGGTTTGATGTGTTTCTTGTTCATCGTACGACCTCCTAAATAAAGTTCAGATACATTCTTGCCGGACGGAAAAAAGATACCCAACGATAGAATCCGGAAATCCAAAACAGAAAGAGGTGTTGTGACAATCCTTTTTAAAGAGCCATTCATGGCTATTGTACGAAGACGACTGAGCATTATATAATAGCCGGAATGTCAATGCAATGAAATTAATCCGTGGGGGGTGAATACAAAGATGTTATGGAGACTTTAGAAGGTATTTTTGCAGCACATAAGAAATGCGGATGAGAGGAGTCGAACCTCCACGAGCGTGAGCCCACAGGCACCTGAAGCCTGCGCGTCTGCCAATTCCGCCACATCCGCAATAGACAGAGAACTATATCGCTTTTTTTCAGAACGTCAAGGAATTTTTGTGAAATTTTAAGCAGTAAAAACAGTGCCAATCCCCATGCATTGTCATATTTGTAGTGCTTTTTTGTCCTGATTTGTGATAAATTGATTTGCGGAAAGTGTGAACATGGCCTCTTAATCTGTCGATATATAGGGATACTGTGTATCCTTTAGTCAAACGATGTTTAGATTGTGGAGTTGTTAATGACAGAATACGGCTCAATGAGAGATGAAACATGGCGTGTTTTTCGCATTATGGCCGAGTTTGTCGAAGGATTTGATGAACTTTCGAATATTGGACCGGCAGTTTCCATCTTCGGATCTGCACGAGAAAAAGAAGGCAGTCCGTATTATAATCTGGCAGTTGAGACTGCTCGGGAGATTGGCAAGGCGGGTTTTTCAATCATTACCGGCGGTGGCGGCGGGATAATGGAAGCGGCTAACCGTGGTGCTCGTGAGGCCGGAGTCAAAAGCATAGGCTTGAATATTGAATTGCCTCAAGAGCAAATTCCTAATAAATATCAAAATTTACGACTTCACTTTCGATATTTTTTCTGCCGCAAGGTAATGTTTCTCAAGTATGCTCACGGTTTTGTCGTAATGCCGGGCGGGTTTGGAACAATGGATGAATTTTTTGAATCTCTTGTGCTGATTCAGACTCTCAAACAGGCGTATTTCCCTGTCATCTGTATGGGCAGCGAATTCTGGGGGGGATTGGTAGACTGGATTCGCAAGCAATTGCTTGAAAAGCACGGCTTTATCGATGCACAGGATATGGACGTCTTTTATGTGTGCGATGATCCGCATGAGGTTGCACAGATTCTCGGCGATTTCCACAAACAGAATGGAAGAGCCGGACTGAAACAGCCCTACGGGATTCGCAGGCCGGTAAATGGACAGCAATAGCAGAATTAATTCGTGCTGATAAAATGAGCGTTTTTAGGGGGCGGTTTTTCGAAAGATGGATCGTGTGATTGATCAAGCGTAAAGGATGCTGCGTGTGAAAACGATTTTAACAACGATCAAAGTTGTGTTTGGGGCAAGCGTGGTGATTCTGGCGGCAGGCGGGGGTTACGTGTTATGGCGAGACTTTACGGTCAATGAAACGGTAGAGCAGCTTCTGTATGAAAATGCATCGCTAAAAGAAGCGATTACGAATCTGACGGAGGAAACACAAATCGGGTATGCCAAAGTGATCTCGCAAGAGATGCGTGACGGAAGTATGTATTCGCGAATTCTGTTTGTCGAGACCGATCCGGAGGATATTGCCAGGCGGGTCTTGCAGAAGGAATATGAGATCGAGGGAGATGTTGTACATTTTGATGCACTGATCGTTAAATTCAGCGGTCCGATGGTGATGGACGGCCGTGAGAAGGCAATTTATCTGTGGCGGCGAATTTATGGCGAGAAATTACGGCCCGAAGAGGGGTATTCGATTCAAACTCCCGGTCAAGAACCGGCGCGTTATCAGCAGATCGGCAAGCGGCTGTCTGTTAATGAGCGTGAACGGTTCTGGGATGAGATTTGGGAATTGTCCAATGAGCCGAAAAAACTCGAACAGCACGGCATTCAGGCAATTTTTGGCAATGTTGTCTATAAACGCCTTCGGCCCGGCCTGATTTATGTTTTCAAAATTAATGCCGCGGGCGGCATCTACCCGGAAATGGTGCCGGAGCTATAGACAGGACGGCGACCTCTTACAATCCTAAAAATGCACGCAGCGCCGCTTTGGAAGGATGTGCATCAAGCCAGGTTTTTATGTCCATTGCTTTTTGGTAGTCATCGACCCCGAATTTTTCCTTATAGAAAGCTTCCATAGCGGCTTGATGTTCTTTATCTCTTAACTGACGCTGCCATATCTCCGAGAAAATGTTATGTACATCATCGTGAAGATTCCGGCATTTAAGCACTTCCCACTCGTTCTGGTCGAACCACATACCGCCGCAGTTGCCGCAGCGATCTAAGCCAAACTCGATATCGTGCCCAACCGAATAGCGCCGCAGGAAATGTCCGCACTCCGGGCAGAGTTTTGCTTTGGTGGAGTCTGCAACAAGATGCTCAGTACTCGCCGGCGGATTGCTTTCGGTTATCGATTTGCCGGAGGTTTCATGCCATTTCCAATATTGAAATGAACCGATCCAACGTCCGTTACAATGAGGACATTGTTGCGACGAGAGATTTTGTTCCAGTTCCCTGGCAACCAGAGCATAATTTTTACAAACAGGACATTTCATTCGATGCTCCTTCCTTTTTAGCGTAATGTTATTCCGGCCAGATGCCTGTGAAGACTTCCGTTGCAGGGCCGGTCATATAAACGCAGTTATCCTCCTGACACCAGTTAAGCCGGAGGTCGCCGCCGGGCAAATGGGCAGTGACAACACGCTGGCATTGGCCGATGAGTACCCCGGCGACACTGCAAGCGCAAGCGCCCGTCCCGCAAGCCAGAGTGATGCCGCTTCCGCGTTCCCAGGTCTTCATCGTAAACTCATGCGGAGTGTCGGCTTTGACAAAATGGACGTTGACCCGTTCCGGAAACATCTCGTGGTGTTCGATGATCGGACCCAGATAAGGCAAATCAATAGCATCGATATTTTCGCAGAAGAAGACCGCGTGCGGATTGCCCATCGATACGCAGGTCATTGACAATTCCTGATCATCAATATGCAGCGGCAGGTTAACCACACTGGGGCTATCGACGGCGATAGGAATGCGGTTGGCTTCAAAGATGGGTTGTCCCATATTGACGCAAACCTGGCTGACAAGGCCGTCTTTGCCGAGTTCCAGGCCGACAGTCAGGATACCGCGTTTGGTTTCGATTCGCAGTGAGGTGGTGAACGTCCCTTGTCCCGGAAGCGAAAATTCGGTATCCGTGCGGGCTAGGTTGTGGTCATAGACATATTTGGCAACGCATCGGATGCCGTTGCCGCACATCTGGGCCTCGGAACCGTCGGCATTGAACATCCGCATTCGCGCATCGGCGATGGTGGATGGTTCAATGAGAATCAGGCCGTCCGAACCGACGCCAAAATGCCGATCGCTGATGCGAACCGCCAGTTCGGCAGGGTTGGTGATGGTTTCCGTAAAGCAATTGATATAAACGTAATCATTGCCCAGCCCGTGCATTTTTGTAAATTGCATTTCTTTAACCTCAAAGTTCCGTTTTAAAAAAGTTATAATAGTATAGGGAAATAAGGCAAAATAGCAAGGAAATTCTATATTCTCCAATTCAGAGAATAAAACAGAAGTATTTTTCTTCTTGAAAATCCGGATGTTTACGGATATAGAATACAATATGACCTATTTGACTATATCTATCGCAGGCAACACCGCAGATGAGATGAATGAGCATTTCCGTCAGGCAAAGGCCCAGGGGGCCGAAGCGATTGAAGTGCGTCTGGACGGTATCAAAGGGCTCACGCCGACCCTGGCAGGCGAGCTGGTGATGACGGCACGAAAGACGAAGCTGCCGGTTATTGCCACCTGTCGAGAAAAAGATGAGGGAGGGGTAAAATCTTTTTCTATTGCCGATAAGACTGCGATATTAGGCGAGTGCGTCAAAGCGGGGGCGGAGTTTATTGATTGCGAGCTTAAGGTTTTCGCGCAGAAAGAAGTCCAGGAAACGATCAAGCAGCTTCTTAAATCTCATCCGGATTGTCGGCTTATCTTATCCGCTCATCAATTCAAAGGCCCGTTTGCCAATCTAAATATGAAATATGAAGCGATGCTCAGCCTGTGGCCGATGGCAATCTGTAAGCTGGTATATCAGGCCCGTCATATTAATGATTGTTTTGAAGCGATGGACTTGCTGCATCGGGCCGGCAAAGATATGATTGTGTTCTGTATGGGACAGGCCGGCCAGATGACACGAATACTGGCCAAAAAGCTGGGGGCTTTTTTAACTTTTGCGGCGATGGATGACCAAAGCGGTACCGCCCCGGGGCAAATTCCGATTTCACAGATGAAGCGGCTGTATCGATGGGATAAGATTGATCATAAGACCGAGGTCTTTGGACTGATCGGAAATCCGGTCGGACACTCACTAAGTCCTGCCTTGTTTAATGCCGCATTTGAAAAAGATGATATTAATGCCGTGTATCTTCCTTTCTGCGTCGAGGGTGAACGGGAACGATTTGCGGCATTTGTAGATGAAATGGTAGCTCGGCCGTGGCTGGGAGCCGGGGGCTTTAGTGTTACCCTTCCTCACAAAACTCATGCACTGGATTTTGTTAAACAAAAGGGCGAATTTGTTGACGGGCTGTCGGCAGCCATCGGTGCGGCCAATACACTAAAGGTAGGATTTAACGGGATCGTCTGCGGCTATAACACGGATTATGCAGGGGCCATGAATGCTCTGACGACCCGAATGGGGATTGATGCCCATGCACTGCATCAGATGGAGATTGCGGTGGTTGGAGCGGGAGGTGTGGCCCGTGCAGTTGTAGCAGGATTGACGGATGTCGGGGCGCGTGTAACAATTTATAACCGAACGGCTCAAAAAGCCCGCTCACTGGCTGAGGAGTTTCGATGTCGGGCGGCCGGGATCGAGGAACTCCCGCAAACTCAAGCGGCGGTAATAATCAACTGTACAAGTCTTGGTATGCACCCGGATACAGAAAGTTGTCCTGTGCCGGAAGAAGTGCTGAAACCAGAGATGACTGTCTTTGATACCGTGTATAATCCCATTCGTACGCGATTGTTACAGGCCGCCGAAAAGGTGGGAGCCAGAACCGTCAATGGAGCAGAAATGTTTTTACGTCAGGCAATGGCGCAATACCGAATCTTTGTGGGGACTGAACCCAACGAAAAAATTATCCGGAATGTGGTCATTGAGGCTCTTTCGGCCAACAGGCCATAAAAAAACGCACCCTTCAGCCAGTGGACTGAAAGGTGCGGTAAAGTTTAGATACGACCTATATTACGCTTCGATGCTGTCGATGGTTACCTGGAGATATTTCTGACGGTGTCCGGTTCGCTTGGTGCTGTTTTTGCGACGACGGAAATAGGTCGGATACACTTTAGGACCTTTAACCAGAGCCTCTTCGCTGCTGACTTTAAAGCTGGCGATGACCTTGGCACCGGACAGATAAGGGGCACCGACTTTAACGTTTTGGCCGTCACTAACGAACAGAACTTTGTCCAGCTCGATTGTTTTAGCATCGGGAGCCACTTCGGTCAACTCGATGTTAATCACGTCGCCGGTCGATACTTTATATTGCTTACTGCCTTGTTCAATAACTGCGTACATGGATAACTCCTGTAAGTTTCGCTTTGTTAACGAATAAACTGATTATAGAACGCAAAAATATAGCGTTTTTTATGAAATTTGTAAAGGTAAATTTTCAATTTTTTATAGAATTAACGTGGAAATCCGTCATTGTCGGGGTAAGCATTTCGGTTGTATCAAAAATGGGGCGGAATCATTGAAATTTTACCTTCAGATATGCCGAAATGATAAAATGACCTTATAGTGATTAATTTCGGATATTTTAGGAGATATTTATAGTGGATGTTGCAATGATTGATGATGAAATATTGCCCATCAGGAATATGGACAAGGCTTATCTGGATCGAGGTTTGTATTTTGGTGATGGGGTATATGAGGTTCTTCGAAGTTATGACGGACGGCTTTTTGCTTTGGATGAGCATTTAGCCCGTTTTGAGCGGAGCCTGAAGGAAATTTTGATCTTTGATGTCGACATTAAGGGGATTCGTCATAAAGTTGAGACTGCTTACAAAGAAAGCAGTTACACTACGGCCAAGCTCTATTTTCATGTTACTCGGGGCTCGGAACCGCGCAATCATCTTCCCGGCAAGGATTTGCGAACAAATTTTTTAATGACAGTCGAGTCCCTAAGTGAAGACACAAAAGCGAAGACCCAAGGGGTGTCGGTCTGGACGCATCCAGACTGGCGATGGAAACGGTGCGATATCAAGTCGCTGAACCTTTTGCCTAACGTGATGGCCAAGATGGCAGTACATTCAAAGGGAGCCAGCGAAGCAATTTTAGTTAACGATGCCGATGAGATTACCGAGGGTGCGGGATCCGCTTTTTTTGCGATCAATGGCAAAGAAAAAGCGTTGATTACCCGACCGCTTGGGCCTGAAATACTGCCGTCGATTACGCGATCTATAGTAGCAAAAGTGGCAAAAAATGCAGGCCTTTCAGTGGTTGAACAGGTACAGTCGCCCGCACAGGCTGCGGCTTGTGACGAGTTGTTTTTGGCGGTGACAACCAAAGATATTGTACCGATTACCCAGTTTGACGGAAAGACAGTAGGAGATGGCAAGGTCGGCCCATTATGTAAAAAGCTGATCAAAGAGTTTGCGGCATATGCTCGTAAGTAAGGAGAAAAGGACGTCTCTTTGACTAAAATAGTAAAAAAATATGTTTTTTTCAGTCATTGGTACTTGCCAGATAAATAATTTTTGGTATGTTGAAGAGTCTATACAGGGGCCATAGCTCAGTTGGGAGAGCGCTTGCATGGCATGCAAGAGGTCGTGAGTTCGAATCTCATTGGCTCCATTGGTTTTAAGTT
>CAZYQN010000014.1:0-57944 GCA_964649955.1 uncultured Pirellulales bacterium
GCCGGAAAAAACTTTCCCGACAGACAGACGTCTGGTGCAAACCGCCGGTATTCTGAATTGACGGGGGGTAAAAATCGGCAGAGCTTGACGCTCCTTACAGGTCATGTCCGGCCGTCTGTCCTCGAAGCGAGCTCCTGCGGCAGCCGTCCAGACCTGACCTGCTGCACTCCGTGCAGGACGATTTTTACAAAGACGCAACAATTCTATGACTGGCCGGGAGTGCTTAAGGCGAGATTAAAGATAGGAAAAAAGTATAAAGGCAAAAGTGAGGACAGCCCTGCGGGCCGGACCGTTTACAAGTGCGTTTGAGGTGGTTTCTTCTTTTGTTGTCAAATAGCCCTGCTTCCGGAAGCTCTTGTGCTTCGGGGGGTATTATACCAAAATGTTTGATAAAAAGCAAATAAATAAAAAGAATGTAAGTAGGTATATAGGAATGTAGGTATATAGGTGAAGGAGACGGCCGGTGGCCGGGGCTATTTTATGGGTGGGAAAATTGATTGTTGATAATTTCGGGCGGGAGTTTATGATATGCGTTGGACGCGGCCCGTGGAGAGGCCGTGGGAGTTGCTAAATAGGAGATGGGCTATGACATTCACAGGGCATCCCAACACCCACAAGCCAGAAGGGCTTGAAAGGTACCACACCTCAGAAACTCTTTTCTGTTTTCGTAATTATTTGCTATCTCGCAGGAACACCGTCGAATAGAAGAAATGGTGATAAAGCATGGAATATCGAACCACATGAGGAAACTGGGATAGTCACCTATTAAATAGAAAAGAGAGAAAAATAAACGGTGACTGTCCCAAGGTAGTTAAAAAATATCAAGGATAAACCATGAAAGAAACACAGAAGAAATATTTATTAATGGTTGTTGAGGTGGCTTTTGTTGTAATATTAATGGCAATATTGTTATATTTAGTTTTTAAATCGTTTAACAACTTGTATTTTGAAAGACTATTGTGGACCCCTTTATTCTCGCTGATGGATTTTGACCTTCCATGGATATTTATATCGATTTTGGGATTTGATTTGTTATGGATTATAGTTATGAAACGATCCCATAAGTATTTTCGCATCAGAATGTATTCTACTTTGTTTATACTTATCGTTTCATTTGCTATCTTGACAGTTCTGTTTTTAATGAATCTTTTCGGTCATTCAATGCATTGACAATTTACTATGAGAACATAGATGAAGAAATTATTTCTAATTGTCCTGTTTAGTATTTCATGTGATATATATAAGTAAAAGAAACTGAGGGAAACCGGGGACAGTCGCCAATTAAATAGAAAAGAGAGAGAAATGATAACTGTCCTTAGTTAGTTTTGGAGCAAAGGAGTAAATTATTATGACCAATGAAGAAAATGAGCCAATGACTCAAAATTGCAACACTTCTGATTCTGGTCAACGTTATTGGACCATTTTCCATTTATTATATGGTATGCTCTGTAGGATGGAAATTACTGACAATAGATGATTGGCGATTGATCGTTTTTGCGGAGCCCACCCGTCGGGTTGCAGATAGATTATAAATAACAGGAGAGTTGAAAATGAAGGTCCTCACCTTATCGGTAATTTCTGTTTTGCTTTTTGGATGTTCCGGCGAGAGTCCTGATATTGAGGATTGCAATGACACTCAGGCAGAAACTGTGTACAATCCTCCAACTGGCAAGAGAGAAGTCTTGTACGAAAAATGGACAAAAGAGATTGGTGGACAGTTTTGGCCGTTTAGTGTTAAAGAGTATGAGTTTCAGGAAGATGAATTTGATGTAGTACGTGGCCTTGGGGGGCGATGGATTACTGTGCGTTATTTGTTGCGAGAAGATCATGTTATTACAAGAGAGGAAATGGTAAAACGAATTGGCCAAACCTTGGAATTTTATGGATGGAAACGAATGGATCTACCCAAAAGAGCAAAATATGTGTTAAGTACAATATATGAGACTTCGAAAGATGATTTGTATTTTACACGAGAACCATTTACATCCAATGACCATGTTCTTTTTTACAATATCACGATCCATATCAGTGATGACGCTGGCGTGCTTGTTCTATATTGTGAGGCAGGCTGGTAGCTGAAATGAATATGACTGTGTTGTGCAAAAAATCATCTGACGGCCGAAGTCAGTGATTGACGTTACCCAAACAGGTGAGAGTTGCTCTTTTAAAATTAAAGATGGCCGGATGCAGCCGGGCGGACACGGGTATATTCTTTCGCCCCATTGGGGCTTTGGGGGTTGAGAGATCGGGTTCCGGGGGCTTACGCCGCCCGGCTAACGACCTTTCGTCCCTTCGGGACTTTTCAGTTAACAGTCAACAGTTAAAGAATGCTGTCCCCTGGTTTCGCTGCGCTACACCGGGGGCTATTGGTGTTCAACCCCCTACCGGGGTTTATCGATTGAATAGTGATGAATGACAATTGACTATTGAAGTGGAACGCCTTTGACGGGATAATTATTATTGCGGGCGAGACGCCCGCGTTCCCAAAAAGCCGGCAGGATGCCGGGGGTACTTGTTATGCCGCCCGCTGCGCGGGCTGGGGGGGGCGGCGTTACCGCAGTCCCCGGCCTGACGGCACGGGGCTACATTATGGCGCCTGCTGCGCAGGCTGGGGAGAGAGAGGGGTTTGTTTTCGATCCCACGGCCTGACGGCCGAGGCTACAGGATGCCGCCTCCTGCGGAGGCTCGAAGAAAAAGCAAAATGCGACATTGTGGATAACGAGAAGTATTTCAAATGACAGATTTGCGATTTCGGGGAGGGGGACACGGACGGGGATATTCTGCCCTTTCAGGGCGAGAAGATGTTTGCGGGAATGGTTACCCAGCCCGTTGGGCTGGGCTAAGATAGGCTGGCCTTACAGGCCGGGGGAGAAAAAAATAAAGCCGGCTGGAAGCCAGCGATACCAAACGGACGGGCATGGATTATTCAACCCCTACGGGGTTGGGTGGGGTGTGTGGACTGCGTCCCACGGGTTCCACCCGCGGCTATTGGTGTTCAACCCCTGCCGGGGTTTATTGAATTTTTGTTGTTTCATGGGCGAACACACAGGTTCGCCCCTATGAGGAAAAACCGGCTGGATAAAGCGGAGAAGACCACCTCGGCCGCTTTGCGTCCACTGGCCCTTGAAATAAGGGGGAGAGTTAAAAGAAAAGCCCCTGTAAGCGTTGAGCTTGCAGGGGCTATTTGGAATCAAGAGAAATCCGTCATACACTGACCAAGCCGTCCGGCTGAGGATTAATCATAGAGGACGGGTTTTTCCTGCCATTTTTTGTCTTTCTCGTGGCCGTATTCTACGACTCGCGGACGACGCTGGCGAAGACGGACGGACTCGATACCGCATTTGAATGCTTCGGAGGAATGGTTCTTGCCGATGCATTCGAGGCGCAGGGTATAGCTGCCCGGTTCGGGCCAGAAGTCCAGGAGATGATGTTCCCACGAGCGAATCGAATCATGGTAGAAGTCCATAACGGGGCCAATCTTGACGCCGTTGAGGGTGGCCTGATATTTGCCGAAATCGGGGGCCTCGGTGGCGACGATCAGCAAGCGGAGGGGTTCTTTCTTTTCGACGGTGAAGGGAATCTCGATCCAGGCGTTATCCTGAGAGGCGGGAGCATAGAATAGCTGGCCTTTGGGATAGAGGTCGGGCAATTGCTGAGGGGTCGCTGAGCCGTCGCCGTGATACTTGGCATCGGTAAAGTCGGCGGCGTAGATGGTCTGCGACTCGAGCGAGGGAAGACAACGCTGCTCGGCGGTGGGCATGGGGGGATTAAAGGTTGGAGTGCCCGTCTGGTACCAGAATGCGACGCTGGAGAAGTCGTCCTGACGTTCGTTCCAGCTATCGGCCTTGTAATCGGGATTTTCGTCGGGGGACAGCCAGCCGTAGTGCTCGAAGGTGACTTTGATGCCCTTCTTGAAGACGATGGGGTCCTGGATGTGCCAGCGGTAGGCGCTGGTATGGCCGCCGACGATACCCCACTGGTCAAAGTACGGAACACCGAAATAGGGTGTGCTGGTTGTTCGGAGGCCCCAGGCGCTGAGGAAGTAATCCTCTGTGCCGGTGCCCCAGATGGAGGGTTCTTTTTCGCCGTTGATGTAGATTTTTTCATCGCCTTCGCCGAACCATGCGGGACTGCGGGTGCGGACACTCATTACTGTCCCGACATAGTGGCCTTTGCCCTTCGTATCCAGAACGACATAATCTTTGCCCTGCTCGACGGGATATTCCTGACGATAGCGTGCGTAGAAATACGGAGTATCATTGGGGAGGCGGTCTTTTTTAATCCAGTCGATGTTGTAGTACAAGAGGCTGATGGGCTTGTCGGGACTCTGGTTTTCGATTTCGATGCGGGCGGACTTGCGGAACGGCATATTCCAGAAGCAATTGTAGGAGTCGGCGTCTTCTACGATGACCGGCAGGCTGATGACTTCGCTTCGGCGGCCGAAACTGTTGGCGAAAAAGTCGCCCAGCGGGGCTTCGACGGCGGGCTGTTTGGAGCCGTCCCAGTACATGCGAAGGACCATTTCCTGATGATTGGCGGAGCCGTTTTTGGCCCAGGGGTGCGGCTCGGGGGCCAGGAAGGTGATCCAGATGTGGGTAATGACGCCGGGGCCTTTGACATCCAGCAGGACGGCTGTTTGGCCGGGCTTGACATTGCTGTTGTCATAGTTGCTGTCGGGGTCGGGTTTGCCGTCTTTGGTGCGGGTGCTGGTGGAACGCATGCTGCGGCCTTCGATGGGACGAGCGAGTTCGGCCAGCGAGGCAAAGAGATTGGCCCCGCACAGCAACATAACTAACAGAATACAGAAACCTTTTTTTTGCACGCTTGATACCATACATTGTTCTCCTTATTGAATTGGCCCAAACACAGTTAAACTGCACGAAAGACAAAACAGACACGCATCTTTTGACGCGCAGATTCAGAACGATATGACGGAATTTTACATTAAATTTCTTGATTAGCAATACCAAAAATACTATAATATATTGATATGCTAACATAATATGGGATGAAACACTTTGGAGGATTTAAATGAGTTTGTTCAAGGGTTCCCTTTCATTATCCCTCTCTATTGGTTTTTTTAGCGGCCCAAGATGCATCAATTGGATCACTCGCTATCATATTTTTTGAAAGTAAAGAAAATGAAAAGATTATATTTAATTTGTCTCGGTCTATTAACAGCCGGATTGGTCAGCTCCGCCACAGGAGGTATGGCTGTAATCCAGATTCTCTCGGAGCAATACCATGTATGGGGCACTATTCCAACTGACTCCTACGACTTAAATTCAACAAACGGCTCTCAAATAAGTGACAGCGTACGGGGTTTTGGCGGACTTGCATCAAGCGGGGCCGGACCAACGGCCGACCACTATTCATTTGCTGTCACTGCATTCAGCAATGGCTTTCAGGGCAATTCAATTATTGATGCTTCAGCCGAAATTACAGTCTTTTTTCAACCCGCGATATCGGGATGGTTGCGGCCTATGATCACTCTTTATTCGGATAATGTCCCGGGGTTAAGTTTGCATGCCTCTTTGATTGATATGACAGCAGGTGCCGTTTTGTTTGATGCCACATCAGGCGATACTTTCCAATTCTTCACAGACGTTTATGATGCCCACACGTATTGTTTGTTCATAGGAGCTTATTCTCAGGTCGTAAAGGGAGGAAGCGGCGGTTCAGCTTCCGTTGCCGCAGAGATCCCCGAACCGGCTTGTCTTCCGTTATTGGGCTTTGGTGGTTTACTATTTCGATCTCGAAAATAACTTTTTTACATATTCGGGAACTTATTAAAAGCCGGGGTTTTTATTGTTGATAGCGATGGCGTCGCGTGCGGCGAGAATCGTTGTTCTGGCCTGTTCGGGATATGTGAGACCATAGAGACAGGCTTCCGCTTTTTGCTGGCCGGAACCGGCAGTTTGGATGTCCAGCCGCCAGAGACCAAAATAACGAAGCAAGGGACCCTGGTTGAGTACGATATCGGTGATGCGATCCAGCGGGATGGTTTTGCGTTTGATGAAGAAAACACCCTGATGGACGAATAAATAAGAATCATACAATTGATAAACCAATACTTCGGCCTGCTTTCGGCTAAGCCACGGGCCGAAGGTGAATGCGTACACCAATGCACCGACTACTCCTACAATCCATAACAAAAGTCCAATAATCCCCAGACACAAGACAGTTGACCAGTAGAAATAGCGGGCAACTTGCGGTTGTTGAATCCGGAATATCTGAATCGGTTCGGCCATATCGGGACTCCCTACAATAAATCCATGTTTTTACTTATATAGACGTCACTACACACCTTCAGTTGCATATTAATTTCGGTTTGCCGTCTATTTGGACTCCACAGAATCCGGCTGATATTACGGGTAACTGACTATCAATATCAAGAATCATTGGACCTATCCTGTCGTAGGGCGGGATTGGCTTAAGCGAGGTTAAAATGAGAATGTTGTTGAAAAAGGAGGGATAAGGGAGTAAATAATGGGGGTTGAAATGTCGATACAGAGGCGTTGAGACGGGTGATTTTTTATGGCCCGATAAAACGCCTTTTTGTGCCGTTTTACGGCTAATTGAATAACGCAACCATAAACTGAAACTGAACGATTAAGGAAGATGTAATGCAGTATCAGCCTATTCATTCCGGACGTGCAGATGCCCATACGCTTGTTGAGCCGCGTCTGCAGGTGCCCTATCAGCGAACCCGCGAGATGACGCTTGACGATCTTCTGCTGGAAAACCGGATCGTCTTTATGATCGGCGAGATTTCGTACCGGATGGCGACGGAAGTCATTATGAAACTGTTGTATCTGGACAACCTGAAACGCGGGGTGGAAATCAGCCTGTATATCAATTCGCCGGGCGGAAGCGTGGATGATACGATGGCGATCTATGATACGATGCGGTTTATCAATTCGCCGGTGGCGACGTACTGCATCGGCCGGGCACAGTCGGGCGGCGCGGTGATCCTGGCGGCGGGAACCAAGGGCCGTCGGCACGCCCTGCCGCACGCCAAGATCATGCTGCACCAGCCGTGGGGCGGCGTGACGGGTCAGGCCGAGGACATCCGGATCCAGGCCGAGGAGATTTTGAAGGCGAAAAAGACCATCAATGATGTTCTGGCCAAACATACGGGGATGACGACCGAGAAGCTTGCCGAAGAGACCGAGCGGGATAAGTATATGACCGCCGAAGAGGCCAAGGCGTGGGGATTGATCGACGATGTGCTGGCCGAGCAGGTTGAGAAAGAAAAACCAAAAGCATAAACTATAAGCATTAGGGGTTTTTTATGGCTTTTACAAATAATACACTGGTACCGATCGTGATTGAGAAAAGCGGCCGCGGCGAGCGGGCGTATGATATTTATTCGCGTCTGCTGAAGGACCGAATCATTTTTCTGGGCGGCGGAGTGGACGACGATGTGGCGAACCTGATCATTGCGCAGATGCTGTTTTTGAGCAACGAAGACAGCGAGGCGGATATTCATTTTTATATCAATTCGCCGGGCGGCGTGATCACGGCGGGACTGGCGGTTTATGACACGATGCAGTTTTTGCGGTGCGATGTGGCGACGTACTGTGTCGGACAGGCGGCCAGTATGGGGTCGGTGCTGTTTGCCGGCGGCAAGGCGGGCAAACGGTATATGCTGCCCAACAGCCGTATCCTGCTGCATCAACCTCTGCTGAGCGGAACGATGACCGGGCCGGCAACGGATATTGAAATCGAGGCTAAGGAAATCCTGCGTTTGCGTACACGCCTGTATGATATTTTATCGCACCATACCGGGCGGGATGCGGCCAAGATCGAGAAGGACTGCGACCGCAACCTGTGGCTGGAAGCCGACGAATCGATCAAGTACGGGCTGGCTGACCAGGTGCTGCAGAAGGCTCCGCACGTGAGCAAGCCGAAGGATTCGGCAGACGACGAGAAAACAGAGTAGCCGACACAAGACGAGGCCCTGCGATGAAACGATGGTTGTTCATAGCGGCGATACTTGCGGGAGCGGCGGGATGCAGCACTGATGTGCAGACGTCGCTGTGGGAGCAGAACAAGGCTCTCAGCAAAGAAAAGACCGCCCTGTCGCTTGAGGTTGAGCGGCTTGAGCGGGAAAACACGACGCTGAGCAAACAGGTTGAAACGCTAACGGCGATCACTAAAGAGGCACGCACTGAGGCGCTGGTCGTTCCTGAAACGCTTGTCATCGGGCGGCACACCGGGCTGTATGACAAGAGCAACCGCGGCACGGCAGACAGTCTGGTGGTGTATGTTGAGCCGCGGGATGCCAAGCAGGATACAATCAAGGCGGCCGGGGGGGTGAAGGTGGAATTGTGGAATTTGAATGCGGCTCCGGAGCAAGCGAGGCTGGCGACGTGGGAGGTCGGGCCGGAAGAATTGAAGGGTCTGTGGGGACGCGGCTTGCTGGGAGCATATTACCGGCTGACGTTTCCGCTGGAGGGGGTACTGAAAGGCAATGAAACAGAGCTGACGGTGAAGGTGGAATTTACGGATTATCTGGCCGGAAAAACACTGACGGAACAACGGGTAATCGTACTATAACAACTTCGATTTTAACAAAAGGCAGAAAAATCTTCATCTTTTCCATTTATTTGGTTGACTCATGCGGCCTTAGAGTTCAATAATTGTTTTTTGTTTCTTCTATGATTAATAGGGTTTAAACAGGTATTTTAACAAAACAATGAATATAAGCATTGAACAATCCGGAAATCGCCCTTGTCCCTCGGCGAAGGTATGCGCTTGCTTGATGGATTCCGGCAGTATGATGAATCGCATGTTTAAAAACGGCATCCGTTTTATTCAGGAGGATGAACCCTAAAGCAAGTCTTTAAAATTTTTGCACTTTAAAAGCCTTTCGGGATTCGCTTCCTGAAAGGCTTTTTTTATTGGCTATAGAAATTTTAATACGAAGGAAAGGATAAACAGTACAATGAAGCCACCAAAAACGAACACCCCAAAAGGACACCGGAGCCTTCTTATACAGGCTCGGGAATGTCTCCGGAACCTGGGCGGGTCATTGAAGGACTGCCCGAACAAGGCAAAATCCGCGCAAGAGCTGCGGGATGAATATCAGAAAAAATGCCCGTGGAAAGGTGATTTATGGTAACGATCAATCACATCCGAACCATTATCCAATCAATCCGAATGCCATCTCCTCGGTATCCGTTTGTATCCTTCAATACTTCTGCAAGAGCTGAAGCATTTTGCGGTCGAGTTTGCGTCCGTTGAAGTCTTCGTACTGTACGTCTGCCCTGCCGCTGTCAAGAATCCCAAATGATCCCCGGAAATTCCATAAGGCCCATCCGAGACCAGCACGGCGGAAGGTTTTAAGATCGTCTTCCATCCAGCGAAGCGTCACCTCATGCGGAGTTTTATTATACGCCCCCCACTCGCCGACCATTGCGCCTGAGCCTTGTTTGCGGAAGTCTGACCATCGCGCGTAAAAGTTCTGCCAGAGCCATTCGGCATCCTGCCGGCGGACGGCTTGAAATGAGCAATTTTGGGGGGTAGAAACAATAGTAATCAATTCATTAGGCTGTCCCCATTTTGGATTGAGTGTGAGGGTTTCGGTCTGGCCGTTTTTTGCAGTCAGTGTCAGGCCGGTGATCGTCATCCAGTCGCCGGATGTGTTCTCGATCGTCACCGTATACTGACCGGCGGGAAGCGGAACATCATAGGGGCGGTCGTAGATATTTTGGTAGCTGTTCCATTGGGATTTGAAGACCACTTCTTTCCAGGGGCCCTGGCCGGGGCCGGGCTTGAAATCCTGCGAAAAGAGTTCCTCATCTTCGCGGCGGACAACAAGGCGGGCCTGGTGTGAGACTGTGCCGACTGTGATGGTCAGGGCTGCCGATTCGTGAAGATCGACATTCAGGAGCATAGGAGAGCGCAAGTCGGGCTTTGCAGGACCGAAGAGAAAACCGCCGCCGAAAAGCGGGACGGGCCATTCGGGGGTTGCCCATTGGTCTGCACCGTTGACCCAGCTTGCTTTGTAGTGGGTCAGGGCAAACGGTTCATAGCCGCGGGTGGCCTGAGCGATATGCAGGGGCACCAGTTCCTGGCATGGTTGCTGTCCCCAGCGGAGTCCATCGGCAATGATGAGTCGGTCGGGGTCTTCGGCCCGAATGGCGGCAGCGAGTTTTTCGACGACGAGCAGATAGGTTTTTGCATCAACATCCGCCGGTTCGTTGAGCAGGTTGAAGCTTAAGTGAGAGTTGGGAACGTCTTTGTAGCGGCGGGCAAAATAGGCCCAGTGCAAGGCACAGACGCGCTGGGCCTGGGGGTCGGTCCACAGACTGGTGGATTCGGGGGGATTGGCAACGGTGTAGCCGGGGGCACGGTGGAAATTCATACAGACGTGGATGTTGTATTTGCGCCCAAAGGCGACGGCCTGATCCAGATCGGCAAAGGCGGCTTCGTCGATCTGCGTCCAATCGCCATCTTTGATCCAGATGCGGTAGTCCATCGGCAGGCGGACAAAATTAAAGCCCCATTCAGAGATGAGTTTGAAGTCGTCCTCTTTGTATGGGCCGGAAGAGGAATTGCCTTTGTAAAATTTTTCAAGGAGATTGAAACCCCGCCAGATGGGGAGCTTTTCGGGAGCAGGTTCGGGCAATTGGGCGGAGGAAAGTGCGGCGGTCAGTCCGCCTACCATCAGCACGGCAGCAATTTTAAATTTATTCACCATAGATTTACCTCTCTTTCGAGGAGTATTTTACCTGTATGTCACTGCTGAAGCAAACCATTAATCCGATCAGAGTATGCCTTCTCGGGAGCGGGAAAAGGCTTGAATTTGTCCGGTTAAGCGGTATCATACGGCGATGCAAAGTTATCGAAATCAGATTATTACCGGCGATTGTATTGATCTATTGAATAAGGCCAAGGAGCCGTTTGCGGATTTGGTGTTTGCGGATCCGCCGTTTAATATCGGATTTCGCTATGACAAGTATCACGACAAGGTTGAGAAGAACAACTATTTGGCGTGGACACGGGATTGGATGGAAGCGTGCATAAAAGCGTTACAACCGCACGGCTCTTTTTACATTGCCATCGGGGCCGAATATGCGGCTCACGTGAGAATCATCGGCGAGGAACTGGGGCTAACGCTGAGGAACTGGATCATCTGGCATTACACCTTCGGGCAGCAGGCCAAAGCTAAATTTTCGCGTTCGCACGCCCACATCTTTTATTTTGTCAAGGACGCCAGGCAGTTTGTGTTCAACGATATCGCCGTGCGGCTGCCTTCGGACCGACAGTTGATCTATAATGACAGCCGGGCCAATGCGACGGGAAAGATCCCCAATGATGTCTGGGGCGAGTATTCGCGGGTGTGCGGCACTTTTTATGAACGTCAGGGCTGGCATCCCTGCCAAATGCCGGAATTGCTGTTGGGGCGAATCATTGCCGCCAGTTCAAAGCCGGGTGATCTTGTATTGGATCCGTTTAATGGTTCAGGAACAACAGCGGCGGCGGCCCTGCAGTTGGGACGCGATTACTGCGGATTTGACATCTCAGAAGAATACGTCAAGAATACACGTCTTCGGCTTGAAGAAATCGCAGCAAGCAGACATGAATATGCACTCTTTGGCATATTAACGATGACGGAGTATTTTGAGCTGAAGCGGTTGTTCGTAGAGATGGCCATTTCAGCCGAAACGCTATTGAAGGATAAGAAGGTGTTTGATTTCTTTCTGCGTCACTATCATCTTCGAATGAACGGCGGCAAAACTTATGAGCCAACCCTTATTCAGGAAGCTCTGAAGGAATTTCTCACATGGCGCGTCGGGACATAGGCAGTAAAATATGGTGGATGCAGGCGGCCGGGTTTGCGGTATCTGCGGTGCTGCTGACGGTTATTCAGGCGCCGTGGAATGTGCATTTTCTGGCGTGGGCGGCTTGGGTTCCGTTTGTACTGGCGTGCGGTCCCGATGTCGGAGGCAGGCGGCTGTTTTTTTCGGCATACCTGGTCGCGCTGGGTTACTGGTTATTTAATTTGTGGTGGCTGACGCCGGTCACGCTGCCGGGATATATAACATTTTCACTGTGGCAGGCGTTGTATTGGCCGGTACTGGCGTTATGTGTGCGATATGTGCGACGGAAAAACTGGCCGCTGACGGTTTGTGTACCCATCATTGTCGTCGGGGCAGAGGCGATACAGGGTTGGCTGTTTACGGGATTTGGCTGGTTCTTCCTGGCACACAGTCAGTATCGTGTGCTGCCGCTGATCCAGATCTGTGATCTCTTCGGGGCGTTGGGGGTATCGGTGCTGATCGCACTGGTCAACGGGCTGATCGCCGACGGTATTGTCGAATGGACGATGCGGCGACGAGTCGGGAAGCTGTTCGGCGTGAAGGCAGCAATAGCGGCAAGTTTGATCGCGGGGGCACTGGGATACGGGAAGTATCGGCTGGAGCAGACGCCGCAGTTTGTCAGCGAGGGGCCGGTTCTGGGGTCGGTGCAGCCGAATGTACCGTCGTTTGTCAAGGAGGAGACGGACAATGCGCAGGCGATCCTGGATGATCTGATCGAGAAAAGTCAGGCCTGTATCGATGCGGGGGCGAAGCTGGTGGCCTGGCCGGAGACGATGGTGCTGGCAACCCTGAACCCCGGCTATTTGAAATACTGGGACGCCAACAGCGAACCGCAACTGCTCCACCGGCGGATTCTGGCACATGCCGAGGGGCAGGCGTATATCCTGTTCGGGGCACATTCGGCGACGGTGGGCGCCGATCTGACGATTACGGATCAGTTCAATACGGCCTTTCTTTACCGGCCGGACGGGACGCCGGATTTGCAGCGGTATGACAAGATCCATCTGGTGCCGTTCGGGGAGTATATTCCTTTACGGCGGAGTGTGCCGTGGATTTACCGAATGATTTTGTTTTTAAGTCCGTATGAGTATGATTATAATCTGACACCCGGCGAGCATTATACGATCTTTGCCATTGATGACAACGGCAAGACCCGCCGTTTCGGCGTGCTGATCTGTTATGAAGATACCAGTCCGACGGTTACACGACGAATAGCCGCTGCGGAAAACGGCGTCAAGCAGGCGGAGTGGCTGGTCAATATCAGCAACGACGGCTGGTATGTGCGTTATCGCGACGGCAAGATCATTCCCAGCGCCGAGATGAGTCAGCGAATGGCAATCAGTGTGTTTCGCTGTATTGAAAACCGTATTGCCATAATTCGCAGCGTTAATACAGGGATCAGTTGTCTGATCGAATCAACGGGGCATATCCGAGATACGTATCGAAACGGTACATTGCCTGCTGCGGTAATAGAACGTCAGGGTGTGGACGGCTGGTTTACAGACAGTATCCCAATCGACAGCAGGATCACGCTATTTAACCGGTATGGACGCCGGCTGGATATTGTTTTTGGCGCAGGCTTTGCAGGCCTGTGCTTGAGGGGGCTATTGGAACGCAACAAAAAGCACGGCAAAGGAGAGCAAAAAAAATGAACGCTTATTATTTAACCACAGTTCTGACTGGTATTTGTTTACTAACCGGATGCAGCAGCACTTCTATTATTGTCCCTCGAGAAGCAGAGACCACCGTACCCCCGACAACACTTAAGCCCAGGGCTATGGAGATTCTCCGCGACGGCCTGAAAAATCCCAATCCTTATATTCGTAACAATGCGATCGAGGTCGCCGCAGAAACCCAGCAAAAGGAGCTGATGACTGAGATCGTACGGCTGATGGGCGATCCGTCGGTGGCGGTCCGGTTTTCGGCCGTTGTTGCGGCCGGGGATATGCTGTGTTACGGATGCGAACAAGACGTTCGTAAACGACTCAATGATGAGGATGAAAATATCCGAATCGCCGCCGCTTACAGTCTGATGAAGCTCAATTACCCGGAATATCATACCGCTCTCGGCCAGGCCCTCCAAAGCAGCGACCAGACGGTGCGTGCCAATGCCGCTCTTCTGCTGGGAAAAATCGGTGATTCCGGCGATATAGCCCTTCTCTATAAGGCGATGCGGGATGAATCCTCCTCGGAACAGGTACGGATTCAGGCGATTGAATCTCTGGCACGGCTGAAAGATTATCGGCTTTATCGAAGCAAATTGTGGGCTTTACTCATCAGCAAGTATGCCGACGACCGTGTTATGGGTATCCGCGGAATGGGAGCATTAGGGAACTCTGACGCTAAAAACGCCATTGCTACGATGCTGACGGATGATATTCTGGAGGTTCGATTGTGTGCGGCAGAGCAGTTGGGAAGACTGGGTGAGACTTCCGGGAAAGAGCATGTTGCGGCATATTTACAATCGGCAGATATAAATCAGGCGGACATAGCCAACCGGCTGGCGGTGATGGCCATCGGTCGTATCGGAACGCCGAACCTTACGGCGTATTTGCCCAGAGCGCTGACCAGTAAATCGGAAATGATACAATTGACGGCGGCTCACGCGGTGCTGTTGCTGACGAAATGAGAAATACTTGAAATAATGGTATTTATATATCTTGTGTTTATTAAATGAGGCCTAAATTTAATATTATTATGGCTATGCTATATTCTGTATTATGTTATCTTTAAAAATATTTCACAACTATTCGATTTATAAAGTAGTTAAGCAGGGTAAAAAACTCTTGACCTGTGTGATGCACTCTCGTAAAATTCCGAGTGTTTGCTGTATTATACCATAGTTGCGCCGAGCGATTTGTCGGCGTAGAAGGTGAAATTTTAAACTCTGTGATGAAAGGGTTAATATTTTGAGTACGCTGACAAAAATCTTAGTGGTCTTGCTGTCCTTATTTTCCATTTTTCTGTGTGGTATGATGGTCACCTTCGTCGGCAGCGCAAAGAACTACAAAAGGGAGTACATCGAGCAGCAAAAGAATGCCCAGTACGCCCAGAAAGAGCTTGCCAAAAAAGACGAGCTGTTCAATGCCCAGGTTAATAAGTTTAAAGGTCTGGAAGCCGAGCTACAGGAAAAAATTCTGACGCTGGAGTCCGAGAAGAACGTTCTTGTTGCGGACCTTCGCAAGACCGAACGCTTGAGCGCTCAGTACCAGAGCCAAGCGGATAGCTGGAAAGGCGTCATGACAGGGTTCGAACAGAGTGTTCGCGGCTTGCAGGCATCCCTGCAGCAGACCCAGCAGCAGCTTGACACAGCCCGCGCACAGGGTATCAAGGATCAGAAAGAATTAAACCAGATCACCGCCGATCTGTATGCCAAAATTGTTCAGCTTCAGTCTCTGGAGGCAGAGCGACGGCGTCTTCTGGAACAAAAGACCGAGCTTGAAAAGCAGGTCACCAGTCTAAGCACCGGAGCAGGGCCGGTTGAAGTACGACCGGTGACTCCGCTGGTCCGTACGGCAACGCCGGTTTCTGAGCCGACGGCAGCGGCGGACATTAAAGGAGTGATCGTCGATGTGAGTGAGAACCTCGTACACCTGTCCGTCGGTTCTGCGGACGGCGTTCGTGAAAACATGGTTTTTCATATCACACGCGGTGAGCAGTTCCTGTGCGATGTCGTGGTCACCAACATCGACATCAATCAGAGTGCCGGAGTCCTGCAGCTTATTCAGCAGCAGCCTCGTGTCGGCGACACCGCAAGCACTCAACTCTAACGGGATATGCAGACTTTATGGCGAAAAAAAATTTCACAGCAAGCAGCGACGTTTATACGGCCATTTTAGCGCTGGCATCCCTGACCGTGTTATCCACGGCAGTGTTTGTTGCGGTAAAATGTTCGTCGTTTTATGGAACTTTATTTTCGATTGCCCAAGCCGCGCGTTAACCCGACGAAGACCGGCGTAGTCTGAGGCTGCGACATCGCCATTTTTCAGGCGACCGCCTGGATTGGGGCAACGACGCCGGTAATCCATATTGAAGGGAGTCACAGTGATAGACACAGTTCTGGGTTGGTTCAGCAAGGACATGGGTATTGACTTGGGTACTTGCAATACCCTGGTATGTGTTCGCAACGAAGGCATTGTCCTGAATGAACCGTCGGTGGTCGCAGTTCGCAAAGGGACCAATATCGTTTTGAACAACGGGGAAGCTGTAGGCCTTGTTGCCAAAGACATGCTCGGTAAAACCCCGGGATCCATCACCGCCATTCGTCCCCTGAAAGACGGGGTCATCAGCGATTTTGAAATCACCGAAAAAATGCTCAGCTATTTCATCCGCAAGGTACACGGACGGAAAGGCTTTTTCAATCCCCGAGTCGTCATCGCAGTGCCCAGCGGTATAACGGCGGTGGAACGCCGTGCGGTCATTGACAGCGCCGAACGGGCGGGGGCACGAAAGGTTTTTCTGGTCGATGAACCGATGGCGGCGGGCATCGGGGCGGGGCTTCCCATCACAGAGCCAACCGGTTCGATGATCGTCGATATCGGCGGCGGGACCACGGAAGTAGCCATTATCAGCCTGGCGGATATCAGCACCTGCGAATCCATTCGCATCGGGGGCGATAATTTTGACGAGGCATTAATCGGCCACCTGAAGAAGACGTATAACCTGCTGATCGGGGAATCCCGCGCCGAACAGGTTAAGATACAGATCGGCTCAGCCGCCCCGCTGGAGCAGGAAATGACGATGGAAATCGCCGGGCGTGATACCATCTCGGGGCTTCCCCGGAAAATCGTTATTACCAGCGAGGAAATTCGAGAAGCGTTTCGGGAACCGATCGCCGGGATCATCGAAGCGGTTATGCGGACACTTGAGCGGGCCGAGCCGGAATTGGCGGCGGACCTGATCGAAAACGGCGTTACCCTCGCGGGCGGCGGTTCTCTGCTGCGCGGAATGGATAAGGTACTGTCCAATGCGACCGGACTCCGTGTGATCCATGCCGAAGATCCGCTGACGTGCGTTGCTCGCGGCACAAGCGTTTATCTTGAAAATCTTGAGTTATGGAAAGATACGCTGGATTCTTCCGGAACCGCCTGGTAATATCCCGGTTGGCGGTGATTCGGGTGCGGATGTCGAATTGAAACCCTAAGATCACAGACTTTTTTATGGCAGGCAGACATTTTCATCTATCGAACGGCGCAGTTTTTATTTTGCTGCTCATGGCCGGATTTGTACTGCTGCTGTCGCCCCGTTCGATCACTCAAAAAATCAACTTTCTGTTTGCCGAAACCTTTTCTCCCCTGCTGCGGATCGGCCGGCAGTTTCAACTTGAAAACGCCGCTATGCCGGGGCCTGACGCTCAAACGGTTTCCCGCGAAGAACACAACAAGCTGTGGAAAAACTACAAGAATCTTCATTCGCAGCTTCTGAAGCTTCAGGAGAATTATGAGTTGGTAACGCACATTCGAAGCGGACTGCCGCGATTTTACAGCGGTTTGGCCGTTGCTGAAGTGACCGGACAGGGAAGCGGACTAAGCCAGGAACTGCTGATCAACAGGGGAAGCGTTGACGGGATTCAGCCCGGAAACTATGTGATGAGTCCGGGGCAGAACAGCATTATCGGGATTGTTCGGGAAACGTCAGACCAAATGGCCCGCGTCCGACTTTTGACCGATGCCAACCAAAGCATTGAAATCCGCATCCGCCGGGACGGTACCGGTCAGGATATCGGGGCGCTAATGTTCGGCAACGGCAAACGCGGGTGCACTATTTCTATGGTAGAACGTGAAAAAGATATTCGAACAGGAGATGCCGTTTATGCGGCCGCCCGTACGGGGGTGCTGGAGATTCCGATGATCATCGGCGAAGTAACGGAGGTACAGCCGGATGAAGGATCGCCGCTGCTGTGGAAAATCTCCGTACAACCGGCGGAAAATGCATTTACACTAAAGACGATAGCGGTCATCACCACGCCTTCGATACCTTCTTCAAAGAAACCCTAAACAATGCGATGGATACCCTTTATACTGCTGGTTCTGGTCGGCGCCCTGCTTGAGGGGGGCAACCTGCTGAATCTGGTTGCGGTGGGCGACTGGCATATCCGGCCTGCAATACTGATCGTGCTGCTGGTGTTTTTTACGACGCATTGCCGGCCGCATGAGGCGATCATTGCCTCGTTTATCATCGGCCTGGGAATGGATGTCTCCGGCAACCAAATGGGGCCTTATACCATCAGTTACTGCCTGATCGGCGGATTGCTTAATCAACTCAGCGACCATTTTCCGACCCGTCGGGTGTTCCACCAGGCGACGGTCATTCTGGCGGTGTATCTGGTCACCTCCATCGTTGCCTATTGGCTGGTTGTATTAAAAACCGGAGAACGGCAGGACTATGCTTATCAAATCTTTTTATTCACAGGACTTTATTCAGCCGTTGTCGGTCCGATGCTGTGGCGGCCGATCTTGAAAATCAACCGAATGATCGCACTGCGAATACCACGCGCAGAACGGGGGTACTTAAGGTAAGAAGGAGTCAGAATCGGGACCCGGGAAGCCATGATCCAGCCTTTGGCGGTCAATTTGAATTTGAGAAACAAAGACTAATGATTCAATGTACTATCTGCGTTTAAAAATATTTGTCGGGTTGTGTATCGCGGTATTAGCAGTCGCACTGGTCCGTTTGGCCTATCTTCAACTACTCTGTGCCGAGCAAGCACGCCTTATTGTCAGTGAGATGCGGATCAAACCTGCCACCCGTCTGCCGACGCTTCGGGGCAAGATTTTCGACCGCAACGGTCAACCCCTGGCGCTGGATCGTCCATCGTTTTCGCTGCACATCAGTTATGAATTGACCTGCCATGCAGATACACGCTGGCAGGAAGGTCATATCCTTCGTCAAATCAATGAGACTATGTCACAGCGTGAAGCAGAAGAGGCCATGCAAAAGGCGTGGGCCGACCGTCAGCAACTTCTGCGTCATGCAGTGGAACTGGCAACACGTCTGGGAAACGTGCCGCGTGATGAAATCGAATCGCGGATAGAGGAAATCAACAACCGCATCTGGGAACTGGCCCGGTATCTGTGGTGGCGGCAACGGAATCCCGGCCGGGATATCGCCGAGTACCGCGCACAGCGAGAGCGTATTTCTCCGGCGCAGATCGTGCGAATGGATCTGCGGGAGATGTATGACTTTTATCCGCTGATTGAACTGCCTGATGAAAAAGCCCTTTTGGAGGCCCAGCTTGAGCTGGTTCATATGGAAGGCCTCAGTATCCGCCCCGAACCCAAGCGGTCGTATCCGTACGGAACAACGGCGTGCCAATTGCTCGGATGGGTCGGACCGGGACAGGAACGGGAACTGGAACTTTTCGAGGATGATGAATACCAGCGGTATCTGGAAGGTGAAGTGCTCGGAAAAGAGGGAATTGAAAAAGCCTTTGAACCGCTGCTGCGCGGCCGGAGAGGACAAGTTGTTTATGACAAAGACGGCAATGAGCTGTCGCGTATTGAACCCCAGTACGGCAACGATGTGTATTTAACTTTGGATGTTGAACTCCAACAGAAAATTGAACACTACTTACTTGATCCGCGGTTGAATGAAAACGCCAATCGACCCTGCGCGGCTGTGGTGCTGGACGGGGCAACCAACGATATACTGGCGGCAGTTTCAATCCCGGTATTTGATCTTAATACCGTACGCCGACAGTACGACCGTCTTCGCAACGATCCCAACACCCCTCTGAGACACAGGGCGCTTGAAGAGAATTATCCGCCCGGGTCAACCGCCAAACCGCTGGTCTTGCTGATCGGACTGGAAGAGGGAAAAATCCGGGCCGATGAGATCATTCACTGCACTTTTACCCCGCCGTCCCAGGGCTGGCCGCGATGTCTTCTTCAGCGGATGGGGTATTGTCATGATGCCCGGTGGGAATTTGAAGGCGGCAACAATGCCCGCAATGCGCTGCGAGGAAGCTGCAATATCTACTTTTCACAACTGGCGCATCGACTGAGCGGAAAAACCCTGCAGTCGCGACTGTTTGAACTGGGGTTCGGTCAGCCCGTATTGAAGCTTCAATTCCCTGACTCTTTTACTACAGCTAACCCGCTTTTTTCTTCAACGAACCCAACCCTGCGTCAAAGTTACGGCCGTTTGACTGATGGAATTCAACATCAACCGGCTGAAAATGCGGAGTCGATCCCCCCCATACGAAACGACTGGGAGCGAAAATTCTGGGGTATCGGCCAGGGAAATCTCCGGGCAACTGTACTTCAGGTCGCCAATGCTTTGGCGGCAATTGCCCGGAACGGTGTTTATAAAACGCCCCGTCTGGTGATGGACGAAACGGATTTTTTTAATGAGCGTCACCAACGCCAACTCAATTTCTCCCTACAAACGTTTAAAGTGGTGCGGGATGGGATGGCGGCGGTGGTCAATGAAGAAGGCGGCAGTGCCTACCGGGTTTTCCACAGGAGCGAGCTGTTTGAACGCGGCCTGAAAATATTCGGCAAAACCGGCTCAACCCAAAATCCTGAACATGCCTGGTTTGAATGTTTTGCTGAAGATAAGGCCGGCCGGCTGATCGTGTTGGCGGTTCTTGTGGAAGGCGGTGCCCGCGGGTCAGATGATGCTGCGCCGCTGGGCCATGCGATCTTGAAACTGTGCAGTGATATAGGGTATATCGGGGAACGGCCGATCAACGCCGAGGCGTCGTCTTCTTCGGCAACTGGGGTTCGGGCGCCGGATGCTCGATAACACCCATATACGGCAGTATGTTTTCAAGAATTTCCCTGGCAACGGGAGCAGCGACACGCCCTCCGCTATAGCCTTTGCCCAGCGAACGGTTAGGTTTTCGAATAGAGACCAGCACCACTACCGCAGGCTTATCGGCCGGAGCACCGCCGACAAATGATGAGACATAATTGCTGGTATCGTATCCTCCGCCCGGCGTAGAAATGTTGGCTGTACCTGTTTTTCCCCAGACACGGCAGTTTTTCATCTTTGCTTGATCGCCGGTGCCCTCTTCAACAACGCCGGTCAGAGCCTTCTGCACAATCCATTCTGCGACTTCAGGTTTTAAGACATAACCGGCGCCGGTGCTGGGTTGTTTGTATTCCGTGATTTTTCCGCTGCGATCGACCACGGCACGTACCACGTGGGGCCGGACAATGCTGCCGCCGTTGGCTAAAATACAGTACGCCCGCGCCACCTGAAGTGCAGTGACGGAGACTTCATGGCCAAAGGGGATACGGGTCACACTCCAGCCGCTCCAGTTTTTGACGGGGTGGAATATCCCTGCCTCCTCACCGGGCATATCAACACCGGTGGGAGAACCGAAGCCAAACAGACGAACCCCGTCATGAAGCTTTTTTTGACCCATCTTAAGACCCATTTTTGCCATTCCGACGTTGCTGGAATGAATCAGAATTTCACGTACGGAAAGCACGCCGTAACGATGATTGCCAAATTCTCCGATGCGGTAACGGGCAAAATAACCGTCTTCACAATCGAATTTTTCATTGTAACCGATAATCCCGCTGTCTATGCCTATTGCAGCAACGATAGGCTTAAAAATACTGCCCGGCTCATAGACATCACTGAGGATTCGATTCTTCATTTTGTCGGGATGTGTTCTGGAGAATTGGTCGGGATCAAAGTCCGGCAATGAAACCATTGCCAGAATAGATCCTGTCCAGGGGTTCATAACCAGTCCGATGGCGGATTCGGCCTCGTATTCTGTCATTTTTTTCTGTAATGCAACGCGTACAAATTCCTGAATGGTTGCATCGATGGTTAAAATCAGGCTTTGTCCATCAACGCTTTCGACGCGGTCCGCCAATGATGCAGCAATCGGGCGACGCAATGCATCCACTACAAAAACACTTTTACCCTCACTGCCCCGCAGCAACTTGTCATAGCGTAATTCGAGTCCTGCCAGCCCGGTTTGTTCGGCTCCGATAAAGCCGACGATATGCCCGGTAAGGTATCCGCCGGGATAGTAGCGTTTCCAGCGGGATTCGACACTGATGCCGGGAATCCGTGCTTTCATAATGGCATCCCGGGTAATGGCATCGATATCCGAGACAATCGGTGCATATCCTTTGTTGGACGCATCATAGATGATACCGCAGATTTCGTGGCCGGGAATATGAAGGACATCCTGCAGTTGGAAGGCGGCGGCTTTAACCGCCTCAGAATTTTCAAACCGTCGAGGCTCTGCAAAAACCGTATAGCTGATGTTGCTGGCCGCCAGCAAGCGGCCCCGCGAATCCACGATGAAACCCCGCTGGGCTCGTTCCGGAATGACGGCATTCTGCTGACGCTGGCTGGCCTGTTCAAAGGAAGCAGACTTGACATATTGGAGGAAAAAAAGCCGCCAGATGAGCAATCCAAACGCAACAGACAACAGTCCAAGCCCCAGAATCAAACTATAAAACTGGCGTTTCATCGGTTTATTCCTTTCGGGCAGGCAGCAGCGGCGGAGTCAGGCCAGCGGGATTAATCAGGCTTTCAAAGCGGAGCTGCTGCTGCCAGAGCTGCTGGGTTATGTGATTCTGCTCAACCATCGCCGAGCGGTACTGATTAAACAGGCGAACGGAACTGGTTCTCAGATGAACAGTGAATACCAGTGACGCCGTCAGAAAAAACACGATATAGACAAAGCGAGGTCGCGACATTCAACTTTTATTTCATGGGGCAGGAATGAGAATTTTCGTTCCCTGGACAACCTGGTCGGCATTGTTAAGCCGGTCTTTATTCAATTGCACAAGGATGTTGAACTTACGGCCGTCGCCGAGCGTTTTTTCGGCGATCTTCCAGAGGGTCTCACCTTCCTGAACAACATATTCAACCGTTTTACCATTTGCGGCAGGTTTGGCCGTTAACGGTGCGGCAGATCGCTCAAATATATCCGAATGTTTCTGAATCAGTGTTTCAGCCGGTGAAGGACGCGCGGGTGCGGAGGATTTCAGCGACGGAATTACCAGTTTTTTCCCCACCTCAACTTTATCGGGGGAAGGCAAGACATCTTTATTGGCTTCAAACAACTGTTGAATAACAGCTCGACGATTACCCTCTTGCGGTCCGTAATATTTTTTGGCAATGCTGGACAGAGTCTCGTCTTTCTGGACAATATGCGTACGGGTATCGGCAGCAAGCGTCCTGGAAGGCTGAACAACCTGCTGTGCAGCCGGCAGCGGAAGCTGTCCGGCCTGAGCGGCAATGATCGACTGTGCTTGAGGCTGAGGGACGGAGACGGCAGACGTCTGAACCGGCGATGTCTCCGTTACCGGCGATTGAGCCGCAGAGGTCTCCGGAGCCGAAGCATCGGTTGTTTTGGCCGGCTGATCAAGAACAATCACTTCCTGCGGCGGCTCTGTTGCCCGAAGAGGAATCCCCGGAATAAGCCTCTGGGCCGTTTCCGTCACACGATGGTCGATCACCAAATCGGGACCCGAAGGGGCAACGATCGTCGTTTTCACCACATCGTCAGCGGTCGACGATTGAAGAAATGTCGGCAGCCCGTTGATTAAAAATGCTATCAATACAATAAAAAACAGCCCCAGCAGCAATCCCACCTTGGCATCTGCGGTCATTTGGACAACTCCTTTATCCATACTCTACTCTTATATTCGTCGTGCAATTCGAAGCTTGGCACTTCGACTGCGAGGGTTTTTTTCTACTTCATCGTTTGTCGGCTGAATCGGTTTTTTCGTCAGCACATCGTAAATTCCATCCTCTTTTTTTTGTCGAAAATCATTTTTCACCATCCCGTCTTCCAGGCTGTGAAAACTGATCACAGCAATCGCTCCGCCGGGTTTCAGCAGCACGGGAGCTGCATCCAGCAACGTTCGCAATCTATCCAACTCACTGTTTACCGCGATTCGAAGCGCTTGAAACGTTCTTGTCGCGGGATGTATCCGTTGTCCTTTGGCCGGAGCCTTCAGTGCACGGCATACCAACGCCGCCAATTCAGCGGTGGTTGTAAACTTTTGCCGGTGACGCTGCTCAACAATAAACCGGGCGATCCTCCTTGAAGCCCGGTCCTGTCCATACTGGTAAATCAAATCAGCCAACTCCGTCTGGCTTAGGCGATTTACCAGATCTGCCGCCGTTGTTTTCAACCGATCATCCAGCCGCATATCCAGCGGCATCGCGGTCTGAAAACTCAATCCTCGCTGCACATCTTCCAGTTGCCCGGAACAAAACCCCAAATCCGCCAAAATAAAATCTACTTTTTCAATGCTCCGTTTGGCCAGTTCACCCTGAATGCGGTCGAAATTCTCCCGCACCAGTTCAACCCGACAGGACAGAGCGCTTAAATTTTGAGAGGCCCTTTGGATGCTGTTTTGATCGACGTCCAAACCCAGAAGAAGACCCTCAGGGCCTAAAGTCCGGCCGAACAATCCGCTATGGCCTCCATGCCCAACGGTTGCATCGACCATAATCCCATCCTTGGGAAGATGAATCCATTCCAATAACGGTTCGACCAGAACCGGTATATGCTGCGGGACATCTGATCCATCCCTGACCATCGACATATCCGCAGCCGTATTCATTTGTCAAATATCATACCCCGCCGCACCAACCAGTTGACCGGCCGAGAAGGCTTCCATCTGGGGCGAGAAAGAAATCTGTTCAAACATCCCGCCGAGACGATTGACTCGCTCCAGTCTCTCGGCCAAGGCCGCTGTTGAGGCCCTCATATGGTCATCTTTTCCAAACTGACCCGTCAATCCTCGACGGACAACTTCGATTGCATCTTCATACCTATGGCTTACCATTCGAAGCCCTCCTAATATTCAATTCCTTGATTCTGACGTTGAATTTGTGCTTGACGCGCGTGGGCTATCTGTGTCTGGAAAGAGTTGATGTTTTCGGACAAATACCTCTCCCAATCTTCTGTATTCCACACTTCAATGTGGTCACGAACGCCGACAAGCGTCAGGTTTGCACCCAAATGGGCGCGTTTCTTCAATTTTTCATTAATGAGTAACCTCCCCTGCCGATCCAACTCTACCTTGCTGGCCAGGGCAAAACTTAATCGCTCATAGGCGACCGATTCATCCGGGGCGCCCGTCCCTGGGGCACCGGCAAGGGCGATTTGCTGAAAATATTTTTCAGGAAAGAGATTCAGGATGCCGTTGGAACCCATGGCCAAGTAAAAATCACTGCCATACCGCTCGGTGTCAATCTGACTGCGGAGCTTGTTCGAGATGAAAAGTCGATTCTTTTCATCAATCGTGTGTTCGTATTCGCCTGTTAACATTAGCATGGCTTTTTGTCCCACTCAACAACCTTTTCGTGGAAGATAGTACCACATAGCCCCACTCTGTCAATTAAAATCGTCTATTTATTAAATTTTATTAAGCTTTTTGGAAGGCTTATTGAGGAAATTGCTTAGTGCGGCGTGCTATGAACTTCTATATATCATAAATCAAAAAGGCTTAAACCACAATATATTGTGGTCTCTGTATTTTTTTAGCAACTTATAGGACGTGAAAAAAATTTTCCATCGGGCTTAAACACCTGTTAGATTTTGGCTTATTTTACCGTTTTACCGGCTTTCCATTCCTGCATGATGCAGAACAGGACGGGGACAATCAGGATATCCATAATCGATACAACCATGCCGCCGAAGGATGGGATAGCCATCGGAATCATAATATCCGCCCCCCTGTCTGTGGAGGTCAGTACCGGCAACAGGGCCAAAATCGTGGTAGCACTGGTCATCAGGGCCGGGCGTGATCGCCGATGGGCCGCTTCAACGACTGCCATACGTATCTGTTTAACCGTTCGGGGAGTTCCAGTTTCACCGTCAAATCGCTGGGCCAGATAGGTCATCATGAGCACGCCATCGTCGGTGGCAATGCCAAATAAGGCCAGAAAGCCCACCCACACCGCAACACTTAAATTGTAGGGATGGATGTTGAACAGCTCGCGAAAATTCTGCCCGAAGAGAGAAAAATCCATAAACCACCCCTGGCCATACAGCCAGAGCATCAGAAAGCCGCCGGACCAGCCTGTAAAGATGCCTGTGAAAACCAGAAGCGTGCGGGGGATGTTACGGAATTGGAAGTAAAGAATCAGAAAAATGATGCCTAATGCCAGCGGCATAACGACGCGGAGGTTTTTTTGGGCACGTACCTGATTTTCATAGTTTCCGGAAAAGCTGAAGCTGACTCCGGCGGGGATGTCCAGCTCGCCTTGACGAATCTTCTCGGCCAGAAAATCGCGAGCCAGCTCGACAACATCAACCTCCGCAAAGCCATCGCGGGCATCGAAAAGCACATAGCTGACCAGAAAGGTGTCTTCGCTTTTGATCATCTGAGGGCCTTGCGTATATTCAAGGTCAGCAAGCTGAATCAGGGGTACCTGAACACCGCCCGGCGCCGGTACGAGTATTCTTCCAATGGCCGAGAGTTCATCACGCAGCTCGCGCAGATACCGCACCCGAACAGGATAACGCTGGCGGCCTTCCACCGTCATCGTGATGGGTTCACCGCCGATGGCGATCTCGACAACCCGCTGCACGTCATCAATGCGAAGGCCGTAACGCGCTATAGCGTCACGGTCAATCTTGATCTCAAGATAGGGCTTGCCGATGACACGATCGGCGAATACCGTCATCGGATCGATGGAGGGAACTTCTTTGAGCAGTTCTTCAATGCGACGGCCGACCCGTTCGATGGTTTGCAGATCGGGGCCTTTGACCTTGACGCCCATCGGTGCCCGCATTCCGGTCTGGAGCATAATCAGACGGGTTTCAATCGGCTGGAGCAATGGCGCGCTGGTTGTGCCGGGAAGCTTCGCAATCCGAACGATCTCGTTCCAGATATCGCGCGGGGTTTCGATATGGTCGCGCCACTGGCGAATCACCTTGCCGTTTTCATCGGTCACAAGGCGTCCGTCTTCGTCGCGTTTGAATTTGGAATGGTAGTCAATAACTGTTTCGAGCATTGACTCGGGAGCCGGATCGAGCGGGCTTTCGACACGACCGATCTTGCCAACGACTGTTTTGACCTCGGGGATGCCGGCCACTGCGGCGTCAATTTTCTGCAGTACATCAAGCGCCTCACCGATCGAGGCATGCGGCATCGTTGTCGGCATATAGAGAAAGGAACCTTCATCGAGCGACGGCATAAATTCGCGACCGAGACTTCGCCATGCCAACATTCCAGAAACGATCAAGGCGGTTGAGAGCATCAGAAAGATATATTTAAATCGCAGGCATACGCCAAGAAGCCAGGGGTAAATTCGATAGATCAACAAAAACGCACCCAACAAAAGCCCCACAATCACCACTACAAAAACAATGTTAAGCACATTTCCTCTATCCGGACCCAGCGGCATCCAGGTCCTGCCCAACAGAATGACAATCAAAATGATCGCGAGATAATCGATAATCCGCTCATTCCATTTGGATTTTGAGGCGACCATCTCTTTCTTTTTTTTGCCGACTGTTCTGAACAGCAGATAGGCCAGCGGCGGAATCACAAACACCGCCGTTACTGCCGCGGCCAAGAGTGCAAACGTCTTCGTATAGGCCAGGGGTTTAAAGAGTTTGCCTTCTGAGCCGATCATTGTAAAGACCGGCAGAAAGCTGACGATTGTCGTAGAAATTGCCGCCAGCACTGCGGAACCAACCTCATAAGCAGCGCTGTGAATGACTTGCAAACGCGACTGGTCCGGCGACGCTTCCTCCAAACGGCGAACAATGTTTTCACAGAGGACGATGCCCATATCGACCATGGTGCCGATGGCAATGGCAATGCCGGACAGGGCGACAATATTGGCATCGACCTTGAAGTATTTCATCGCGATAAAGCACATCAGCGCCGACAACGGAAGCAGGCCGGAGATGAGCAATGAGCTTCGAAAGTTGCGTAACAGAACCAGAATCACCAGTACCGTAATCAGGATTTCCTGAGCAATGGCATCGTTGAGCGTCCCGAGGGTTTCGTAGATCAGGCCGGTACGGTCATAAAACGGAACAATCCGAACCTGGCTGACAGTCCCATCGGGCAATGTTTTACGCGGAAGGCCTGGGGCTATCTCGGCGATCTTTTGTTTGACGTTCTGAATGGTCTTGAGCGGGTTTTCGCCGTAGCGGACTACCACCACGCCGCCGACCGCTTCAGCGCCGGCTTTGTCCAAAGCCCCCCCTCGCAGCGCCGGCCCATAGGCTACATGAGCAATATCCTGAATGCGTATGCCGACATTGTCGCGCATCGCGACGACTGTGCTTTCAATATCGTGCAGGCTCTTGATGAATCCGACGCCGCGGACGATATACTCAGCGCTGTTGATCTCGATGGTTCGCGCTCCAACGTCGCGGTTGGACGCCTGCACGGCCATAAATACATCGGTCAGAGTCACGTCGGCGGCGCGCATCGCATCGGGATCGACATCAATCTGATATTCCCGCACAAAGCCGCCTACAGAAGCAACTTCGGCAACACCGCCGGCAGACTGGAGCGCATAACGCACCGTCCAGTCCTGAATACTGCGCAGCTCGTCTAACCCCCAGCCGCCCGTCGGTTGGTCCTTGGTGTCGTGTCCTTCGAGTGTGTACCAGAAGACCTGCCCCAGAGCAGTCGCATCGGGGCCAAGCATGGGAGTGACCCCCTGCGGCAGCGTACCGGACGGCAGCGAATTGAGCCGTTCAATGATTTTGGCCCGCGACCAGTCAAAATCCGCATCGTCATCAAAGATCACGTAGATGCTCGAAAAGCCGAACATCGATGTGCTGCGGACGGTCTTGACCTTAGCCATCCCGAACAGGTTGGCCGTCAGCGGATAGGTAACCTGATCCTGAATGTCCTGAGGGCTTCGACCCGACCACTCGGTAAAAACGATCTGCTGGTTTTCGCCGATGTCGGGAATGGCGTCCACGCCGATAGGAGACCGTTCGATAAACGGAATATTCCAATCAAACGGGGCAAAAACAATCCCCGCCCATAAAAAACCTAAAACAACCAGAATTACGACCAGACGGTTCGTAATACAAAACCACAACAGGCCGGCCAGTAATCCCTGGGGGCGCGGATTATCCAATGTACTTGGGGTGTCCATCAATCACCTGTTCTCTACGCTATTCTTTGAACTGCGGTAATTTCGCCAGATACTTTTCCGGGTTCTTTTTAAATTCGGCTACGCAGTCCGAGCAGCAGAAATATACTTTTTTACCTTTGTATTCCGTGAATATTTCTTTGTTGATCGCTCCGCCCATGACCGGACAGACCGTCTGCTCAGGTACGGTATCTTTAGCTGTTTGAGCCGCAGCATCCGCAGCCTGCTGCGTCTGTTGTGCAGTGTTTTCCGTTTGGTTCTGCATACCGGCAGGTTCTTTTTTATCACATCCTGCTAACAGAGCAACGCTCAGTACCAGGGTTAATACTCCGAGTTTTTTACATATTGTCTTCATTTTCATAGCCTTTCTGTAATATGAATGAATATCACCGTATTTTGTTTTATTGGTCTGTTTGTTCTGACACCCGTTCCGGCTGAAACTGCGGGAGCTTGGGAAGATATTTTTCGGGATCGGCCAGAAATTTATCACTGCATCCCGGGCAGCAGAAATACACCTTCATACCCTTGTATTCAACAAATAAGTCCTTATTGACGGGAGCGTCCATCACCGGACACAACGTTTGCTCCCCTGCCGCCACAGGATGGTTTTCGCGCGGCATTATAACCGTAGGATTCATCAGGCTGGGTTTGCCCTGAAGCTGCAATTCCGAGTCGATCTTGAAATTGCCATGTGTCACGACCTGCTCGCCTTCCATCAGGCCTTCCCGCACGATATACATATCGCCCGCCCGCGGGCCGAGAACGACTTGCTTGCCTATAAATGTCGGTCTTTCGGCTCCTTCGATTTTGGCATACACAACCGCCCTATCGAGCTTGCGACCGGTCAGCAACGCCGCCGATGCAGGAATCACCAGCGGCAGTTCAGCAGGCTGTGCGGCGGGCGTATAGCCCAGCGATGCAGCAGTGACCAGCGGCATCTGACAGATATCACAGATGCCGGCAACGTCTTTAATAATCTCGCCGTGCATCGGACATATCCACTTGTCTGCCAGCGACGGATCGATAAGACTCCCGCCTTCGGCCAGCGCCGATGAGACGACCGCCCGCACGAGCATGTTGGGTTTGAGTCTGCCATCGGAGTTATCCACCACCGCCCGCACTCGCACGGTGCGCGTGGTATCATTAATCAGCGGGCTAATGAAGCTGATGCGTCCGGTAAAGACTTCACCGGGTAAAGACTCGGCGGTAAAGTCCACCGTCTGGCCGAACCGAAGCCACGTCAGGTCGGACTCGTAAGCATCCATCATGACCCACAGTTTGCTCAGGTCTGCTATCTGATAAATCGGCATTCCCGTCTGGACATACATCCCTTCTGTGGCCATTTTTTCGATGACCACGCCTCCCATCGGTGCATAGATGGTCAAGTGATCCAAGGGCTTTCCTTCCTGCTCAATTTTTTTAACCTGATCTTCGGTCAGTCCCAAGAGAAGCAGTTTTTCGCGCGACGCAGTCAGGGCTGACGATACCGACTGACGTACCAACTCAGAGACCCCCTCGATCAGACGCTTTCGTGATGCCGTCGCCTCTAAAAACTCCGCTTGGGCAGTAATCAAATCAGGACTGTAGAGATAGACCATATGATCGCCGGGATTCACGGGAATGCCTGTGTAGTCCACATAGAGTCGATCAATACGCCCGGGCACCCAAGCCGAGATCGTTTTGGTACGTGTCTCATCGATGGCCATTTTGCCGACAAGACGAATCTCTGCCGAGACGGCTCGACGCAGAACCGGGCTGGTCTGAACTTCCATCAGCTTGAGGACTTCGGGAGAAAACGAAATAACACGCTGGTCCGCAGAGCCGGACGAATCGGATTCGAGCGGGATCAAATCCATCGCACAAATGCGGCATTTTCCGGGCTTATTTTCGCGTATTTGCGGATGCATCGAACAAGTCCAGATCGTTTCGGCAGCCTTTTCGGATACTACCACACTGGTATCACCGGGCGCTTTATCGCCCTGCCACCGCCACGCCACCCCAAAACCCAACGCAAAGCCGCCCGCTGTTAGTAAAATAAGCAATACCTTGTATATAAAAATGTTATGCTTCGGCGGGTTCCTATTATCATGTTCAATACTCGTTTTCATATTAAACCTACTATGATAATAGGATACCGGTTCACATAAAAGCCTCTCAAGGATTGTCCTGATATTCTACATCCTATTTTTCTGACGTCGTTGTTTCCATCTGCTTTTGAGTGTTCTCTTCTTTGGCCGGGAGTATGCCGCCGAGAAGGGCTTCCAACTGTGCCGTGTTGACCAGATGGTCGGCCAATGCCCGTTCATAGGCTAATTCAAACGTCAATACCTTGCGCTGGGCGTCAATCAGATTCAGGAAGTCAATCGAGCCGGTCCGATAGGCCTGTTCGGACACATCGAGCATTTCTTTGGCTTTGGGAATAAGCACGGACTGATAAAGGGTTGCTTTGCGGCGGCTGTCTTCGACGCCAAACATCAATTCGGCGGCCTCTGAGGCCAGATTATTTTCCATTTGTGTTTTTGATTGAGCGGCCTTGAGTTCCATTGAGCGTGCCTGCTGAACGCCGGCGTTGTAGCTTTCCGTCCAGAGGGGCAGGTTGATGGATATCGTGGCTAAGTAAGCATCCGGCATACGATTTGGGGTGTCCATCTGCATTCGCTCCAGTCCGAGCGTGATGTCCGGCCAATAGCGTTTTTGTGCGAGTTCGGCTTGCGATCGCGCGGCGCTGATTTCAAATGCCAGCGCCGAAAGTTCAGGGTTTTTTTCCTGCAGCCGGGCAATGATACGAGCCTCATCAATCCGCTCCGGGGGCATCGTGGCCTGCGACGGCCAGGGCAGGTCCAACTCTGCAGAACGATTCAGTTGGGCATTGACTTTTGCCACCATTGGTTTTTTGGTGCGTTGAAGCGTTACCAGCTCATCTTCAAACAATGCCAGTTCGATCTGGGCGCGGATAATGTCCGGATGTGTGCCCATGCCGGTGCGATATCGGGCCTGGGCTACTTCCTCAAAGTGTTTGAGCAAATCAAGATTGGCTCGGGCAATCGCAACCGCTCGTCCCAGATAGGCAAACTCAAAATACGCCGATTTTGTTTTTGCCAAGACCTCCAGCCGGGCCGACTCAAAGCGTTTGCCGGCGGCTCGTGCTGTCGCGGCGGCGGCATCGGTACGGGCCTGGAGCTTGCCGAACCAGGGAAACGTCTGCATTATCCCGAATCGATGCTCTTCCTGTGTTTCCATCTTCTCAAGAAAATAGCCGTAGGTAAATTGCGGGTCGTCCAACGCATGGGCTTGCGGCACCTGCGCTAATGCAGCCTTGTACTCTGAAAAACGGCTCTTGAGACCGGCATTGCCGGCCATAGCAGAGCGGAGATACTTCGGAAGTGTATCGGGAGCATTGGGGTCGGCAGAGTCGTCGGCAACGATGGGCAATGAGACACAAAAGGCAATCAAGACCAGTGCTAAGATTTGCTTTTTCATACGGTTCCCCGTGATAAAGGTCATTAGCTCAGTGGGTATTCCCACCGGATTACAATGAATAAACCTTAACAGAACCGGTCGCTTTGTCAAACAGAAAAAATCTTAAAAGCTATATCGGACAGCGGCATAAATATTGGTATTATTTTCAAACTGCGCAAAGAATGTATGCGGCTGGTCGCCAAAGAAAATATTGGCCCCTGTCTCCAATGACAGGTTGTCAGTGGCTTTGTAGTGGAGGTTGGGCCTGAGGTAAGCATCGTTATCCGACGGCGAATAGTAGGTAAACAGGGAGAGTTGCAGGTTCTGGTTCATCAGCAGTTTTGTCAGGCGGAACGTGGTAACGTGCCGATCCCGATCACGCGAAGGAACCATTGACGGCAGGCTGTCTTTATAGGCACCGTAATCCAGCATCTGCTCGATATAATATTGAACGCCGGCGGTCAGTTCAGGGGCAACTTCCTGCGTATAACCTACCAGATAACGCATCTCGGAATTGTTGACCAGCGGGTCTTTGCCGCTTTCGTCATCAGCAGACTGGTAATACCCTATTTCGGCATTGGCGATGCCGGAGCCAAGCTGGCCGCGAACACTGGCGCCATAAACGTTCAAATCAGGAAATGCAGCCTGCCCCGACGCGGTTTGTCCGGCAGGACTTTTCCAAAATCCGTGATAGCCGTATAAAGCCAGCTCATAATTGCTGATGTTTTTGTACACACGCAGGGCAACCTCGTCATCCTGAAAACAGCGGTCAGGCCGTTCGGTACTGACATAGGCGTCGCGACCGGCATGACGGCCCAGATTGCTGTTCCAGTAGGAGAGATACTCGCCTGTGATGTATCGGTCGGGATCAAACTGCGGCGTATAGACAACATCGAAATTGGCAAGTTCGGTAAAGAAGCTGACTTTGGCGGCATCTGAGGGAGCCTTGAGATAATCGGTGTCGCGTCCGATGAAAAAGGCCTGCCAGTCTTTGGGGAACAGGTCGTTGATAAACAGAAGATCACCCGTACCCCAAGTCAGAATCTGGCGACCGATTTTGATATCCATTGCGTCTGTCGGGCGGGCGAATATCCAGGCCTCGCGAAGGTCAAAATCACCCTGCTCGGTCACCCAATCACCAAACAGATCGCCTTTGACCTTAAAATCCGCCCAGTCGGTGAAGGTGGACAGCTCAAGCTGAAGCCGCGTTTCCATGATCGACATATCTTTTTCATAGGGATCGTTGCGGGTGCGATAGCCGCTTCGCAGCTCATAGAAGCCGTGAATCTCCGGCGGCGAAAACTCGTCAAGAAAGGACGTATCCGCCTCGTCGGCCAACGCCCCTCCTGTCAAAAGGATGACCGTACATACTCTAATCGCTGCGCTCCGTCTAATTCTGTTCATCGCATAGCCTCCCGCGGCGGACGTTTGAGAAACCGTTCGGTAAAGATGTCGTCACTCAGGTCGATGTTGTATTGCACTTCGCTGAAGACCATCTCGGTGGTGCTGCCGCTCTTAAGGTCTTTGACGACAGAGCGGGTAACGGTGGGATATTCGACTTCTTTGCCGTCTTCGGTCGCCTTGACCATTTCGAGCTTTTGGGATTCAATGACACGGAAAGACTTGTCGTCCTTTTCGAAGTATTCCATCTTCATCGGCATATAGGTTTTCTTGTCGATATAGACCAGATAATAGGAAAACTCCACGGTTTCAGGCTTTTTCGGAACGTTCTTAATCACGTACCGGTCTTCGGTGACACGAAGCAGTTCGTGCGTGTCTTCGAGCAGACTGCGGCCGGAGACATCCTCATACAGAAAATCGGACCCGACAAAGCTGGTGCGCTTGTCGCCGGCGGCGATACGCCGAACGAGGTCGAGGTTGGGCAGGTACAGCCAGCGGTCGTCGTCTTTTTCCACATCGGCGTGTTTATGGACCATAAAAACCATCCGCCGGACGTCAGCCGGAGCCTGGAAATAGACGAAGTATTTCTGATCTTCAGTGTCGGGAGTGTTCTGGCGCAGAATATTGAACTCACGGTTGCGCGTACGGTTTTGCTTATCCGTAATCGTCATCTGCACCTTGCTTTTGCCGTCTTTGCCTTGATAATAAGCCACCCGATTGGCTTTAGCGACAATTTCATCAACTGTCGGCGTTGGTACCGCCGGTTCCTGTGCGATTGCAAGCGAGCCGGACAGTGCCCACCCTATCAATAATCCGCTTATCCATTTATTCATTTTATACCTCACTTTCGTTTTGAACGTTTTTTGTTTTACATGCTTGCCGCCGCGACAGAAGGCCGCAGATCAGCATTAGAATCGGTACTGCAATACCACTGAAGATCGTCAGTTTGGTAATACCCAATTGCCAGTATTGATGCAAGTTCAGGGCAATCAGTACGACCACTGAAATCGAGATGACCAGACAGAAGCCGCAGTTGCACATTACCGATTCCGACTGAGCCTTCTTTTTGAACAACACTTTCTGGGCGACCGTCATCACCGCCGGCAAAGCCAGCAGTGTTACAATGCCGGAAACTGCCATGATCGCACACAGAAAGATGCCGACGGTTTTATAGGGCACCAGCGGCGCTGCCAGCAACGGCAAGAAACCGATGGCAATGACCAGCACATTCCGGCTGATAGCACGAGCCGGCTCCCCGAACATCTCGGGGACACTTTTTTGCCAGGAACCCAGCGCTTTGTAGGTCGCCCGACTGCGTTCCAGGAAATGTATCGCAAAATCCACCGCCATGCCAAGAGTCAGCGCGCTAAGTACTGCAACAGGCATATCGTAATCTTTGCCGATCAGGCCGATAACGCCGTAGATCGCGGCGATGGTGATCGTCAGCGGCAGCATACATAGCAGCCCCCACAGCGGCGAACGAAACAGAATCGCCATCATAATAAAGACCACCAGAAAACTGCCTATGAAGGACTGAAGCATTCCCCAGACCATTTTTTCCTGCCAAACGGTATTGATATAGGTCAGCCCGGCCCACTGATGCTTCAAGGAAACCGGCGGAGTGTGTGCGGCCATGTAAGCATCGACTGCTTTGACAAGCTGTTCCATATCCTTGTTGTCGCCGCTGGTAAGCTGCATCCAGATTACAGCGTTTTGGAAATCCGGCGTGGTCATGTGCCACAAATCGCCGGGCCGATAGCTCTGCTGGTACTGCATATAACATTCGGCTACACCTTGAAGATCATCGGGGATGCGATAGCTTTCGGGTTGGCCGTCGATGAGTTCCTGATTGACCTTGCGTATGATATCGGCAATTGAGCTGCTCTTTCCGATCTGGCCCGTTTGTTGAAGATGGTTTTGAAGATCGGCCATATATCGCAGGACATCGGGGCGCTTAAAAACATTGAGCCGTTCTTTTTCCACGCCGAAAAAGGCCCGCAGTTCATCCCATGCATCATAGTCCTCGTCGGAGGCGGTTTTGGCCTGCTTGTCGATCCATGCAATGGTCTCTTCCAGAAATGCCTTCTGTGAGAGGGTTTGGCCGGAACGGAGGGTCCATTGCAGGGTCAGCTTTTCGGCAAAGGCCGGAGCAGAGGGATAGTCTTCTTTGAGATGGGTGACTTTTTCGAACAGACCTTCCGAAAGGGTCTTTAAATACGCCTCATCGGCAAACCCCTCACTTTTTCCATCCAGCACCAGATAGGCCATATAGGTGCCGCCGAAATGTTTATTGAGCGCAATGTCGGCGATGCGGATGGGGTGTTGTGTAGAAAACCACTTGACAGGGTTGTCGTTGATTTGGATACGGGTGATGCCGTAAATCGAAAACCCGACCAGCAGCACCAGCACAATCAAAATCGACTTGGCCCATCGAACGGTCAAAACGCCGGTGTTTCGCAGGAGTCGCGTCATAGTGGTTTCTTTGACATCGTGCTGAACCGCCAGACCAAAGTTCTGGAGCAAGCGGTCGGGGATGAACATCACATAGGCAGGCACAAACGTCACCGTAAACAGCCAGGCGATCATAATGCCGACCGCGACAAACACGCCGAAGACCTGCACCGGAGGTATCGGCGTAAGGGCCAGAGATAAAAAGCCCGCCGCCGAGGTCAACGAGGTATAGAGCATCGGTACAAACAGCATATGCATTACTTCTTCGATTGTTTTGCGGCGACCCTTTTCTTTGGTATAGAGATCGAAAAACTCCGACAAAATATGCACCGAATCGACCACGGCAATCGGCATCAGAAAGATCGGGATCATTGAACTCATGATATGAACCGGATAGCCCAGCCCGATCAAAAGTCCCATTGTCGAAATGACCGAAACCATCGCAATAATCATCGGCGAGATCACCAGTACCAGCTTGCGGAAAAAAATGAGCATCAGTACAAAGATCGTCAGCATGGCCAGCGGCGCCGAAATCGCCATCTGGATAAACATCTCCACGCCGAAGGTATCCTCAGCCACCGGCAGACCGGTGATGTGATACTGCTCATCACCGCTCAGCTCCGCGATTTTTTTGTTCAGTTCGGTATAGACCCGATAGCTGAGGTGCTTATCCGTCAGCGGCAGAAACAGCATAATCGCCTTGCCGTCTTCGGAAACCATCGTCCCTTTGAGCAACGGGTTGCTCAATGCCTTGTCCCGTACTTCAAGAGCCTCCTGCTGAGTCGCCGGCGGACGCGGCATCAGCCATTCGAATGTAATAACGCCCGGCCCTTCCTGAGCAATATAATCGACCAGAGAGGGAGCAATCATATCCACTTCGATGACGCCGACGGTCTTCTCGGGATTGTCCTTGTCGGGCCAGCGCAGTGTTTTGGCAAATTCGGTCAGTTCATAGATACGTTCCAGAGTACGGGGATTAAACACACCGACAGGATGTTTCTCATTGACAATGCCGAGAACAACAATATCGCTGAGTTCAAATTGCCGTTTGGTTTGGTCATGAAATACACGAACCGGCTCTTCAGGACTAAGCATGTTTTCCGGATCGGTATCGACCCGGATCATCGGGATAAATGCACCGCAAAGAACCGTAAAAAGAACCATTATCACAGTCATGCGTTTGTGATGATTGACAGACCAGCCGGTCAGGATATCATTCAAAGCTCTCATAGTATCAGGCTCCTCAAATAAGTCCGCCAAAACATTGATTTATTAAAGTCATATTGGAGTAGATAATCAACCGAATATTATTGAATCTGTATAGAGTTGCGGTCACAGTGGTCATTGATACAGTGCAGTAATTTAACAACATTTGTATTTCGGATGCTGTAAAAGGCTTTCGTTCCTTCCCGGCAGCACTCCAAAACCCCCTTATCTTTCATTAGACCCAATTGCTGGCTAATAACAGACTGTGGATGTCCTGTTTTTTCAATAATTTCTCCCACAGAATGCCGCCCCGTCTCAAGAACTTCAATAATTTGGAGTCGAACCGGATGTGCAATCGCCTTGAGTACCTCAGCAACATGTTTGGCAATTAAATTATCCATCTTTTTTGCCTTTATATTATAACATTTTAATATTCTAATATATTAATATTCGATTCAAATTTCAGGTTGTTCGGGATTCTGAAATTTTTTTAGAAATTTATAGTAACATTTTTGGACTCTTACCGTTTTTTTAAGAAGGAATCATCTGGTTTTTTTAAACATTTAAGATAGGATTAAACGCACTCACTGCATAGTTAACGCAGGGTGCCAAAGAACCGCTCAATTAGGAAGGTTTTGATGTGAAAAAGCTAATCTGGGGTGTAATTTTCGTGATAGTGATCGTGTCAGGCCTTTATGGATACGGATATTACAAAAAGAAAAATTCGCCGGACGCCGCCGCAACGATCGTTCGGCTGGAAACTGTGGGACGGGGAGAATTTGTAGAAATTGTCAGCGCCCCGGGACAGATCGAACCTAAAACAGAGGTCGAGATCAGCGCCAAAATCGCCGGGCGTATTCTGGAACTGCCCGAAGAGGGATCCCGCGTAACAAAAGGAAATCAAACCGCAACCGTTCCCATTGAACCGTCAATTCTCGTCAAACTCGATGCCGCCGATATGGAAAGCCAGCTTCGCAGTGCTGAAGCCAGCCGGGATGCCCAACAAGCCCAGATGGTCGTGGAAAAAGCTCGCATCGCAGCACAAAAGGCCTCGCTGGAAGGACAGGCAGCCACTGTAAATCGAACCCGCCTGGAATATGAACGTCAAAAGAAATTACGCGAAAGTAAAGACATCAGCCAATCGTCATTTGAGCAAACTGAGTTTTCCTATCAGGAACTCAAGGCACAATATGAGGCGGCCGCTCACAATATTGAGGCCGCTGAATTGAATTTAATCGTTATGGAGCATAATCTCCAGGCGGCTCAGGCCCGAGTGGATCAGGCCCGGGAGACCCTCAGCTATACCACCATTACCTCGCCGATCGACGGCGTGGTTACCCAATTAAATGCAGAAGTCGGCGAAGTCGTAATGACCGGCACAATGAACAATCCGGGCACCATCATTATGAAAGTAGCGGACCTGGGTGTAATGATGCTCGTGGCGGAGGTGGATGAGGCCAATGTGGGGATGCTCAAAGTCGGACAGAAGGCAAAAGTGCGAGTACAGGCCTATTGGCAGGAAATCTTCGAGGGAGTCGTTGAATCCATTGCACTAACGCAGCGGCTGTCCTCATCAGGAGTGAAATATTACCGCACACGGATTTTACTCTCGGGGGATGTACAGAAACTCTATACAGGGTTGACCGGAGCAGTCGAAATCGAGACCCATCGGCATGAAAATGTCATCAAGGTTCCCAGCCAGGGGGTTCTTGGATATTCAACGGATGAACTGCCTAAGGCGCTGCGGGAAAATCCGCTGGTGGACATCAAGAAAAAAGAAACACCCGTAGTGTTCCGGTTTATCGACGGCAAGGCTGTCGCTACGCCTGTGCATATCGGTCCCAGCGATCTGACCCATACGCTGATTCAGGAAGGACTCGCCGAGGGAGATCAAATTATTGTTGGTCCCTATAAAGTACTGGAAACGCTCAAGCATGATACGAAAGTGAAAGAAGAAGACGTAAACGATACCCCAAAGAATTCAGAGCCCAGCAGCAGTACAAACAATCCAAGACCCCCTCGAGGCCGGTAATGAATACCGCAGTTGATTCACTGATTGATATTCGTAAATTGGAACGGACGTATGTTATCGGAAGCGAGAAAGTCCGTGCGCTTCGCGGCGTGGATTTAAAAGTCAAGGCCAATGAATACGTCGCGGTCATGGGCCACAGCGGATCGGGCAAAAGTACACTGATGAACGTTCTGGGATGTCTGGACCGGGCGGACGGCGGCGAATATTACCTCAATGGTATTCACACAACCCGAATGAGCGAAGGACAGTTGGCTCATGTACGCAACCGGCAGATCGGTTTTGTGTTTCAGTCCTTTGAACTGCTGCCGCGGCTGAGTGCCCTGAAAAATGTTGAACTGCCGCTGATCTATTCAGCAATTCCTTTCTGGAAACGGCGGCAGATGGCCCGCGAGGCGCTGGAGCGTGTCGGACTTGGAGGCAGAACGCATCACAAACCCAATCAGCTCAGCGGCGGCGAAAAACAACGCGTCGCCGTGGCACGTGCACTGGTCAATCAACCGAGCCTGCTGCTGGCCGACGAGCCGACGGGCAATCTGGATACAAAAACCAGTGACGGCATTATGCAGCTCTTTGAAAAGCTGTATCAAGAGGGGCAAACGATCATTATGGTCACACACGAGGCGGATATTGCCTGCCGGGCACGTCGAATCGTGCGGATGCGGGATGGGCAGGTCGTCAGCGATCTGCCGACACCGGAAGATCCGGCATGGAAGCAGCTCAACGGCGGGACAGAAGAGGGAGCAAACCAATGAAAGAGCTTCTTCTGTTTCCGCTGTATCTGCCCCGTCTGATGCTGCAAAGTACATTTCTGGCGCTGGGGCAAATCTGGGTTAATAAAACCCGCAGCATCCTGACGACATTGGGAATCATTATCGGCGTCGCATCGGTGTCGGCGGTCATTGCCGCAATGGAAGGGATGAATCGCAAGATACTCGAAAATTTTGAGATGTTCGGGACGCGCAAGATTTTTATGTGGCCGGAACGCCCGCAGACCGGCCCGCAAAAGAATGCCCCCTTCTGGCAACTGCGTTTTCAGCAGGAGCATTTTGAAGGACTGCTGGAAAACTGCCCTTCCGTTGAATACAGGTCGCTGATCTCCAACGTTGGACGCTATGCCGGGCGATATATGGACCAGACGGTTGAATCGGTCTCGCTGACCGGCGTTGAAGCAAGCTGGTTTAAGATCGAAAACCGCCCGATCGTATTCGGCCGTCCGTTTTCGATGCTGGATGAAAGCCAGGGACGCTATGTGTGCATTATTACCACTCAGCTTCGCGACAAGCTTCATATGGACCGAGATTGTTCCGGCCAGGTCATTCTGCTGGGGATGTATTCCTTTCTCGTAGCGGGTGTCATTGATGAAAAACCGGAAACGGGGATGATGTTCGGCGGAGCAGGCGATCAACTGGAAGCCTATATTCCGTTCTCCACCGCCGCCAAGCTGGTTCAGACACCGTGGATCCGTGTGATGGCAAGCTGCAAGGACTCCAATACCGCCGAGGAGGCACGGGCGGAAATCCGGTTCTTTCTAAGACGCACGCGGGGCCTGCGCCCCGGCGACCCGGATAACTTCGGCGTTTTTCTGATGGAAAATGAGGTACGCCGATTCAAAGAGGTCATGGGGATGATCACACTGGTGGCGGCGGGAGTCGTGAGCATTTCGCTTTTAGTCGGCGGCGTGGGAATTATGAACATTATGCTCGTATCCGTATCGGAACGCACACGGGAAATCGGTTTACGTAAAGCCGTCGGAGCACGGCCCTCAGCGATATTGACGCAGTTTTTGGTTGAGGCGGTCGTACTGTGTATGATCGGCGGATTGATCGGAGTCGGGGCCGGGCATCTTCTGGCGAAAGCTATTGCTCAATCGGCTCCCTTAATGGAACAAACGCAAGTACCATTCTGGGCGGTCCTGGTAGCGTTTGGTTTTTCAGGCTTTGTCGGTGTAGTGTTCGGGATGTTCCCGGCGATCAAAGCGGCACGACTGAATCCTATCGAGGCCTTGCGGCACGAGTAAGAACGTAAAGGTTAAAAAGAAAAATGCAAAATCACAGTTTAAAAATCAAAAAGGTTGTAGCGTTCTGGCTGGTATTGACCTTAGGGGCAATGCATTTGTGCGGGTGCGGTCTTCAGGATGCCGACGAGCAGCAATTTGAACTGTCGCGTTTTAAACAAATCTCCCCCCTGCCGCTGTCGGAAGGCACTCCGATCGATGAACAGACAGAAACCGCCGCGACATCGCTGTTTTCCGATCCCAACGGTGGCGAGGTGGGGCTGTCGCTGGAACAGTGCCGGACGATGGCCCTGCAGAACAACCTGGGATTAAAGGCCACGCTAATCGGCCCCAAAACAGCTCAGGCCGGAGTTAAGGCTGAAGAGGCCAAGTTTGAGGCATCATTTTTTACCAATGTCAATTTCACCAAGACGGATTCACCGACCGCATCGCGATTGATCAGTTCAAAAAACGAGTTCACCGATATAAACACAGGCGTTGAAATGCCGCTGCAAACCGGCGGAACACTGCAATTTACATTGAAAGACAACCGGACCAAAAGCAACAGTGAATTCCAGTTTCTTAATCCCATTTTCGAGAATGATTTTGAGGTGTCTATCAGCCAGCCCTTGCTGAAGAATGCCGGGCGACGTGTCAGTATGCACTCAATCCGCATTGCGCGATATGACAAGCAGATCGTGGATGCCCAGAGCAAACTGGAAGTCATCAGCGTATTGGCGGACGCCGAGCGGTATTACTGGCGGTTGTATGCAGCCCGCAAGATGCTGACGGTGCGGCAGCAGCAGTACGCACTGGCCGAGGCTCAGCTTGAGCGGGCCAAACGCTTCGTCGATGCGGGCACGCACGCCCCGATTGAGATACTTCGGGCCGAAGCGGGATTGGCAACGCAACTGGATGCTATCATCCAGGCGGAAAATGACCTGCGAAATCGCCAGCGCGAACTCAAGCAGGTCTTGCAGCAAAAAGAATTTTTGCCGGACTCACCTGTTCGAATACGGCCGGATACCGAGCCGGATCCGCTGCGGTACGATCTGGATAAGACAACCCTTGTACAACTTGCTGTGGAAAACCGGATGGAACTGCTGGAGGCGGAATTGCGGCTGGCCCGAAAGGTCAGTGAGATCGACTATCTGCGCAATCAGGCGTTGCCGATAGTGAACCTGAATTATGCCTATAACATCAACGGGCTGGATTCAACACGGGATCATTCATATGAGCTACTCGGCCAAAACCGTTTTGCAGACCATCGCATCGGTGTACAGCTTGTGGCGCCGCTGGGCAACGTCGCGGCCAAGAACCGTATTTTGGGGGCCTTTTACGAACGTGCACAAATTCTGGCCAGCACCGAAAGCCGCCGCTCGCTGATCGAACTTGAGGTCCTCAACGCCGTCGACCGGGTGGAAGCCAACTGGCAGCGGATCCTGGCCGGCCGACAAAACACCCTGCTGCAAGCCCGGCTTTATGAGGCGGAGCTGCGGCAGTTTGAGCTTGGCCTGCGTACAAGCACCGATGTACTGGAGACTCAGACTCAGCTTGCAGAAGCCCAGCGGGCCGAGATCGCAGCACTGGCTGAGTACCAGATTTCGCTGGTGGACGCTGCCTATGCGACCGGCACACTGATGGGAGCAGCCAAGATCGAATTGGAAAACGGGTAAACTACACTACATCTGAAGTGTGCCGACCGGCATACGCTCTTCACGGAGGCTATTATGCGAAGCTGGTTTTTGCGGCAATGGCGGGGATGTGCGGGGCGATCCTGTGTTCGAACGTATCGGCCAAAACGCTGAGCCGGACGGAAATTCTGGACAAGGTACAGGAGCGGATTGAACAATATCGCAAAGCGGATGCAACCTTAATCTTGTTTGGCGCAGACGGCAAACCGCTGGAGGAAGGAACTGAGGTGGTGATCGAGCAGCAGCAGCATCGTTTTCTATTCGGATGCAATCTGTTTATGTTCGACCGATGCCGGAGCGTGCAGGACAATGCATTGTATCCGGAGCGGTTTAAAGAATTGTTCAATTTTGCCACGCTCGGCTTTTATTGGAGCGCGTATGAACCTCAGCAGGACAACACAGACGCCGAACACCGGCGGAGGTGTATTTCGACACTCGTGAGACCGTCGCGTCCGGCATAATAAACGCAACAAGGTCAACAGTGATGATGGAAAAAATCGTGACAACCGCCACCTTAAACAATGGACATTTTGGTATTGACAACGGGTAGAGGTTTAATGGATTTACTGCAACAGGCGTACAGGATGTGCGTTTAAGAGGATAGAGAAGTCAGAATGGCGGTTATGTCTTTATTTTCATCAAAGGAATAAATTATGCTCGGCATCTTTTTGATACTCTGTCTGTCGATCCATCTTGTTCTCGAACTAAAAGAATATTATCTACTTAATGATAACTGCGTTGAGCCTGTCGAGCTTGATACGGATATAAAAATTTACGAGGTAGGCTCACATGCCTGCAAATTGAATGCCCTGTCAATAATAGTGATGTTAGTCGGCTATTTAGGATGTACGTTTCCTTTTTTTTTCATTGAAGGCATTAAAACCGGTGCTTATATTGCGGGCTTAGTCATAATTTGTGTTTTCCCATTTATACGGGGGTGGGCATGTTATTTATGCTTTAAATGCAGGCTTCACTTCTGAACTTCCTGATGACCCAGACGCCGATGGCAGTATTATTTATTCTAATAATGGAAGACGAGTTATTTTGTATGCTGTTGGCAAAAACGGTATAGACGATGGAGGTTACAGGCATCCCAAAGAAAAGCGAGGCGACAGAATCTTCTGGGAAAGAGAAATACAAGATGTCTCTGAAGTGAAAAAAACAAATGACTAATTGCACTATTTGGGGACGTATTCAGGAAAAGTTTTTGGAATTTTGTATAGAAACGTTTGTTTAGTCCGGAGAACCGATGGATCGAAGAACTTTTATTAAGCATTGTGCATTCAGCGTCGGGACTGTCGCCGGCGGGGGATTGTCAGCGTTCGGGATGGGCAGAAGACCTCAAGCCCAGCCGCCCGTCAACCGAAAGCCTAATATTGTGTATATTCTTGCCGATGACCTTGGATACGGGGATGTGTCGTGTCTGAACCGTCGATCCAGGATACACACGCCGAATATCGACCGACTGGCTGAGGGCGGAATGATCTTTACCGATGCCCATTCCGGATCGGCGGTTTGTACACCGACGCGATACGGGATTTTGACGGGACGATACTGCTGGCGCAGCCGATTGAAAAGCGGGGTTCTGAATGGTTTCGACCGGCATTTGATCGAGGACGGACGGATGACCGTCGCTTCGATGCTGAAGGAATACAGCTATGAAAGTGCATGTATCGGGAAATGGCATCTGGGATGGGACTGGCAGATGCAGGACAACAATCCCAAAGAGGTTGACTACAGCAAACCGATACTGAACGGGCCGACCTGCAAGGGATTTGATTACAGTTTCTGCATTCCGGCTTCGCTGGATATGCCGCCGTATGTTTATGTAGAAAACGACCGGGTCACGGCAGCGCCGAATCGAACGATTGAGGGGCAGGACGGCAAGCGGCTGTTTCGAACGGGCGTAATCGGTGAAGATTTCAGACATATCGAGGTGCTACCAAAATTTACGGAGAAGGCTGTTTCATATCTTAACGACAGAGGAAAAAAGAAAGACACTCCGTTTTTTTTGTACTTTGCTTTGCCGGCTCCGCATACGCCGATTTTGCCGACGCCGGAGTTTTTGGGTAAAAGCGGGACTACTGAATACGGCGATTTTGTTCTGCAGGTTGACTGGACTGTGGGGCGCGTGCTTGCGGCATTGAAGGACAACGGTCTTGAAGAGAATACTCTGGTCATTTTTACCAGCGATAACGGGTGTGCGCCTCTGGCAGGAATCGATGAATTGAAAAAGCTCGGCCATGATGTCAGTTATATTTTCCGCGGACACAAGGCGGATATTTTCGAGGGAGGACATCGCATCCCTTATATTACACGCTGGCCGGGCAGGATCAAGGCAGATTCGGTGTGCGATGACACTATTTGTCTGACGGATTTAATGGCGACGGCGGCTGAAATCGTCGGCTGCATGCTGCCGGATAACGCCGGAGAGGACAGTGTCAGTGTACTGCGTGATTTTCCGGAGACAGCAAGCGGGTCAGCGCGTCAGGCCATTGTTCACCATTCCGTCAACGGTTCGTTCTCGATTCGGCAAGGCCCGTGGAAACTGGTGTTCTGTGCCGGATCGGGGGGGTGGAGCAATCCGCGGCCCAATAGTGATACGGCCAAGAAATTACCGCCGATTCAGCTTTATGATCTCAATAAGGATATTGGCGAGACCACCAATGTTCAGGATAAGCACCCGGAGGTTGTTGAACGATTGACGGCGCTGATGGAACGTTACATTGAACAAGGGCGGAGCACTCCCGGCACACCGCAGAAAAACAACGGGTCGGTAAATCTCTATCCGAAGTGACCGGGCGAGTGAGTTAATCCGTTTCTGTACTCCGCTGTCCCTACAGACTCTTTACGGCCATGCAGGGTATGGCATACTGTGTCGCTATAGGCGGCCTTACGCTATCGAGGCGAAAGGTCATTTGCGTCAGGTCACTGAAGCCATGCATCGATAACTACGTTCAGGTCCAGCATATTCACAGTGCAGTCGCCGCCGTCGGGGGCGATATCACAGAGGGTTTCGTAGCCGAGCCACACCTCTGCAATCTCGGCAAAGTCGGCCAGGTTGACGATTCCGTCTTCATTGAAGTCCCCGTCTGAAACAACGGACAGTTCGGGATAGAACTTGACGGGCGTGGTCTTGCCGTCATAGAGTGCATAGGCCTTGAAACGGCATTCTCCGCGTGCGCAAGTCGGGTCCCATTCCCAGTGGGTCAGATAGGCACTGCCGGGAGCCAGCAGTGTGGTGGAATCTTCGAATCGCTGGAGGACGGTGCCGTCATTGGCCTGAATTTCGACAATCAGGACGGGATTCAGATATGTTTGACCGGTATTGGAAAAGCCGGAGTGTATCTTGATATCCTGGCCGACGCCAAAGCAGACGGGATTGGTCGTAACGGCGTGCATCAGGCCGTCGGATATACCCATTTGGACCGGGGTTGACCGCTCGGCCAAAAGCAGGCCGTTCGTGTTCTTGATACGAACGGTAAGATCATAGGTGTCCGGCACGAGGTTTGCGGTATCTACCGTCCATCCGCAGGAGACAAGCCGCTGAATACCGCGGAGATATTTCAGCGGAAGGCCGATGGTTTGATCTTCGGCGCCGGTCCGAACGAGTTCGGCCTCGGCAATGACATCGAAGACTTTCAGCGATGTGTTTCTTATGAACAGTTCGATTTCGGCAGTGTCGCCAATGGAATAGGCTTTGTGGTCGGTCCACAGGCGGTTGATGGTGACGGTGCTTGAGGTGTAGTCAATGTTGAGTGTGCAGTCATTGAAGAACGTATAGTTGGTGGTGGCCGGCCATGACCGCAGCGGATAGATGTGCACTGTCAAGATGGTACTGCCGTCAGGGTTGGCTTCGGTGGTCCAGTCGTACTGTCGATCAGGCCAGGCTTGGGAATCGCCCAGAGTCGGGCCAGGATGGATTTGGCTATCGGAGAAAGGCTGAACTTCAATCAGCGACAGGCCGGTGCCGAACACCGATTCAGTGGTCTGGACCAACTGCACATCCTGGACAATCTTGCCGGCGGGGAACAGAATATGGACAGGCCAGGCCGGAACTTCGGGATGTCCCGGTTCGGAGAGGACTGCACCGCCCGGAATGGAGGCGATATCGCCGTCGCCGGTGTGCCGGACGCCAAAATCGGGGATGGCGACCTTCAGGGTACTTAGCGGCCCCTGAATGATATCGTCTTCGCTTGCTGCGGCGGCGGGCCATTGAGAAGCGGAGGCCGACGCCGCTGAGACAGCCTGAAGCTTCGGATCGCCGAAGAAGTGATAAATGGCGGATTGATATTTTCCATATTCGCCATTGCCCATGCGGTTTCGCTTGGAGCCTTTCAGGGCGCTGCCGATAGGATCACCCCAGTTAAGGCGATTGAAAAAGCCTTCGGACAAGTGCCGGTTGTAAGGGCTGTAGGAGACTTCGGTGGCGCCGATGTAGGCCGAAGCACCTTTCAGAAGAAAACATTCGCCCAGAGAATCCACGCCATTCGGATAGCGGCCTGTCAGACAGGATGCCGCATAGACAATGGGAGCTGTCGTACCCGGATCAAACCGGCTTTGAACGTTCCACCTGGAAACCTCCCAGCAATGTTCCCAGTTACCGTGAGCGGCCATGTAGATGGCGTCACGATCCGAGCAGTTGGCGTAGAACGTGTCTTCACTGGGTTCATCGTGGCGGGAAACGTGCCATCCTTTGTCTTCAAGGGCTACCACAACCTCATGACGGGCGGTTTCGAAGTACTCTTCGTCGCCGCCGCTGAAGCAGTACGCCTCATCGAAATCAAGTTCCCTGTCTCCGGCGGCCACGTCGAGACTGGTCTGGATCGGAGCCAACATATTTTCGATGGTATTACCGATGATGCGGCCTACGGAAATTTCGGGTTTTTTCATTTCGCCGGAGCTGTTGCCGTAATAGCCGTCGGTAAACTCGATATATTCACGTCCGTAACCAGCCAGATAGTAGGAGCAGGCGAAGGCAGGAATGATTTCGGTTTCGCCGACGATGAGGAGATAACCGCCGTCGGTGAAATTGGATCCCATCTTTTCGGCCCATTGGCCGTCGGGATTCAGGAGGTGTTCAAGGTGTTCGCGATCTCCCGGGGACTCGGCGTGGCCGGCGTTTGAATAAAGGATGATGTCGATGTCGCCTTCGCTGAAATGATCGTCCCGGTGTCCGCGGCAGAGCAGGTACTGCTGCGTGTCTACATCAAGGATTCGTCCGCAGAGGAAGGCATCATCGGAGTGGACGTTTGTGTCGAAGCTGCCCATGCTCCAGTCGTTTCCTTCCTCAACGCCGCGAATCCGTACCCGATCTGCCGAGGCATCCGCCAGGGCCAGGCCATCAGCTCCGACCTGAAGCTGATCACTGCTTTCAAGGGTACAATCATATTGATGCAGCAGATCGCCCTGGCCGCTATAAACAACGATGCGCTGGGAGGAGATATCGCCGATGATGATTTCATCTCCAGCCACATCCGTAACCAGATCGCCAGCAGCGACTAAATCGCCGGACGCATAAATGCTGTCCCATTGAAGGTGAATGGGACCGTCGCCATAATACGCCTGGACTTTACCTGTGCTGCCCTTGAAGAGAATGATTTCATCAATGTCGGGATTCGCTTCGTGATGAATCATATCGCCGGCAATAATCCTGTCGCCCTCGGAAGGATTATAGGTGGTATCGTTGGTGTCTTCCGTAAAGTCGTCGTGGTCGGGCCGGTAATCATAGAGCTTGACATTGCCTCGCGTCGAACCTGAAGAATGACCATCAACGACGGCAATCTCGTCTTCCGGATGGGAGGGATCGCTGTCAAGGAGGAGATTGCCCACCAGCAGCACATCATTGGAATGGAGACCGGGGTGGCTGATGGGGAGAATATCCTCAATATGTTTTTGTTTGTTGGGGTAGTAGATACGGATCACGTCGTCCCCTTCATCCATTAGAACCACTTCATCCTTCCAGTTTCCCATAACATTTCCGCAGGCGATTTGATCGCTGGTACAATATGCGGTGCGCATTGTCCCTGCACCGAGATAATAGGCCAAAATTCCATTACGGACTTTTGCCAGTTCGGCCATTTTGCCGAGCAGTTGATTGACGGAATCAGAGGAATGAATACCGAACAGAATCACCGGATTGGTGACGATGAGGTAATCGCTTTCCAGACATGCATCATCCACTGCATCGGCGAATCTCTGTCCATCGACACGGCTGGTGCGAGCTATGGAGGGGCCGGTATAATCGCGACCAAAGTTGTCATGATAGGCAAATGCGTTGTCTTCGCCGATCTGATACTCATCAACGCCTTCCGAAAGAATGGGGATCGCGGTATATCTGGCCGTATATGTTCCTCCTCCACCGCTTACGGAAGCGATAAAATCATATTCGATACGGCTGCGGCGGGTTTGCGGATCATAAGTTACAACGGCATCATAAAGACTGCTGGGCGGAACTGTGATCTGGAAACCTTCGACTTCTTCGGCAAGGGTATCGAGTAAAGCGGTACTGGTTCCGTTGTTGGTGAACGTAATCTCAACATTAAACGATGTACCGTTGCAATGCACGACCCGCTCGGCAGACAGATCGGTAATCTGCCGGATAACCCGCATCGTCGCGCGGCCGGTCTTCACACAGTTACCGCTTTTGATTTCAACTCTGATTTCGTGGGTACTGGGCGCGGCCAGATATGCAATAGCAATCGGGCAGGTAATATCGGTCTGTTCATCGGCGGGGGTAATCGTGGTATAAAGGTCATCGTCATAATATACACGAATCAGATCAACCTCGTCCCAGTTGGTACCTGTGACATCCGGAAACGGTCCGGTGCCGGGGGTAATAATCATCATCCCTGCATTTTTTTTAGCCATAATCCAGATCTCGCCCGCATACATTGAAACACCCTCCTCCGGTGTATAAATGCGGGTCGAGGTTCCCAGATCAATTTCAAGTTCCATTTCAGAACAGCGAGTGATTTCTTCCCATGCCAAGGCAGATGAAACCATATTATCGCTGAGGTCATACGCGTTGGCCTGCATCGTATGGGCTATGCCGAAATAAGCATCGGCAGACAGGCCCAAGAGGCTCGGATCCAGATACCCTCTAAAGGGCGGGTCATAATCGGTCATAAAATGGATGCCATCGAGTGAAAACTTGACACGATCCACTTCGGTATTGTCGGTCGCCTCAATATCGAATCGCAAGGGGAAAAGCGGCTGATCTTTTGCCATAGGCTGAGGTGTTGAGGCTTTGGGGGCCACCGCATCAGACGGCGGTTCGGTGGTAAAATAGAGCAGAGCACTTTCCACTAAATTGCCTGAAGCATCTGCGGAGCGGACCTTGAAGCGATACACGGCACCGGCGACAAGACCGGTCAGCGTTATGTTATGGTCCTGCGACATCAGCGTATCGGAAACAATAGTAAAGGGACCAGATGTCAAGCCAAAGTAGGCTTTACTGTCGGCATTTTCATTGGTCTTCCAGTTAATTACATAGTTGCCCTGCTGCGGCCCGGAAACCGTCGGGCCTTCGGTGATCTGAGGCGATTGCCGATCGCAGTACCAGCTTTCTTTACATGTGTTATTGGTTTCCTTGACTTCGGTGATTTCCTGATCGCCGTCGGCCATCGCTATAATAACCTGCTTAAGCCCCGTACAGGTCCAGTTTTCTTTAAGAAATGCAAGATTGAGGCGATGGCCGGGTTTAAGTGAGTCCACCACCACATCTTTTGTACGGTATTGGCCATCGATATACAAAATTGTCGCATGGGGCGGAGTGCAGACGGCATCTCCAATGTTTTGAATTTGGTAGTGGATAATATTGCCTTCCGCCCATAAATCAGTGATGATCAAATCCGGAGCCTGGGCCCCGGCAGATGAAACAATAACCGCCAGTATAAAAAGCCCCGCATAAAGTCCGCTCAGTACTATTCTCATAACAGCCTCCTTTTCAATTTATACAGAACTCACGTATCGTCCCGCTTAGCGGCTATCTTTTCCTTTGTTCAAATCCGATGAGTCCTTTTGGAAATACAATGGTGTGAACTTACGAATACCTGTTTGAGCATACAGACCCAGCACAGAGATTTGAAATAGGAAAACACATCAGCCGTACATGAAACCATCCGGTTCACGGTAACATTCTGTGAATGACCCTCCAATGCCGACACAGTTCAATTTCTCCCGCTCACTGAGCTATCCCGTAAAGCGCAAAAGAACCGGGTACGCCAACGACACGATGCAGACATCAAGAAAGCGACTCAATTATAACAAAAGAACTGCCTGTCAACAATAAAAAAACATCGACATACAGGCCTTATTACACCTTTTTGTGATAGATATATTAAAAATCTTCCATTGTTATCTGTCGGGTTTTGCCTTTTTCGATCGTGAACGAAATTGTTTTGTCGCCGTATCGCACTTTGCAGTCTGTGCCGCCGACGCTTTTAATGGACGCGGCCTTGAGTTTTCCGCCCTGCCAGACAATATCCACTTCAAATCCGCCACGGGCACGCAAGCCTTTGATCGAACCGGCAGGCCAGCCCTTCGGCAATGCAGGAAGTAATTCAATATATCCGGCATGGGACTGCATCAGCATCTCGGCAATGCCGCTGGTAGCGCCGAAATTGCCGTCGATCTGGAACGGCGGGTGGTTGTCAAAGAGATTAGGCAGTGTTTTTTCGGGGGTCAACTGATTGCTGAGCATAAACAAGGCATGGTCGCCGTCGTGAAGCCGTGCCCAGAAGTTGATCTTCCAGCCCATCGACCAGCCGGTTCCGCCATCGCCGCGGTATTCGAGCGATTTTCGGGCGGCCGCATACAGTTCCGGGGTGCCGTCACGAGTGATCTCCCGGCCGGGATGCAGTCCCCAGAGGTGCGAAACGTGGCGATGTTCGTTTTTGGGATCATCTTTGTCTTCGAGCCATTCCTGAAGCTGGCCGTGTTTTCCGATTTGGTTGGGGGCGATACGGTCATATTTTTCCCGGAGCAGCTGCCGGAAATCCGCGTCTATATCCAGAATCTCCGACGCCCGGATGCAATTTGCAAAAAGCTCGCGGATGATCTGATGATCCATTGTCGGCCCCATGACAAGACCGCCCTGCTCCGGTGAGTTGGAGGGGCCGGAGATGAGCCATTTGTTCTCGTTGCGAGGGTCTTCGATCAGGTAATCGACAAAAAATTCCGCCGCCTGTTTTAATATGGGGTAGGCGCGTCGGCGCAGAAAGTTCTTGTCCAGCGTATATTCATAATGCCACCACAAATGCTGGCTCAGCCAGGCGCCGCCGGTCGGCCAGATGCCGTGATTGGAGTGATTAATAGCGGCTGTTCCTCGCCAGAGGTCTGTATTGTGATGCAGGACCCAGCCTCGCGCATCATAGAATGTTTTGGCGGTCAGCGCCCCGGTTTTGGACACATCCGAAAGCATCGCAAACAACGGCTCATGGCATTCCGATAGATTGGTCAGTTCGGCGGGCCAATAATTCATTTCGGTATTGATATTGACGGTGTATTTACTGGCCCAGGGAGGACTAAGCTGTTCGTTCCAAACCCCTTGCAGATTAGCCGGTTGTGAACCGGGACGACTGGAAGCGATAAGCAGATAACGACCAAACTGAAAATATAAGGCCGCCAGATGGGGGTCGTTGCCGCCTTTGAATTGGCGGACGCGTTCATCGGTATCCCGGTCGGCAGCGTCGGTTCTCCCCAGATCGATTTGCACTCGGTTATAGAGTTTCTGATAGTCGTCCAGATGACGCTGTTTGAGTTTTTCATAGGAGGTCTGCTGTACCGCGGCCAGCACTTTCTGACAGCGTTCTGCTGGATCGGCGGAGATATCGTTGTAATTGACATAGCTGGTCGCAGCGGTGAGTATCAGGATAACACGGTCTGCTCCGATGACTGAGACTGCCTCATTTGACATCTGAATGCTGCCGCCTTCATTACGGACTTGAAGCTGGGCCTCAAAGGTCAGGCGGCTTTCCACCCTATTTTCATGAGTATGCCGGACCCGGCCTTTGAGAGCCAGAACATCCGGGGCGATGACAACCTGCTCGCTTTCTTTATGGGGACTGGTTAATGAGGCCTTGAAAGTCAGCGCGGCCGGTTCATCGGCGCTGAGCCTGACAACAATGATACGGTCCGGATAGCTGGCAAAAACCTCACGCGAATAACACACCCCGCCGGCAACATACGCTATATCGGCAATCGCGGTATTCAAGTCCAGACGGCGAGCATAGTCGGACGATGCATCGTGATCTTCAAAAACGAGATTCAAATCGCCAAACGGCTGAAAGGCGCATTGATTGAGGGGGTTACTCATAAAGCGTTCCATTGCAAGCTGCTCGGCTTCCCCCTGCTTGCCCTCAAACAGCAAGCGGCGCAGCTCCGGCAGTACTTCGGCAGCGCCGGGATTTTGGTAGTCCAGCGGGTGACCGGTCCAGAGAGTGTCTTCGTTGAATTGTATGCGTTCCGCGGCTACTCCCCCAAATATCATTGCCCCCATATATCCGTTTCCAATCGGCAGCGCCTGTACCCACTGGACGGCGGGTTTATGATAGCACAAACACCATTGGTCCTGTGTCTCAGAGGCTCCCTGAACACTTGAGAAAAACAGAAAGGTAAAAAATGCGGCTAACAGACTAGAACCTCTTGTTTTGTACATAAAGCCTCCCAATTCAATCGAAAAACAGTCTTTTTGTACCATTTAAAATCCATAGAGCTTGTAACAGCATGGATTTTAGAGACTTTTTCCGTATTGAACATAGATAATTTTTGTAAATAATGGATATTTTTTGGATTCGACAGGCAAGAGAGATTATAAAACTATCTCCGGCAGGGTTTGAACCTGCCAAGAATTAGATACAAAGTTGAATTTCTGTATGCGTAATAAACATTTTTCTATAGATATTTCAATTATCCGTATTTGTACCATTTTAAATTACTTACTTTTTCCTGTTGATTTGTACTCAATATCTTTAATAATTCTGGATAGCGAAAGTAGCGCATCGGAGTGGTGGAGAATTGGATTTTACAAAGGAGAAAACTATGAAATTCATTTCTACAATCTGTTTTATTTCTTTTTTTTTGGTTGCCATCCCGGCATTTTCGGCAATCACAGTAACTAAGATGACTACGGCAGACGACCTGGCACAAACAATTCTGGGAAGCGGTATTACAATTTCCAATGTCACCTACACGGGATCAACGGCTGCATCAGGAACATTTACAGGTGGACTAAGCGCGGGTATCGGAATTGACAGCGGAATACTGTTGACCTCCGGATATGCAACAAACGTTACAGGAAGCAATACAGCAGATGATAAAACAGGCGACAATAGCTTACCTGGAGACGCGGATTTGGATTCGCTTGTTCCCGGTTATTCAACTCATGATGCCACTGTGCTTGAGTTTGATTTCATCTCAACGGGTGGTAACGTTTTTTTTAATTATGTGTTTGGTTCCGAAGAATATAATGAATGGGTTGGCTCGGCATACAATGATGTATTTGGCTTCTATCTGGACGGAACAAACATCGCATTGATCCCCGGAACCTCAACTGCCGTTGCAATCAACAATGTCAATAACTCGCTCAACTCAGGATATTACAATGATAATGATCCTTCAGACACTTCTATTCCTTTCGCTTTCGAGTATGATGGATTCACTGATGTATTTACTGCACAATTCATAGGGTTAGGTGAAGGGGTACATCACATCAAACTTGCTATCGCAGATGCCGGAGATTGGATATTAGATTCCGGAGTCTTTATACAGGGAGGTACATTCTCAGATGAACCTACTCCTGTAAATCCAATCCCTGCTCCAGGTGCAATCATCTTGGCCTGTACTGGGATTAGTCTTGTCAATTGGCTTCGCAGAAGAAAAACGATCTAAATCGCTTACTTTTCCCCACTCCGTTTTTTTGAGTCAAAGGTTGTTCCTTTGACTCTTTTTTATATTCTTCTGGCAGTTAATACCACCGGGTTAACATCCGTAGTATTGTGGCGGAAGAATCGAAACAGTCTTTTTGTACCAGTTAAAATCCATAGAACTTGTAACAGTATGGATTTTAGAGACTTTTTCCATATTGAACATAGATAATTTTTGTAAATAATGGATAATTTTCAGATTTGCCGGGCAAGGCCTCCCGGTTAATTTAGCCCGAACTGTGTAAAGATTTTTCTTGACCCTGCCGTAAACTTTTACAAAAATCTGCTGGTCTATCGTAATTTTGTGTTTATTGCTGAAGAACAATGCCGGACATGGAAGAAAATAAAATAAAAAAAGCGAGATATCAACTACAGTCTTTTTTAGAGGACTGCCCAATCAAACATCCTCAAAATCTTCGGCTGCTGGAAGTCGGATTTAAAGAAGGTGTGTTTTTGCAGGTTTGTCGAGAGGCCGGAATCAACGCCGCGGGGCTTGAAGTTGAACCCGGCTATTATAACCGTCTTCGTCTCAAGGAGGCCGACCTTGAGCTGATTTTATACGATGGCAAGACCATTCCTCTGCCTGATGCTTCATTCGACGCTATTGTATCGTTTCAGGTACTCGAACATGTCGGTTCTCTGGAAACAACTTTAGCTGAATGTATTCGACTGCTCAAAACCGGCGGCATTATGTATCATGTGTTTCCCAATTATCATTCTTTTTATGAGGGTCACTACCGCGTATTATGGTGGCCGTTTTTAAATCGTACCAGCGGACGATGGTATCTGAAACTGCTGCGGAAATATACCCCGTATTATGAATCGCTTAACATTGTCAAACCAGGAACCATTACCCGAATAATGACTGTTCATCGGGATACTATTGAGGTTATTTCGCTTGGTAAAAAAGAATTCAAAAACCATTTCTGTTCCGAGCAGATCGCCAAGGTTGAACAATCATTTCTTCGCCGTATCCTGACAAGCATTCATAAAACACCATTTCTCAGGCAGATTCTATTGAGGTTTATGAGCCTCTGCAACCTGTATTACCCGATAACACTGATCGCCCGAAAAAAATGATGTGTGCTTCTTCACCATAACAGCAGCAGACTTAACAGTGAACAAGAAAACAACAGCTTAGTATGCAGGAGACCCCGAGAAGACCTATGAGTCTCCTGCGTTTTGTTTAATACATATCGCATTTAAGCCATCTGCCAGATTACGGCTCCAGCCAATGCGCAGCCAGAATGGCAAAGTCAAGCAAATCGACAAAACCGTCGCAATTGAGGTCTCCGGCCTGGAGCGAACCCCATTGTCCAACGTATGCCGAGGCTTTTTCGCCGGCCGTCGTAAATCGTCCGCCTACAACTAAAGAAGATTCGGAGGAGAACAGGGTATAGACCCAGTCGCCGGTCCCGCTGCCAAGAGGCTGCCAGACAGTACCGTCCCAGCGGGCTATATTATTACCCGTGCCTGAAAAACGTCCTCCGGCAGCAAGTTGCCCATTGTGCGCTGCCAGGCTGAATACAAAGTAGTTAAGGCCATCGCCCACAGGCTGCCAGGAAATACCATCCCAAGCGGCAATATAACTGACAGGATTTGCAATCGTCCCCGGCGCGGAAGTAAATTCACCGCCTGCAACAAGTTTTTCTTCATAGACAGCCAAGGCATGTATGGTATTATTCAGACCGCCGGCAAGAGTCTGCCAACCGGCCCCATCCCATCGAGCAATATAAGAAACAGTGGTAAAATCAGCCGCCGTAAAATCGCCCGCCGCAACCAATTCGTTGTCATACACTGCCAGAGCACGTATCGTATTGTTGGTTCCTATCGGCCCCAAGGCATTCCACGAGACACCATTCCATACAGCGATGTTATCGGTAAAAATCGAGCCGCCAGCCGACCAGAATTTCCCTCCTGCATAGAGCTTGCCGTCAAAGACCGCTAACGCTCGCACTCTGTCGCCGCTGATGCCGCCGCCCAGGGTTTGCCACATGGTACCATTCCACGCTGCAATACGGCCGGTAAATTCGCCGCCGGCAATCAGTGTGCCGTTATACACAATCAAAGCATAAACAATGCCGTCAATTTGATTGCCCAGAGGCTGCCAAACCGCTCCATCCCAACGCGCCACATAGGAGGTAGGAGTGCTGCCAATTGCCTTGAAACTCCCTCCGGCGATGAGCTGTCCATTATACTCCGTAAAGGTATAGGCGGCGAATTGGTTACTGTAGGAGAATAAGCCTGTTCCCAGAGATTGCCAGCCGGCACCATCCCACTGCGACAGATAGTTGGTGGCAACATCATCCATAGCGATAAAAATCCCACCGGCAATCAACCGACCATTATACGTTGTCAGGGCCTGAACATAAGAATCGGCGCCGGAGCCAAACGTCTGCCACTGTTCTCCATCCCATACTGCTACACGCCCCACAGACAAATCGCCTGCTTTTGTAAAAGACCCTCCAGCGACCAACTCATCCTCATAAACGGTCAGCGCTAAGACACTGCTATTCATACCACTGCCGAAATGCTGCCAGCCGGCTCCATTCCAACTGGCTATTCGATAATAATTTGTCTCTCCAATTCTGGTGAAATCTCCCCCTGCAACCAATTGCCCCTCATAGGATGTTAATGTACGTACTGCTCCATTGAGGGCAGCACCATAACTTTGCCACGTGGAACCGCTCCAGCGAGCAATGTAATTGACAGAATTACCATCTGCAGTTGTAAACGCTCCGCCGGCAGTCAAAACCGAATCATGTACATGGAGGGCATAGACAGTACTATTCATACCGCCGGCAAGCAACTGCCATGAAACGCCGTTCCAGCGGGCAATGTAATTTGCCGAAGACCCGCCCGCGGAGGTGAATGCTCCGCCGGCCACCA
>CAZYQN010000014.1:58044-66038 GCA_964649955.1 uncultured Pirellulales bacterium
GCAATGTAATTTGCCGAAGACCCGCCCGCGGAGGTGAATGCTCCGCCGGCCACCAACTGTGACCCCCACACCGTCAATGCATTGACGGCCTGGTTCATTCCGGTTCCCAACGGCTGCCAGCTATAGCCATCCCATCGGGCAATGCGATTGCAGGTCAGGGAGCCGGCAGTCGTGAACGAGCCTCCCGCAATCAGTTGGCCGTTATAGACGGTCAACGCCAAAACTTGCCCATTGCTTATTCCTGCTCCCAGCGTTTGCCAGGCCGTGCCATCCCAGGCGGCAATACGATTGGCCCTGACAGTACCTGCGGTCGTGAAATTGCCCCCAACCACCAGTAATTCCGGTTTGGGGCCGGCGCCATCAGGATCCCATTTGACAACCGCATTGACTTCACCATTAACGCCGGGGATTCCATGGCCGGTGAGCCATTGCTCAGGACACTGGGCAGCGACAGGACTCATAAAAGCAAGCAACATTACAAATCCAACAAATAAAGCTGCTGCATAATGCGATACATTTGATAGTGACCACATGGTTTGTTCCTTTCAATTAAAACCCTACTCCGGATTTATAGTGCTGACATATACAAAACGGAATTCTAATCCCCAAAACATTTTTCATCACATTCGACGTCTCCGGGCATAAGAAAAGCTTATGTTTGTGCCCAAGAAAATGAATAGGAAACATAGTTTTCTCCGTTTATTGTCATATAGATTGTAACTTTACCGCCCTATAATATCAAGGATTTTTTAGAAATATCCAAGATACTATGGCTTCTAATTGCTTTCTACGAGGAACCAGTCAAACAGAATCGAGCCATGATTGACTTTAATCCGGAGGCGATTTAGTCCTTGGGACAGGATCATGCGGCCGGCTTCCAATTCCTTCCACTCCGTGTCGGTCAGCATAACGGTATCGGTCTTCCGGCCAATCCCAAAATCGAATGACGCCGGGAGAGTTTCGGCTTTGACGCGAATGACAGCTTTACAGGATTGCATTTTTGTACTGTTGACGGGGTATACGGTCCATTCTCCGGCCTGAAGGCGAATGCTCTTTTCTGCTCCACGCGGGTCGGCAATGATTACGGGAACCGGCTCGGAAGTACGATAGTATTCAGATTTACGTGAATCATCAGTCGTGAAATAGGATTTTCCTTTTCCTTCATGGCCGTAGTTTTCAGCTTCGACTTTGCCGGGCACTCTGCGAAGAATAGCATTGACCACATCAGGATAAAAAATGCAGTTTTCCAGTTTGATATTTTCCAATAGTTCATTCAACGCTTTTTGTGCAACCTGGGGCGACGGCTTGTCCCGGCCCCGTGAGAAGGCGGCAACCTGGTCCCAGCCGGTCGGGCGTTTGATGCTGTATGGCGTATTCGTCGTATCCATCTTCTTCCACGGCCAAAACGACCAGCCGACATTGTTGGCCTCAAAATATTGCGTAGTCGCCCAATAGATCGTGTTTGCTTTCTCGCCGGTCTCACCGACCCAGACAGGAGTATTGAGTTGTTTTCGCAAAGTCAGGAAATTATCGATCCCTTTGAGGGTTTCGACATTATCCCAGCAGTAATAATGAAACTGGTAGAAGACATTGTCATCAAAAGGCTCGGTAAAGACCGACCAGTCGTTGGACCAATCGCATCCTTCCAGTGTAATCATATGCTTTCTATCGACGGTTCGAATTGCCGCGGTGATGCGTTTATAAAGAGGCTCAAGCTGATCTTTGTATTTTTCCGCCGCACCGGTACGTGCCGGAAGAGGCTCATTGAGCAGATCATATGCGGCTACAGCGGGTTCATTTTTATAGCGGTCTGCAATCATAACCCACAAATCAATCAGACGTTTTTCGTTGTCCGGATTCATAAACAGTTCAGGCTGGTCGTCGGGACTATCGTCGATATTGGCCCCGGTCTGACCTCCGGGAGCGCCGTGCATATCAATGATTACATATAAATGGTATGTCCTGCACCATTGAATCAGATTATCCAGCAACTGGAATCCTTCGGGCACAATCGTCGGATTGTCCCCTTCGGTGAGAAACCGCCGGGCATTGAGGGCAGGCCGAACGGAGTTAAAACCCAGTTCGGCAATACGCCGGATATCGGTTTCGGTAATATAATTACGGCGGAACTCCAGCCAAAAACGCTCAGCCGCTTCAGGACCGACCATTGCCTCGATAAGGCTTTCAATTTTACGGGGTCGATCGCCGTCGCTGCCGAATTTCCACATATATCCTTCCGGCAGCAGCCAGTTGCCCAAGCCGACACCGCGCAAAAGGACTACGTTGCCATCCTCATCCACCATATCTATACCGCGGGTACGAAGATAGCCCCCCGCTTTTGCTGATGATGACAGAAAAACCGCTATCAGAAAAAGTGCAAACCTTGAAAACAAAGCGATTGTTGACTTTCTGTTGTCCATCATTGTACCCTCACATTATTGGATAATTCTAACGCATTCGCTTGTATTTGCCCATCAGACATCCTTCGGCAAGGATATGTCCTTTCATTGCCTTTTCGACGTCGAATCTGCGTGCGCCGGCTTTCAATTCCAGCGTGCAATCAAGGGCATAGACACGAAAATAATAGCGGTGTGTGCCGGATGGCGGGGCCGGGCCGCCCCAGCCAATTTTGCCGAAGTCGGTTGTGCCCTGCCGTATCCCGTCAGGACTTTGGGGTATCGGCGGCATATTTTCGGGAATGTCTTTTTGGGGCGGCAGATTCCATACCACCCAATGCACCCATGTTCCCATCGGCGCATCCGGATCGTCGCTAATGATCGCCAAGCTTTTCGTCTGAGTGGGGATGTCCGAAAACTGGAGCGGAGGGGAGATATCCTGACCGTCAGCCGTGTAACGGGCGGGGATCATTCCTCCTTCAATAAAGGCAGAACTGGTAACTTGCATCGTCTGCATAAAACCTCCTTGTTTCCGGATTGTTATGCCTTGCGGCGTTCGAAATCACAGGGTAGGGCCTTATGCTACGGTGAAGATAAACACGCACAACGGCTTATCCGGAATTCCATAACATCCTCTTTATTGCCGACCCTAAACCGGGCTTTCCGTTCACTTTTTATCGCTGCGCCCGGCTGCCGATTTATGATCATACCAAAAAATGTAATCGAAAACAATAAAAGGGGGATGGAAAAGATTCTATGAATTATCCAGAGGTATTATATAGATATGGCGACATACTTTGTATGTATTTGTAATTTTTATTCTGATGAAAATTACACGATATATCAACTGAAGAAGTATGCCGCTGAATTGCCGCAAGCACAGGAAATACTTGCACTTTTACGACGAATGTGTAAAGTGATATTAATTAGAGTACTATTGGTGTAACTAAGGAGAAATAATGAAATTTTCAAGTATACGAAAGGTTGATGCTTGCTTTTGGGTTCTTTGTTGTACCGTTCTGTTTTCAGCAGGCGTAAGTTTTGCAGATACCTCGCTGAAGGATGCCTCGGCCGGGTCTAAGGAAAATTCTTCGGCCTCCGGGGCCGTCACCAACGATCCGAATGACCAATGGTGGAAAAAATGGGATGCCGTCGTGAAGAATCCCAATGACCCCAATGAGTTGGTTGAAGCCAAACTAAACGCAATCATTAAGGTATTGCAAAGCCAAGAACCAAAACCGGAGCTTAAAGAAAAAATAATCGATAAAATCATAAGCCCATTCTTTGATTTTGAGCTGATGTCAAAATTGGTGTTGGGCAGAACCCATTGGCCTAAATTCAAACCCGATGAACAAACAAGATTTACAGAGCTGTTTACCGAACGGCTCAAGAAGTCTTACCTGGAAAAGATCACCCTTTACAAAGATGAACGTATCCGGCTTGCTCCGGCGGTTGCGCAGAAAACGGGCATTCATATTGCAATGGATATCCTGTCGAACGATACAAAAATCATTATCCTTTACAAATTGCGAAAGGCTGACGGCCAATGGAAAATATACGATGTGGAAGTGCAGGGCGTCAGCATCCTTTTGACCTATCGTTCGCAATTTGATGATATTCTTCGCAGGGGCAGCGTCAAGGAAATATTCACTGCGCTGGAACAATCTGCAACTCCATAATTTTCCGGCACTTTAATCGATCTTGACCGATGACAAACTATCGCATAGCGGAACATTTACTCTTCGAGCAGGTCATTCTGAAATATCCCAGAATTGTATTAGTCTGCCTGCTGACGGCCGTAGTGTTTTTGGGATTCGGAATCAAATACTTCCGGCTCGATGCTTCCGCCGAGACATTAGTGCTGGATAACGACCGGGACTTGAAATATTCCAGGCTGATCAACTCCCGCTACGGAGAAAACGACCTGCTGGTGCTTACGTTCAGGCCCAATGACGATCTTTTCTCAGATCAGACCTTGTCTTTATTGGCACTGCTTCGTGAGGACTTAAAGGGATTCAAGACTGTCGAATCGGTATTGACGATCCTGGATGTCCCGCTGCTGCAAAGTCCGCCGATACCGCTTAAAGAGTTAGGCTCTGTCAATCGAACCCTTGAATCTCCCGATGCGGACAGGTCGCTTGCCCGCGAAGAATTCGTTCAAAGCCCTCTCTATCAGAATCTGCTGATCAGTCAGGATTTAAAAACCACAGCCATTCTGGTCACGTTTTTTAATGACCTGCGATATGATGATCTGGTAAAGCAACGAGACGCGCTGCGTGAGAAAAAAACAGCGGGCACTTTGTCGGCTGCGGAACAACGCAGACTCGATGATGTACAGCGGCAATTTGTTCAATACCACGACGAGGCAAGACAACGCCGGCATCAGGATATCGCCGCAATCCGCTCTATAATGGATAAATACCGTCGGCACGGCACTCTCTTTCTCGGCGGGGTCAGTATGATCGCCAACGACATGATCAGCTTTATCAAGAGCGACCTGCGGATTTTCGGAACCGCCGTATTTTTGTTGATGGCACTGAGCATTGCCATTATTTTCCGCAGACTCTATTGGGTCATTCTTCCGATGGTGGTGTGTACGGTTTCCGTGATCTGTACACTTGGTTTTCTTGGGTGGATCGGCTGGGAAGTCACCGTTATCAGTTCGAATTTTATCTCCCTACAGCTTATTATTACATTGGCTATGACCATTCATCTGATGGTGCGTTACAGGGAATTCGCCGCCAGCGAACCGAATGCCACTCAGCGCGAATTAGTCGTCGCCACGCTTCGGGAGATGCTGCGGCCCTGCGGCTATTCGGGCCTGACCACCATCGCCGGGTTTGCATCCCTGATCTTCACCGCCATTCGCCCGGTCATCAGCTTCGGGTACATTATGGTTGTTGGAGTGGCTTTGTCCATTGCAGTGCCTTTTCTGCTTTTGCCTGCGATATTGGTCCTTTTGCCGAGAGACAAGGTGCAGCCGAAACAGCCGTCACGGTGGCTGCTGACGCCGATGCTGGGGCGTTTTACAATTGCATACGGACCCTGGGTTGTCGCTGCCAGCGCGGTATTGCTGCTCTTTAATTTTTTGGGGATTCGCAGACTTCAGGTTGAAAACTGTTTTATCAATTACTTTAAGTCAACCACCGAGATCCATCAAGGGATGAAGGTTGTGGACCAGTCACTGGGCGGGACAACCCCTATGGATATTGTGATTGATTTTGAGCAGGATACGCCGTCTGAAACGCCTATCGCTGATGGTGCAAACGGCAGCAATGACGTGTTTGACCAGTTTGAGGAACTGGAAATTGAAGCTCAGAACGCCAAACACAAATACTGGTTTACCCCCGAGAAAATTGCCCGCATCGCGGCCGTGCACGACTATCTTGACAGCCTGCCTGAAATCGGAAAAGTATTGTCGGTTGTCACTCTGGTCAGGATGATTGAGCAGGCCAACGGCAATCTTCCTTTGGATAGTGTGGAATTGGCCTTGCTGTTCAATCAGATCCCGGACAAGCTCAATCAAATGCTCGTTAAAACCTACGTGTCCACAGAGCACAATCAGGTTCGCCTCATGGTGCGTGTGCTGGATTCTATTCCTACCTTGAAACGCAACAGCCTGTTGAAAAAAATCCGCCACGATCTGACAAATCAACTTGCCTTTAAACCCGAGCAGGTGCATTTGTCCGGCACTTTGGTTCTGTACAACAATATGCTTCAAAGCCTGTACCAGTCCCAGATTGTCACGATCGGGTTTGCCGTACTGTTCCTGATGGGGACCTTTGTCATTGTATTTCGATCTGTGAAAATCGCAATAATCGCCATCTTTCCGAACATCCTGGCGGTCAGCTGCGTACTGGGCGCAATCGGCTGGCTGAATATCCCGCTGGATATGATGACCATTACCATTGCCGCCATTGGGGTTGGTCTGGCTGACGATGATACCATCCATTATATCCACCGGTTCAAACGCGAGTTTGAGACTCACGGCAGTTATACCGCCGCTCTGCACCGGTCCCATGACAGCATTGGACACGCCATTTACTATACCACGGTGACGCTGGTCCTTGGATTTTCGATTCTGAGTTTATCCAATTTCATTCCCACTATTTACTTCGGGTTGTTAACGGTTCTGGCTATCGTGGTGGCACTGCTGGCTTCTCTGACGCTGCTACCGCAGCTGCTGGTTCTGCTTAAGCCCTACGGAAAAGAGTCCCGAATCGACACTGCCAACAAGGAGACCAACCAATGAGATATATTCATCTGATTCTCTGTTTTCTTATTGCCATGGCCGGCTGCAACAGTTCCTCACAAAAGGCCCCCAATGCCCCAATTGCATCTTCGGCAGAAGCCGATTCCCCGGGCGATCCGGCCTTCGATGAATTTGATGAATTAGAGGAGGAACTGGCACAGACACAGGTTGTCATTGCGGATCCTCTGGAACCGTTCAATCGGACGATGTTCGGTTTTAACGATGTGTTTTATTTTTGGGTCGCCAAACCCGTCGTACAAACCTACGGAAATTTAGTTCCCGATTTTGCCCGCATCGGAATCCGCAACTTTTTTAATAACGTGACCACTCCGGTGCGTTTTGTCAACTGCCTTCTCCAGAACAAAGGTAATGAGGCATGCAGGGAACTGCATCGGTTCGGCATCAATACAACAGCCGGAGTTCTCGGTTTCGGAGATCCTGCGCGGGACAGGTATCATCTTGAACCTGCGAATGAGGATCTCGGACAAACGCTTGCGGTGTATGGACTGGACAACGGATTTTATGTTGTCTGGCCGGGGTTCGGCCCCTCGACGCTGCGCGATTCTGCAGGCATGATCGGTGACATGTTTTTAAATCCTGTCCGCTATGTCAAACCGACCGAGGCCTCAATCGGAATATCGGTAACGGATAAAGTAAATGACGGGTCATTCCATATCGGGGACTATGAGGCGTTCAAGGCGGCGGCGATTGATCCCTATGTTGCGATGCGAAACGCCTATATTCAATACCGGAACAAGAGTATTCAGGACCACTCCGCCGATCCCAACAGCCTTACCGGTCAGAACTAAACAGAGTCGGGGGCTGTTTTATGCACCCGCTTTTCAATTGACGGATGATGATCTTGCAGAGGCCGGCGGGCGGGTGTAAGTCAAGTCAATCCTGCAAAGAATACTCGTCGGGTCTACTATTTTTTGCGTGTTTTTACGCATTTTCAAAATCCAGTTAAAAGTGTGTTTGTGGCTTAATAATGAGGTTTTTGATGTTTTTCAGGGTCGCGCAACTGAGCGCAACATGACACAACTGGTATGCAACTGCGCGCAAGTGTGATGGAACTTGATGCAACTTGCTACCTTCTTGAACACAATATCGCGGTTTTTACCACTGAAAATGAGGAAGCAGTTCTTAGTTCGTAGTTCATAGTTCGGCGTTTTTGAGTTTTTTAGACACGATTTACAGATTTTTTGGACGGGATTTACAGGATATAATGGATATTGTTTTGCCACAGAGAGCACAGAGGACTCAGAGAAATAAGGTTTATAGACACAGATGAACACAGATTAACACGGATTTTAGAGCGGTTTGCCGGGCTGCGCCCTTACGGGCAC
>CAZYQN010000015.1:0-65962 GCA_964649955.1 uncultured Pirellulales bacterium
GCTGGCCATTTCGGTTCAATTGTGATCGCCTGCTCTTTGCCTCCCCCTCTGACAGTACTTTTCAATCATTGTCTAACCTGTAAGTATTTGGACGCTTGCGGTGTTTTGGGGGCATTTTATAATGCAAATTACTGGGGGGTGAATAATCCTCTATTATCGTCTTTGCAGTTTATTAAGGTATGTTAAAATACAGATTTTTTTTAAAAGGAGTTCTTGAGTTTGTATTTGTATTTTAAAACTTATTTTGATAGGCTTTTATCTATATTTTTTTGATTACTTCTTATGCTTTTTAGAAGGAATAGAATGGCAGAGAAAATGACAATGAAGGCTCAAATGCTGACAGCATTACGCCGAATGGAAATGTGTCAACTTGAGCGTCCGGCGATTGAAAAACCGACAGATGTCTTGTTAAGGATTGAGTACGTCGGGGTATGCGGCAGTGATGTACATTATTATGAAACCGGTCGGATCGGCAGTCAAGTTGTACAATATCCCTTTCCGGTAGGGCATGAATGTTCGGGGACCGTAGTACAGATCGGAGCGGGAGTTACGACCCTGAAGGTCGGTCAAACAGTAGCGGTAGAACCGGCAGTTCCTTGTCATGTTTGCGACCAATGCCGAGCGGGGCGGTCGCATACCTGTCGATCACTGAAATTTCTTGGTTGTCCGGGACAAATTCCGGGTTGTTTGTGTGAATATCTGGTTATGCCTGAGGAATGCTGCCTGTCAATCGATGGGCGGATCACGCTGGAGCAGGGAGTGTTGTGTGAACCGTTTGCGATTGGGGTTTATGCGGTCCAGCAGTCGGCGATTCAGATTCCGATGGCCGCAGCCATACTGGGGGCCGGTCCTATCGGTCTGAGCTGTCTTACGGCAGCACGGGCAGAAGGCGCCGGAACCATTTATATGACAGAGATCATTCCGGAGCGTATTTCGATTGCTCGCCGGGGGGGGGCGGTGTGGGTAGGTAATCCGCAAACGGAGGATATCGTTGCCGCCATCACCGAGCGTCAACCCAACGGGATCGATGTGGTTTATGAATGTGCCGGTCAGCAGGAGACTATTGACCAGGGTCTCAAGATGCTTAAGCCCGGCGGAAAACTGATGTTAATCGGGATTCCTCGAGAGGAACGAATTTCTTTTTGCCCGGATATGATGCGGCGAAAAGAAATTACTGTCATCAATGTCCGGCGGCAAAATCATTGCACTCAAAAGGCGATCGATCTGGTCGCAGGCAAGAAAGCCGATCTGGATTTTATGGTTACGCATACCTTCGATTTTGAACATACTGCGGAAGCCTTTGAGCTTGCAGCGGGCTATCGGGATGGTGTGGTCAAAGCCTTGATAAAAGTGAGCTAATTCTATGAAAGCCTGTCTCATAAGCGTAGGCAACGAACTCCTGTGCGGCCGGACTGTAGACACGAATGCTTCCTGGCTGAGCGGACAATTGTTTGCGATGGGAATTACGACTGAATCGATTCGTCTGGTTCGCGATGAAATCGCTGACATCGTCGATGCATTGCACCAGGCCGGACAGAAAGCGGATATTGTGCTTGTAACTGGGGGGCTTGGTCCGACCGATGACGATCTGACACGTCAGGCCATGGCTCAGTATATGGGGAGTGAACTGGTCTTCCATCCGGAATTGGGACCTCAGATTCAATCGTTTTTTACCAGTCGCGGGTTGACTATGCCGCAGCGCAATTACATTCAAGCTTATATCCCTGGGGGAACAGAGCCAATTGTCAATCCTTGCGGTACTGCTCCGGGGGTGCTGTATGAAAGCGAGACTTTGTTTGTTGCTCTGATGCCGGGCGTGCCGAGCGAGATGAAGGGAATGTTTGAAGAAACGGTCCAACATCGTATTTGTCTTCGACAAGCCGGGCCGGTTGTCCGGTCGGCTAATTTACGCTGTTTTGGTATAGGAGAATCGGCACTTGCCGAAAAGCTTGGTGATCGTATGTTGCGAGGCCGCAATCCTCTGGTTAATTGTACGGTCAGCGAAGGGGTGCTAACGCTTCAAATTGTCGCCTCCGGGCAGGATGCCCATTCTGCACAGCTTGTCCTGACCAGAGAACGTGAAGCATTGAAATCGCTTTTGGGGAATTTAATTTTCGGGGAAGCCGAGCAGACACTTCAGGAGGTTGTCGGGCAACTTCTGAGCGGGCAAAACAAGACGCTGGCAGTGGCTGAATCCTGTACGGGCGGCTTGATTGCTAAGCTGATGACAGATGTCTCCGGGTCGAGTCGTTATTTTCGATGCGGTTGGATTACGTACAGCAATCAGTCAAAAATCGAGCAATTGGGGGTGTCTGCATCTGCTTTGGAGGCGTTTGGGGCTGTCAGCGAGGAAGTTGCCAAGGCAATGGCCCAAGGGGCTGCTTGTAAGGCCGGGGCTGATTGTGCTATTGGAATTACCGGAATCGCCGGGCCGGAAGGAGGGACAAATGAAAAACCGGTTGGATTAATCTATATATCTATATATGCGGGGGGTGTATGTCGGGTCTATCGATTTCATTTTGCCAATGTAGGGCGATCTTCGGTTCGGTTGCGAGCTGCTCAAACAGCGTTAAATCTACTGCGTCTGCAACTGAGCGTTTGACGTGGAGAAAATAAGTTGGTATAATTACAAATTTGAGAAAATTACGATAATCTTTTTTGGCAAAGAAGGGTTTGATGCTAAAAAAACAAAGACATTTGGGTGAAATCCTGTTTCGCAAAGGATATGTTGATAAAAACAACCTGATTCGGGCTTTAAAAAAGTCAAAGGAAGTCAATAAGCGACTGGGTGAGACGCTGCTTGAAATGGGGCTGGCGACTGAGGATCAGATAACGGAGGCTCTCGCCAAGCAGTTTAATCTTGAATATGTCAATCTGGATGATATTCAAATTCCGCAAAATGCCAATAAGCTCATTCCTGAAGATTTAATCAAAAAGCATCGTGTTGTGCCTTTGGGCAAGGACAACGGCGAACTGAAGATCGCCATCAAAGACCCAATGGATTTGGATTTATTGGATTTACTGCGATTCCGTTTGAATACAGAACTTCGTTGCTGTCTTGCAAGTCCCAGCAAAATTGAAACCTATATCAACGGTCAGACAAAAACCGATGGGGTACGCAGCAGTATAGATGCGACAGCGGCGGAATTGGAAGCGGCCGGTCATGCAATCGAGGCAGTCGTTCGGCGAGCCCAGGCGACTGACGAAGATGACGAAGGCCCCATTATTCGCCTTGTAAATTTGATCATCGATGAGGCGGTGCGAATGCGTGCCAGCGATATTCATATTGAGCCGATGGCTGACCGTGTTCGGGTACGATATCGTGTGGACGGCGTTTGCGTAGAGCGCGACAATATCCCGAAAAACATGCAGGCTCCACTGCTTGCTCGTGTGAAAATTCTATCCGGAATGGACATTGGAGAACGCCGATTGCCGCAGGATGGACGTATTAAACGAACTATTGATAATAAAGATATCGACTTCCGTGTGTCTTGTCTTCCGGGCTACCATGGGGAAAGCACGGTCTTGCGTATTTTGCGTCCTGATTCGGTCAACATTGGTATTCAGGCAATCGGTTTTGAATCCGAGGATTATCAGCGTTTTAAAAAAATCATTAAGCGTCCCAACGGTATTTTCCTTGTAACGGGGCCGACGGGATCGGGTAAAACAACAACGCTGTATTCTGCGCTCCAGGAATTAAACCGTCCTGATAAGAAAATTATTACCGCCGAAGACCCGGTCGAATACAATATCGCCGGGATCAACCAGTGCCAAGTACGTGCCGATATCGGACTGACGTTTGAATCCATTTTACGGTCTATGCTGCGTCAGGCGCCGAATATCATTCTGATCGGTGAAATTCGAGACGGTATTGTGGCGGATATTGCGATCCAGGCGGCTTTAACAGGTCACCTGGTTTTCAGTACGCTGCATACCAATGATGCTCCGAGTGCAATCACCCGTTTGATCGATATGGGGGTAAAACCTTTCCTGGTTGCCAGTTCCATTCAGGCTATTATGGCTCAGCGTCTGGTGCGTGTGATTTGCGACAATTGCAAAACCCTTGATCCATCTCCGGATCCACATTTCCTGCGGCTGCTTAATATTACTCCGGAAGAATTGCGAAAACACTCTATCTACAAAGGTACAGGATGCAGCCGCTGCCAGGGGACGGGGTATCGCGGACGTATCGCCATATTTGAAATGCTTGAAATGAATACCCAGATTCGTGAGCTGGCGTTTGCACGTGCTCCTGCCAGTGAATTACGTAAGGCGGCGGTGGCCACCGGTATGAAGACACTGCTCCAAGACGGGCGGATCAAAGTATTTAAAGGTGTAACCACCCCTGCTGAGGTGTCTCGTGTAAGCCAGGCCGAAGGGCTTGTTGTTGATGCATCATAAATATGATAAATGTTTTATAGGACTTTGTTATGGCTACGCTTCATATAGACCGTTTGTTGGAGGCCTGTATCAAAATGGGCGGCTCCGACCTTCATATCGCCGTGGGACGTCCCCCGGTACTCCGGATCTCTGGTCGGCTGCGATCACTTGATACAAAGGTGCTTGAGCCGGATGATACAGTGGCGTTGATGAAAAGCATTACTCCCGAACGAAATCAACAGGAACTTCAGGAAGTCGGGGGTACAGACTATGGCTTTGCATTTGGCGACGCAGGTCGTTTTCGTACTTCGGTATTTCGTCAGAAGGGCAATATTTCGATGGTACTGCGTTTAATACCGTCTGAACTTCTGAGCCTTGAAAAAATCGGCCTGCCTACCATTTGTGCTTCCTTGTGTCGCCGTCCGAGAGGGTTGTTTCTTGTGACCGGCCCGACCGGTTCAGGCAAGACCACTACTTTGGCAGCGATGATCAATTACATCAATGAAAATCTGGATCGTCACATCATTACGGTGGAAGAGCCGATCGAATACTATCACCAGCATAAAAAATCGGTTATTGTGCAGCGAGAAGTAGGTTTGGATGTGCCGACTTTTGCGGAGGCTTTACGGCGTGCTCTGCGTCAGGACCCTGACGTTATTCTCGTCGGTGAACTCCGTGACCTGGAAACGATGGAAGCTGCCATTAGTGCGGCTGAAACTGGCCACCTTGTGTTTGGTACGCTGCACACGACCGGCTGCCAGGGTACTGTTAACCGTATTATTGACGCATTCCCGGTCAGTCAACAGGAGCAGATTCGTGTTCAGCTCAGTACCAATATGATCGCTGTATTGAGCCAAACGCTATGTCCCAAACGCGGCGGCGGCCGTATTGCGGCTTACGAATTTATGGTGGTCACCCCGGCTATTTCCAACCTGATCCGTGAAAACAAGGTTTATCGTATTGAATCGAGCATTCAGATTGGTAAAAAACTGGGTATGCAGCTTTTGGATGATCACCTTTGGGAACTTTACGATAAAGATTTGATTGATCTTGAAGAACTGATGGATAAAGCGAGAAATCCTGGCGATATGTTAGAGAAAGCTGAGAAGAAAGCCGGTTCATCGCTGAAAGGCAAGAAAAAACTTGAAGAAGAATACGGTCCCATATTAAAGACGGGATAATTCATAAATAAATTGAAATTTAAGGCCGGACTATATCCGGCTTTTTTTGTGATTTGGATTCTCATGTGTATAAATGACTTAGTGTCTAACTTGAAAATAAAGAAAATTGATGATAATTTATAAAATTCAAGCTTTCTATTTTGGGGCAAGCTGTGTTTTTTTTGATAATCTTGGGAGTACAAAAACCCACAATATGTAATGTGAATGCTTTAATGAGTGCCTCTTTGTCCAAGTGTCTAACAAAAAAAGCATTTGTTTTTCTTATTAATTAAGCGTATAAATAAATGTGACAGCGTCAGCCTTGAAGTATCAAGGTGAGGAGAATTTAAAAATGGCAAAAATACCTCCTGTAAGTGAATTAAAAGGACGATCTCTGGGCCGCATTTTGATTAAAATGGGTCTTCTGACGCGGGAGAAGGTACATGAAGCACTTGAAATTCAAAAACAGCAGGGCGGGAAAGTCAAATTAGGTCAGGTTTTCCTCGATAAAAATATGATAAAAAAGCGTGATCTCAGGATTGCCCTGGCAGGTCAACGCGGCATGGAATATATAGACATAGAAGGTCTTGAGATACCCAATACGGTTATCCAAACTGTTCCGGGGCAGATGGCGCGGACCTACCGGATTATTCCTATTCAACATGATAAATCACGAAATCGGTTGACTGTGGCAATGGAAAGTCCGGACAATTTCCGCGCTACCGATGATTTGAGCACCCTGATGGGTTTTGCGGTCGAAGCCAAGGTTGCCGACGAAGAGGCGATCAATGCGGCTCTGGACAAATATTATAAAGAGGATGATTCCAGTCTTAATGAGTTGATTGGGGAAATCGAAGGTGATGCGACACTGACGCAATTCCAAGGTCGTGATCAGAGTATTGACTTGGATGACCTAAAGGAAATGGCCGACTCCACCGGTGTCAAGAAGCTGTTGAACCTCGTTCTCCTGCAGGCTATCCGCGATAAGGCCTCGGATATTCATTTTGAACCGTTTGAAGACGAATACAAAATGCGGTATCGTATTGACGGCGTTCTCTATGAAATGGTTCCGCCCCCCAAGCATATCGCCATGGCATTAAGCAGCCGTATTAAGGTTATGGCAAATCTTGACATCGCCGAGCGACGACTGCCGCAGGACGGACGTATTCCGCTGGTGGTCGGCGGTAACCCGGTAGACTTGCGTGTGAGCATTCTTCCGACGATGTTCGGCGAAAGTGTTGTATTGCGTGTTCTGGACCGCTCTCAAGTTGATCTGCGGCTGGATATGATCGGACTTCGAGAACGAGAACTGGAGATGGTCCATGAGCTTATTCATAAGCCCAACGGGATTGTTGTTGTAACCGGCCCGACAGGCTCGGGAAAGACCACTACGTTATATTCCTGCCTCAAAGAACTGAATGATATCGAGACCAAGATCATTACGACCGAAAACCCCGTGGAATATGACATTGACGGGATGATCCAAGTGCAAATCCGCCCGGAAATCGGTCTGACGTTTGCACGATGTCTGCGTTCTATCCTGCGTCAGGACCCGGATATTGTGATGGTGGGTGAAATTCGTGACCTTGAAACAGCAGAAATCTCTATCCAGGCATCGCTGACCGGTCACCTGGTGTTTACAACGCTGCATACCAATGATGCCCCCAGTTCTATCGCACGATTACTTGATCTCGGAGTGGAGCCGTTTCTTGTTACGGCGACATTAGAAGGTATTGTAGCCCAGCGGCTGGTTCGGAAGATATGTGTCCATTGCAAAACGGAATTTCGGCCGACGGAAGAGCAGCTTATGGAACTGGATATGACGCCGGAGGATGTAGGAGACAAACGGTTCTTTTACGGCAAGGGATGTGATCAATGCAATAATACGGGTTACCGGGGGCGATTGGGTTTGTTTGAAATTATGGTATTCAATGATGAACTCGGCGATTTGGTGATGAATCATGCTTCAACTTCAGTATTGCGTGAGGCGGCCAAACGTGCCGGAATGCGGACTCTGCGCGAAAACGGCTTGGCTGCGATTTATGACGGTATGACGACCATTGAAGAAGTTGTTCGTGAGACGCTGGCAGTCGAAGAGTAAGGAAAATGATTCGAAGACGGATAAAAATGATACGGTTCATGGATAACAATCAATATTCGTTGCGGCATAATAACCATATTATTGTTCGGGACGTAATTGGGAGGTACTAACGATGCCTATATTCCAATATACAGCGCTGGATCCGAACGGCAAGGAAGTAAAAGCGGAAGTAGAGGCCCTCAGCAGCAAAGAGGCCATCAGTAAAATCCGCAACAAAGGATTATTTCCGACCAAGGTGCGCGCTCAAAATGCGGCTAAGAAGGTCAAAGCGGCCGCCGCATCCACGGCTCCCCGTCGGCGCGGCGTCAATGCCAAGGTCAAGCTTAAGAAAGTGACCCAGTTTGCCCGCCAGATGGCGACTTTGCAGGATGCCGGTTTGGCGATCCTTCGCTCACTCCGCATTCTTGAAGAGCAGGAAAAACCGGGCGCTTTCAAACGCATCATCGGTTATGTGGCCGAAGACATCGAGGGCGGCGCTACTCTTTCGGAGGCTATGAGCAAGTATCCCCGATGCTTTAACCGGCTTTTTGTGAACATGGTGGCCGCCGGCGAGGTGGGCGGTGTATTGGATGTCATCCTCAACCGCGTGGCCGACTTTATGGAAAAATCCGAAAAGCTCAAGGCCAAGGTCAAAGGTGCGCTGGTGTATCCGGTTGTGGTGCTGTTCGTGGCGTTTGTTATCGTGATGGGGTTGATGATCTTTGTGATCCCGACATTTTCGGAAGTGCTCAAGGATATGAGCGACGGCAAGGCTCAACTTCCGGCCCTGACGCGAGGGCTGCTGGCAATGAGCCAGTGGCTCCAGGGACGTAAAGGTCTTAATGCGGGTATGGTGGCGCTGATTCCTTTTGTTATTGTGATGCTGTTTAGATTGATGCGGCAATTTCATTACACCCGGTTCGGTCTGGATTGGCTGATGCTGCATCTGCCGGTAATCGGCCGCGTGTCTTATTGCACAACGGTTGCCCGCTGGACGCGAACGCTCGCGACGCTGATCGGGGCGGGCGTGCCGATTCTTGAAGCGCTGAATATCACCCGTGAAACCAGCGGCAACGAGGTGTATGCCAAGATGCTGGGCAAGGTGCACGGGGCGATCCGGCAGGGCGATACGTTTGCCAATCCGCTCAGGCAGTCCAAGACGGTGGACTCGATCGTGGTAAATATGGTGGACGTCGGCGAAGAGACGGGAGACCTGGACAAGATGCTGATGAAGGTGGCCGACAATTTCGACGAAGACGCCGATGTGCTGGTCTCGAGTTTGATGAGTATGCTTGAGCCGGTTTTGATCGTATTTCTGGGCAGTATTGTCGGAACGATTGTGATCGCGATGTTCATGCCGATGGTGACGATGATGCAGGTGTTGATGTAAAATCAACGTTTAAAGTTTAAAAAGAAAAATTGCAGAGTCGGCGAGGCCGATGACTAAAAAAAACGAGAACTTGTATCCATACGATTTTATGAAAGGACAGAACGATGAAGAGGACAGGACAAAACAAGGGGTTTACGATTGTTGAACTGCTGACGGTCATGGCGGTAATTGCCTTGCTGATCGGGTTGCTGGTGCCGGCGCTGTCAATGGTTAAAGATCGCGGCAAGGAAATCCAGCAGCGGGCACAGTTCCATGCGGTTACTACAGGATTGGAGATGTTCAAGGCGGATTTCGGGGATTATCCGGAATCGAATGACAACTCCATCAACACCGTCAGCAGTCCACAGAAGACAGCGGATCCTCGGGCATATTGCGGAGCGAACAAGCTTGCCGAGGCTATTGTGGGGCTGGACTATTTGGGGTTTCATCCCAATTCGGATTTCCGGGCGGATGGAGCGAATACCATTATTGATAAGTCAGGTGCTACGCAGGTTAATACTCCTGTTTATCATGCCAATAGCGATATCACAAACTGGGAAAATCGGACTGAAAACATTCAGAACCGTAAAGGTCCGTATGTGGAGCTGGAAAACGCCAATGCCTTCCGGATGGATGAAATCTATACCGCTGCTCCTGCGCCGTTTGTTGCCGGCTGGGCCAGTCAATATCCATTGGCCCTATGCGATGTGTTTGCCCGAAAACGCGGAGGCATCGGCGGTAAGACAACCGGTACGCCGATTCTGTATTACCGGGCACGCACCAATTTCGCCATTCAGAAAACCGATACTGATATGGAAACTTCTATTTATTATTATGGCGACAATGTTAACTTACTGGGCTTAGGTCTTCCGGATACCGGCATAGCGCACGAGATCCAAAGGATTCCGGCCGATGCACTGATTAACTTTGATGCTAAAATCCTCAATAAGAATGTTCAAACAGTCAATCGTCCCTATAAGGCGGGTTCGTTTATCCTGTGGTCGGCGGGAAAAGACGGCAGTTTCGGCACCGGCGATGACATCTTTAACTTCACCAAGGAAACGGAATAGTCTTTACGGGATGATTGTTCATTGCTTGTTGACTCTTTGATGAAACGGTGCGCTGGACGTATGACTACGGGGCGGCGACAATTCGGGATGACGCTGGTTGAGATGCTGATGGCGCTGACGGTAGTGCTGATCCTTATCAGCTCACTGATGCGGCTGGGTCAATATGTCAAAGAGCGTTCTTCGGTGCAGCTTACCCGCAGTGCGCTGGCGGTAATTGATACGGCGATCCAGCAGTATTATGACGACTTCAATGAGACGTTTCCGTTCAGCACCGACAGGCTTCCGCTTTCACCCAATGAAGACGGCGTTTCGGAACCGTATCTCATAACGCATTTGAAAGACGATCTCGGTGCGGCGGCGGGGATCACGGTTGTTGTGAATGCGACGGCACTCTTGGAGCGGGACGGCAACAATAATGAACAACCGTTCGGCTCAAGCGCAGCGCTGTACTGGTTTTTGTACCGTGCTCCGAAGAGCCGGACGATCATTGATGCGGTAACTCCATCGCTGATCGCCGTCAAGCATCCGCAGGAATCTCAGCAAGCACTGAAGGCCACGGTGGGCGGGGTTGTGTATGACCTGCCGCGGTTTGTGGATGCGTGGGGGCTGAGTCTGCGGTATGAGTACGCCCCCAAGGCGCATACGTTTCCGAAGGTGACTTCTGCGGGGCCGGATCGACTGTTCGGTACCGATGATGACATCGAAAATAAATGAAAAAGTAGAATTTGCTACAGAGGACACTGAGAACACAGAAATGTAAATAGGTACAGCTTCACGTATCATAAATTCTGTGAACTTTAGTGTCACAAAGGAAAAAACGATGAAGGATAGACGAGAACAAACGAGAGGCGGATTTACCCTGATCGAACTGCTGGTAGTGGTGGCGATCATCTCGATGCTCATCGCCATTCTCAGCGTAGGCTCGAAAAAGGTTAAGATTGTCAGCAAAGGCCTGCAGCAGAAGTCGGAATTCCACGCCATCGAGGTGGGGCTGGAGCTGTTCAATTCCGATTTTAATCGTTATCCGAATTCCAGTGTTCTGGAGGCCGGGGGCTACAGTGTTACCGGTGCGCAGCATATGACCGAGGCTCTGCTGGGCCGCGACAATCGCGGTTTTGAGCCGAGAACCGGCTGGTTTCCGATGAGTGATGCACTGTTTAACATCAATGCTCCGGCGGACTTATACACCGATACCGCTACCAGTCTGGCACGGCGGAAAGAACCGTATTGCGAAATCAAATACGGCAAAATCGCAATGGTTCTTGATTTGTGGACCGACCGAAGTCCTTCAAGTATTTATGCGCCGCCGCTGACCGCACCGGGGACCCAGCGGTCACCGATGATTACAGATGTGTTTAACCGCAACGAGACGGTTTCCGGAAGGGCGGGTATGCCGCTTCTGTATTTCAAGGCTGACCCGACCAAACGGTTCCGGGTCGATACCAGCCGTCAGACCGTCACTAATCCCGCCCAAACCGAGTATAAGGACTGGGCGTTCAATTTCGGAGACAATCTTCCCGTTCTGCAACTGCCGTGGCTGCGGGATACGGCGATTAATGGGGCGGATGTGCATTACAAGGATCCGGACGATGCGAGCAAGAATCAGGCTCAGGTGTTTTATGAACAAATTACCCAGCAGGGGGATGCTGCGCGACATTTTTACAAGCCGTATAATGCCAGCACTTTTATTCTGATTTCGGCCGGATGGGACGGCGTGTATGGCACGAGGGATGATATTGTCAATTTTGATTAGAAAGCGGCAAGCGTTTACCGGTTAGCGGAGATGGACTTATGAGACCTATAAAAAGAAAAGACGCGTTTACGCTGGTGGAAATACTTACGACAATGGCGATCATCGGAATCCTGCTGGCGGTTTTGATCCCGGCGCTGAACCAGGTTAACAAGTCGGCGATGAACGTTAAACAGAGGGCACAGTTCCATACCCTTGAGATGGGTCTGGAGACATTTCGCACCGATATGGGCGATTATCCTTCGAGCGTGTGGAACACGACGCTGTATGGAACGTACTCTGCATCCCAGCGGTTGGCTGAGGCGATGGTCGGGCGGGACGGTTTGGGTTTTCATCCGGACTCAATCTTTCATGCGAACGGCAGAAGTGCATCCAATACAGAGATCTATTATCCGGGCATCAATAGTTTTCCTGATCCGGCCAAGGAGGCTAACTTGAAAAGCCGCAAAGGGCCGTATCTGGAGCTGGAGTCGGCTAATGCCGTCAAGCTGACCGACCTTTATTCTAATATTGGTCTTCTTGAAAACTCATATGTATTGGCGGATTCGTTCAATAAAGTCAAACACCGCACAACCGGCAAGAAAGTCGGAATGCCGATCCTGTATTATAAAGCGGACCGGACAAAAATCGGCAATAGCCCTGCATTGGCAAATTGGTCAGGCAATACTTACAATGTCAATGATAGTTGGGGGCAGGGTTCTGGTGTGCTTTCATTGGCTGCACCTTTCGGAGCCTATCATAACCTGAGAACAGAAATCAACGATATGAATACGGCTACATTGTTTTACAGCAGAATCAAAAATCCGAACTTTACGGCCCCGGAACGGCCTTATCGGGCGGAGTCCTTTATCCTGCACAGTGCCGGCTATGACGGTTTATATGGGACATCGGACGATGTCTATAACTTTGACGAAGGGAAGTAAGGCGGTTTTGCCGCTTTAAGGGCCTTTTGAAACGATGCAAAAGCACGGACGACAATCCGGATTGACGCTGACTGAGCTGGTGGTGACGGTGGCGATCCTGGCGATTTTGCTGGCCATCGGGGTGCCGGCAGCCAAGCGGCTGGCTGTCTCGTTGCAGGATACGGCCGGGACGCAGGGGCTAATCAACGCCGCCCTGAGCAATGCGCGAGCGATTGCGGTTCGTCACCATAAATACGCGGGGGTTCGGTTTCAACAGGCTGCGGACGGCAAAGCGTATATGGTGTTCATTGTGCATGACTATGACGGCACGGGATATGCAAATGGCTTTCGGGCGGTGGAAGGCCGTAAGGCAATTGCACTGCCGGAAGGGACATATGTCATGGCTCCCGGGATTCCAAGCTTTTCGATTGTGTTCAGTCCGTCAGGAAAGCTTGTAATTCACGGCGTTCGCTTTAAGGGAAAGCTGGAAGTGATGAATTCTATGGATTGGGATGACGGGGGAGATTTTATCAGTGTCAACAGTTTTTATATTCAAAATCAAAACGAACCAGGTGTTTTCAAGACCATGCGGGTCAGTCCCTATACGGGCGAGTTGATCGGTGAATAAGTAAAAAACGGAACTGCAGAAAAGAATGATGTCGAGTTACCGCTTTGGCGGGAATAACAAGATGAAAAATAATGAGTGACAACCGACGACAATCTGGTTTTTCGCTGATTGAAGCGCTGCTGGCGACGGGAATTCTCGGCGTCGGACTGGTGCTGATTGCGATGGTGTTTCCGGTCGGCATCAAGCTGACCAGCGTGGCCACCGAGCGTACTATCGGAACCGTTGCTGCCAATGAGGCCTTTGCCAAGGTGCGGCTTTACGGGGTGCGTGATTTCAACTATTGGCCGTCGGCGAAGATCGCGCAGAGCACCAATAATCCCGTTTATGCTCCGAATTGGGCGAATGCAGCGTATGATACCTGCGATAACTTTCTCTATACGGCAGAGTGGATGCATACTGCGGGAATAGATGGGCTATTGGGTACTCAGGATGACACCTTTACAAATCTGGATGCAACATGGGATGAGTTTTTCTATCCTTCGTTTGTTTCCACTGCCGGGAAGGACCGGAATTACCACTGGTCGGCGCTGTGCCGCCGGGCAGGGTTGGATGAAATTCAGGTGACGGTGTTTATCACACGTAAGATTGCCGCCGGAATGTTGTATTACAATTGGGACTATAAACCGGGTACCAACTCCTATATTCAGGGGACAAATTCGTTACCGTCGCCGGTGCCGGTGTATTTGCAATATGAATATGATGCCGGTTCTCCCGATCCGGCGGATCGAAAAGCGCTGGTGGTGCTCAGCGGCAGCGGCAACGAGATTTGGGATGCGGTGTCCGGCATGATGAATACGGTGTTTGGCTTTTTCGGCAACAGTGTGACACTGGTTGAGGACCGGACGGGCAACATTTACGATGTATCAGAATACAAAGACGCAGACAATGATGGCCTGAAAGAGACGCTGGTGCTGACCAATGAGTGGCGATGGGATGGGTACGAGACGACTCCGACGCCGCCGGCGGGGACGCACATTCTGAAATTCTGGGTTGTGCCGCCGGGGATAGGCAGCACGCGGAATCCCTGCGTCGGGATTATCCAGAAGACCCTAAAAGCAGAATTCTGATTTAAGCGGCTGACTCTAAACGAATGAAAATTAAATCAAACAATGCGTTTACGATTGTAGAATTGCTGGTGGCGATGGCGCTGGTGATGATTCTGATGGGCTTGTCCAGTGTGGTCTTTACGACGGGAGTCAAGGCGCACCGCACGGCGGATTCGACGGTGGAGGTTGTTCGCCGGACGGAGGCGATCTGCCAGCAGCTTTCCAGTGATTTTCGCGGTTTGCGGACCGATGCACCGATGGCGATGTGGTTTGAGATTGTCGATACCGACGGCGACGGAACGGCTGATACATGGTATGACCAGATACAGTTTTTTGCCAACGGCGATTTTCAGACCATCAAACAATATGACAGCGACGGCAACGGCATACCGGACAAAACCGTTTCGGGGATGATGGCGAGAATTTACTATGGCCATGGATGGCGAATGAACACCATGACTGCGCCGTGGACATTCGAAGAAAATTATCGATGGAACTCTGCAAGTCAGCCGGGCGCCCGATTGCTTGCCCGCAGAGCACATTTGCTGACATCGGATATGAATCTGACCTATTCGATCTTTTCGGGAGTCAGTTCTCCTTTTCCGGATATGTCCTTGTTTACCGGGGCGGGATTTACGGCGTTCGGCAATAACCTTGTTGAATACGATCAGATATCATTGACGGACTGGCAGACATTGGTTCAGACAACGGCCAACTGCAATCATTTCCTGCAGGTGTGCTTTAATAATAACAGTGCAGATGCGGCGACGGCAGGCCGGCCGATCATGGATATGAAAAACGCCGAGACTCTGCATCTGCTGATGGCTGAAGAGGTCAGCTCTTTTCAGATTCAATGGGCCTATAAGAGCGAAGATCAAATTAAAAATACATCGACCGGCGAGATGTTCGGCGTCAATGAACGGTTCGTTGGCGTTCGCTGGTGGCCGGACTATTCACGGGGCGATTTTTATCAGGCCGGGTTCGGGGCTTACTTTAATATGCCGGGGGGGGTCAGCGGGACAATGGTCAATTCATGGAAGACGGTCGGGGTCGGGGGCCATCAGTCGGAAGTTGTATATTTTTCACCGGCGTATTTCCCCAGGGCGATAAAATTTACATTCACGGTGCATGATGTCAAGGGGCTGTTTCCTGATGGGCGAACGTTTACGCATATCGTCTATATCGAAAAGTGATGATTGCTGTTTGATTAAAAGTTGGAATGCTCTATGTGGATGACAACACAACAAGATAACAGGCGGCGGGGATCGGTGATGATCCTTGTGGTGGTAGTGACGGTGCTGCTGGCTGTAGTAGGGGTGATGTTTGTGATGGTTGCCCGCGTGGGAGAGATGGAGACGTCGTCGGTCATAGACAGCAGCGATCTGGATGCCGCAGTGGATAGCGTCGTTCATCGCATTCATACTGTGCTGGCGGAGGATCTGTTCGGAACCGATAAAGAAATGCTCAACGGCGGTGAAGACCCGGTTCAGCCGGGACCAGACGAACGGATCGATTATGCCAGACAATGGAGTCAGCCCATCGGGCCGGGCGTCAACGGGACAATCGATCCGGCGGAGGCGCAAGCGTTGAATAACGATGATGTCTGGCTGCCGGGCACACGAGATGATATCTGGCTGGCATCATTGGAGCCGGTGTATAAAGATGCCGGGCCGGATTTGATCGCCGGTACTTCGGATGATATTTATGTCTGGCCGCGGATTACGGACTTATGGGGGACGATTCAGGGCAGGCCGGACAGTCTGTATTATCAGCGCAACAGTATCATTGATCACGCGGCGGCTTATGCCGGCAATCCATTACGTAAACGGTGGATCGATCCGGACGATACCGGTGATGCAACACATACCACTGAAGGCTGGAATACCGGTACTTTATGGAACAAATGGGAGGTTTCGGCCAAAGATGTTCGAGCTAAAGTAATTCGGTCCGGCGAGCGTACCCGTGTGGTTGCGGTCGGCAGTGAGATTGATGCCGACATTAACAGCGGGACACAGACGTATCCGAACAAATGGGAAGAAGCGGCCTGGGTAAGCCTTTTCGGGGCAAGGGCAGATGCTGACGGCGACGGCGTGGCGGACAGCCGGTGGGTAATGATCCCGAATTTGACGACCAGCCGCGGCAAGCCGGTTTTTGCGGCCGTGCGCATCATTGATAACTGCGCGATGTTGAACTTGAATACGGCACATTGCTTTTATCAGGATCCTGCAATTACTGCGGCTAATCCGGATACGTCCGTGTTTCGAAAAGCATGGTATCCTACAAAAAGTTTGTTTCAGACTCAACCCGTACTCGGTAAGTATCAGTCAGAAGGCCGCTATCTGACCGAAGTGAATTATCTGCCCTGGTTACGCGGATCGGATTTAACAGCGACAACATCGCCCACCGATCAGAACTGGTATAAGATTCAAAAAACCAGAGGACTTTTCAATTGGGTTTCCAATGTTCCTTTAACCCCGGAACAAAGTCATATTGCTCTGTTAAACAATATTGATAATGGTGCTTCATCCTTTGCTTTTTTTGACATCGCGGATGAATTGGAGATTCGCAATCGTTATCTGATCAGTTCAAAAGCGGAAACACGATTTGAACACAGCGATGTCGCCCATTTTACGTTCAATGCATACGGCAGTTTATATGCAGCATTAGAAACCCCGATAGACTCAGGAAATGATTTTCGAAAAAAGTGGAAGATTCGGCTTGATCCTCGGAATTTCAATGAATTCAGCGGGGCGTTTGTTGGTACCGATAGTGGTGAAGGAGTGAATTTCCAATACCGTTATGACCGTCGGCATATCACTACATTCTATAGTTTTGACCGGCCGCTGCGTTCGGGGCGGTATCCGTCCTTGGAAACGGCACTGGCGGCAGAGACGAATGTACTCCAGCGGCGGGCCAGAGAGTCGGTGTTTCGTCCGTTGGATAATCGTCCGTTGGATAATCGTCCGGTGGATATGCGGACGATTACCAATCCGCTGGCGATGGATGGGGTAACGGTCAATGCCGGATGTCTGACGCGTAACACTCCGGAGGCCCGAAGGAATATTCTGCATCTGCTGTATGCCCTGCGGGCGTATTATCTTCAGGATGGGCTTACGCAAGCCGATGCGGCGAAAAAATCGGCGCAGATTGTGGCCAATCTCATCGATTATCTGGATGAGGATAATACGTCAGCGACCGGGCCTTTCGGCGGCAGTGCATACGGGTCACAGACAAATGCCAATCCAACCTATATTAATCGTGCTGTTATTCGGGAATTGATACGGGAAGTCAGCAATAGTACAACGAATTCCGGTATCATCGATATCGGTGCAACGGCTCCTGCAACCCCGAATGCTTATGAGTTCGGGCTGGGCGTTACGGATTCGGCAGAGACTGTTTACGGCTATGAACGCCAGCCGTTTATCTCGGAAGTGTATTGTTATAATACCGGTACCGGAGTTCAGGGATTTGCTGTTGAATTCGTAAATCCCTATGATACGGCGATCAGCCTGAACGGCTGGAATGTCAAGGTCGGAACACAGAACAATACTCTTGACAACTCCTATAGTGTTCCGGCGGGAAATGTAACCACACCAGGCAGGCTGACGATTTATGCAGGTACAATCCATCCTTCTGCTCCGATAGGGACTTCAATTTTCCGCTCCAATTTTGGATTAGGGGTAACACCGCCGATGACAGGGGTTAATAATGTGCTCGTTCTCCAGCGACCCGACCCCGTGACTTCAGGGCAATTTATTTCAGCGGATAAAATTACAGAAACCCAGCGGTTGTTTTTAAACTTAACCACTACAGGCTCAAATTACAGGGTCACTGTGCGAGACGATACCAGGTGGAAATTTGCCGACTATTCTTCTTTTAATAATATTGATTTCCAAACCCTTGGTGCAGCGAATATGCTTGTTCCGGCATTCGGCAAAGGGTTCCAATTGCCGGTTGCGAATTCGGGCGGCCCGATTTATACGATGGGGGATTTTGTAAAGGTTGCCTTTGTGTCTAATCAGAATAGCGGTACGACACCCAAGACAATTACGGAGCAGATTGCCGGTGCCTCCGGTGAATCGGCGATTCGTTGGGATGCTGAGGGGCGGGCCGAACTTATGGATTATATTTGTTTCCTGAATCGTCCGGGAAAAGGGTCATTGCCGGGACGGATCAATATCAATACGGCGGCCAAGCATGTGATTGCGGCGGCGATTCCTCCCCAATTGGTTGACCCGAATTCGGCAGACTATCTTGCCGAGCAGATTGCAGCCAATCGGCCTTATGAACGAATCAGCGATTTACTGAAGATAAGTGAATTCAAACGATATGCATCCCAAACTCCGGCGATGGTGGGGGATACGAGTGTTACCGGCGACTTTGAGAAAAGGGATTGGATTGTAACACGGTTGTCCACGATCTTTACAGTACGCAGTGATGTGTTTACGGCCTATTTGCTGGTGCGGTTGGGTGAAGACGGCCCGGAGCGCCGGATGATTGCGATCTTTGACCGCAGCCAGTGTTGGGCGCCCGGCGATCGACCGCGATTGGTTGCTCTGCACTCGGTGCCCGATCCTCGCTGAGCAGAAGGATTTTTTGTTGCTTTCCGGAGGGTTCTCTGGCACAATGTTGGCGTAAACATTCCATTAATGGACAGGAACAAACGTGCTTTTTACGCTGCACAGGTATATTTTCAGAGAATTGTTTCGGGTGTTTGTGCTGGCAACGGTGGCGCTGACGCTGATGGTCTGCGTCGGGCTGCTGGTGCCGACCATTATGGAATACGGTGTCAGTCCCGAACAGATTTTGCGTTTGATCGGATATTTTCTGCCGATTACCCTGACGTTTGTGCTGCCGATGAGTGCGCTTTTTTCGGCTTCCATTGTCTATGGGCGATTTGCCGCCGATCGGGAATTGGATGCCTGCCGTGCCAGCGGGGTAAGCCTGCGGGTGATGCTGTATCCGGGGCTATGTCTGGCGATTCTTGTGGCGGCGGTTAATCTGATTCTTAGTTTTTATGTCTCTCCTGCGTTTGTGCATCGCACCGAACGGAATGTCAAGTCCAACGCCGAGCAAATTCTCTTTCGCAATGTTCAGCGCAAAGGGTACTATGCGCTGCCGCGCAGCCGGTTTCGGCTGTATGCGGACAAGGCGATTCCGGACAAGAACCTGCTTGAAGGAGTGGTGATTGTTGAGGCCAGAAGCGATCAACCGAGTCGGTTGGTTACCGCTCAGCGTGTTCTTGTGGCCATTGAAACGCACCGGACCTATAACAAGGCAGTGATTGTTGCAGAAGACGCATATCGGTTTGATGCATTGCAGCCGGTTTATTCCGGTCGATTAGAACTGGAAGAAAATTTTCCGCCGCTGCTGGGCGACAGCATCAAATTTAAAGAGATCGATGAAATCAAACGAATTCAGGCCGACAAGATGAATTATTATCCGATACGTGAAAAGGCGATGGCGGCCCGTGCGCAGCTTGGGATCGAATTGCTGGCCGAGGAGCTTGATATCTTACTCAAGAAGGGACAAGCAGTACGCCTTGAGGAGGCTGGCGGGGCGAGGCTGTATACATTGAAAGCACAAGGCTGTAACATCGATCCGGGCAAGAAGTTTACGCTGAATCTGGTGGAACCCATTGTACTTGAGCAGCGTGATCGGTATCGCGATGGATTGACGGTGAGATACGAAAGTCAAAAAGGAACAATTGCTTTAGAGGGTGACGGTTCCAATTTGCGTCTTGAAGTGGTGCTGGATCGCCCTTCCTGGGAACGTACCGGCGGAATTCGGGGCAGGGCGATGCAAAAATTTGCGGGCGACATCGCATTTCCTGAGCCGCTTGCCGATCAATTGAAAATAGAGACATTGCTGAAAACCCTCGACCTCGCGGTCCGGCCTTCGGCAGTGCTGAAGGGTGAGCCAAGTACGACATATATGCAGCTTTTAGCATTGTTAAAACGCGATCTTCTGAAGACGGATCGCGAGATCAACGCGGAGGTCAATTCACGGCTGGTTCTCGGATTGGGGTCTGTAGCGATTATTTTAATGGGTATCGCACTGGGGATTCAATTCCGCGGCGGTCATCTGCTTAGTGCATTCGGGGCCAGCTCTATTCCGGCGGGCATTCTTGTGGTCTTTATTCTGGCCGGCAAGCAGATGATTAAGAATACCTCCACGCCGGAGACTGTCGGTGTCGGGGCGATTTGGTTCGGTTTCGTGCTGCTGAGTGTATTGACTGTGGCTGTGTACCAGAAATTGATGCGGACTTGACAAAGATGAAGACACTGGACCGATACATTGCCAAAAACTTTTTTTGGGGCTACCTGATCACTCTGGCGGTGATGGTAGGGATGTTCTTGACTGTCGATTTGTTTCTTCATCTGGATGAGTTTGCCGAACAATCAGACCAGGGAACGCTGCCGGTTCTTTACAATATTGCTTTTTATTACGGTGTACGCAGTGTCCTGTGGTTTCGTGACCTGGGGGGAATGGTCATTGTCATTGCCGCGGTTTTTTCATTGGCAAGGCTGACGCGTAATAATGAACTGATTGCGATTATGGCTTCCGGAGTCAGCCTCAAGCGGATTTTGGCGCCTATCTTATTTTCAGCATTGCTGCTGACGGGTGTGATCGTTGTGGATCAAGAGCTTGTAATTCCCCGATTGGCCGGCGAATTAACGCGAAAGCAGGATCAATTGCCAAATGAGGCGGCCTATGATTTGTGGTTTCTGGCTGATTCCAACGGCAACCTTTTATGCTGTCAACGATATGAAGAAAAAGAACAGACGATGTATATGCCGCTGATTATCCTGCGCGAACCGGAGGATGAAGATACCTGGCGGGTAGTAGGCCGAATCCAGGCCAGTCGTGCGGTCTATGATGTGCAGCGCAAGGGCTGGAATCTGGAAGAAGGACAGGTGATGCGGATGTCAAAAGCAGCAATTGAGGAGTCGGGGCCGAATGTTTATGAGGCACTTGATTTTTATGCGACTTCCCTTAACCCTGAGGAGCTGCCCTTACGACGCCGTGAGGGCTTTAAATCGCTGCTGAGCCTTGCCCAATTGACAGAGATGGAGCGAAACCCCGGCACTCGCCGAACTGAAATGGCCGAAATTGCGATGCAAAAGCACTCACGTATTACCGCACCGATCATTAATATGATTATGTTGATGGTTGCACTGCCGGTGCTGGTCTGTCGTGATCCGCGGGAGATGAAGACTGCCATTCTGGTCAGCTTTTTAACGACGGCAGGGTGTTTTACGGTTTCATTTTTATGTTCGCTGTTTGCGACAGAAGTAATTCTGGGGCAGGTTCGTCCGGCATTATTCAGTTGGCTTCCAATATTTATATTTTTCCCGATAGCTCTTGTCGAAATCGATTCTATGCGTACATAAGATTGTACTTCAGAAGCAATCAAATTGTTACTTCAAAGAGTGAAGACTGACGCCTTGGAACTGTCTTACTGACAGAGGTTACTTCTTTTTTCTGATTATTTTCCCAGGAAAGACCGATAAAAAAACTGATTCATTGAAGAAATGAAGACAAAAGTGTTTTTTAAAAAAGATTGAGAAATTTTCCCATTTTCACTAAACATCCCATTTTAACAATGCCGATAACCCTGCTATGGCAATAAAATATACAACATTCAGGGAGAACGGTACTATGGAAAGTACGATTGTAGAACAACGTAGAGATGTACGTTCGGATTTGGCATGGCCGGTCAGTGTCTGGATTCCGGAAGCCAACCGCTTCTTCTCGGGCAAGAGCATTAATGTCAGCAAAGGCGGTGCCTATATCAGCCTGCCGATGACGGCCCCTGTTCGGCCCGGCCATGAGATAGAAGTCAATTTTCCGCGTACAGTATCCCTGGCCCGCCAAAAAGGCCAATATGCACGCATCAAAACAGCCAAGGTCATACGCGTTGAGCGCAATGATATGCTGCGTTCCGGCACGATTGGAATGGCGATTCAATTTTTCGGTTTATAAACGGTCGCGTTCCGAATCGTATTGTGTTCAGAGCTTGATGGGTTTGCAGAGGCGATCTTTATCTGCGGCGCTGCGCCCGCACAGCTTACAGACATACTGAGCGCCTTCTACAAGTTTTTTATATTCTGTCCAATTGCTCTGGTGAAAGTGCAGGTTGGTCAGATAACACAAATGTCTGTCGTGTCCAGGGTGGGGCATAGAGGGCGTTTTCATAGGCTATTCCTTTGTGTCTGGATTTTCTTACTGTACCGAGATCAGGGTTGCGCCATTGCATTAATGAATGTGTCCGCCTCCGCAATCGATTTTTCCATTTCCCGGATCAGGGCGGCAACATCCGTTTCAACCGTCTGCAACTCACTTTGCAAAGATGCAATGGCCTGTGCATTAAGGTTGTGTTTTAAATACAATAACTGGTCATTCAGCGCAGCCAGCACCGGTTTAATTTTAGACTCGGCTCGTTCCATGGCACCGATCAGCTTGTCATATTGACCACGGGTTTGCTGAAGTTTTTGTTCGCTGGATTTTTTAAGATTTTCGCTGGAGTATTGATCCAGCTCTTTTTCCCATTCTTTAAACAGCGCACCGGCCACCTTCTTGACATCCTGAATACGGGCAGAAACAGCTTTGGCTTTACTTTCACTGGCATCGTACGAGGTTTTAAGAGTATCGTATCGTTTTTTAAGATCTCCCCCGTCAAAATTCAGTACCGAGCTGAATTCTTCGAGGGCTGAGGCGAATTGTTCTTTAGCTTCATTCTGAGCATCGCGGGCGTGTGCAACACGGTCTACTAAAATATCCCGTTTATGTTTGCCGAAGGCTTCCATTGTAGCATAATATGTTTTCTGGCAACCCGTGGAGAGTGTTAAAGTGAACAGAATAACAAAAACAGAATGCGAGATTGGTTTCATGAGATTATCCTCCGATAAGGGAATATTTTACTATTGTTTCATAGCACGGATTATTTTTTCTGTGCGTTTATCGTTGAGATGTTCATGAACGACCAGGACAGCATGGACAACTCCGGGTATCCATCCGAGCAGACAGAGGAGTATATTGAGAAGAAACTGAATCGGCTTTCCGCAAAACAGTACCGCCAGAGGGGGCAAAAGCAGAGCCAGAATGTACCGCATAAATCTCTCCATTTTAATTGAAGTCAACGCTGATTTTACCGGGTTATCCTTATTTGAGCAAGCGTTTTGTGCTTGATTCCCTATTTTATCGATGCTACAATCATTGTTTATTTCTAATCAAAGGATATTGAAACCCCCGGAGGTATGTTTTGACCGAGTCGCCGACGCCAGACCGTCTGCCGCTGACCCGCATTCAGCGGCTCATCGGCACCTATATGCTCCAGTCCAAACGGACCAAGGCAAACGCCTATCTGACAATCCGTGCTGATCTGACGGAGCTTACGGGTATGCGCAAGGTCTTTTGCAAACAGGTTAATGTACGGGCGACGACCAATGACTTTTTTATTTGTGCAATCGCACGAGCGATTACTGCCTTTCCCCTTATGGCTGCCACATTCAGTCCGGACGGCCGAATGCTTCATATCAGCGAGAAAACCGGCGTAGGCTTTGCGGTTGCTGCCCCTCAGGGATTGGTCGTGCCTGTCGTACAGGACGTCCGGGATAAAAGCTTAACACAGCTTGCCGTTGAAAGCGAAGAACTACTCAATAAAGCCCGTGCCAACAGGCTGCTGCCCGACGATTTCGACGGGGCCAACATCGTTTTGACTGGCTTGGGTATGTACGGTATAGAGTCTTTTTATGCTATCAGTCCGCTGTCGGCGCTGGGGATTGTCTCTATCGGGAACATCGAAGATGTTGTTGTTTCCATCGGAGACGGTTTTGTCACGCGTAAAAAGATGTATGTGTCGCTGGCATTTGATCAGTGCATCGCAGATGAATTTTATGCAGCGGGTTTTCTGCGTCATATCGTCAATGCTTTGGAGGACCCATGGTCTTTGACGCGTGAATAGAGCAAAAATAATACGCCGTGATATTTTTTTAAAAAAGCCTCTTGACAAAACGTAAAAATGACGCAATAATACTCTAAAAATACGGATTGCATACGTGCGATCTTCCAAATAAAGACTGCTTCTCACTCATCCACGAGGCAGTCTTTTCTTTTTTATATTCCATGATTGTCGGGAAGGTCGCTAGTTGCTTGATCGGGCGTTAGTGACTTATATTGTTCCGCATCTTTCGAGGTAAAAGTTGGAGCCGCCAAGACATTATTCTCATTGCCGCTGATGATTCCTGTATGGAGCCAATCGGCGACCGCCATATAATCTACAGCGCCGTTACAGCCGGGTTCATATTCGAAGATCGTTTTTCCATAACTGGGAGCCTCTGCCAGTTTAATGTTGCGTCGGATGTGTACCGGGATGATTGAAGCCTTTGCCCAGGGTTTATCGGTATTACGGGCGCTTTCCAGGAACCCTTCGATATCATCTCGTACTTCGGAAGAAAGGCTGGTACGGCTGTCAAACATACACATCAGGATAGCCGAAACTCTCAGGGCGGGATTAATACGCGTTTGAACAAGGGTAATGGTTTGTAAAAGACGGCTAAAACCCTGTAATGCAAGAAAATGCGGCTGTACCGGAATCAGTACCTCCTCAACCGAGGACAATGCATTGAGTGTCAGTAAGCCTAAAGAGGGGGGACAATCGATAAGCATATAATCATACTTTGAGCGTTCCGGCTCAAGGGCTTTTCGCAGAATGATTTCCCGGCCAACCTCGTTTACCAACTCACTTTCAGCGCCGACTAAATTGATGTTTGCACCAAGAACCCATAAATTTTCCCGAACAGGGGTGATAACCGATGCGATGTCCGAAGACCCTGTCAATACTTCGTACACCCCCTCAGCGTCGGGGTTGCTGTCTGCACCCAAGTGGATCGTCAGATGTGCTTGTGGATCCAAGTCGATCACCAGCGTCCGCAGACCTTTAAGCGATAAGGCCGCGGCAACATTAGCGACTGTGGTTGTCTTTCCAACACCGCCTTTTTGGTTCAGTACCGCAATGGTTCGCACAGTTTACAATACCTCCTTGGAAACCGATGGGGTTCCAGATATATTCAGTGTTTTCAGGACAGCATCAAGGACACCATTGACGAAACGCGGAGATTGTTCTGAACTGAATTTTTTTGCGATTTCAATCGCCTCATTGATGACAACCTTACACGGGATATCGGGACAATGACGGAGCTGATAAACAGCCAAGCGTAAAATTGCCCTATCAACATGCGACAATCGCGATAATTTCCAGCGGATAGCGGCTTGGGCGATGGTACGGTCACACTCATCTACAATCTGCCAGACGCCTTTGGTCCATTCTTCAGCCAATTTAAGGGTCAAATCGTCATCGGATTGTTCACGAAAAAACAGCCGCAACATCTCCAGGACGTCATTGCCCTGCACATCCAATTGGCACAGGGCCTGCATAGTCATTTCCCGGGCTTTGGTTCTGCGGTCCAGCGTCACGTCTATGGATTCCTTAAAGTAAACTATGATTTGTTAAAGAACAGCCGATTAGAGCTTGCTCATCAGGTCGGCCATTTCGATAGCGGCCAAAGCTGCATTGGCACCGGCGTTACCCTGTTTGGTTCCGGCCCGCTCGATTGCTTGCTCAATCGTATCACAGGTTAGGACTCCAAAAATGGTTGGTACACCGGAATCATAGTTAAGAGTGCCTACTCCGCGGGAAATCTGTTGACAGACATAATCATAATGACTGGTCTGACCGCGAATAACCGCCCCTAAACATAGAATTGCGGCGTATTTTCCGCTCTGAGCCAACTTCTTGGCAGCGACTGTTATTTCGATAGTGCCCGGTACCCAAACGGCTGTAATTTGCTCTTCGGCAGCGCCATGACGCACAAGGCAGTCTACCGCTCCGCCAAGCAGCTTGGATGTGATGAATTCGTTAAAACGGCTTACGACGATGGCATACTGGTATTTGCCGGCGGTCAAATGCCCTTTGATTTCATGGATCATCGGTTGTTCTCCTGACTGATTCTAAATGTCTTACATTTTGCCTATTATGGTCGATTTATAGGACGCTGTCGATACCATACTGATAAAAAAGCATATTCCAAGAGACAGCAAACGGATTCTGTGTCCCTTAAGGCCTGTAATTATAAGGGTTTAAACTCCAAAAAGCCAGATAAATCTTTCCAGAATTCAAATCCCGCTGTTTTTATCGGCTTTCGCAAAAGTGTGGAGTGTTCTTACCCGATGACAGAAAAGGCCTTCTCGTGTGTCCGAATGGCTACGGACAAGGCCGGAAAGGATTTTAATGGATAACACATTTGATTATGACGATGGCTATGGCCATGAATGGGAGCAGGCGGAAGTGCTGGCCGATGAAGCGTTTTGCCTTTACGAAAAAGGGCAAATGAAGCAGGCATTTGATAAATTGACCCTTGCAATCCAGAAAGGCCCTGAAAACGCTGCCTGGTTTTTTAATATGGCTCTGACTCTTGACGGGATGGAGCAGTATGAACAGGCGATTACCTGTTTTGAGAAAGCGTTAGATCTGCTTGAGGATGACATTGAAATTTTAAATTGTCTTGGGGTTGACTATACCCGCACGGCTCAATACGACTTGGCGCTGGCGACCTTTGAGAGAATTGAGCAGCTTGATCCGTTATTTGAACCTTCCTACTGTAATCGCATTATTGCCTATACCGAAATGGAGCAGCACGAGAAGGCCGAACAGATGTTTTATTTGGCTCAGCAGATTCACAGTGACTGTCCCTTATGTTTTTATAATATTGGAAATTCCCTTTTTTCCCGAGGGATATATGATCGGGCGATCTGGTGCTGGGAAAAGACTGCATTGCTGGATCCCAATCATCCGCAAATTCATTTTCGTCTTGCTCAGGCATACTGGATCAGCGGACAAGCCCGACAGGCGGGAGAAGAATTTTTAAAAGAAATACGCAGTAATCCGGCAGACATTGAAGTCCTGCTTGATTTTGGCATATTCTTACTTGAAAGTGGTGACATTGAGTCAGCTCAGGAAAAATTCAAACGCATTCTTGAATTTGATCCGGATTCTTCGTCAGCACGTTTTTATTTAGGAGAGGTCTGTCGTCTTCGGGGCGATCAGGAATATGCCGCCCGGCGCTATCGTGAAGCGATGGCTGTCGATGGATGTCTGGCCGGGCCACGCTATCGTCTGGCGGAAATACTTGGACCGCAAGGACATACAGACAAGGCACTGGAACTGCTGCGGGAAGAATTAAAACTGGATGTGCAGGATGCAGATGTTCTTGTAGGGATGGGAGTGATGTTCCTGCAGTTGCGGGACCTTGAAAACGCCGCTCAATGTTTTCTGCAATCGCTTGATATTCAACATGAAGAATCGCGGGCTTTTTTAGGATTGGGGATGGTACTGTCTTTACGCGGAGAATACGCAGCAGGGCGGCAATGTTTTTGTCAGGCCTTGAGGCTCAATAATGAAGATGTGGTTGCGCTTCTGAATACAGCCTGGGTATGCTGTCGCGAACAGGACTGGGAGGCGGCCCAGATGTACACTGCGATTGGCCAAACCGTTTCCGGGGGGCATGAACCGTTTTTGACGATATGTCGAAATATAGAGAAAGAGATAAAAATGAGCCGCTTTGTTGGGCGATGGCCGTTTTTCAGCCAAACCCCATAATGGCATTCCAACGGTATTATCGATCTTCCCATTACAGCAGGGCTTATACCTGCTGTTTTTTTACTTTTATGGCATGCTTCTTCATCATTTATCCTGTCATTAAGGATAAACCTTTGAATGTTTTTATTTGACACACGACAGGATGGGCTTATAATTACACAAATATTTTCTAAACGGCAGGTAGCCGGTTTGTAAATACTGTTGATAGTTTGGTTTATGCGATTCCAGGGGGGAATAAGCGGACTTATTTTTTATTGGAGATTATCAATGCGGAATGGAAAGTCTTTGAAGTGGGCGGCTGTGATGTTGCTGCTGACGGGGACCTTGGCTTTAGCTGAGACAGTAGAAGAAAACTGGGGTGCGTTTCTGCATTATACGGCCATTGGACGGTTTGATTTAGCCAAGGGATTTGGTGAGAAAATCGTTGCCGAGTCGCCGGATCCGACGCAGCTTTTGGATTTGAGCGAATCGAATCCGGAAGGATACCGGTTGCTTCTCAAAATGCATACGGATAGCGATATCCTTCGCGACGTCAGCGGCAAAGTACTTGAGTTGATTGAAGAGGGACGTTTTATTCGTCGGACAGATCCGAAAATCATTAACCAGGAAATACAACGGTTAAGCACGACTATACGCGGTCGTATCGCGGCTGAGGAGCGGTTGCGTAATGCCGGGGAATATGCAATTCCCTATATGCTGGCGGCACTGGGCGATGAGGAGCGAAAAAACGAATTTGCTTATATTACCGACGCGCTTCCCAAGGTCGGGCGAGGCGCTATTCGTCCTTTGACGGCGGCATTACAGACTGATTCTGTAGCCGTCAAGGCCGAGATCATTCGGGCACTGGGTAAAATCGGAACGATGGAACCGTTGCCGTATTTAAAATATGTCATCGAGAAAGACAACTCCGAGACATGTCGTGCTTTGGCTGTCAGTGCGATTGAACAAATCGATAAGGATGCCCTGAAAATCCCTGCCGCTGAATTGTTCTTTACATTAGGCCAGGCCTACTATGACCGGCATGATATTTTAGCACCTGCCGCCGAATATAATTTTGCAAACATCTGGTTTTGGGATATCGAAAAGCAGGCATTAACACGTGAGGAAGTCAGCAAGAAGCTGTTTAACGAATTGATGACGATGCGCTGTTGTGAATGGGCACTGAAGGCTGACCCCGGGTTGGGGAAGGCAATCGGATTGTGGATAGCATCCTTCTATCGTGCCGAATCTGCGGCAGTCCCGATGCCGGACTATTTCGGCGAAGGTCATGCCGATGCGCGTACTTATGCGACAACGGCAGGTCCGGAATATTTGCATCAGGCTCTGGAGCGAGCAATCAAGGATAACGATGCTTATGTGGCTTTAGGTGTTGTCGAGGCGTTGGCGGTTAACGCGGGCGAAAAGTCACTTCTGTATCGTGTAGGAACATCTCAGCCTCTGGCAGAAGCCCTGAGCTTTAATGACCGCAAGGTACGATACAGTGCGGCGATTGCATTCGCGGAAGCCGGGCCGGTTACGGCATTCCGGGGCAGCGAATTAATTATCAAACATTTGGCTGCGGCACTGGTCGAAGAAGGGGCAGACGAGGTCGGCCAGGAGTTGGCCAGGGACTATGCAATGCGTGCGGTACAGGCGATTTATAAATTAGCCCTGTCAAGAAATAAGATGGTCGATTTGTCGCTGGCGCAGGCAGCATTGGTTACTGTGACGGAACGTGATTGGCCCCAGATGCAAATCGCCGCCGGCCAATCGCTGGCGTATCTCGGCAGCCCTGAAGCCCAACGGGCAATTGCCGCATTGGCGATGAATGAACAAAGTGAAAAAGACGTGCGACTTTCGGCCTTTTCTTCTCTGGCTTTTTCTGCCAAGCTGAATGCCAATTTGCTTCTAAGTGAGCAGGTTGATGCAATGTATGAATTAATCAGCTCGACGGATGCAGATGTTGATCTGCGTGCAGGCGCTGCAGGAGCGTTTGGCGCGTTGAATCTTCCAAGTGAACGAGTCAAAACGCTGATTCTGGATCAATCGCAATCCTGATAATCGATAAGGCCTGATGAACAGTGTTAATAAAGGCGTAATGAGGCACAAACAACGGCGGGACGGCATCGGATGGCCGTAAGCAGAAAAAAAAGATTTTCGGATGATTCATATTACCGCGGCGCCTTTCGCTGGATGGGAATAGGAATCGAATTCTGCCTGGTTGTCGGTTTTTTTTGCCTGATTGGTTACTTTCTGGATAAATTGGAAAATACAAGTCCGGGATGGATGATCCTGGGCTTTTTTGTTGGTTTTGGTGTGATGCTTTATATGATGATAAAGCGATCACAAAAAGACGATGACGCGGCGAGCGTCGATGAAGATGACGAGATTCAATCCACTGCATCAAGACAAGACTTACACGATAGATAAGGCCCTGTCGCCGCGAGTACGGTTTCCGCTGGGAGGACTGGCTGGTTGGATGGTTCTGTTTGCGATAGGTGGAATGTTTGTATATCGGCTCAGTCAGACGGGGGGTCGGAGCCATGAAATGGCTTGTGTGGCGGCGATCATGGTTTCGATTCTGGCGGCTGCTCTGGGAGTGGTCCCTGTGTATAAGTTTTGGGGACGTGAAATGATATGGGTGGTGGCAGCTATTTTATTGGCCGGAACAATTCGGTTATTGATAGGTTTGTCAGGTGTTGTTATAATAATCTTTTTTACGGCCATAGACCGGATAAGTTTTGTCGGCTATCTGACGTTGTTTTATACGTTTTTTTTATTGTTGGATACTTGGCTGGCACTGTTAATGCCTCGCAGTGCGGCAGTGAATACTAAAGATCAGGAATCGGCGGTTCATGGGAATGTGTGGGATATTATTGTCCGCTCTCAATCCACTCGAAGAAGTGGTCAGTAAGCGTATCGAGCAGATTCCCCCGATTCACATCGGGCCCTGGGAACTGCACTTTACCAATCACATGTTTATGGTGATGCTGGCGTCGTTGGTGCTGATGATCGGTTTGCCCCTTGCAGTACGTCAAAAGGGTCTTGTACCTCGCGGTTTTAGAAATGTGATAGAAGCGATTTGTGTCTATCTGCGTGAAGACATGGCCCGTCCGATGCTTAAGGATCATACAGACCGATATATCAGCGTAATCTGGTCGCTGTTTTTCTTTATTTTAACAATGAATCTATTAGGCCTGATGCCATTGGATAAATTAGTTTGGTTGTTTACGGATGAACAGCATTGGGGAGGGGCTGCGACCGGCAATATCTGGGTGACCGGAGCCTTGGCGACATTTGCATTTTTACTGTTTCATCTGGCGGGAATTCGCGAAAAGGGACTGATTAAGTATTTTGCGACCTTATCTCCCAAAGTACCGTGGCCGATGATGCCCTTTATGTTTGTAATGGAATTGCTTAGCTCGTTTGTACGTCTGTTTTCGCTGGCCATTCGATTGTTTGCGAATATTTTAGCCGGACATATTCTGTTGGGTGTACTGCTGGGTTTTATTATTATGTTCAAGACATTTATGGTAGCCGGAGCGTCCATACTGGCGACTACGCTGATGAGCCTGCTGGAAGTATTTGTTGCCTTTCTGCAGGCCTATATTTTTGTGTTTTTGACAACGATTTTTATTATGTTTGCGGTCAGTGAGGAACACTGACCGGTGTAAATACAATCAAAACCCTGGATAGAAAGTTTATTTGTTTGGAGGTATTTGGACATGCTGGAAATGCTGAATATGGCCCCGATGCTGCTGGCCGAAATTCAATTGGATGACAAGGCGTTCGGCCTGCTTGGCGGTTTGCTCGGAACCGGTCTTATCGTAATGGGTGCGGCCAAAGGGATTGGTCAACTGGCCGGCAGTGCGACGGAGGCGATCGCTCGCCAGCCGGAAGCCGGCAACCGTATCTTTACGACGATGATTATCGCCGCAGCATTGATTGAAGGCGTTACACTGTTTGCATTAATCATTTGTTTGTTGGCTGTATTGGGATAACTCCGGACAGAGAGGAACCGTTATGCGGGCAGGCATAATCAGTGTGATTATGGGTTTGCTGTGTACCGCGACGCCGCTGATGGCGTCTGAGGTGGCTGCCGAAGGCGAAGCACGGCCCAATGTCTTTGAAGGCTATTTTGGCGAGTCGATCTGGACGCTGGTGTGGTTTTTTGTTCTTCTGGTGGTGCTGTGGCGGTTTGCATGGAAGCCCATACTGGCAGGTCTGATCTCTCGCCAGGAACATATCGAGCGACAGATCGCCGAAGCGGAAAAGACTCGAACTGAGGCTAAAAAAGTGCTTACAGAGTATCACGGCAAGTTGTCGGATGCTGACCGCCAGGGACGCGAGATTATTGCTGCTCGGGTCAAGGATGCAGAGAAGCAGGCGTTGGATGTCGAGCATACAAAACGCAAAGAGATTGAACAACTCAAGCAGCGTGCCGAGGCTGATCTTGAGCGGGAGCGGCTGGAAGCGGAAGATTCGCTATGGCAGCAGGCCGGAGAGATTGTGCGTCAACTGGGTGCTGAAGTGTTCAGCAAGAGACTTGATGCCGAGGATGACCAAAAGCTTATCAATGAAGCCATAGCCAAGTTGCGGGAGCAAACAAGCAGCCCAACCAAACACAATCCCTGATTGAACGGCAGGAGCATTTATGGCTCATGCAGCACGACATATTATTCATGAAATCTACAGCGATGTGATGTTTGAACTCGCTGAGGAGACCGGTCTGGTCGATGGGGTCATGGATGACCTTGAGGCGGTCGGGAAGATCTTCGAAGCTGAGCCGGAGTTCTTGACGCTGCTGACTGTCGGGCAGCTTAAAGATGACGAAAAAAACCGTATTATCCGCCGGGTCTTCGGTGGGCGTGTTAATGAACTTACGCTGGATTTTTTATGTGTGCTGGCGCGGCGTAACCGCCTGAATTTTCTGTTCGGGATACAGGATCGTTACCAAAACCTGATGGATCAGTTCCACAATGTTCAGCGGCTGGAAATTACGCTGGCCAGAGAACCGAATAATGCTCAGCTTGCTAAACTAAAAGCTGATTTGATGGATGCCATCCGGGCTGAAGTGAAGCTGGCTGTGCAGGTTGACCCGGATATCCTGGGGGGGATTGTGATAAAAAAAGGCGATATGGTGATTGATAATTCAGTACGTTCGATCTTGAATCGTACGGTTGATGCGGTCATGAACCGGTCGAAAGAAGCGTTGGATAAAAACAAGAAAAAAACGGACACTCAATAGTGACACGATTATGCGATTCGATGCAAAAGAAATCAGCAGTCTTATAAAAGAAGAAGTACGGCGGTATAAAGTCGAGGCGGATGTTGCGCAGGTAGGTACTGTGCTTGAAGTAGGCGACGGGATCGCCCGTGTCTATGGTCTGGACTTGGTGATGGCCGGAGAAATGCTTGAGTTTGAAGGGGGGGTCGTCGGGGAAGCGTTCAACCTTGAGGAGGATTCGGTAGGTGCGGTTGTCTATGGGGATTTTACTCGAATCCGAGAGGGCAGCGAGGTTCGTGCAACCGGGAAAGTGCTATCAGTTCCGGTGGGTCAGGAACTGCTGGGCCGTGTGGTGAATGCCTTGTGTGAGCCGATTGACGGAAAGGGCTCAATTCGTCCCGAAGGGCGTCGTTTTGTAGAAAACACAGCGCCGGGCATTTCGGGACGTCAGCCGGTCAAAGAACCTTTGGCAACGGGGCTTAAGAGTGTCGATGCGATGATTCCTATCGGCAAAGGCCAGCGCGAACTGATCATCGGTGACCGCAAAACCGGTAAAACGGCAATAGCGCTGGATACCATTATCAATCAAAAAGGCAAAGGTGTTGTCTGTATTTATGTGGCCATTGGTCAGAAAGAGTCCACCGTGGCCGAAGTGGTAGCAATCCTCGAAAAACACGGAGCGATGGAGCATACGGTGGTAGTTACGGCCTCTGCTTCCAGCAGTGCGGCGATGCAGTATATCGCTCCATATTCGGGGACAGCTATTGCCGAATATTTTATGTATGAAAAGAAAGGGCATGCGTTATGTGTCTACGACGACCTGAGCAAGCATGCCATTGCATACCGCGAATTGAGCCTCCTGCTGCGTCGACCTCCGGGGCGTGAAGCGTTTCCGGGAGATATTTTTTATCTGCATAGCCGTCTTCTTGAACGCAGTGCAAAATTGTCTGATGCTCTGGGCGGCGGTTCGGTGACGGCGTTGCCGATTGTCGAAACGCTGGAAGGTCAGGTTTCGGCCTATATACCGACCAATATTATTTCGATTACGGACGGCCAGATTTATTTACAGCGCGAGCTGTTTTTGGCGGGAGTTCGCCCGGCAATTGATGTGGGAATCAGTGTCAGCCGCGTCGGCGGCGATGCGCAGCCCAGAGCAATGAAGAAAGTGGCTCCGAAACTTCGGTTGGATTTGGCGGCATTTCGCGAATTGCAGGATTTTGCACGGCTTGGCACAGAGCTTGATGAGGCGGCTCAGCGTCAGCTTGACCGCGGCTATCGTATGGTTGAGATTCTTAAGCAAAAGCAATTTTCACCCATGGGCGTACCCGGTGAAGTGCTCAGTATTATGGCCGGTTCAAGCGGGGCGCTGGATGATATCGAAGCAAGCCATGTCAATCACTTTGTCGATGAACTGATCAACTGGATGCGGATGGAAGCCCCGGACTATCTGGATACCATTGAAAAAACCGGTGATATCGATGAGGCATTAATGGCGGGATTGAATGATGCTATTGAGGCATATAAGACAATTTATAAGTTTTCGTTCGGAGCATAAAATCTGCGGGAATGCTATTCGCTAAACGCAGTATTCTGAATCTCAAGATATATTTTTTTTATTTGGAAGTTATGATTAATTAATATGGCCAATACACGGCAAATTCTGGAACGGCGGCGTGCAGCATCCAATATCTGCAAAGTCACCGGAACGATGGAGACCATCAGCGCAGTGCGCTATCGGCAATTCTATAATCAGTGGGCAGAAGGGCAGGCTTTCTATGAATCTTTGGCGCAGATTGCTTATCTGATGGTTACAGCAGAGCAATCGATAGATCATCCGTTAATGAAAGCGCCGACCTGTAAAACACAGGCGGTCATTGTGATCGGGTCTGATCGAGGTTTGTGCGGGGCCTATAACAATGATCTGTATCGACAGATCGATACCCATACCAAAATGGCCAAACGATTCGGACGCGAGCTTCAAGTGTATGCCAAGGGACGAAAGGTGCTTAGCTATCTGGAACACCGCGGCATCAAGCCGGTGCATGTGTATGACGATTTTGATGAGGTGCCTTCTGCCGAACAAACCAAGGCCATTGCCGACCATTTTACCAATCAGTATTTATCCGGCAAAATCGGCCGTTTGGGGATTGTCTACAATCGTTTTTTCTCAGCGGCCAGCCAGAAGGTACAGACACTGACAATCCTGCCGGTTGTTGACTTGATCGATGATTTAACAACGCGAGCGACGGTCATCTGGCCCTGGGAACTGAATTTTGAAGATTTTATGCTGCGTCCGTCAGCGGAAGAACTGTTTGATGGACTGGCGGATATGATTATTCGCACTTCGATTCTCGGATGTTTTCTCGAAGCATCCGTCAGCGAACATCTTTCTCGCGTGGTATGTATGCGGAACGCTACCGACAATGCCGAAGAGATGATTAAAGAGTTGTCTAAAGAATATAACCGTGCCCGTCAGGGGCAGATTACGGTCGAGCTGCTGGATATTGTCAGCGGTGTAGAGGCCATGAAATAATTTTTATGAGTAAACAGTTATGAATCAAGGCAGGATAACCCAAATTATCGGCAGTACATTTGAAGCGGAGTTTATCGGCACTGTTCCGCCGATTTATAACGCTCTGGAAATCAAAACAACGTGTGACTGGGGCGAGATTAACCTGATTGGTGAAGTTCAGCAGCATCTGGGCGGTGGACGTGTCCGTGCCGTTGCATTGGGCAGTACAGCTGGTCTCCGTCGTGGTCTTGAAGTGATTGATACCGGAGGTCCGGTATCGGTTCCGGTGGGCAGAGAAACGCTCGGCCGGGTATTCAATCTGTTGGGCAAACCCGTCGATGGCGGGCCGGATATTAAGGTCACACAGCGCCGTCCGATTCATCGCAAGTCGCCGAAATTTACTGAATTGACGGCCAAGTCGGAAATGTTTGAAACGGGTATTAAAGTGGTTGATCTGCTCTGTCCGTTTGTAAAAGGCGGAAAGACCGGTCTATTCGGCGGAGCGGGTGTCGGCAAAACGGTACTGATTCAGGAACTGATTGCCCGTATTGCAACGCAGCACGGCGGATACTCCGTATTTGCCGGGGTTGGCGAACGAACACGAGAAGGAAACGATCTCTGGCTGGAAATGCAGCGCACTCACATCGGCGATTCACAAGCGACGGTTTTACAGAATACCTGTCTGGTCTTTGGACAGATGAATGAACCGCCGGGAGCACGACTTCGTGTGGCCCTGACCGGATTGACAATGGCCGAGGCCCTTTGTGAAGAGGGTAAGGGCGAAACATTGCTCTTTATTGACAATATTTTCCGTTTCTCGCAGGCCGGCTCTGAAGTATCGGCATTGCTGGGACGTATTCCCGGTGCGGTAGGGTATCAGCCGACGCTGGCCAGTGAAATGGGACAGCTTCAGGAGCGTATCGCCTCAACGACCTCCGGGGCGATCACCTCGGTTCAGGCTGTATACGTGCCCGCGGATGACTTGACTGATCCCGCTCCGGCAACGACGTTTACACATTTAGACTCCTCGGTGGTACTGTCGCGTCGCATTACGGAGAAAGGCATTTATCCGGCGATTGATCCGCTGGAAAGTTCTTCGCGTATTCTGGATGTCAATATCGTTGGTCAGACCCATTATGAAACAGCCCAGAAAGTACTGGAGTATTTGCAGCGTTATCACAGTCTGCAGGATATTATCGCGATTCTCGGTATTGATGAGTTGAGCCGGGAAGACCGGCTGACCGTGGCACGGGCAAGAAAATTGGAACGGTTTTTCTCCCAGCCGTTTATTGTGACCAAACAATTCACAGGGATGGACGGCAGATATTGTCCGGTTGCAGAGACAGTACGGAGCTGCCGGGAAATTTGCGAAGGCAAGTGGGATCATTTGTCTGAACAGGCATTCATGTATATCGGCGTCGTTGAAGAGGCGCAGGAAAAAGCTCAGAAAACAAAAAAGTAACACACTATAGGTTTCTTTTTTATGGTAAGTTTGTCACAGGGAAAATTCAGGGTTGTTTTACTAACGCCGAAAGCCAGTCTGCTGGATTGTCGTGCCGGTTCGCTCGTTCTGCCGGGTGATGATGGGTATTTTGGTGTGCTGCGCAACCATTGTCCGATGTTGTCGACGCTCAAAAAAGGGATTATGCAGGTTCGTGAGATTCCCGACCGGGCGGATGCTTTTTTTGTGGTAGAAGGGGGGTTTGTCCGGGTTAGCGAAAACCATGTGACTGTTCTTGCCTATGACGTTATCACCTTTGAAGGGCAGAATGCAAAAACATCAGAACAAATGCTGTCCCATGCTCGCAGTGTGGTAGCCGGTCAGGAATATATTCGAACACAGCAGGATGCAATTGACAATCAGAAGGCACGGCTGATTGTGCGGATGGCCGAATTAGCAGGGATAGAGCCGGTTATTGAGCACGATACATCCCGTCGATAGTGTCGATGGCAGAGCATAAGTAACTTCTGCCCCCCAAATGGATGTTTTTGGTCAAGCCGGTTCGGTCATAAGAAAAAGTTTGATAATCCGACGCCGAACAGGTAGAATCAAATCATACGATTCTATTTGGAAGAAAGAAATGGCCCCGAACCCAAGCGAAAACGACAACTTATCTACAGATTTGTCGGTCGAGGTGTTTGTTCGCGGTTTGGATGACAAGCACCGAATGCTTGTGATTTTAAAATCACAGCTTTACGGCGGGCGTTGGGAGCCGATGCTTGAAGATTTACAAAATCGTCTTGAAGGCAGGCCTTATATCTTTAAACTGGCCAACCGGATCAAAGATGACGTAGAACGGATTGGAACTCTGCAAGCGTTTGAGCGGGGGCATGGTGTTGATTTAGCGGATTATATAAAGCTGGAACCCTAACTGGATAACTGGATATATACCGGGGACAAATCATGAGAATTGGTATGGTCATTGCAGGGGTAATGTTATATTGGTCGGTAACCGCGGCTCAGGCCGATGACTCTATTCAGCAGAGGGAATTGGTTTCGCCATCTCTGGTTAGCCGGGCGGGATGGACATGGGACTGGCAAATTAAACTTCCGGTTCGTTCTCATGAGACACTGAATCGGATGTATGTCTTCGATGAATACTTGTATGCCTTGACCGATACCAATATGCTGTTCTGTATGGACCGCAAGACAGGTGCGATGCGGTTTGTCACTTCGCTGAGTTCCAATAAGCTGCCGGTATGTCCTCCCGCATATTTCGAGAATAAGCTTTGGTTTCTGGTCGGTAACGAGATGGTTACAGTTGACCCATGGGCGGGTTCGATTGTGGAAAAACACAGTTTTGCCCAGATCGGTAACACCTTTGAATGCGGTTTGGCCATCAATGAGAATTATATCTATATTACAGGGTCAGACCGGCGCCTGCATGCTTTTTCACGGGATGGATATTGGCGTGCCTTTACAGCTACAGCGGATAACGATTCGCCGATTATTTCATTGTGGGCCTCGGAGGATATAGTACTATTTGCAACCGAGGCGGGAAATATCGTATCGATGTCTCATGATCAGGCGTTAAAGATATGGCAGTTCGATGCTACCGGGACCATTCGTTCTGGTTTGATGATTTCTCAGGGGGCTGCCTATATCGGCAGCGAAGACACCAAGCTTTATAAACTGGACCTCCGGTCAGGACGCTCTGCCTGGACTAAACCGTTTTCGGCAGGGGCACGTCTACGTAATCCGGTTACTTTTGGTAAAACGCTGGTCTATTTACCGGCAGGCCCGATGGGGGTCTATGGAATTGACCAGAATAGCGGACAGGCTATCTGGCATGTATCGGACGGGATTGGTATCCTGACAGAAACAGACAAACAAAGTTTTGTCATGAGTCGTCCGGGGATATTAAAAGTGATGGATAATAAGACAGGACGCCAGGCGTATAGTGTTAATTTCAATCAAGTGACGCAGTTTACGGCGATGATGGACGAACCTAAACTTTACATTGCCGATAACAGTGGGCGTGTGGCATCGATTACCGTTCGCTGAGGGCTTTTGTAGACAGAAAGGGAATTTCAGTACGATGGATGTTACAATTCGACGAGCGTTAATCAGCGTATCGGACAAAACAGGATTACCGGCATTTGCCGAATCACTCAGTCAAATGGGGGTAACCATCATTAGCACTGGCGGAACGGCACGGGCTTTATCGGAGACGGGTATCGATGTTGTCAGTGTTGATTCAGTAACGGGGTTTCCGGAGATGATGGATGGCCGCGTCAAGACGCTGCATCCGAAAATTCACGGCGGTCTTTTAGGGTTGCGGGACAAAGCCGAGCATGTCGATGCTATGAAAAAACACGGTATTGAGCCGATAGATCTTGTGTGTGTGAATCTGTATCCGTTTGAAAAGACGGTTGCAAAAGCTGATTGTACCTTTGAGGAGGCCATCGAGAATATTGATATCGGCGGACCGAGCATGGTGCGATCAGCGGCCAAGAATCATAAGTTTGTCACGATTGTTACCAGCCCGTCGCAGTATGAAAAGGTTCTGACGGAAATGAAGCAAAAAAAAGGAGCTGTCGGGCTTGAGCTTCGTCAGGAGTTGGCGCAAGCGGCGTATGCACTGACGGCGTCGTATGATGCGGCCATTTCGCAATATCTCAGCCGTCGGGCCAATGACGTTTTTCCGGAACGCTTATCTATTGCAATGCTTAAAGATCAGGAACTTCGTTATGGCGAGAACCCCCATCAGCGTGGAGCATTTTACCGGATGGCGGACAGCCGGGAAGTAAGCGTCGGTTCCGGCCGTCTCCTGCCCGGAGGAACACCCATAAGTTTCAACAATCTAATGGATTCAAATGCGGCCTTTGAGCTGGTTAAGGAATTTGATGAGCCTGCGGCGGTCGTGGTAAAACATATGAACCCGTGCGGATGTTCGGTCGATGCGGATATCTGCAAGGCCTATGAAAAAGCCTACTTGGGTGACGTCGTCAGTGCATTTGGCGGAATTGTCGCCCTGAACCGTACGGTAGATAAGGAACTGGCGGTTACCATTATGGAATCGTATGCACGGTTTGGAAAAGCCAAAGGTGCGGCGGGCTTCTTTGCCGAGGTTATCATTGCCCCCTCATTTGCTCCCGATGCCATAGAGATTCTTCGTACCCATAAGAGCTGGGGGGAGAGGGTACGGCTGATTGAAACCGGACCGATAGACCGAAAGAAAGTGGATGCTCAGGAGTATGATGTACGGTGGCTGGTCGGGGGGGTATTACTCCAGCAGCGGGACCTTGTCGGATGGGAGCCGGATGCTTTAACATTCCCTACAAAAGTTAAACCCACAGCGGCTCAGCTTGCGGATTTGCGGATCGCATGGCTGTGTGCCAAACATGTCAAGAGCAATACGATTACCTTAGTCAAAGATCTTACTCTTGTAGGAGTTGGTGCCGGCCAGATGAATCGTGTAGAATCGGGCTTGATTGCATTTAAGCAGGCCGGTGAGATGTCTAAAGGGGCGGCAATGGGATCGGACGCCTTTTTCCCGTTCCCGGATAATGTGGAAAATGCTGCCCAAGCCGGAGTTGTGTGTATTATACAGCCCGGCGGCTCAAAAAAGGACGATGAAGTCATTGCATGTGCCGATAAGTACGGTATAGCGATGGTCTTTGCCGGGAAACGTCATTTTTATCATTGATTTCTACTCGGCTTAAGGATTGATTTAAAAGCTCGGTCGTTTTGGAACGGTCGGGCTTTTTTCTTTCAAAAATCAGTATTTTCCCTCATTTTCTAAATGATATGCTTTCAGTATAATCGAATACCTTAATAGTGCATCAGGGTAGGGATTGAAAATATAGTAAGGACTTTTAGGGAAAGGGAGAGTATGAAAAGCACGATGAAATTGAAAGTGGGGGCGATGGTTGTGATGTTGATGATGGTTGGTCAGGGTAGGGCGTTGGTATTATATTTTGATGGGGGCACCCATACAATCAGCTCTGAAATCAATGATTATGTCTGGGTTGATTATAACCAGCCGGGCAAAAAAACCACCTTTATTTTAGATCCGGGCGGTTCCGTTGCAAACGGGTTTAATTTGGACGGGTATCGAGACAGTCGGTTGTCTATAAATGGCGGTTCCGTGGGATGGGATTTGATTGCGCATGACAATTGCCTTGTTACTATGACAAACGGTGCGATTGGGAATGCATTGGTTGCTCGCAACAACAGTGTCGTCAATCTTTATGGCGGAACGATTGGGGCGGGGATTCAATTGGAAGATGACGCCAAACTATCGATTTACGGCATTCATTATGCCCTAAACGGCATCCAGGTCGAGGGAGGTCAATTTCTTACGCTGCCGAACAACTCGGGGCTTTTAAGCGTAACGTTTGACGGCGGACAGACGATAGACTATCAGCTTGATATTATCGGTACGGGTATACCTGCCATTTATCTTGGGATACCTGAACCGGCAACGTTTGGTTTGTTGATGGTGGGTGGAGTGGTGATGCGCAAACGGTATATTTGGTAATTGTATTCTTTTTTAATTTAGGCATGCCCCTAGAAAATAGATAAAGGGAAATTGCATATAAAGAAAAAAGCCCGGCCGGGAAGGCCGAGCTTTTTTATTTTTTGAATTTATATGTTTGCCTTAAAGTCCCGCAGCTTTGCGAAGTTTGACGGCTAAGTCTGTTCTTTCCCATGTAAAGTCGGGATGATTACGTCCAAAGTGGCCATTGCGGGCGGTTTCTTTGTAAATAGGCCGTTTAAGTTTTAGATGAGTGATCATTCCCTTTGGAGTCAGCGGGAAGAGTTGTCGTACCAGTTTTTCAATGATAACTTCATCCACTTTGCCTGTTCCCTCCGTATCAACCAGCACACTGATCGGTTCAGCAACTCCGATTGCATAAGAAAGCTGTACTTCACACGCATCGGCCAGATCAGCAGCGACAATATTCTTGGCAATATAACGTGCCATATAGCTGGCCGAACGGTCTACTTTTGAAGGATCTTTGCCGCTGAAAGCTCCGCCGCCGTGACTGCCGCGTCCGCCATAGGTATCGACGATGATCTTGCGTCCTGTCAGACCGCTGTCGCCTTTTGGGCCGCCAACCACAAATCGTCCCGTCGGATTGACATGATAGATAATTTTCTTATCTACCAGCTTGGCCGGAAGTACGGGCAGTATGATCTGTTCAATAATCTGTTTTTTCAACTCGCGATAGGATATATCTTCGGTATGCTGTGTTGAAACAACAACCGTATGAATACGTTTGGGTTTACCGTCATCCCCGTATTCAACAGTCACCTGACTTTTTCCGTCAGGCCGCAGCCAGGGCATCTTGCCGCTTTGACGCATCTTGGCTAAACGGTCGGTGAGCTTATGGGCCAGATAGATCGGCATCGGCATCAAAGCCGGCGTTTCTTTGCAGGCAAACCCGAACATCAGCCCCTGATCCCCGGCGCCCTGTTCCTTGTGCAGACCCTGGCCTTCAGTAACACCCTGAGAGATATCAGGACTCTGCTTGCCGAGAGCAACAAGGACAGCACAATTTTCGGCATCAAAGCCGATATTGGGATCTGTGTAGCCGATTTCCTTAATGGTCTGGCGAACAATATCAGGGATAGAGACCTCTGCGGTCGTGGTCACTTCACCTGCAATAACAGCCATGCCGGTAGCGACAAGTGTTTCGCAGGCGACGCGGCTGTTCGGATCCTGCGCGAGTAAGGCATCCAAAATGGCATCGGAGACCTGGTCGGCGACTTTATCCGGATGCCCCATAGTGACAGATTCACTCGTGAATAAATGGCCGCGGCCGTTAAAGCGGGTTCTTTTTACTTCGGCTTTCTTTGTCATTGTTTCAACTCCAAACAGTGGTAATTCCATATAAGAACAAACAGGAAAAGTATAACAGAGAGAGATGATGGGGTCAAAGGAAACTTTTCAGGAACTTATGCAGATTTGGCAGTCTTCATATCAGGGTGTAAAACGACTTAGAGCAGTGTTCTGAGAGCTGATATGGCCGATTCAGGATGGGTTTAGGTTTGCTAACGTCAAACAGGTTTATTGTTCGTTTAACGTCCAGTCATAGTCAATAAACCGGATGGTAACGTCAGTCGAATCCAGCCATGCGGCGTCTTTTTCAGGTAAATATTTATAGAGGAAGTTAAGCCAAGCCCGTTCTTCGAGCTTTCGGGTACGGAATTTGAGTATCGTAGCGTAATCTGATGCCAGAAAGACGCTTTTATTCATCGAGAAAAGATTGGACAAAAACACTGTATTATTTCGAGTATCCAATCGTACCCCTTGTGTAACCGCTAAATATCGCCGTACCTGATCATCCAATTGTTCGTCAAGCTTTTCAGCCCGAATCGGTTCTTTTCGTAGCCGTGCCCCCCCGCGAGCGATATCATTAAGAGCAAAACATATCCGGGGGTCTTTGTAGCGGTCCAATAGAGCTTCAAATCGTATCTCCTTAAGGTTATATTCCAGCCCCATGATTTTGAAGAAAATCTTATCCCAGGCCCCGGGAATCTGCATAACACTATTGGCTGGATAAACAATCATATACCATTTAGCTTGAATGGGATAGTTGTCAACAATCAGCTTAAGAGTGCAAATATTGTAGGTGTTGATCCAGAAAGCGATGCGTTCCTCTTTTGAAAGACTCATCAGTACCGCTGGATGTAATTTCTCAATTGCATTAATCGCTTTAAGTAAATCGGACCGTTTCCGCCGAAGCAAGCCATAGTCAACCCCGCCATTTTCCGTAATGAACGGGTCGGTAAAGATGCATCCGAACAGGGCATTGAGTTTTTCCATATCACTCAAATTAGGCACCATGGAATCGCCGTTTTCCTCTTCAATAACAGGTTGATTAGGGTCTTCCGGGGCGTCCTGCTTCTGTTTTTCGGACGATGAAGGAGTATTAGGCTCCTCCGGTCCTGTCTGAGGGTTTGAGGCAGAGTTAGGCAAAGATGGAGTCTGAGAATTGTTCGGATCTGTGCTATCGGCGTTGGCACGGGAAAATGTCACTGCGCAAAGCATACCGAAAGCAGCCGCTGCCATGAGTGTAAAAATTAAGCCTTGCCTTTTTATTAAGCTCGTTTGCATCAAAAAGTAAATATCAAATTGGTTTATTTAGATTAACAGATTAAAATTATCTTTATATATAAATTACTACCGCTTTGGATTTTGAAAAGTTCTTCATTATTTATTTATACCTGTTTTTTCGGCAAATTTCGAGACCATAATAACAAAACGAAGAAGGAATACCCGATAAAGTTGATTTTTGAACCGGATTTAAATTATCGGACGTTGAAAGGTTTTGGACTATCTTTAAGCCGATGAATGCCGATGTATTTATTGTCGGCAAATTGCCTTGACACCAATCCGGTGTGGGGTTATCTTCTTACTGCTATTTCTGTCGAAACAAAAACCTGATTTTGACGAGTATGATACTATGAAAAAAACTGTTTTTCTGCTTACTGCATTGGGGCTTATGGGGGCAATTGGTTGGGCGGTTCCCACAGATGAAATTTCATCTCTTCGGCAGCGTGTTCTGGCTCAAGGTACTGCGCTGACTGAGCCTGACCGTGCCGTGATCGATAAGTTCTGGCGTGTTGCTTTAGACGCTTTGCTGCTCAGTGAGGAGCCGGGGCAGCTTGTATCGATTCGCCGTCAGATACAGCAGGAAAGAGGGCCGGAACTGCTGAGCTTATATGCAACGGCGTACGTCCAGATGGGAAGAAGTCATCTCCAAACAGCATTTGAAACAGTTTCCGGCTGGGCGGCGTCTCCCAAAAAGACTCTGGTGGAAAGGAACTTGATTATTTTATCAGCTCAACTGGAAAGCCCTTTGTTGGCTGAAATTGGCCTTGAGCGGTTGGCGCATCCCGATGATGTAGTGCGTTATTGGGCAGTCAAAACCGTTGCAGGTACGGCTGTGGCCCAACAGCTTACGGATGCGGCAAGCGGGGATACAATATTGACAGATAAGATTATCAAGGCACTTGCCGACCGGGTTTCTCAGGAACCAAGTTTGGATATAGTCCGGAATATCATTACTTTTGCGGCAATAGTGAACCGGGATGAGGCACGAAATATACTTATTGCAGTGGCACAACGTCGGATAAAGACCTACAGTGAGTGGAAAGTACAAAATGAAGAGTTTGATACTGTGCTGCTCAAAACGATAGGACAAATGGTGTTGTCGGAACGGGAATCGGAGACTCGTGCTGCAATGGCAAGAGGATTTGCCGAATTGTATTCGCTGGTCGTTCAGCGATATATGGCGGCTTCCGGTCAATTGTCCGATGAGCAGAAAAAAGCGATTCTGACGGTGATTGCCGAAATAGAAAATAATATAACGATAAAAGTTTTGGGGGTGACGCCGCCAACGGCATTGATTCGGGCCATTCAGAGGGGAACGGGGTTGGATCGTGAGTATGAGACCTTGTTTGGAAGCGAACAGCGGGCCGGTGAATTCCAGACACGATTGAAGTTCGATTTCGGTAAGACAGCAGACGGTAAAGCCAAAACAGCCCCTCCCAAGCTGCCGGCCCCACCGATACAAGACACAACTTCGGCCGGAAACTAACTGATATGCATGATTCAAGGAAATAATGAAAGTTATAGGGCATATTTTTCCAATTATAGTGTTTACGATAGCGGGTCTGTTGATAACGGGGTGTGAAAAGAGCAGCCCCAAAGGAGAACAGCAGTCCGTTATTCATCATCGCCTCCGGGATAAGGTTCAAACTTTGGATCCGGCAGAAGTAGGCGATACGGTGACCCATGCAGTAGCCGGAGATATATTTGAATGCCTCTATGATTTTGATTACACACAGCGTCCCTATCGAATGATTCCGTTGTTGGCCGCCGCAATGCCGGATATAACCGAGGACGGCACCCTTTATCGCATTCCGATACGGCAAGGTGTCTATTTTCACGACAACCCTTGTTTTCCTGATGGTAAGGGGCGATTGCTCACAGCCCATGACTTTATATACGCCTGGAAGCGTATTGCCAACGTCAAAAATCGCAGCAAAAGCTGGTGGATATTTGACGGACGGATCGTCGGCTTTGACGATTTTCGTGAATATACAAAGGGGTGTCTGCCGGATGAGGTCGACTATGAACGTCCGGTAGAGGGATTGTACGCAGAAAACGACGCAATGCTGGTGATTAAACTGGTCCGTCCGTGGCCGCAGTTTGTATTCTGGCTTCAGTATATTGCCACTGCACCGGTTGCCCGCGAAGCGGTGGACTATTATGATAAACGTATAGGGTCCAATCCTGTGGGGACGGGGGCCTATCAAATGGTGCGCTGGCAGCGGGGCAGTTTTATTGAGGCGGTTCGAAATCCGCGATATTATATGTATGCTGATGCAGAAGGCCGATCTGAGCCGCAACGGTTGCCGTATATCGACAAGATCATCTGGCGTGTGATCATCGAAGATCAGCCGCGATGGCTTTTATTTATGAGGGGTGAACTGGATTTAAACAGCATTCCCAAAGACAATTTCGGCCAGGTCATTTCAATGGGTACGGAAATGACCGAGGCGATGAAAAACCGGAATATTCAATTGAAGACATTTGATGAACCGGGGACATTCTGGGTGTCATTCAATATGACCGATCCTGTGGTAGGGAAAAATCTGGCTTTGCGAAAAGCGGTGAGTTATTGTATTGACCGTCCCCGATTTATTGAATTATTTATGAACGGTCGGGGTAAAGTCGCCCACGGCTATATTCCCCCGGCAATGGAGGGTTATGATCCTGCGGTTGCCGAAGGTTCAGCGTCCCGTTTGGATATGGAACAGGCAAGGGCTTGTCTTGCTGAGGCGGAGCGTCTTAACGGGGGGCCGTTTGGCCGATTACGGCTGGCTATGGGCGGAACCGATTCAACGATTCGCCAAATGGGGCAGTTTATCCAGAGCTGCATGGCGCAAATGGGGCTATCGGTGGAATTGGAAATGTATGATTGGCCGACTTTTCTGGAGAAGATGCGAAACGGAAGCCATCAGATCTTTTACACCGGATGGACCGCGGACTATCCGGATGTCGAAAATTTTATGCAGGTCTTCTACAGTAAAAATGCCCCTTGGCCCAACCAGTCTCACTACACCAACCCCGAATTTGATGCCATTTATGAAAAAATTGCCGTAATGCCGGATAGCCCCGAACGTACAGCTCTGTACCGCAAAGCCGAGCGTCTGGTCATGGCGGACTTGCCGTCAGCGTTTGTCTATCATCGTGTGGCCTACATTCTGCATCACGATTGGATTGAAAATATCTTTCCGAATGCGTATCGAGCTGAAATCAATGGATTGGGCCTGACCAAATTTTTCAAATTAAATATGGAGAAACGTGACGCCTACAAGAAAACATACAAATAAAAGGTGCGCCGGACTTTTTCGACATATTCAACAGGGCATAATACTCTGCGGGTGTTGTTTAGCGGTTGCATGTATACTTTTGTCTGGCTGCAAACGACAATCCTCTGAGGGCAAAGACGAACAAATGACATTGCATCTGTCGCTGATTACCAAGATTCCTACACTGGATTGCGGTAATATGCGGGATATTTACGGGATGCAGGTGGGTTCCAATATTTATGAATCGCTATATACGTTCCACTATTTAAAACGGCCTTATACTCTTATCCCGGTACTTGCAGAAGATTTACCGGATATCAGCGATGACAACGTAACTTATACGATTCCCATTAAGAAAGGCGTACTGTTTCAGGATGATCCATGTTTTCCCGATGGCAAAGGGCGGGAGCTTAAAGCCAGCGACTTTATCTTTGCGATTAAGCGCGTTGCCAATGTCAAATATCGAAGCCAGAATTGGCCGACTTTAAATGATAGAATTGTAGGCCTGGATGCGTTTCGGGAGTACACCAAGACATTTGCCAATGAGGAATCGGTGGATTACAATTACGAGGTTGAGGGCCTCAAAGCTCTCGATGATTATACGCTGCAAATCAAACTGGTGCGCCCCTGGCCGCAAATCCTCGAGGTAGCATTGTCGGATACATTTACAGCGCCGATGCCCCATGAAGCAGTCAAGTACTATGGAAAGAAAATTGGCAATTTTCCTGTGGGAACCGGTCCTTACCGGCTCAAGGTTTGGAGGCGGGGCAGTTATCTCGACTTGGTCCGTAATGAGAACTGGCGGGGCGAACTATACCCGTCGGAGGGCGAACCGGGGGATGACGAAGCAGGCCTTTTGGAAGATGCCGGTAAACCTGTACCGTTTGCCGATCGGATTATCTTTCGGATAGTCGAAGAAGATAATCCCCGATGGCTGCTGTTTATGCGGGGAGAGTTGGACCTGTCGGCAATTCCAAAAGACAACTTTAACGAAGCACTGATATCCACCAGTCATGAACTGACCGTTCCTATGCGTCAGCGGAATATTCAATTGAATACTTATGTCGACCCTTCGACCTTCTGGGTGGGATTCAATATGAAAGATCCCGTGGTGGGGGGAAATAAACCGCTTCGAATGGCAATTTCCCGGGCGATTGATCGTCAGACTTTTATTGACTTGTTTACCAATGGCAGATTTATGATTGCTCATGGATTTGTCTCGCCGGGCTTGAATTCTTATGATCCGAATATTATCGAGGCGGGGTATTCGAAATACGACCCTGTCGAAGCGGCCCGACTGCTCAAAGAGGCCCAACAGATTGCAGGGGGGGCTATTGGAACGCTCAAGCTCGGAATGCCCGGGACAGATACATGGTCGCGGCAATATGGGCAATTCTTACAAAAGTACTGTTCGCAGATAGGCCTGAAGCTGGATGTTGACTATATGGACTGGCCGACGTATGTGACGGAACTGAATAATGGCCATCTTCAGATGTTTGCCAGCGGGGTCAGTGCCGGCGCCCCGGATGCCATCGATTTTCTGGATATGTTCGGCTCAAAATATTTTGCTCCGGGAGCAAATAAGTTTTTCTATTCCAACCCGGAATATGATAAACTGCTCGAACAGGCACAGGTGATGTTTGAAAGCCCTGAGCGGGATGCTTTGTACCGGCGAATGGAACGGATGGTAATGGAGGATTATCCGGCCGTTTTTACGACGCATCGAGTCTCGTATGCCCTGTTCCATCAATGGTATAAAAATTATAAACCGAATGTATTTTCACATCAGGTGCTCAAGTACCGGCGTGTGGATGAACAGCAGCGAAAAAACTATAAAGACTTGCTGGCGGAGTTAAAAAAGAAACAATGACGGCATTTATTATACGACGATTGCTCTATACGGTTCCGATTGTTTTCGGCGTGCTCCTGTTGACATTCTTGCTCTTTACGCTTATCGGCGGCGATATTTCCTATCAGATCGCCGGTAAGAATGCCGATGCTGAGACGATTGCGGAGATTCGGCATGAGTACGGTCTGGACAAACCGTTATTTTTTGGTAAAGGCGGAGCTTTTTTTGACAGTCAATTCTTCAATCACTTTAAAAACGCCTTAACGTTTAATTTCGGTAATGATCTCAACCGCGAATTGATTATTGAGCGGATAGGGCGGGGGGTAATGCCGTCTTTGGCCCTGACGATCCCGATGTTTCTGGGAACACTGGCGATATCGATCAGTCTTGCTTTGGTCGTAGCATTTGTGCGGGGGTCTCTTTTGGACGTGATTTTGGTGGTTGTGTGTGTAGCCGGTATGAGCATCCCGTATTTAAGTTTTATTATCTTTGGACAATATGTCTTTGCATATCAACTGGATTGGTTTCCGATCTTTTTTGTACCGGATCAATCTGTCTGGGTCAGCATTGCACTGCCGGCGCTGATCGGGATCGCCGCTGGTTTGGGCGGCAATCTTAGGTATTATCGCACCGTGATGCTGGATGAAATGGGGTGCGATTATGTCAGAACTGCCTTTGCAAAAGGCCTTTCAACTCGCAAAGTGCTGTTTAAACATGTACTTAAAAACGCGATGATCCCGATTCTGACCAATGTTGTGCTTTCGATTCCGTATCTGGTTTTGGGTTCATTGCTGCTGGAACGTTTTTTCGGCATTCCGGGCTTGGGGGATATGATGATTCAGGCGATCAATTCGCGGGATTTCTTTGTGCTGAACGCAATGACATTTATGATGTCATTACTGATTATTTTCTTTACGCTGTTGACGGACATTTGTTATGCATGGGTAGACCCGCGGGTTTCTTTAGAGTGAAATAATGACAAACGAATTACAACAACAACCGCTCAAAGGCCGCAGTTTGTGGGCCGATGGATTGCGTCGCTTGCGTAAACGGCGGCTGGCGATGCTCTGTTTTTGGGTTACGATGATTTATTTTGTGATTGCCGGTTTTGTTTTTACATGCGAAACGGTGGGGTGGAAAAACGCCATTGTGCAGTGGGACCAGGATGTAGGCCCTTCGTATCAGAAGCCGTTAAAGTCCTATGAATGGCAAACCCAGGAGGGGAAAGCACAAAACGGCTGGTCTCTCTTCGGGACGGATTTTCTGGGTCGTTCGACGCTGCGTAAGACACTTTACGGCACCAAAACATCGATTACAGTTGCCTTGTGTGCATCAATTATAAGTTTGCTGATTGGTGTGCCGCTGGGGGCTATAGGAGGATTTTTCCGTGGCTGGATAGATGATTTGATTATGTGGCTGGTGACGACCCTCAATACGATCCCTTATATCCTTTTAGTAATGGCCTTTGCGGTGGTTTTGAAAGACAGAACCCTGTTTGGTTTCCACTTGCGCGGAATGACGGCGGTATATCTGGCAATGGGATTGACCAGTTGGGTTGGTATCGCCAGGCTGATTCGCGGTGAGATTATGAAACGCCGCGAGAGCGAGTATGTGTTGGCAGCACGGGCGATGGGATGTTCATCCTGGCGGATAATTTTTCTGCATCTTCTGCCCAATGTATTTCATATCATCATCATCAACTTTTCACTGCGATTTGTAGGATTCATTCACGCCGAAGTCATTTTGAGCTTCTTGGGTCTGGGGGAGACGGACAAGCCCAGTTGGGGAGCCATGATTGATGCAGCGCGAGCCGAGCTGGCGCGAAATGTCTGGTGGGAAATGGCGGCGGCAACGGTGGCAATTTTTGTGCTGTCGCTGGCCTTGAACTTATTTGGCGATGCGTTGCGGGATTGCCTGGACCCGAAGTTGAGGACGGATTAAGCTATGACTGATAACGGCAAGACACTGTTGTCGATACAGCATCTTTCGACGCATTTTTTTACCGAACAGGGGCTGGTTCGAGCGGTTCAAGATGTCAGTTTTGATATTAGATCCGGCAGGACGCTGGCGGTGGTAGGCGAAAGCGGCTGCGGCAAGAGCGTTACGGCCTTGTCAGTAATGCGGCTGATTCCGTTTCCGCCCGGCAAAACTGTTGAAGGCGATATCCTGTTTGACGGACGTTCACTGTTGGGCCTTTCTGACAGACGTATGCGGCAAATCCGCGGCAACGAGATTGCAATGATCTTTCAGGAACCGATGACCAGTTTGAATCCGGTTTTTACGGTGGGCAACCAGATCATCGAGGCGATTGTGCTGCACCGAAAAGTAAGTGCCGTACAGGCTCGTGAGCGAGCGATTGAGATGATGAGAAAGGTTGGTATCGCAGATCCTCATCGCCGGGTGGACGAGTATCCCCATCAAATGAGCGGCGGGATGCGTCAGCGTGTGATGATTGCGATGGCTTTGAGCTGCTCACCGAAGCTGCTGATAGCGGATGAGCCGACGACGGCGCTGGATGTGACGATTCAGGCACAGATACTCGATTTGCTCCGCCAGTTGCAGCACGACCATCAAATGAGCATTATGCTGATTACACACGATTTGGGTGTCGTTGCGGAAAATGCTGATGATGTGGTGGTAATGTATGCTTCCAAGGTGGTAGAGACCGCCTCAGTCTCTGTGTTGTTTGAAAAACCGCTGCATCCGTATACACAGGGATTGCTTCGGTCGTTGCCGCGGTTGGGTGCAAAAAAACACCGTCTGGATGTCATTGGCGGACTGGTGCCGAATCCGCTGCATTTCCCGCAAGGGTGCAAATTTCACCCCCGTTGCCCGCTCGGCAGGAATGACTCCCGTTGCCAAAGCCAGGAACCGTCGCTGAGGGAAGTTCTGCCCGGACGATGCGTGGCCTGCTGGAAGGCGGAGGGGTATCAGGATAAATAATCTGGGGTCAGACAGAGATTAGTTTGACGAAAATGTACTCTGGTATTTCTAATGTAGTGGGATTTGGCTTTTGATGAATATGAGTGATTCACAAAAATATCTCGTTGACGTGCAGAACCTCAAGACATGGTTTCCCATTCGGGCCGGGGTGCTCAGTAAGACCGTAGGTTTTGTTAAAGCGGTCGATGGCGTCAGCTTTCGAATACGTTCCGGAAAAACGCTGGGCTTGGTAGGCGAAAGCGGTTGCGGTAAAACAACGGTTGGCAGGACACTGCTCCGTCTGATTCCTGCAGCAGGAGGGCGATTCCTGTTTGACGGCGAAGATGTTTTTGCGGCCGGTCCAACGCGGATGAAACAACTGCGTCGGGATATGCAGATGATGTTTCAGGACCCCTACGGCTCACTGAACCCCCGAATGAATATTGAGGAGATCATCGGAGAACCGCTGACGGTGCATCGATTGGCGCGCGGCAGTGTACGTCGCCAAAAAGTCGTGGAACTGCTTGAAAAAGTCGGACTGTCGTCGGAACACCTGAGCCGGTATCCGCATGAGTTTTCAGGCGGCCAGCGGCAGCGTATCGGTATTGCCCGCGCGTTGGCTCTTGAGCCAAAGCTTCTGATATGTGATGAACCGGTCAGCGCACTGGACGTTTCAATTCAGTCGCAGATAATAAACCTGCTTCAGGATTTGCAGAAGGATATGGGATTGACGTATTTATTTGTCGCCCACGATCTGGCTGTCGTTGAACATATCAGTGAAGAGGTTGCAGTAATGTATCTGGGGCATATTGTAGAATTCGCGAGTCGAAATGACTTATATGCCAATCCGCGGCATCCCTATACACAGGCGCTTTTAAGTGCAATCCCCGAACCCTCTCCGGCCAAAGCAAAACATCGTATGGTACTCGGCGGTGAAGTCCCCAGTCCTTCCAATCCGCCCTCGGGTTGTCCCTTTCACCCGCGATGCCCGCTGGCAGAGCCGCGATGCAGTCAGGAAAATCAAACGCTTGACTCTAAAAATGCCTCGGCAATCCACTTGGCGGCCTGCTGGAAAGCCAAAAAAGACTGAGGTCGCAAACGTTGCCACGGTGCTTCAATTGGGAGTTTTAACTTGACATCCGGACACCAATGTGGTAGCATCTATATAAAGAAACACAGCCAACAGGAGCCTTCCGGCGATGTGCGATAAGCAGCTATTGGAGATACGGACAGAGGGCGATATTCTGGTCGTAAGATTGGATGTCGTATCCATCAGCGCAATGTCGGAGGTCGAGCATGTCTCGCAGCTTCTGCGGCATTCGGTGCAGGAGCATCATCCGAAATATCTTGTTGTTGATTTTTCCGGCGTGCGGTTTTTCTCTTCGCAGATGCTTGGACTTCTTGTGGAAGTCTGGCGACGTCTTCGCGACAGCGGCGGATCGGTAACTATTACCGGCATTAATCCGCAATTAACGCGGGTCTTTCGCATTACAAATCTGGATAAGTTATTTTCATTTTATGAAACGACGGAACAGGCTATCACAGCGATACAAACAGGTTAGGGGGCTTGGGAGGGGAATCTTTTCGGTCCGCTATGCGGCGATATCCGAAGGGATACGGTGTGTTTCAGGAACCTTATCTTTTTTTAACGAAAGGGGTTGACCATGCATTTAGACACACAGTTCTCGATTTTTATGGTAAATAAACCCGGTGTACTGGCCAGAATCCTGACGGCTCTGGCGGCGGCAAAGGTCAATATTGTCGCGATGACTATGATGGATTCGATGGAGCATGGTGTGATGCGGCTGGTGGGTTCTACATCGCACAAAATACGGGAAGTGCTTAATGCACTGAACCTCCAGTTTAGTGAAACCGATGTGTTGTGTGTCAATTTGCCCAATAAAGCCGGTGCCTTTGCTGACGTAACTGAAAAACTGTCTACATCGCATATCAATATCTCATATGCCTATTGCACGGCCGGGGCAAGGGGAGGACGAACAACCGGCGTACTGAAAGTAGCGGATGTTAAAAAAGCAATGAAAGTGCTTCAGGGGCATTTGGATATCCCGAAAGCAAAAACCGACAATACCGTGCGGCGGTCGCTATCGACTCGAAAATAAACGGTACTATTCGACAGTGACGCTTTTAGCCAGATTGCGCGGTTTATCGACATCATGGCCGCGCAGCACAGCAGCATGATAAGCCAGGATTTGCAGAGGAATAACCGTTAGCATAGGCTGGAAGTAATCGCAGGTATCCGGCACATAAATGATATGATCGGCGTAGGCCGCGATTTGGTCGTCTCCTTCCGTTGCGACAACAATAGTCCGGCCTCCGCGAGCACGGACTTCTTCAATATTGCCGATGATCTTGTCGTATTGTGAGCACCGGGTTGCGATAAACACGGCGGGCATTCCGTCGGTGATCAGGGCAATAGGCCCGTGTTTCATTTCCGCCGCAGGCAGGCCCTCGGCATGGATGTAGCTGATTTCTTTAAGTTTCAACGCACCCTCCAGGGCGACGGGGTAATTGAAACCGCGTCCTAAAAACAGCCAGTTGTCTTTGTCTATGTTTGCTTGTGCGATTTGACGAATGATATCGGACTGGCCTAAGATGGTTTTAATTTTTCCGGGGATGCTGACCAGTTCTTTCAGCAGAGTTTCAGCGATGTCATTGCTCAAGTGCCGGCGTCGTCCTAACTCAATCGCCAGCATGGATAAAACTGCCACTTGAGCGGTAAACGCCTTAGTGCTGGCAACACCGATTTCCGGCCCGACACGTAAATAGACTCCGGCATCAGTCATTCGGGCGATTGTGGAGCCCACGACATTGACGGCCCCCAATACCGTCGCACCTCGTTCTTTGGCCTGTTCCACCGCGGCTAATGTGTCGGCGGTTTCGCCGGACTGGCTGATGGCAATAACGATCGTACCCTCTTCGAGAATTGGATTGCGGTAGCGGAATTCGCTGGCATACTCCACTTCAGACGGAATCCGGGCAAGCTGTTCGAACAGAAACTCGCCCACAAGACCCGCATGCCAGGCAGTACCGCAGGCAGTCAGGATAATGCGTTTGGTACGTGCCAGTTCGCGCAGACGAGACTGAATACCGCCGAGAACAACGCGTCCATTTTTAAGGTCAACACGCCCGTTCAGACAGGTCTCCAATGAGGCCGGCTGTTCAGCAATTTCTTTTTGCATATAATGATTGAAGCCTTCCAGCTCAATCTGATCGAGTGAAATTTCGATCTCTTTCAGCTCGGCATTGACCTTTTCATTCCCGGTGGTTTTGGTGGAAAAGCTGTCTCCGAAGATGGTTACCATTTCACCGTCGGCCAGATAGACAGCTTGGCTGGTATGCTCGATAATGGCGGCAGCGTCCGACGCAATAATAAATTCGTTCTTGCCGACACCGAGAATTAATGGACTTCCTTTTTTGACGCCGATTAATGTATTTGGACAATCCAAACACATGATTGCTAATCCATAGGTACCGTAAATCTCATTGAGTGCCTGCTGAACTGCCCATTCAAAACGATTGCATTCCTGAGGGCAGTTCTCGCCGCTGCGGGATTGGTTTTTGTCATAAAAGTAGCCGATTAGATTGGCGGCCACTTCTGTATCGGTTTCACTTTTAAAGGTACATCCTTCTTTGATGAGCCATTTTTTTAGCGTGGCATAGTTTTCAATGATACCGTTGTGAACCAGTACGATTTTCCCGGTGTAGTCCACATGGGGGTGGGCGTTAACGGTATTAGGCTGGCCGTGTGTGGCCCATCGTGTATGTCCTATGCCTAACACCGCGTCCTCAGACACGGAAGGCAGAATATTCTCCAGGTTGGCAATTCGTCCGCTGGTCTTATACAGTTCAAAATTATTATTGCGTAAAACGGCAATTCCGGCCGAATCATAACCGCGATATTCAAGTCGTTTCAGGCCTTCAATTAGGATCGGCTGGGCTGCTTTCCGTCCGAAATAAGCCACTATTCCACACATAATAAATCCTTGTTATATAATAAGTTAGTTAATGGACGGTGCTCTTTATGCTACAGTATTATCGTCAAAAAAACACCCCCTGTAAAGCAAAAATATAAATATAACATAAGCTGTCAGAAGGTTTAAAAAGTTCTTATCGGGAGGTTAATACCAGGCATAGTAGGGATCGTAGCTGAGCCAATTTGTGGAAAGAAGTGCAAAATCCTCATAGGTAGTAATCTCGGCGGACGAATAATATGGCCCGGCCTGACCGCCGAGCCAGCGTTCACTAAATACAGGAATATCCAAAACATCGACCTGATAATCGTCGTTCAAATCACCCTCGAGCGGGTCAATGAGTTCAATGGCCAAGGCGTACTCACGATTCTTCTGATAGGATTGATTCTGGATAAGAATTTCGTAAATCCCATCAGCAGGCAAAAGCAGGTCTGCCTTTCGGACATTGTCTTTAAGGAGCGACTCCGTGAACAGAATTCGGCCATCAGGTGCTTTGACTTGCAGCAAGAGGTTGAATCGGGGGACTTCCTCAGCATAGGCAGTGGCTGAATAGCGGATCAGCTTACGATGCCATGTCAGCGTCAAAACCATGCGTTGTTTCTTATCCGCCTTAATCCGATAGGTGTCTTGGTCATAATAGCTGAGTTTCTCAAAGGACCAGCCTGCCTGTATTGTCAGGGGTGTTGTACCGGCTCTGATACGTCCGGCATTGAGCAGCGCCAAGGCTCGTCCGGCATCCAGCCGCCCGAATCCCCGATGCGGATGCCATACAGTTTGACCTGGATTTGTCCAATTGCGGGATTTGTCAAAGAGATTTGGATTAGCGGTATTAATCATTATTGCTTTAATAGTCAGACTTTTATTATCATACGGGGTGGTAGTCTGTCCGGCTCGCTCAAGCAGCAGTGCCGCGACGCCGGCCGTATGCGGTGCAGCAAAACTTGTCTGACCGGCGGAGGTGCCGGCGTTTGACCAAGCGGTAGTACTGGAGGCGTTGGGGACCATCAGTTCGTGGGCCGGGGCTGTAATATCCGGTTTTTGTCGTCCGTCTGATGTGGGGCCTGGATTGGAAATTGACCCCACGATGCGGTATTCACCCTGGGCATCCAGAGCCAGTCCTCCGGTGGTCAGACCATTATAGCCATCTCCGAAGACTGTAACAACGGTTTCAGAATTCCCCGATGCATTGGCAAAAATGACATCGTATTCTTCTGCATAAAAATCGTACATTTTAGCCCATGTTGAAGAACCGTTGGGAGTAGACGAACTGCTGGCAAGTTGAACGCCGGTAACCACGATTTTGCATCCCTGATTGGCGATCAGTTGCTCCAATGCCCGGTCCAAAACGGTTGCGGACAGTGCTCCGTCGGAGATGCGGGCACTGTGAATGCGGCTGTCTGGAGCGATTCCCAGACAATCAGGGTGTTGGGCCGAGCCTTGGGATACAATAATTCCCGCCACTTGGGTATCGTGTGAGTTGGGTAATAAGCCCTTATCACTGAAGTCGTAATTCGTGACAGAGCCTCCTCCGCCGGATAGTAAAAAGGCTTCATGGGTGGCAAGGACATTCCCGGAGGATATCAAGGCGATATGAATTCCTTTTCCGGTGATGTTTTGCTCGTGAACGATCTGGGCATTGATGCCTGCAGGACCTGCGGATTCATCCAGTCCGAATGTGTGCCCGCACAGGATGCACAATATCCCCCCACACGCAAAGTGTATAGTCCCCCGAATTAGTTCCGAAAAACATCTCTTCAACACCGAACTCTCCTTTGGATTGTAGATAAAAATTTAACAGAAAGTATCTTGAAAGTCAATATAATTTTCCCCGAATCAGGCTTTAAACCGGGATTTTATCGGTATAAATTGTGCCCCGCGTCTTTCTGCCTTGAGTTGAATCGGCAGATTTTGTTTTTTTACTAAAATCTTTTTTAGGGCTGACATTCCAATCTGCCCGGTCGATTTCCCATATTTCCTTTTCCCCCCTTTGCCTCTTGCCCTTTTTTTTTGTTTGGGTATAATAAACCTCTTAAACCCATAACAATAAGGATTTTAACAACTTAACGATCAGACGAGCGAGGCAGTCGATGCAGGACGGACAATACGATTTTGGCCGTATTGAAAAGAAATGGCAGAATTTCTGGCAAACGAATAAAACCTTTCGAGCACCTGATGGCTATGACCCGGCTGTTGCGGGAAAACCTAAATATTACGTACTGGATATGTTTCCCTATCCGTCGGGTGCCGGTCTCCACGTCGGCCATCCCGAAGGCTACACCGCCAGCGACATCGTCGCCCGTTACAAACGGATGCGGGGTTTCAATGTCCTTCATCCTATCGGCTGGGATGCCTTCGGCCTGCCCGCCGAGCAGTACGCCGTCCAGACCGGCACCCACCCCGCCGTCACCACCCAGAAAAACATCGACAACATGCGACGCCAGATACAGTCGCTGGGTTTCTCCTACGACTGGGACCGTCAGGTCGACACCACCGACATCAACTATTATAAATGGACGCAGTGGATATTCCTGAAGTTCTATAATAGCTGGTTCGACGACGCTCGGCAGAAGGCACGCCCGATTACCGAACTGCCCATCCCCGCCGATATAAGGGCACAGGGCGATACCGCCGTGCGGCAGTACATCGACAGCCGGCGCTTGGCCTATGAATCCCACGCCCCCGTCAACTGGTGTCCGGCTCTCGGCACGGTATTGGCCAATGAAGAAGTACAGGGCGGTGTCAGCGAACGCGGCGGCCACCCCGTTATCCGTAAACCGATGCGTCAGTGGATGCTCCGCATTACCAAATTCGCAGAACGGTTGCTCGACGGCCTCGATGAGCTGGACTGGACCGAGTCTATCAAAAAACTCCAGCAGGACTGGATCGGCAAAAGCATCGGCGCCGAAGTCGATTTCAAGGTCGCCGACCACGACAGGACCATCCGCGTCTTCACCACTCGGCCGGATACACTCTTTGGCGCAACCTATATGGTCATGGCCCCCGAACACAAGCTGGTCGATGAAATTACAACCTCTGAATACAAAGAGGCGATCAAGGCCTACCGCCAGGAGGCCGCCCGCAAGAGCGACCTGGACCGCACGGACTTGTCCAAAGATAAGACCGGCCAGTTCACTGGTGCGTATGCCGTCAATCCAGTCAACGGAAACAAAATCCCCATCTGGATTAGCGACTATGTCCTCATCAGCTATGGCACTGGCGCGATTATGTCCGTCCCCGCCCACGATGACCGGGACTTTGAATTCGCCAAAAAATTCAATCTCCCGATTATCCAGGTGGTCTTGCCGGGTGATTCTGAATTAGCCAAACAGGCAGCGGCAGGGCAGCTCTGCTTCACCGGTGATGGCTCAGCCATCAACTCCGGCCCATTCAACGGACTCAGTACGCCGCAATTCAAAGAGAAAATTACCGCATGGCTGGAAGAAAAAGGCCTGGGCAAGAAGGCCGTCAACTACAAACTCCGCGACTGGCTGTTCAGCCGTCAGCGATATTGGGGCGAACCGTTCCCGATTATGCATTCTGAGGACGGCCGTATTGTTGCTCTCGACGAAAGCCAACTCCCCCTGAGCCTGCCCGAAGTTGTTGACTACAAACCTACTGGCACGGGTGAGCCGCCGCTGGCCAAAGCCAAAGACTGGGTCAGCGTTACCCTGCCCGACGGCACAAAGGCCCGCCGGGAGACCAACACGATGCCCCAGTGGGCCGGAAGCTGCTGGTACTATCTGCGCTACACCGACCCGAAAAATGACAAGGCCGCGTTCGATCCCGAAAAAGAAAAGTATTGGCTGCCGGTTGATTTGTACATCGGAGGGGCCGAGCACGCCGTGCTGCATTTACTCTATTCACGATTCTGGCACAAACTGCTGTTCGACCTGGGCTATGCGTCCTCGCCTGAACCGTTCAAGAAGCTGGTCAATCAGGGGATGATTCTCGGCGAAGACAACCAGAAGATGAGCAAGTCCCGAGGCAACGTCATCAATCCCGATGCGGTCATCGAACAATACGGCGCCGACTCAATGCGGCTGTACGAGATGTTTATGGGGCCGCTGGAAGCCACCAAGCCCTGGAGCATGCAGGGCGTCGAAGGTGTCCACCGCTTTCTCAATAAAGTCTGGCGTACCATCATCGATACTGACACAGGTGAACTCTGTTCTGCCGTCCGGAATGCCCCCGCAGATGACGAAACCCTGCGAATCCTGCATCAGACCATCAAAAAAGTCGGTGGCGACATCGAAGGTTTTGCCTTCAACACCGCTATCAGTCAGATGATGATTTTTATCAACCACGTAAGTCGTTTGGATGTCCGCCCCCGCAGCATCATTGAGACGTTTGTGCTGCTTTTGGCGCCGTTTGCTCCGCATATGGCCGAGGAACTTTGGCAGCGTCTGGGGCATTCCGATACGCTGGCCTATACCCCGTGGCCGGCGTTTGACGCCGAACTCTGTAAGGAAAAGGAAATCGAACTGGCCGTGCAGGTACTCGGCAAGATCAAGGATAAGATTGTCGTAGCGGCCGACGCCGACGAGGCGACGATTCAGCAAAAGGCCCTCGCCTCCGAAAAAGTGCAGGCTGCCCTGGACGGCAAAACACCCAAAAAGATCATTGTCATCAAATCACGATTGGTCAATATTGTGGTCTAAGGGAGAAACGAAAATGAGAAATCCTTATCCATCGGAAACAGGCTGTTGTCCCCGGTTCAATCCCGAACCCTGGGACGAGAAAGAAGTTCACTGGGACAATAAATTATTCATCAAAGACAAGGTGCGATGCGTGTTTTATGTGCCGCTAAACTTCGGCAAGATTATGATGCGTCTGGCGGAAAAGATTGACAAGGCGGACGCTTATACGCCGCAGCCGCCGGTATGTTTGTCGGATCATACATCCAAGTGGAGTATGGATCTGTACATTGAGGTCGCAAAACCGGTATCAGAAGCCGAAAACGTGAGTTTGAGCGGAACGTACTTGACAAAGGTGTTTGAGGGGCCTTACAAGGCGACTCAATGCTGGTGCAAGCAGATGCAGGAGTGGGTCTCCGGAAAAGGCAAGCAGATCAAACGGCATCTGATGTATTACACGACCTGTCCGAAGTGCGCCAAGCACTATGGCAAAAATTACGTCGTTTATTTCGCCCAAGTATAAAATGACGCTTGAAATCGAAGCCAAAATAAAAGTCGAAAGCCTTGAGTCGATTGCACAGCATCTCGACAGACTGGGGGCGCACTTTGTAGCCGAACAGGTTCAAAGCGACGCTTATTTTTTCGATGCGGCCGGCAGACTGGCCAAAAGCGGCTGCGGCCTTCGTCTTCGCACTGAAACGGTTGACGGCAAAACAGTCTCGATTCTGACCTTCAAAGGACCGCGCCAGCCAGGTCCCTACAAAACACGGCCTGAATACGAAACCGCCGTCAACGATGCCGAGGCAATGGTTCATATTCTCGAAGGCTTGGGCTATTGCAGTGGTTTGACCGTTGCCAAAAAACGTTGCCTTTGGGAATGGCAGAACTGTCAGGTCTGTCTGGATACCGTTCCCCCGCTGGGTTGTTTTGTTGAAGTGGAAGGCCCTGATAATGCTGCGATTAATAATGTGCTGACACGGTTAAAACTGGCCGATCGCCCGCACATCACCGAAGGCTATGCCGCGATGATGATTCACCGTCAAAACTATAGCCACTCACCCTAAGGGAACACGACTATGAATCCTCAAGACGGATACATTCAATACATAATTAATCCCAAGTCAGGCGCCAGCAGCGATAAACGGCTGGTCAGCGATTTTAAACACTACCTTGTTAACCGTGGCTTTGACGTACGGCTGACGTTTACTGAATCCTTGGGCCACGCCTGCCAATTGGCTACACAAGCTGCGGTAGATTATCAATGCGCACTCGTCTGCGCCGCCGGAGGAGACGGTACCCTCCGCGAAGTGATTCACGGCCTGGAAGGCTCAAATAAGTTATTCTTACCCATCCCCAGTGGTACCGAAAACTTGCTGGCCAACGAACTGGGTTTCGACCTGACCGTAGAAAAACTTATCATGGCCTTCGAAGGCAATTGCAAACATCCGCTCGATCTTGGCATTGTTAACGGAAAATGCTTTACCTCTATTGCAGGATTCGGCTTTGACGGCGATGTTATTCACCGTATGCACGCTTTTCGCACCGGCCATATCAACCATCTGGATTACTTCTGGCCCATCTGGCGTACATTCTGGCAATACAACTTTCCGCCGGTGCGCGTCGAAGCCGATGGGAAAGAAATATTTTCTGGCCGGGGAATGGTCTTCATCGGCAACATCAGCCGCTATGCCATAGGTCTTAGCATCCTCAAAGACGCCGACTATGGCGATGGACTGCTCGATGTCTGCATCTTCAAATGCTCCAACCAGGCCCGTCTTATCTGGCACTCTGTTAAAACCGTTTTCAAGCGTCATACGAAAAGCAAGCACGTCGTCTATACCCAGGCTCGGAATATACGTGTTGAATCCATGAGCAATGAGCCTCTCTACGGCCAGATCGATGGCGACCCCGGCCCCAATCCGCCCGCGGACATTAAGGTCATCCCTGAAGCAATCCAGGTTCTCGTTCCCCCGGGAGCAAAACCTGCCGGCATTCGTACCCGCTTGCGCCGGATGATAGGCTGAATCTTTCGGCTGAAGACGGACTCTACGGATATAATTGTCTTTTATGGAGACAAAGACAGTTCTTTTTTTTGACCTCAATATTCATATATGAATATGTGTATTATTTTATGAATATTGTGTTTGACTTGAAATTGGCAAGGTTATAAAATATATCACGGTGTGGATTAAAAAGGCATGTATTCACAAGTGAGGTGTAAGTATGAAACCAAAGCATGGCTTTACACTCATCGAACTTCTCGTTGTTATTGCTATCATCGCATTGTTGCTCTCAATAATAGTTCCCGCGCTGTCCAAAGCCAAAGACTATGCAAAACGCGTAACCTGCTCCAACAACGCTCGGCAGTCAGGCATTGCGGTAAATGTCTATGCTCAGAACCATGACCAGCAGGTCGTACCCAATTATGAAATTTCGACCGCCACAATAGCCAATCCGCCGACGAGTTTACCGGCTCCGTTTAACAGCTATATGGTCTATCATCCCAATCAAACAAAGGCCGGCGGGGGATATAAACCTTTCCATCTGGCCGTCTTTTATGAACTTGGTTATGTGGACTCACCCAAGATTTTTTATTGCCCGGCCCAGCCGATGACAACAGGGCACTATGCAATTCCCTATTATTATGATTTTTACATTGGTCAGGGAAATCCTTCCGATTATTCAAATCCTGCACACCGCGGAAACTATGTGTGGGGAACGGTATTACCTGCCGACACACGGGGCGCAGGCAGCGCATTATGCCGGACCTCGTTTAACTATTGGGTATATGGCCAGAGAAAGCTTGAAAAAATAAGCGGATACAAACCCATTATCTTTGACAACATTCAGGAATGGGAAGTTGTCCCGCACCGCAAAGGGCGCGGCACGGCATCAATTCCGCAGGGATTGTCGGTTCTCTTCGCCGACGGCCACGTCTCATTTTGCAGCGATCCGGAGATATTCAGGGACGATAACAACTGGCCTTGGAATAAACCCGACCCAAGCGTTGGCTCCGGCCCCGGCAACTACCTCGACAGATTCGAAGAAGTCCTCCGGCGAATTCAGGGACAATAATCCCTTGTTTAGGGCTGTTTCTCTCTATAAGGGTGGCCAGACCTATTTTTTTTGTGTATATACCCGAACATAATCGATCAAAAACTTTTGCGGGAAGATACTGTCATCGATACCTTGCTGTCCGCCCCAGGCGCCGCCGATAGCAGTGTTTAGAATTAAATAATGCGGCTTATCATAGGGCCATACATCGGAGCCGGTTCCTTCGTTTTGAAATGAAAAATACTTGTGGTTATCAAAGTAAAAATCGAGACGGTCTTCATACCACTCCAGTGCATAGAGATGAAAAGTGTCCCACGGCTTTTCAGCTCGAATCTTGGATCCTTTGCCGGTTTGCTTGACGTGATTATATGATTTAGTATGAATGTTGGCATGGATAATGTACGGATCATAGCCTACGTTTTCCATGATGTCAATTTCTCCGCACGCTGGCCAGCCGACCTGACGAATCGAATCCCCCAGCATCCAAATCGCCGGCCAGGTTCCTTTGCCCGTTGGCAATTGTGCGCGTACTTCTATACGCCCGTACAAAAATGACTGCTTGCCCGAGGTGATAACGCTGGCGGAGGTATAGTGCCCGTTGTTATAATCTTCTTTATGCGATTCGATGATCAGACAGCCGTCCTCTTGTCGGGCATTCTCCAATCGGGCACGCGTATAATACTGGCTTTCCTTGTTGCGGACAAAACCCTCTTCGTAGTCCCATTTTTTGGAATCTGCAAGACCCGTACCTTCAAATTCATCCGACCAGCTCAATTGCCATTGCGGGTCCTCCGGCCGCACGAAGGACTCGGTTGGACAAGTCAGTTTCGTATGCAAAGCCGTCTCATTCTGAGTCTGGCCGCCCGTCTGAAGGAAAAATCCGCCCTCAGCCGTTCCGGAATTGATATGCATCGCCGGATTATTATCGGCGGTAAATGTTGCCTTACCCAGGGCGATCCATTGACCATCGATGGACTGAACCCATCCATTGCCAAAACGGGCACGCCGTATCTGACCGGCACTGACCCCGTTACGGCGGAAATCTTCCACAAAGGAGTAGTAGCCGCTCAGCGGCTCCCCGCCGGTGATGGTCTCAAATGTCGCCAGATGCTTCCATTCTTCCGTCTCCGGCAGCCAAAAGAAGGCAGCATATGTTGTTCTATTGCCCTCAATAGTTGCTTTGACCAGACATCGAATCCGCTGACCTATTTTCCAGTCATAGTCAAACATACTTTTACCGCCGGTTCCCTCGTTACCAAAACGGCTGATTGCCACGTTTTCACCGCCATAAAGCACTTTAACGCGACGCTCTTCCGGAACACTGTCCGGATTATTCTGATCGCCCGGATCCCACACCGAAAACAGCACGACCTTCCGGCTTGGCGAAAGCTCCTGAATCCCGAAATAACCGTTTTTAAAGCCGCATACACAAAAATAACTGCCCGGTACAGACTGTTCGACGGTTACTTCATTATAATAAGTCATTCCGACAGGGGCCGTATACCACAAATGTACACTGCGGGCGGCCCGGGGTGATGCAGGCTCCGCCGCCAACCCAGACCAGGCCAGAGTGACTACATACGTTGAGATAAAGACAAATAAAGTCTGTCGCATAAATCTGTCCTTTCATGCAATTAAAACGGTATCCCCGATTAAAAAACACACAAGTGATTTTAGAGCATAGTATAGTCTTTTTTCAAAAGTTATCAACGTTCTTTTAAGCTCGTCTCTTTTCCGATCATTGTGACAGCCTCGATAGCCTCTATATTATCAGGTATTTCGGGTGAGGTCTCATTTGCCTGGCCATATTCGGCTCATTGTCAAATCATTTGAGTCATATAAAACCATGCATACTTGAATACATAAAAAAAGCCGGATGTTTTTGCACCCGGCTTCTGTGTTTGAAATGTTTACT
>CAZYQN010000016.1:0-63649 GCA_964649955.1 uncultured Pirellulales bacterium
AAACACGGCCCGTATTATAGCAACGCCCCGCCCGAATTGCCACTGTGATTTTGACGCTTTCGGGACGCGATTAAAGACCCGGAGAAAGCTATCACCATAGACATCTATAATTTTGATTTTTGCTCTTAATTGTTTCTTACAAAAGTAAAATCAAGCAGAAAATGATATATCGTAATTTCTTTTTTAATCGTTGGTCTATTATGTACAGATGTATAGCTGTTATCAATTCCTTCAAAACCAGATTGTTGTAATTGAATATCACTTTCCCGTAATTTCTTGGATATTTGTTTTGCCCAATAATCACAATCATCAGATTGAACGTATCCCAGCATTCCAGCCGCATCAGATTCTGGGGCATAGCTCCCTGTTAAAAATTCCAGCAAGCCCTCTTTTCCCAGATAAATTCCGGCTGGATGTGATTTACTATTAAGCCTTTTAGCCTCAAACTTCATTCTAAGATGGGGTCTTCTTTGTGTTAGGGTGCATACCACATCAACTTTTTTCCTGCTTTTGCCTTTTTTGTCACCGGTGTTTTCAGGAGATTCATCATATACTTCATAAAACGATACCCAGTCGGGAGAAATTGCATCATCAATATATTCCCTTGTACATCTAACAATCTCCCCGGTGATGTCAGGTTCTTCTGAATTTGAAAATTCATGGCCTTCAGCCAAAAGCCTTTGATGTCCACAGGCTAACAAAAGTAATGAATTAGAGTAAAATGCAATTCGGTATTCTGAATTGTCACTTGAATTGGCTTTAGAAGTCTTTTGTCTGGAAATTGCCATTAATTTTTACTCAGCTCCAAGTTTTCCCTCAATAAATTCATCTGCCTCGGCAAGGGCTTGGCTCTTCAGCCAGTATAATCTCTGGCGAGGCTTGAATATATATGTCCTTCTGTCTTCGTAAATCTGTAAACACCGTGTAAAATACATCCACTGGCTTCTTCTATACGTCAACTTGCTTTGCAGTCCGAGAAACAGTTTATTGTTATCGCCAACTTCAATGATTTCCGGTTTGGTCGGAATTGATCGTTTTAGATGATCGACAACAAGTACCACAGAGCAATCCGTGTAATAAGCATTGATCTTGTGTACCTTTTTATTTCCGGTATGATCCAGAAAAAAGTCAAGCTCTTCCTGAAATATGCACACAAATTCAGAAATTTCTGTTTTACTTGCCATTCTAACTGCTTCCTTGGCAATCCTACCATCGTTAAGTTTCATGCGAGTATTGAGCAGGTCTTCAATCAGCCACTGTTGTTTTTTGGTAATTCCTAAGCATCTGTAAACCGTATCATCCATTTTCTTTAGTAGTGTTTTTAATGGTGATGATGACACATCGGACGCAACGTCCAATAGAGGGGTTTTGGAGTTTCTTCGGCGTTCTCGTATTTCCGCTATAACTATTTCATCATGTAATTCCGCTAAAATTGCAATCTCTTTACTGGACATTTTCAAAAATGGAACGGGCAATTGTTTGAGGTCATTAAAATTTGGACGGTCTCTTTCAATGCCCCATGCCGCACTTGTGAGCCATTGCTCATAGCTTATAAATGATGAATTGAAGTATAGTGTTAAGGCTTTTAAAAGGTTAGTGTCATTGCCTGCAATACCTATCTGGCGAGGTGGAATCATAAACGGTGTATCCGAATACACAGCGAATTTTCTTGACGCAGATATCAAGATATGAGGATTTGAATACGTTTTTAAACCTGCTTTTCCTCCTCTTTTTCTTAAATATACTTCATGTTCCTTAAATTTATGACAAGCAGCATCAGGGATGCTAAAGCAATTTTCAGGGACATTTTCAATATCTATATAGTATTTTCCAATATACTCAGAACAATACTCATGGTTTTCATAAAATTCTTTGAGTATTTTTATATCAGTATCAACTGGCAAAGTTCTAAACTCCGGCCCTTGATGCATATCGAGTTTGTACCTATTCGTATATGCCAACAAATTGGGGTATCTTTTCAAGATATTTGCAAGGAATGAATTATCTCTGTGTGTGCCCCACATTGCAATCTTCCACGGGGAAGAGGAACCATCTTTTACTTTCTCTCGTGATATTTCATGAATTGCAGAAGAATTTACAAAGATGGCCCAGCATTTTTTTGATTTTCCTGCTTTGTTTAATTGTGGGGACATTTCAACAGCAAATGGCGCATAAGTTGTGATATAGTGTTTAGATTTATCCCAGTTTTTTCGGCCGGAAAAAAAGAATGCCGCCGCCGGATTTACTGCTCCTTCAAAAAGAATGTGTCTTAAATTTGAAAAGTTTACGACGCAACAGGTTTCAACGGTAGAAAAGAATTTGCTTCGAAATTTCCTGCCGGTCTTCGTAAATAATGTTAAAGCAGGCATGAGAAGGCCGCATTGTCCATCATCTGCCAGTAACATAGATATTTTCCATGCGAATGCTTCTGCCAATTGTTGTTTGCCAACAGGATAGTGCGCTTTATTTGAATTTATCCAGCCAAGAGCTTTTTGATCACATATTTTTTCTATGTTATATTTATTTTTCCACGGTGGGTTTCCCACAATCCAATGATAACCATCTTTAGAGATTGAGTGCAACCACTTTGGATCTTCATCAAAAAAACCGCCTTCACAATGAAAAATATTCTTATTGTGTAAATTGGGCAATTTAAATGTCGGGTATGTTGTCAAATCTTTAGGCTCTATGTAGTCAAGCAATGTCAACGACAGACTCAATTCTGCAACTCTACAGGCCTCTTCATCGGTATCCAATCCGAAGATATGGTCAACCAACTCCGTTCTTAATTCTGAAGGTTTTAATGTGCCTTCCTTTCTGACTATACGCTCTATCAGACGCCGATAGCATTGAACAAGAAAAGCTCCAGAACCACAAGATGGGTCAAAGACTTTCATGCCTTTGTTAAGAGGTTTTTTTGCATCTAACTCGTCGAGGATAAAATTGACCAAATGAACTGGCGTATAATAAGCGCCTTTGCTCCGACCATCTCCTTGTTGATGCAAGAATTGTTGGTAAACAACCGACAATGTTTCTATTGGTACAAATGAAAAATCATATAGATCAAATAAGACTTGTTGACCACTTTGAGGGTCATCGCCACTAAAAACACCCGCAACTTTTTGAACATGTTCGGTTTCTATATTGCCATTTCTGGGGAGCGGAAAGACAGAGCCGTTTAAGAAGCCATCAAGATATTTTTCAAGAGAATATAATTTATCTTTTTGTGCGTCCCTGGTGTAAACTTGTTCTTTGCTGACACCAGCATCTTTTAGCCGTTTATCTGAAAGAATTCCTCTGTCTCTCAAATACTTTAGATAGATATACTTGCCTATAAGTGTATGGGCATCTTCGGGGGACAACTCATAACCTTTGCCTGTCAAAATCTTTGAAAGCATTTCAAGATTTGTCAGTAAGTGACAGTCAACTCTTTTTTCTGTCGGTATTTCCTGTTCTTTCCAGATGTTTCCCGAATCAATTGCAGTTGCGGTAAATGCTGAAAGTTTGCCCAATATCTCGTTAGCGTTTTTTGCAACAGCCAAAACCTGTTCTTCATCACTTTTATTGCGGTCATATTCAAAACCTGAATATAAACGGACATTCTTCGGCGTTGTAACAATGACATAAGGAACGGTATTTTGACACCAGACCTTTTTGTGAATTTGTGATGCTATGGTTTCATTATCTGCTTCAAAAACATACACAACAGGCGTAATCGTTGAAGACGCAATTCCACCTTCCAAATTATTAACGAGAGCATAAACACCGTGAAATTTCGCCTCTTTTTCCATCTTCTCTGCTTGAGAAAAGAAAAAAGAGTAACCGGGATGTTCGGCCAATCGCTCCTCCTGCAGAAAAGCAGGATTGTCTTTATAGCCCAATTGTATTATAAGTTCTTGGCAATTCATTACGCCAACTAATTTAAAAATATGAGGTTAAAGCCGATAAGCCGCTACAAACTTCCCTTGTATTGTACATGCTAAAGAACCCCTCGGCAATAAGAAATAGAAAATCCTTTCGTCCTAAACATATCCCGATTTTACCACCCCGCCCTCGCAAGCACAAAACCCACCTTCTGGGTTCTGTCTCCTGCCTTCTTTTCCTGTTTGCGTTTTTCATGACTTTCGAATATAATACGCCCTTGTGGAAGGAGAAAATCGCACGCAAAGAAAAGCATAGCGATTAAGCAGTAAAACCTAAAAAATAAACAAACAAAGCCAATTTTCAAAAACAGAAAATCCCTATGTCGTTATATTATAATATCTTACACGATATTTAGGCCGATGGCAGGCCAAAAAACAAAGCCAAATAAAAGCCAATAGCATAGACTTTCAAACCCGATTTTGCATCCATTCGGGAGGGTTCAATAGACAATGGCCGCGTAGCCGACGGATTCTTCGCTGGTCTGGTTGAAGCGTCGCTCTATGACGTCGCTGCTGGTCGTGTGCCCCAGCAGCACGCCGTGAATGCGTCCCATTGCCTTGGCCGCGGCAACCACCGTCGCGACCGCCGCCGGCCCGCAGGCGTTGCCCTTGTTCATGGCCTCATTGACAATCGCCTCGGCTTCCATCCGCAGGGCCAGATTGATAAATTCCATATCGTTGACTTCGCGCGCCCACTTGATCGCCGCCGGGCCGACCCCTTCCGGACAAAATCCATACCGCGGGCCGTAATGCGTCAGATCGGTCGAGGCGATACACACCACCGTTTTATCCAGCTTGTGGGAGAGCAACTGCCCGACGCGCGTGCCGAAGTGATACTCAAACCCCGACACCGGCACGATGATCGGAACAATCTTAGCGTCCGGAAACAGATGCTGGATAAACGGAATCTGGACTTCAATACTGTGCTCGCCGCGATGGGCCGACGGATCGGCGTGTGCCCCCAGATCAACGATTTCCGCCGCGAGCGGCTCATCGACCTGTATCTGTCCCAGCGGCGTCTCCCATGCCCCCCTGTCATAAACGACCGCCCCGCCGTTGAAATACCGATGGGCCGCTCCAAAGACCACAAAGGTATCCACCTTTGGGTTGGTCTGCCGGATGGCCTCAAATGCCAGGGCCGCCAAATCGCCGCTGAACACCCAGCCGGCGTGGGGCACGATGGCGGCGACAATGGGAGCCGGCAGTTCACCCGGGATCGGCTGCGTCGGTAAACAGTCCTTTATCTCTTCCAGACATTCCGCGGCCGTAGCTCCATAAAACTGGCCTGCAACAGCAGGTTTACGAATCATCATCGTCAATCATCCTTTCTATACTGTCTTGCTTTTCCGGCTGCCTTTTTGTATAGTACCGCAACAGAAGACCGTATACTGTTAAATTGTACCCTTTTGAAAGGAAAAAACAATGCCGGCCCGCACAAAAAGCTCCCCTGTCGCGATTTTGATGGGTTCTGACAGCGATTTACCCGACATGCAGAGCTGCATTGACCAACTTAAGGCCTTCGGCATCGATCCTATAGTGCGGATTTTGTCGGCCCACCGCACCCCCCAGGCCGCGATGGAGTTTGGGGCCAATGCCGCCAAAAACGGGGTTAAGGTCATTATTGCCGCCGCCGGCATGGCGGCTCATCTGGCCGGGGCGATGGCGGCCCACTCGCAATTGCCGATCATCGGAGTCCCGATGCAGGCCAAAGAAGGCCCGTGCGGGCTGGACGCCCTGCTCAGTACGGTGCAGATGCCTCCGGGAATGCCGGTTGCCTCAATGGCCATCGGTAAGGCGGGCGCCAAAAACGCCGCGGTTTTCGCGGTTCAGATTCTGGCTTTGGGCGATGCGGCGCTTGCCCAAAAACTGACTGATTTTCGCAAGGCCCAGACCGACGCAGTGCTTCAAAAAGACGCCGAACTGAATGCCGGGTAATCTCTTATCCAGCCTGTGAGGCTGCATAAGAGAGATTACGCGATGCATTTGGGGTTTAGTGGATGTGTTTAGCGACATTTACTAAAAGTCAGAAAAGAGAGGAGAAAATAATGCGACCTCTAAAATGGTGTTATGTCCTGTGCTGCATTTTGACTATCTCCGGAATTCTCTGCGCAGAAGAACAAAAGTCGCTGCCGCAAACACGCAGGCCAGTGCAAAATGCCGTTCTCGAAAATGTCACCGCTTACAATGACCTTGTTTATGCCGCTGTCGGCGAACGCAAACTGGTGCTGGACTTGTATATTCCCAAGAATGCGGAAAAACCTATACCGCTGGTCGTGTGGATTCATGGCGGCGCCTGGAGCGCCGGCAGCAAACAACCGTGCTCGTCGCTTTTCCTGACCCGGCATGGCTTTGCCGCCGCCAGCATCGGCTATCGTCTGGTTCCGGAAGCCATCTTTCCCGCTCAATTTCACGACTGCAAGGCGGCGATTCGTTACCTGAGGGCCAATGCCGACGAGTATGGCATAGATCCCAATGCCATCGGTGTTTGGGGTGCTTCGGCGGGCGGTCATCTTGCGGCACTGCTGGGCACCAGTGCCGGGATCAAAGAGGCGGACGGATCACTGGGCGAACATACTGACGTGTCCAGCGCGGTGCAGGCGGTGTGCGACTGGTTCGGCCCTTCAGACTTTTTCACGATGCCGATCGGCAGGCGGCAGTTTGCTAAGGGAGAAGATCCGGAATTGCACGTCCTCGGGGGAAAAATTTCCGAGAATCAGGATATGGCTCGCTTGGCCAGTCCCGCTTCGCATGTCTCCAAACACGCCCCGCCGTTTTTGATCATGCATGGTGACAAAGATCCGCTTGTGCCTATCCAGCAGAGCCGTCTTCTGCACGATAAACTCACCGCTGCCGGGGTATCTTCCGAATTGATTGTGCTGGAAGGTGAAGGGCACGGTTTTCGCGACAATATAGCGGCTATTAAACCCGTTCTGCGATTTTTCACTGAACAGCTGAAAAAAAAGCCTGTTGAGAAAGACAAAGAAGACCCGGATACAGAAAATATAAGTAAGACATAGCAGAATTACCGTTTTTTAAAACCGGGAATACATCGTTGTTTTTTTAAAGTAAAGGGCAAAATCCATGAGAATTGCATCCGGCATATATGTGTACATGGTTATTTTTCTTTTTTTTATTAATAGTATGTTTGCCCGTATCGAAGATGTTTTTGTTTTTTTGCCAGCCAACTCTATCCGGTTTGATGGTTTTTTTGAAAATGACATCCAAAATTCGATCACGCACTGGAACAAAGGGGTTCTGCCCTATAAATCCCTCGTGGAAAAATTCAGAAGCGGACGATCCTTTTTTGCTCAGGGCGAGATGTGGGGTAAGGCGGTACGCTCGGGGTGCCTGTTTTATCGATACACACAGGATCCTGAACTAAAAAAAATCCTGGATTCCACGGTGGAGGATCTATTAACAACCCAACGCGAAAACGGCAGCATCAGTTGTTCAGCAATCCAGGATCAGCCGGACGGCCCCGGCGGGGATTTGTGGGAAAGAAAGTATGTTTTATTGGCATTGCATGGATACTATACGCATGTCAGTCAAGATCCGAAAGTGCTTCAATCAATGATCGACCAAGCCGATTGTATTGTTTCACTGATCGGATACCCTCCCAAAACAAGGATTGTTGACCTCGGATGGAGTCCCAATCACATCGAATCCAGTACGCTGCTTGAGCCAATGATGAGGTTATACAATCTCACGAGAAAAAAAGAATATCTCGAATTTGCCGACTATATCGTTCAGGAAGGCGGCGCCAAAGGACACAATATCATCGAAAATGCCTACAAAGGTGTATTACCCAAAGATAACGGAGGCGTATATCCGAAGGCCTACGAGATGATGTCCTTGTTTGAAGGCTTAGTCGAATTCTATCGGGTCACAGGGGAAGACAAATGGAAGCAGGCTGTCCTGAACCTGTATCATGGAATCGTTGAAAATGAAATCACTCTCATCGGCAACGGCGGAGGCGATCAGCCCTATCATCCGGCCGTGGCGGGTGAAGCGTGGGATAATACGGCCCTGGAACAAACCAATCCGGACATCCAGCGAATGATGGAGACCTGCGTCGGTGTTACCTGGATAAAGCTGTGCAGTCAAATCCTTCGTTTAACAGGCAACCCGTCAACTGTTGATATGATTGAGCAATATGCCTACAACGGATTGCTGGGGGCTATGAAACCCGAGGGCGATGGTTTTAGTTATGTGAACTTGCTTAATGGAGTGAAAACCAATCCGCAGGGTTGGGGAGGGACGGTCGATGGAACCTATGTCACCTGCTGCAATCTTAACGGCCCGATGGGGCTGGCCTATCTGCCTTATATTGCGGTCATGAATTCAAAAGCCGGCCCTGTGATCAACCTATACAACCAGGGTAAAGCAACCGTCCCGATTTCACCGAGCAGCTCTGTAACACTGGACATTAAGACGGACTATCCGAAATCAGGCGACATCTCCATTACCGTTTCACCTGAAGTGCAGAAAGAATTCACACTCGGCCTGCGGATTCCTGCATGGAGCAAAACCACCACATTGAATGTCAACGGAGAGCCGGTTAAAGCAGAACCCGGCACGTATGCCCAAATCCGTCGTGAATGGAAAAAAGACGATCACATTGAGCTGATGCTGGATATGCGGTGCAGAATTATCGATGCCCCCCGCGGCAGCAACCGGGCCGGAGATCATTTTAAGGCGCTTGTCCGAGGACCGATTGTGCTGACAAGAGATGAAAACATAGATGAAAATTATAATCAGCCGGTCTCAATTATCTCACGTGATGGGTATGCACACGCTGCTTCTGAGCCGCCAATATGGGAAGGCCACAGAATGCAATTCAGTGTGCAGACCGATAACGGTCCCATCCATATGGTGGACTATGCTTCAGCAAACAGTTGGCAAGGTAAAAGAGTATGCACGTGGCTTCCTATAAAATAGAAAGGCATTAAAATCCTAAATTAAGGAAAAGCAGTAAATGCCGACTATTCTGCAATCTGGCCGACGTGGTCGAGGATGATCCCCGGGCGATAAGCGAAGCGTTCAAGGTCTTCTCTGCTTGTGATGCCGCTGAGCACCAGCACCGTCTGAATTTCGGACTCGATGCCTGCGATGATGTCGGTATCCATGCGGTCGCCGATGATGACCGCCTCCTCCCGTCGACATCCCAGCCGTTTGAGTGAATGCCGCATAATCAGGGGATTCGGCTTGCCGATGTAATAAGGATGCCTTCCTGTGGAAAGCTCTATCGGCGCAATCAGTGCCCGGCAAGCAGGAACAATTCCTTTTTCGCTCGGTCCGGTCAGATCAGGATTGGTGCCGATCAATCGTGCGCCGGCCAGGACACAGTGGATCGCCTTCTCAATTTTCTCATAGTTGTAATTCTCGGTTTCACCCAAGATTACATAATCGGGATTGTTTTCGGTCAATGTATAACCCGCCTCCGTCAGGGCTTGATTCAGCCCGTGTTCACCGATTGCAAACACCCGGGCACCGGGAAGCTGCGACTGCAGAAAAATGGCCGTCGCAATTGCGCTGGTCATAAAATGTTCAGGCTCGACTTCAATGCCCATTCCTGCCAGCCTCTCGGACAATTGCCGCGGCGTACGTTCGGAACTGTTGGTCAAAAACAGATAGCGTTTTGCATTACGATTCAGCCAATCCATAAATAGCTTGGCTCCCGGCAACACTTCTTTGCCGCGATAAATAACGCCATCCATGTCACAGATAAACGCCTTTTTTTGTCTTATATTACTTAATGCGTTTGGCTTTATCTGACTATCGGTGTTTTGTGTCATACAGACTCTGACCTCGTAAAAAGCATTTTCCAAGATTTTGAATACAAATAAAAATATGATTTTAACCGATTTTACGCATTTTTATAGGGTTTTTTGGTAATTCACTAATTCCAGCGAAATCATATATTTATAACAATTTTGGACAAGAAATTGTTCTTTTTTTGATTATTGAGACAAAAATTCCCTTGCAACTCCTGAACAATTGCTGATAATTCGTGTATAGAGATTAAGTATGTGTACCAAATAGGAGTGTATGGGACAGGAGAGGTACATCGGTACATAAAACTAATCGTTAAATTGTGATTCGCCCCAGCCAAAGAGCGAACACTAAACCTAATTAACCACATAACCATATTTTAGGAGACTCAAATCATGAAAATCAGCCGATCCACGGGGTACGCATTGGTCGCGGTTGGGTATATTGCCCAGAACTACAAGGATGGTGCCGTCTTGGCCGCACGGATTTCCAAAGAATACAATATTCCGCTGGAGTATCTGCTTAAGATTCTGCAGCAACTGGTTCGAGCCAACGTTTTACGCAGCAAACGCGGCCCTCGCGGCGGCTTTTTCCTTGCTCGGGCCTCCGATAGTATCACCCTTCTTGAGATTATTGAGGCGGTTGACGGTCCGCTGATGAGTCATCTTCATCTGGCCGAACTGACCAGCAATGCTCCCTTCAGCCAGAAAATGGAACAAACGTGCCGCAAAGCAACTGAAGAGGTGCGTGAGATTTACGGCCGGGCCAAACTGTCCACCATGCTGGGCGAATAGTCCTGCAAGAAACAGACAGCGATATGGATATCCGTGCGTTTCAAGAATTGATCAATAAACGTTACGGTCAGCGTGATCGTCAACGGGGTACACCTGCAACATTTATGTGGCTGATCGAAGAGGTCGGCGAGTTGGCGACGGCACTGGCAGGCAACGATGCAGCCAACAAAGAAGAGGAGTTTGCCGATGTACTGGCATGGCTGTGTACGCTTGCTAATATCAATGATGTTGATTTGGACAAAGCCATTGAAAAATACACTTCGAATCGTGTAGAAGGATTCAAGTAAGCTTGAACGGGGGCAGGTAACAGACCTGTCCCCTTTTTTTTCACTTCCAATAAAGGAGAAAATATCATGAGTCTTATTCAAGAATTTAAAACATTTGCAATGCGAGGAAACGTTCTGGATATGGCCGTTGGTATTATCATTGGCGGCGCCTTCGGCAAGATTGTGTCATCGCTGGTCAGTGATGTGTTGATGCCGCCGCTGGGTCTGCTGCTGGGCAAGATGGATTTTTCAAAATTGGCCATCGAACTCAAGGAAGCCGGTGTTGATGCGGCAGGCAAAGAAGTCCCCGCTGTAATGCTTCGTTATGGGCAATTTCTTGATAATGTCGTCAGTTTTCTGATCGTGGCGTTTGCTGTCTTTATGCTGATAAAAGCCATCAATATGGCTCACAAGAAAGAAGCCGCTACACCGGCCGCCCCTCCGGCACCGCCCAAACAGGAAGTTCTGCTGACTGAAATCAGAGATCTGCTGGCAAAACGATAATTTGCTTTCTAATTCTGCAGGAAAGCCTTTTTAGCAGAATAGACTGCGGTATTTTCCAAACAAGACGACGATTTGCGATGTAAAAATAAACAAGCCGGTCAGTAAATAATACTCCCGGCTTGTTTCATGAAGGAGGGTTGTCATTTTTTAATTTTCCTAAATGCAGAATACCCAAGGCCGATTGAGTTTTTATTCTGCCGGTAATTGACTGAGCCACTGCTCACTCAATACCAGGAAATCATTTATATCTACCGTGCAATCACAGGTTAAGTCTCCGCTGCATCCGTCTGGATTTTGCCAGAAGCCCGCCAAGACCGCAAAGTCATACAGGTCGATATCCCCATCGGGTTCTATATCCCCTCTCAATGCCTGTTCTTTATAAAGTGTTTTAATCTCTGAACTCTCCAAGGCACGATTGTAGATTCGCACATCATCGATGAGACCCTGGAAAAAACGGGTCATATCAGAAAAGACACCTATACGAACATCCTCAACAGCCGGCGTATTGATCGCTCGCGGCAAAACTCCTGCTATAGTGTCCTGCTTGCCATCGACATACAATCGGATTTCTGAGACATCAGGGGAACCGTCATCTTCCATAACTACTACAATATGATGCCAATTCCCGTCGTTGATGGAAGTAGTCCCATAGATATAGCCGCCCTGCACTTCGGTACGAAGACTGTCTGTCTCGTTGACACGAATGATCCATTTGCCGCCGGTTTCCAGCTCTCCCCATGTTACTATTTCACCAGATTTCTGTGTGGTTTTAATCCATGCAGTACAGCTTCTGGCCGCTCGCCGAAGCACCCCCTTGAAACCGGATATCTGAACATAATCATCAATTCCGTCAAGGGATATGGCCGTGCATTGCTTTCCTGACACCCAACTGTCAGCCGTCATGTTCACCAACGTCCCGTTATGATTATTTACAGAGATATCATAGGCGGTGAATCCGCCCGCTTCATCGAATGACCAATGTGCAATCGGATCAGGATTTCCATCGATTATCATCGAAGACATCCGGTCATTCCAGCCGTCATCGACAAAACAAACATCATCCGCCGTCTTAACAAGAGTCGCTCCCTGAAAATTGTCATCCGCAAAAAATGTGACGTAGCAGCCTGGTTCGACTTTAACGGAAGAGGCATCATTGTCACGACCACCTGCTGCAATGATATCCGCCGCGGTATAGGCTCCAATCCCGAAGTCAGCTACCCAACCGCCATAATCACAGTCCTGATAGAGTGACGCAACAACAGTTCGGTATGGATCTATACTTAAAGCGTTATTGACAGCAGAGGCATATGACGCCACGGGATAGGTGCTTTGATTGGACAACATATCATCGAGAAACCATATAAAGCCGCCGGCGATATGATACGAAGAATACCATGTGCTCATCTGTGTCTGTATTTCAGCGGGTGTACGTTTACCGCTTGTTCCGTTCGGGTAACACCACAGTCCGGGAGTTACCGATAGACCGCTAAAATAGCCATTCCACGTTCCGGGATTGTTACTTGCTCCGCCCGCATAACACTGGAGATACACACGGTCGATCGTCCCCGGACGCTGACTGTTTACATTACTATACACAGACCTCCAAAAGGTTGATCTTGTGTACGGGCAAAGGGATATTTTAAATCCCATATCGCTTAACATTGTCGATAAAACTACCGTTGAGTTGACATCATAATTGCTTTCATCATCGTAGCTGATCGCATCGATGGAAGGAATGCTGTTTCGTAATGCCAGGAAATTTTTATAGAGTATACTGGTCGGGCCGGTTCCCTGGGAGGCAACAAGGCTTTCTATAGTTTCAAAGTCGGCCACGCCCCATGAGCCTATTGATATTTCAACACGATCTACCGACGTTTCACCTTTTTTAAACGCTGCTACTTCTTCAGGCCAGGCGGCGCGACCTACATAGACGCCATCGTCTATAATTTTTTTATCGTTCAAAACCAGATCGCCATCACCATATACATGTATGGTCCACAACACTACCGTGGTAAAACCCGAGGCCCGTATCATATCCCGATGTGTTGCTGCATTGTTATACAAGGGGCCTCCGCTGTATAACACAGAATGCTTGGCGGCATATCCATTTACAGATATAACGATTCCTGTCAGAACAACGAGCAGAGTTAATAAACGACCCACACACCCAACAGCAGGCCTTTTCCCCGAATTACTTGGTTTGTGTCTAATCAAAAAAAAACACCCTGATATAATCTTTTCCATTTATTGGGTTAATTCTAAAATCTCAGAGCTTTTCAAGGCACAATCATAAATCCGTACATCATCGATGAGACCCTGGAAAAAACGGGTCATATCAGAAAAGACACCTATACGAACATCCTCAACAGCCGGCGTATTGATCGCTCGCGGCAAAACTCCTGCTATAGTGTCCTGCTTGCCATCGACATACAATCGGATTTCTGAGACATCAGGGGAACCGTCATCTTCCATAACTACTACAATATGATGCCAATTCCCGTCGTTGATGGAAGTAGTCCCATAGATATAGCCGCCCTGCACTTCGGTACGAAGACTGTCTGTCTCGTTGACACGAATGATCCATTTGCCGCCGGTTTCCAGCTCTCCCCATGTTACTATTTCACCAGATTTCTGTGTGGTTTTAATCCACGCAGCACATGTGCGAGAAGACACACCAGCCAAACCTTTAAAACCAGGAATCTGGACGTAATCATCAATACCATCAAAGGACAGAGCGCCGCCGACCGCTCCAGAATCTGCCTGCCAGACGGGACCATTAATCAATTGGCCCTGCCGGTTTTTAGGTGTAAGGTCGCTAGCTATGCTTCCCCCGGTCTGATCAAACGTCAAATGCAGCTGCAGATGCACCAATGCAAGTTCCTCAACTTCCGGGGCACTCAATGCCCGATCATAAATCCGGACATCATCGATAAGACCTTGGAAAAATCGCGGACCTGCATAGAAAGCACCGATCCAGACATCCTGTGAAACCGACGTATTAACCGCCTTCCCCGACACTCCGGCAATCATGTCCTGCTGTCCATCGACATATAAACGGGCCTTTGAAATATCGGGGGAGCCGTCGTCTTCCAGTACTACCGCGACGTGGTGCCAGTGCCCGTCGTTGATCGGCGTCGTTCCATAGATATAGCCGCCAGCAACCTCGGCTCGCAGCCCGCCTGTCTCATTGACACGTACAATCCATTTTCCACCGCTTGATAGATCTCCCCACGTCAGGATTTCTCCAGACACCGTAGAGGTCTTGATCCACGCCGTACACGTGCGGCTATGTGTGCCGGTCACGCCTTTATAGCCGGAAATTACAACATAATCGTCGATTCCATCCAAAGACAAGGCTCCGCCGCCTAATGCATAAACTGCATCGGTTACATCAATCTCAGCACCACCATTAAGCGTTCCGTGGTGACTTGATGCGGCATCCGTCGCGTCTGTGTCAAATGTCCAGCGGGATACCAAACCCCCATAGGGCCTCTCAACCAGCCACATCCCCGACAGAGAAAGAATATCGGCTCTATCCACCGCACCATCGCCTGTTAAATCTGCACCGCTGCAGGGAGGATAATCCGTGCAGCCATTGTCCAGCCAACGAGCGGCTAAGGCGGCAAAATCAGACAATCCCATTTCGCCTGTAAAAGTATTCTTGACTGTGATCGCATAGAGGGCATCACTGAAGGCACCCTGGGTATCGGTGGCGCGGACTGCAAAGGTATAGTCTCCGGTATCGCCGTCGCCCGGTATTCCGGAGAGGGTTCCATCGGGAGCTACTGTCAGCCACAGAGGACCGGCCGCCTTGGAATAGGTTACGGCCCCGCCATTAAACGCTGCGGCCGAACCGGCAATGCTGCCTTGGTACATATAGCCTTCAACGGCATCCAGGCCGGCCATCGAAGAGGCTGCAAAGACGGGTCCCCAGTCATAATCGGACGCATAAGGCATCAGGCAATCGCCGGGAATAATCTGTTGAGCAATCCCCGGCCCGCTCCATGCCACGGACAGATGATCCCCCCCGCCGCCTTCTTTATGCAAGGCCATAATGTAATAGGGTTGGCCGGCTGTCAAGGTTTTCGTAGCCGACTTTTGAGAGGCATATTTGGTCCAGACTTGCCAATCGGTGTAACCATTGATATAGGCAATTTTGACGGCATTCGCCGGATTCTTATCCGTACTCAGCCACAATTCAGAATAATCATCGCTGGCAATCCAAAATGTATAGTTCCCTGTCGTCGGCGGAATCAGAAAACCGCGTACCCGGGTACCGTAGGCATCGGCCCAGTCTTTCGGGCAATTGAACGAGGTAATAATGCCCGTTATATCAGGATTATTCGGATATCTTGCATTAACAGTCAGATTGGTTACATAATCACCGCTGATGTTCGTCCAGACTTGCCGTGTAAGACCACCTCTGCCGTTTCCTGTAGAAAAATGCCAAACCGTACCGCGCGTAACGTTTCCGGCGGCATCAACCTGATCAATCCGCCAGTAGTAGTCGGTGTACCGCTTTAGAGTGCCTGGCTGGTAATAAGCTTCTGTTTGGCGTCCTTTGTACTGAAGGGACGTAATATCAGCATTCAGAACGTCATTGTAATTGGTTCCGAAATAGACATCATTGCCGGCCGCGGCTGCTCCCATTGCCCATTTCAGGTCTGTAACAAGCAGAACATCAGAGGCCCCATCAGGCGGAGTAGGCCCTTCGGCCACGCCGCCCTGAATAAGAGTATGGATTCTCGCAGCACTAAGCGCTTCACTGTAAACTCTTACGTCATCAATGGCCCCCTTAAAATACCGGCTGCCATCGGGATCGTGGCCGATACGTGTGATGCCATTGAACTCTTCAATCGCATGGTTGACAGTCTGTGACTTTGAATACAATGTTCCATCGTACATATACATTGTAGCCTTGGTCGGTTCGACAACGACGGCAACAAAAACCCATTTGCCCGTAGGAACAATTAAACCCGTTGACCAGCCGCTTGTGCTGCTCGCGTTATTCCAGTGATAACGCAGTTCACCCGTACTGCGCACACTGATTCCCGCAATTGACGAATTTGCCCGACTGAAAACAATACCCGCCCAATCGGTCTGAGCGCCGTTATGTTTGACCCACGCTGAAATCGTTACCGTGTTGGAGTAGAGATTCAGGGCAGGCACTTCGACATAGTCGTCTGTTCCATCAAAGGTTAATGCTTTACCAAATTGGCCGGCTGTTGTCCCTATATCGAAGGTGTTGTCGCCCTTGAGTGTGCCATTACCGTTGCCGGCAGCATCAGATGCGGTCGTTCCTGTGGTTTCGTCCAGTTTCCAATAACCCCGCAGAGACTTAGGATATACATTCAATACAACTGTACGTTGTTCGACGGTGTTCAGTGTCGTATTGGAAATGGTTATTGTACCACAATGTGTTCCTGTTGCCATTGCGGTTACTGCATTATTAAGCTGTACCGTCACCGTCGCTGAACCGCCGGCATTAATCGTCCCTTGTAACGGGCTTACCGTTATCCAGTCAATATCGGAGTCCAAAGCCCAACTCATCGCGGCAGAGCCTGAATTTTTTAGCGTATAGGCTGTTTTATCGCTGGAGGTTCCGCCGTATGTAGTATTAAAATACACCCCATGTGTCGGGGTAATAATATAGTCCGGGACAGGAGGCATGATAACAACTGACGGATCGCCGTAAAGATTATGCACAAGATAGTTTTTCAGCCAATAGCTCATTGCTTCTTTGGTATCCCACAACGCCTGCCCCAACGTCTTACGTTCCGCAAGCCGCTTGGCGTACTGGTAGCCCAATCCCCCTTGGCTGGACGAATTCGTAAAATTCGACTCTCCAACCCAGTACCATCCGCTCCGGCTGGCAGCAACTGTGCCAATGCCGCCATTTTTCAAAATCGAATAGCCGAGATTGGTCGTTGTTTCCGGATTTCCCGTCGAACAAGATCCCTGCCAGACCGCACTGGGGTAATTGTTGTTGAGGCTGGATGTATCGCTCGTAGTGATAATCCCCGAAGCTCCCTGGTCCCAGCCATGGGTTTCCCAGATCACCACACCATAGGCTCCCTGACTCCACTCCGTGGCCGGATAACGATTTTCACGAAGGTATTCCGGGGGAGGAAGCAATCCATAGGTTTCATCATAAATTCGCGTCGACCTGATCGCCTTTGGTTCAAGCAGATTGTATTTAATCTGTTCGCCGATTTGATAACACGGGGTACTGTCATCCAGCGGAACCATCGGCAGCAATACATTTCTTCGCCAAGCCGTATTGGCAGAGATTTCATAAGTAATGATTTTCTGCAAAATACTATCGGTCTCACTGATCGTTCCATAATAGGGAATGCGGCCAACATATACTTCAAAATACTTATCAGTAGTGTCTTCCTCTTCACCGTAGATCCCGTCTCCATCAGAATCCCAATTCGACGTCAGTTCAGCATAATAATAATCGGTGGGATGGTCGCTGATACACATTTTCATCGGAACACTTGAAGAAGTGGTACGAGGATCACCAATCAAAAGCACATAAAGAATTCCGCCTTTTCCATAGGCGGTATTATTGTAGTTGGCCTTAAGCCAGGCACGGACATTGTTGGCAGCCGTATCACCAGTTCCCCCGCCATATTGATCTTCTGTAATTACGGTCACGGTAAAGGAAGCTTGCTTGTGAGCTACGAATTGTGCCAGTTTAGTCGAAGCATTTCGGATAGCATTGGTCGTGATGATGACATAACCGGTATCGGTCAGTGTGGGTGATGCTGGTGCTTCTTGTCCGGCAGCAGCGATTTCCAGCAGCGACGTCGAATCGCTTGTTTCCGCATCGGCCTCGTCGTATGCGGCAGCAATTTGATTGTAATTAAGGGCTAATTTTTTGACACGATCTCCATTGTGGCGGCGATTGACCTGACGGGAGGCCTTGAAACGTTCGGAAGTGTCCCTTTCGGAGGTAACGCTTACAGTAGCGGTAGCCAACTCCAGAAGTTCACCTGTAACCGGATTGTACTGGAATAACGGCACGGCAACTTCAGCCAGTTTCCAGCTGCTGAGTCGTCCGGTATTGAGCAATTGTGCCTGCTGGCCGGGCCAAAAAGCATTTGTTCCATAAAGATCAATGTCATAACCATCAACAATCGTCCTGTCTGTCGGCCAGTGGATGATTTCCAGCCCCTCCTCGTTCCACGTTGCCATCGGCGGCATCGGCGCCACATACCAGGTTCCTTCAACCGGAATATACGTCGCCTGAAGGTGAGGCATAATCGTATCAAGTTTGGCATGAGGCGGCAGCAGGAGCTGAATCACCTGCGAGGGAACCGCCGGCTGGCCGGTCTGAGATATGATACGGGCTTGATCGTCGTTTAAAAGGAATTCCACCTTTCCGGCTTGATCCGCGGCCTCTATAGCCTCCACTTCGGTTTGAACGGTTGTCTGTTGACCGTTGACGGCCACGGTAATTTGAGCACCCCTGACAAATCCAACCGCTATTACCCCAATCGCGATGATTGCCCAAAGTTTAACGAAACCCCTTTGCGGTTGACTCTTCTTCTGATCGTTCGCCTTCTTCATCACTTTTTCCTGTTTTTTAGTATGCTTTTGATATTGTTTGAATATCTTTACTTATTATGATTGTCCTTCCGGCAGTCCGCTGACGAATAACAGCATTTTTCGCCAAGACAATAAAACAAGAACGCTTAATGAGAATATAATACAAACACATCACTGACCTGTACCAGTGATGTGCCAAGCTTTTTTTCATTCAGACATTAATAATTCTTGGAGGCGGCGCAGTCGTCTGTGCTTCGAACAGTTTGCACGGCAACATCACACGCAGCACAGGGCTGGACGGATGACGTACACGGCTGATCAAACGCCGCAGTGCTTCGGCCCCGATTTTCTGGGCCGGAATAGAAATACTGGTCAGCTTGGGGCATCCGAGCGTGTTGTCTTCACTGTCATCGAATCCGACGACGGATACATCTTTCGGGATGTTATAGCCCCGATCGATAAGTCCTCGGCAAAGCAAATATCCCACCCAATCGCTGGCACATATCCACGCCCGGACCCCTTGCTGAATTCGTCGCATAGCGGATTCGACTTGGCCAGTCAATATAATCTCTTTATCTTCCAAATGTGCCGCCGATAATTCAATGGTATCGGCAGGGTCATAGGTCAGTCCAAGACGACACAGGGAGCTGATGTAGGCACCGAAACGAATTCGAGCTGCATCTACTCGCGGGCTATTGCCAAAGAAGCCGATACGACGATGCCCAAGAGCATACAAATGATCCACCAGAGCATCAATTCCCTGAATTTCATCCACACCGACCAGATCAATCCTTGCTTTGGGATATGACTGCTGAATTGAAATACAAGGCTGCCCGGCGGCCAGACGGCCGGCAATCTCTTCCGGCCAGTGATTGACAAGGATCAGCCCCGACAGTCCCCCATCACGCATGGCCGGCGGCTGATGCTCTTGACTGAGAATATTAGCACAGCTTTCTTCGCTGACATAGTGCAAAACGAGCGATACGTTCAGCTTGGCACACTTCTCGCTCATTCCGGCAAAATAGGTTGTATGCTGCCACTCGTGAATTTTGCGTAAAATCAACACCCCAACCAAATATGATGCAGTTTCCTCGGCGATAGCTTGCTGCCTGCGGGAGCCGTGCATATACCCAAGCTGACTGGCCATATTCACTACACGCGCCCGCGTCTCAGAATTGATATCCGAATAATCACCACTCAGTGCCTTAGACACGGTTGCAACGGACAGGCTGAGTGTTTCTGCGATATCTTTCTGATTAATCTTCCGCTTGTTCATATCCGTACTATATCAAAACTTTCGAAAACAGTCAATAGAAAACGAAACATTTCGCTTGGTTTCGCAAGCCTCTTTTTTTCTGTCACTTTGTCCTCACCCCAATAATTCTTTAATAAATCGGTACTAAAAAAACCTTATCCTATTATTTTAAAAGAAGTTATAAATTTCCCGACAGAGCTTTATATAAATTATAACAAACTTTGAGCTATTCCGAAAATTTTAAGCCCTTTTTACCAAAAAGATTGACTTCTTTTTTATAAAGCGTTAGGTATAGCCGTCAATTTCTTAATTTTTTTTGAAAGGAATAAAGATGCGTAAGGCCTGCGTAATTGAACTTAACACCAAAGAAGAGTACCAGCGATTGATCCCCGGTGCACCGACAAGCTGCGGAATGAAATCCGGTCGGGTTTGGCTGGCTCCCGGTGCAGAGTGCGGTCAGCATACCACCGAAGGCAATGAAGAACAGCTTGTTTTCCTGTCAGGTCAGGGAACTGCCGATATCGATGGAGATAAATGTGCTGTCGGAGTTGGCAAAATTTGCTATATTCCGCCGCATACACCCCATAATATTGTCAATACCGGCACTGAACCCCTGATTTATATTTTCTGTGTTGCCCCCGCCCAAAAGCTTTAATGGTCAGGGGGCCGGGATTGGAGTTGGGGCTGGAGTCGGCTCGGGACATTCAACAACATACCACATTGTTTGATGTTCGGCCGACAGCGGTATGCGTCCTCCGGTAATTGCAAACGTCTTTCGTACTGAACCATCCGCATTCAGGGCAGAACATGTTACTCCCGTACCGCTCATAGGTGATGCAGAATTTACCTGTATGCTACCACTGACCGGTTCAATCCGTACCGGCGCCTTGCCCCAATTGCGTCCCACAGTGCGGCGATCTTCAGAAAACTGCATATCTGTGTTCTCACATCGTCCACACGCTGTAATCAGCATCCTGCGGCTTTCAGTCCCCAGGCTTTTGCCATCCAAGGCTGTAATTGTAATCGCAGAAAAAGAAGGCGTCTCTATTTCAAATCGGAAGGCGTCATCACTGGGCATTTTTTCCTGAACAGCACGAATATCGCCGGTTACGACCCAGCATTTGTCATTCTTCATGGCGTAACTACCATCCTCCCAGTTATGAACCGTTGCCGCCGGCGATTCCTTTTCATTATACCGTTGTTTGGCGGTTTTGGTTTCGCCCTGAAGCAACCGGAACAGTGTTACCGAAAAACACTCCTGCCACGATGTTCCAACCGTATCAAAGAGGCTGCTTCCATGTTTTAGATGCAGAGACGCCAATGTCTCGGTTAAAGGTTGGTTCTTTTCAGCTAATGCAGACGTCAGGCTAAACCTTCGCGGCAATAAGTTCCCCTGACGAAAAATAAATGCACCTGCCGGCATAAAGCCCCATTTGCCTGGATTGGTATCAATATCGAAATAACTGTTCATATGCTCCCTGGCCCATTCGTCACCGCTATGGGAATATGTATAGAGCCAGATACCGTCCCAATCCTGTGCAGCGGCAAAGGAAGCGACCATCGGTACACACTCCGCCTGGCTGTCCAGCGGGGCCGGATGATTGTATTCAGTTACCGTATAGGGCTTTCCGGCCAGCCGGTCAGCCGCCAATTTAAATAATACCGCCTGTTCCGGAAAACTCGACATTGCCTTCTGATTGACGACCCAATCCCCCGGATCCCATGGCCGACGCGGAAAATGGGGATGCTGCCAATAGGCATGACTGTCAATAAAATCCATATCGCTTTGGGCATATAATCCAAGCGGACCAAACACAATCGTTCCGGTAACCATAGCACGGCAACTTAGGTCTTCTTTGATAAATCTCCGCATCTGATCAAAATACTTTTTTTCCGTTTCGGCCAGAAAGATCATCCGGTCTATTTTTCGCGGCTCGGATTCCACCCCGGCAAACACCCCTATTGTACCCTGATCCAGTGACTCGCCGGCCTCCATTGCATACTGAACCCCCTGCCGGAGACTTACCGATGCAATCGCAAACGTTGTTTTGCAGCCGCCGAATGCCACGGAAATCCTTGCGTTTTCATCGGCTTCCGTTGCAGTAAACGTCAGCGTCAATGTTCTCCACTGCGGAGTCAATCCAATAGGCCGCCACAGACCCAGATTTTTCCACGGCTCATGCGATTGTCCAACCGAAAGATTAACCTGGCAGGCCTCTGCCGATGCAATTTCAAGACCGATTGTGTAAACCTGTCCGGCTTTAAGCGACAGCGAACGCTGATTCAACTGTAAATGCCAGTCCATATTGGAAACCGCAACAGGCTCAATAACCAAAGCCTGCCGCCCGATAAACTCCGCTTTCTTCAGGTTCGCCTTACAGTCAGAATGCTGCTCCAGTGTCCAGCCCGCAGGAGTTGCCTGACCGTCCTCAAACGAAGCAAATGTATTGTTCGTCAGTATCTCCTGGCCCAGGGGAACAGAATCTTTCGTCCATACCTCAACAATTTTTTCAGCTGTGCCGTAACGCTCTTTTAGCCATTCGTTGTATTGGCGGCGTAATTCAGCAGCGTACACATCCGGCAAGACTGGCAACACCTGATCTGCACTCCACATAAACAAACTGTTCTCATTGGTGATCTCGACAATTGCCACCGCAAAATCTTCAGCATATGTCTTCTGGCGATAAGGGTTTTTATGAGTGAGCAAGGCCCGGGCGTATTCTTTTTGTGCATCAATCAATGCGGGCATGAAAATAGAGACCATTTTATCGTAGCTTTCCTCAGCTTGCGGAAGTCCTAAATCACGGCTGTGTGCCTTCCCGACATGCAGATTCAGGTCGGCATAAATACCATTCCGGGCAAGTTGATCGATAAAATAATCCAGACGATCAAGAGCTTCCAGATGGAGTTGTTTGCCGTCCTCTGTCCAGATACCTCTTGGCCAGGGAGATGTGTCCATGTGATGGAACCGCACCGAATTGACGCCGAAGGCCGCCAGCCTGCGGGCCACCTTCTCAGCATCCTGATGAGTTGGAAAATTGGCCCCGAAAGACAGGTTCACGCCCCATAAACGAACGCGACGGTTGTCTGTGGTATAGAAATGATCTCGAGCGGCCAGACGGTCATTGTCTTCCAAAGGAACCGACGCTGTCACCAACGGCGATTGCGGGTGTATTTCCAAAGGTATCACAAAAGGCACAAGGTCTGCCATACCTAAACCCGCTACCCCTATCCCGACCATTGTCACTATCAATAACGACCGCATCGTCCACCCTTTCAAAACAAATAAGCTGTCTGAGGAATTATAGCTGCGATTGTTTTCTGAGTAAACTCAAAATACAGTCATTACGGCCATATTTTCGTTGCCCGCACGTCCGGCGTCCGATAGAATTGCCAACTCAAATAAGAGATTTTAGGGAGACCCGGATGACCCAAAAACAGGACCCAAAGGCACGACAGATTTGCATTGTCACCGTTACCGGCAAAGACAAGGTCGGCATCATTGCCCGCATCAGCAATGTTATGGCCAAAGCCAACGTCAATATCATCGACGTCAGCCAGCGTATTATGGAAGACTATTTCGTAATGACAATGGCCTGCGATATCACTGAGGCAACCGCCGATATGGACAAGCTACACAAACAGCTTTCACGGCTGGCCAAAGAAATGGAGCTGAATATCACATTCCAGCACGAAAATATTTTTAAGATGATGCACCGGGTCTAACTCCCGCATTCGCGGACAAGACCTACTGCACAGATACAGTCGCCGGATTTTCGACCTGTGCCAATGTGTTGGGGACAGGGCAGACGCTTGTTCCTTTGCATGCACAGGAACACCCTGCTGCAAACACTATTGTTGCCGTCAGAAAACATACAATCATTGATTTAATCATTCGAATTATCCTGAAACTATTCTGTGATTTTCTTTTTCAAATCGTCAATTGTGCCGTGAATACTTGACTGAAAATAATAAATCACAGATTAGAGAACCGGTACATCATCACAACTGATATCAAAACGCCTGTCACGGGTAATGATCTGATTTCCTTTTTCGGTAACAAGAACGTCGTCTTCCAATCGGACTCCAAATTTTCCCGGCAGATAGATACCGGGTTCAACGGTAATAACTTGACCGGCCTGGAGCGTCGTTTTCTTATCCAATGCCGCCAAATAAGGTATTTCATGAACCTGTAAACCCAACCCATGGCCTGTCCCGTGACCATATACCGGCAATCCTGCATCTTGAATGACTTTTCGGGCAGCCGCATCCACTTGACAGACTTTAATCCCGGGTCGAATGGCAGCAATCGCCGCTTTCTGGGCCCGGGCAACTGCTTGATAGACACGACAATAAAAATCGCTCGGCTTTCCAAACGCAAAAGAACGGGTTGTATCGCTGATATAGCCTTCGTAATTTGCACCGAAATCAAGAAGTATCATATCATTTTTTCGAAGCTTACGCGGCCCCGGCTGATGGTGATTACGCGAACCATTTGGACCAAAACAGGCAATCGTATCAAATCCCGGCGTTGCTCCATAAGCACTAAGCCGATATACATATAATGCAGACAGTTCCTGTTCGGTGATGCCGGGTTTTAGTTGGGCCAGTGTCCACTCCATTGCATCAAAGGCAATTCGGCCCGCTTTTTTAATTAAGCGAATTTCAACTTCGTTCTTGGTAATACGGATATTCTCTACAACATTGCCGGCGGGTTTGACCTTAACCGATAAGGCCTTACGAATTCCGAGGACTGTCGCAATTGAAGACCCGTCCTCAACTCCTATCACAGAAATTCCCTTCTGCGAAGCCAGCAGTTCGTTGACTTTTTTAGCCAAGGGTCCCTTACGTTCGATTACTTTGCATCCGATACACTCCCCGAGGGCCTGTTCAGTATAGCGGCTGTCCGTGACCAGCATTACGCTCTTTGGCAATACCAAGGCCCAACTGTCGTGCCCGCGAAATCCTGTAAGGTAACGGACATTTTCGACTCCCGTTACAATCAGTCCATCCAAACCTTCTTTACTAAGACGACGGCGTACCGCCTTAATTCGCTGTTTTACTACTATAGCATCCATTTTTTATCTCCATATTTGGAACATCCGATAATTCCCAAGTTCAGCCATTATAAATAACTCATTGGGGGATAAAATTGAAAAATTGTAATTTTTAGTCGATAGTTTGCCTGATCGCGAAACATTACCTATATTTTCAATGTAAGGAACGGGAAACGCACTATTAAATGACTGATCTCCTCTCCTGTCTTTTCCTTGCATGGATGCACAACGAGACAGTTGTCCGCTGGGGGCGGATACCTGTCTCGTTTATTTTTTACACTTCCCGGTTATAGTCCAATCAGAATTGTCACAGTGAGCCAGGTGTTTCTCCCTTGTCGTAATATAAAAAACTCGTTACAATACCCCCTTTGTTGGATTAGTTTCCAAACATAACAGCCATAAAATTACGAGATATGGACGGTAGAGAGCCGCTATGCTTCCTATACATACAAGTATTAGTCCACGGAAAACGCCGTATGCCAATTACATTCTGATTGCGGCCAATATTATTATCTTTATGCTTAGCTACTGGCCGCATCGTATTGGACCTTACACTGAAACACTACGCACTTGGGCACAACCCTTTATGCTGTTTCCTGATCATCCATACATCTGGCAGTTTGTCAGCTACGCCTTTCTGCATGGCAGCTTAATGCATATTCTCGGAAATATGTATTTTTTGTATATCTTCGGCAATAATGTAAATGATAAGCTGGGAAATATCGGATATATCTGCTTTTATCTGGGAGGAGCCGTTTTTTCGGGCCTTGGCCATGCCACTCTTCATCCCACAACGCCAGTTCTTGGAGCCAGCGGCGCTGTTGCCGCAGTTACCGGGGCTTATCTTGTACTCTTCCCGCATACGTTAATTACGGTGCTTTATTTCTTTTATTTTATCGGTACTTTCGAAATAAAGGCGATGTATCTAATCGCATTAAAGCTGATATTTCTTGATAATGTCCTGCAAAAACATTTCTCGAACGCAAACATTGCATTTGATGCTCATTTAGCGGGATATGGATTCGGGATTCTGATTGTTCTTGGACTTCTGGCAACCAAGCTTATAGAAAGCAGTTATGACGATCTTTGGGGGACATTGCGGCAATGGAATCGCCGCCGTCAGTTCCGAGATACCCTAAACGACGGGAATTACGATCCCTACCATCCTTCCACAGGACGAAAACCTGTCACGGTCAACGTATCAAACGGCTCCCAAGGCAATTCTCAAACTGATAAAGTTCTGGAATTGCGAACCCAAATCGCTCAAGCGATGAATCAGCACAATACCAGCCAGGCTGTCCGTAACTATGAGCAGCTCCTGACATTAGACCCCAAACAGGTCCTGCCCCGCCAGCTCCAACTGGATATGTCAAATCAATTAATGGCCGATGGGAAATGGGAGCTGTCCGCCAGAGCCTATGAACTGTTTTTAACCTCATACAGCTCTTATGAATATACCGAGCAGGTCTATCTCATGCTGGGCTTATTGTATGGCCGATATCTTCATCAGACAGCCAAAGCACTGGAGTATTTGACCCGTGCGAAAGATCGCCTCACCGATGCAGGGCAAAAAAACCTCTGTCTGCAGGAAATAGAACGGCTTGAAAAAGGCTAATGTGCGAATTGAAAAACAGTTGACAACGCTGTACTATAGTGATAAGTTTGTTGTCTGTAACAGTTTCGGAAAAATTGAACCGACCAAAGAAGAATGGAGTTCTTTTTTAATTTCGGAGATGGATTATGCTGTTAAATGTTAAAATGGTTGGCTGGATATCGCTGGTTTCTTCAGCATTTGTGTCGCTTGCTGTTGCCGCGGATACGCCGCCGGCAACGCCGCAAATTGCCGGTAAACCCGCCAATGCGGTCTATCCGTTCGTAGCAGCCGCAACGGGCAATGACATTTATGTGCGTTCCGGACGAGGGCCCGGTTACTATCATTGCGGAAAAGTCAATACTGGCGATCAAGTAACCGTCGTTGAGGAAATCAGCGGATGGGCTAAAATTCTGCCCCTGGCTGAAAACTATTCCTGGATTCACAAGAACTTTGTTAAGCTCAACCCCCAGACTCCCGGTGTCGGCACAATAGTCGGCGATGCACCGGCTCGTATTTGGGCCGGGTCTGATTTTATCGAACCGATCCGCTCATCGAGTCTGCAAACCCGTTTGAATGCCGGTGAAATTATTGATTTTTATGATGCCACTCAACCGGCAAGCGGTGATTATTACAAAATAAAATGCCCCCCTGGAGCCTACCTGTGGATCAGCAGCGAATATCTTAAGTATGTCGGCCCGGTCAAACCTGCTGAGCCGGTACTCCCGCAAAAACCTGCAGAAGATAAAGCTTTAACTCTCGAAGAAAAGCTCGGCGTTGAACCTGCTGAGGCTAAACCCGCGGAAGTCACTCCTCCCCCCGCGGACGACAAACCCGCAGAGCCTCAGGAAGTCCCTGCAAAGGAAGAAGTAAAACCGGAGCCTCCCAAACCGACACCCCCTTCCAAAGAAACTCTTTTTCTGCAACAGTGCTATGATCTGTCGGAAAAGATTAATCTCGAATTAAAAAAGCCGCTTAAGGAACAAAACTACAGCGAGTACAAAGAACAGCTAAACTCCATCATCGGTGACGGTGAAGCCGGTAAATCGGCGGTTTATGCCAAATTCCTCATCGAACGTATCGATCGTTATGAGCTGGCGATCGGGGTTACTGAGACGCTGAAAAATCAGGATACTCAGCTTAACAAACTCCGGGAACAAATCGACAAAGCTCATCAGGCCCAATTGCAGAAAATCCCGGTCATCAAAGATCTTCCGCTTTATACCGGCACCGTCAAACCTTCTTTTGTCTATACTGGCACCGGCGGGCAGAAACGGTTTTTATTAACTGACAATACGGGGCGAATCCTGTGCTATATGCTGCCAGCCGGCCCGGAGATACAGGGACGTCTGGAGCAACTGATCAGCCGGGAAATCGGTATTCGCGGAACGATTATCAGCGATCCAAAAGCCTTAGTCACTCTTGTATCAGTAACGGCTATCGAAACCATTGAATAAGAAATTTTTATAAAAATAATAAGAAATTATTTTTTCAAGCCGACTTTCAAGTCGGCTTTTTTGTTGACGTTTATTAAGCTTACCTCCTTCACAACTGGCCAATGTCCTGTAATTTCCATCTTTCTAATTGTAATAGTGTTGTTTTATCGAGATTGGATACACATCTTCTTAATGTGTCACTTTTCACAAAAAAACATCATCAGTAATTTCCTCTATTCTAATTACTTAATTTTCCGTGCAAAGTATTTGCAATTAATGATCGATACAAAAATGTTTTCTTGCTGACAGAAAAGTATTTGTGTGCCGTTAACAATACACGATACACAAAAACATTAGAAAGGTAGTCGTTTACAGGAGAAATATAATGACAGCGACAGTCAGTATCAGCCCACTGACGCGGATAGAGGGCCATTTGGCCATCCACACTAAAACAGAACCCCTTGCAGACTCCGGTGCATGCCGTATTACCGAAGCACATTGTGAAGGAGAAATGTACCGCGGTATCGAAACTATCCTCATTGGCCGAGATCCGCTTGATGCCCAGCAAATCACTCAGCGGATTTGCGGTGTCTGCCCGATCTCGCATGGCATGGCATCGCTGATGGCCCAGGAAATGGCTTACGGCATTACTCCAACGCGCAACGGACGTCTATGCCAGAACCTTATTCTTTCCGCCAACTACCTGCAATCGCATATTCTGCATTTCTACCATCTGGCAGCATTGGATTTTGTTGATATCAAGGCCATATTGAAATACTCCGGTAACGATCCAATGCTTCGTTCACTTCGTGTATGGGTAGAAACCGCCGTTAAGGAAAATCAGGTTTTTGCAGGCGCTCCCTTCCTGCCACGATATGAAGGAGCACAATACATTCCTGCCGATGATGTTAACTGGCGTTTAATTGGTCACTATATCAAGGCCCTTAGTCTTCGTACCATCGCTCATGAAGCCGCTGCTGTTTTCGGTGCCAAACTACCGCATTCTACAGCATTGATTCCGACCGGCGTTACCGAGCAGGTTACAATGGAACGGATACTGGCTTACAAAAGCCGACTGGACAAGCTGACAGAATTTATCAATACCATTTACCTGCCCGATTTATTGGAGGCGGCCAAGGCTTATCCAGACTACTGGAATATCGGTGCCGCTTATCCGAACTATCTCAGTTACGGATCTTTCAGGATGGAAGAAAACATCGGCGAAAAAATCCGTACATTTCTGCCCAGCGGGGTGGTGATCAACGGACAATACCAACCTCTGGATACCACCCGAATCGGCGAACAGGTCAGCCATTCACGATATTCCTCCCCAACCGGTAAACACCCCTACGATGCCCAGACTGTTCCTGATGTCAAAAGCGGGTATAGCTGGCTAAAAGCTCCACGATACAACGATCACCCCATGGAAGTCGGACCCCTGGCCCGTGTAATGGTCGCCTATTTCGGACCCGGTAACGAGCAGATCAAAAACGAAATCAATGAAATACTGGCTTCAGCAAAATTAACGGATGATAAGCTCAATTCCGTTCTCGGCCGTCACCTGGCACGGGGATTGGAGGCCGTCTGGATCGCACAACAGGCTGCCCGCTGGCTGGATGAGTTGGAACCCGGACAACCGGCTGCAAAGAAATTTACAATTCCCGTTTCCGGTAAAGGTTTTGGGTTGGTCGAAGCTCCACGCGGTGCATTGGGACACTGGCTGGTATTAGAAAACCATAAGATTAAACGCTACCAGTGTATCGTGCCGACCACCTGGAATTGTTCCCCGCGTGACGATGCGGGGCGTCCCGGGCCGGTTGAGAAAGCACTGGAAGGCACCACAATCCAAGACGCAACTCAGCCGATTGAAGCAGGGAGAATCGTGCGATCATTTGATCCCTGTCTGGCCTGTGCTGTCCATTGACATCAATCGATTTCTATCGGGAAAGGAAATAAACGATGCAACTGTCAACATTTTCACGCCGAGATTTTCTTAAGCTGGCTGGTATCCTGACTGCATCAGCGGCTCTGCCGGATAATTTTATCCAACTCTTTGCTGAAGGACTGGAGAATCTGACCGGTCCAACCAAAGTGGTCTGGCTGCAGGGCCAGTCGTGCAGCGGCGAATCCGTATCGCTGCTTAACTCTACCGATCCGGACCCGGCCGACCTGCTGACCCACTACATTTCCCTCGTTGTTCACCAGAACATCGGAGCCGCACAAGGCCAAACCTTTATGGACACACTCGACTCCGTGGCTAAAACAAAAGGATATATTCTCGTAATCGAAGGCTCTATTCCGCTTAAGATGCCTGAGGCTTGTATGATTGGGGGACGTTCTTTTGAAAGTATTCTGGCAAATCTAATCCCCAACGCCAACGCGGTTTTGGCCGTCGGTACATGCGCCGCTTTTGGGGGTATCCCCGCAGCAGAGGGCAACCCCACAGGCGCCGCCAGTGTCAAAGACGTAATGGTCAAACATAATCTCACATGGCAAAATAAACTGATCAATTGCCCAAGTTGTCCGACGCATCCAAAGTCTATCATCGGGACGCTGGCCTATCTGGCAGTAAGAGGATATCCCGACGTGGACAAGGACCTGTTGACACCGAAAATGTTTTACGGGAAAAGCACCCATGACCAGTGTCCCCGCTACCACGACTTCGAACGTAAGATATTTGCTGAACATCTCGGCGATCCGCATGGCTGTCTTTTCAAACTCGGCTGCCTGGGACCACTGACGCATACAGAATGCCCCAATCGTCAGTGGAACTCCGGCGTCAACTGGTGCATTCGAGCCTCGGCGCCTTGTATCGGGTGCAGTTGGCCGGATTTCTGTCGAAATAAAGATTTCCCGCTTTATCGTCTCGGTGAGAGCCTGCACGCTGTCAACTATTCCGAAAATGATCGCTCAGGAGGTAAATTATGAAATCCGGAAAAATGACTCTTTTTGCGAAGGTGTTGTTGATTACCATAGTTCCATTGGTGCTGCTGGGACTGATCCTCCAGACGATCAACTATCGGCTGAGTAAAAATAGTTTCAGCGCATTGTCAAACCAGTTCGAGGAAACACTCAACCATCTAAGCAGCGACTCAACCGGCGAACTGGTCAAAATGAGCGAGCAGTCCGGCCGTGATCTGCTTCAGGAAATCCGTATTGCCGTCGGCAACTCGCTTCAGCCGGGTGAAGCTGCCAAATTTCTTGGTCTGGCCAAACAGCAGGCTGCACTGGAGCAGGTCGAAGAGTTTTCATTCTACGGTCCCAACGGCGAACTTGAATTGTCTTCCAATGAACACACCGATCGAAAGACCATTGCTCCGGATGTCCAGGCTGAAGCTCACCAAACACGGCAATTGGTCATCCGCGGATCTGAAGGCGATGATCCTACGATGCGCTTTTATCAACCCCTCTTTATGGATGCCGACATGGTCCGAATGAATCCGGAATACAAGGTCGGTCAGTTCTATGGATTTCTCTTTGTCGAATTCAACAAACATCGTATTCTCAACAGTATTCAATCTCAAAAAACCCGAATTGCCGAGGCGGTGGAAGCAAGCAAACAAACAGCACGCAGCGTAATCGCTCATATGGTATGGATCAGCTTCACCGTCGTTGGTATCTTTTTAACCGTATTGGTTGTCATCACAGTGCCGCTGGTAACGCGAACGGTTATCCGTCCGATGAAAATCGCTATTGCCGCCAATCAGAAGATTGCTGAATACCTCTCTTCAGTGGCCTCAGAGTTCAATTCTGCCTCTGAAGTGATTGCGAAGGGTGCAAGTGAACAGGCCGCCGGACTCGAGGAAACCTCCTCCAGTCTCGAAGAGATCACCTCAATGACTCGAAATAATGCCGACAATGCTGAGCAGGCCAATACGCTGGCCGCTCAGGCTCGAAAAGCTGCTGATACCGGTGTTGAGGCAATCCGGCAGATGGATACCGCCATTCAGGGTATCCGCACCAGTGCAGATGAAACTGCAAAAATTGTCAAGGTTATTGATGAAATTGCCTTCCAGACCAATCTTCTGGCCCTTAATGCAGCGGTTGAAGCTGCACGTGCCGGAGAAGCGGGAAAAGGGTTTGCCGTTGTCGCAGAAGAAGTTCGCAATCTGGCCATCCGAAGTGCAGAAGCGGCCAAAGATACCTCCGGCAAGATTGAACTTTCCGTCAAACAGGCCCAGAATGGCGTTACATTGGCATCCGGCGTCAGCAAAGCCCTCGACGAAATCGCCACACAAATCGGAAAGACCGCCGAGCTGGTTCAGAAAATTTCTCACGCCAGCAAGGAACAAACGCAAGGGATTGAACAGATCAGCACTTCTATTGCGCAGATGGATAAAATCACTCAGCAAAATGCTTCAAATGCCGAACAGTCGGCAAGCTCAGCACAGGAACTCAACAGTCAGGCCAATCAATTGATGGACGCAGTCAATAGTCTGGTTTCTCAGATCGGCAATATCAGCAAAGAAGCTGAACAGATGCAGACTAAATGCTGTGCTTAAATCCGTATTTGAAAAGGAAGACAAAAGGGGCAGATACGTTTTCGTCTGCCCCATATTTTTTAGTCTTCAGACTAAAAGGACCGGGCCAGTTTGTTTGCGTTGTCAATAGCAACGGCAACAGCTTTATCAGCCTCTTTTTCGCCCTGATTCAATGTCGGTTCAACAATAATATTGCAGATATTCGAAAAGCCTATAAAACTGAAAATCTGCTCAATATAACGAATCTGCTGATCATAGGCCTCACCGGGCGTCCCTTTGGGATACGCCCCGCCGCGGGCATATACTGCCGCCAGTGGTTTACCCTTAACCAAGCCCTCATAGCCATTTGCTCCGACACGGAATGTGTAATTAGGCTGCACGATTAAATCAATATATTGTTTAAGCCGGTAGGGAATTGAAAAATTCCACATCGGAACAGCCAATACATATTTATCAGCCGCCTTAAAATGCCCGATGACCGCTTCCACCTGGTCCCAGGATTGCCGTTCCTGGGAATCGGCTGGTTGGCCGTGAGGGATTTTAAATTTGGCGGATACCGCCGGGCCGTCAAATGCAGGCAAGACCGCCTCGAACAGATTGATCTTGTCAATTGTATCGCCGGGATGTAAAAGAGTGTAAGCATTCACAAATGCATCTGCAACCTGTATCGACTTAGAACGTTTTGCCCGGGGGGAAGCCTGAATATAAAGAACTGTCGCCATAGTGCCCTCACATTATCCGTGGATAAACTTTTTTAAAGTGTCTGACGATACGCTTATAACAGAACATATCTGAATATACGATTGTTAACTCTTTTTATACGATAAAGTGCTTGTTGCTGTTTCACGGGAATCGGAACTTTTCAGAAATTATAAAAAACCATACCGTTCTTATAGTCGCACTCCTTGCAGCCACTGTTTAAGTTTGTAGTGAAAAACCGATGCCCGGCCGGACCTATTTCATATGAATGCCGAAAACAATTAACTGATATCATCATCGCATCCATCCACTCGGTTCGTTTCAATACATCAAAAGTTCTTTTAATGTATATTATATCTACTTTTCCTGTATTTATTTAATTATGACTGTCTAAGATTAAGGCCCTATAAAACATTTGTTTCTGATAGAATATACTACTCCCACATTTTAATCCGGCAAGATATCTAATTTTTTCTAAAAAATTCTTTTTGAAGGTTGACAGAAAGGTCTTAAGTCTGTATATTTGTTACTATGAGTAGAAACACTAAGAACAATAGGTTTTGGTGGTGGTGGCCTGAAGGACATGCCGACAGGTAGCGAACCTATTGTATCCATTTCATTTTCGTTTCTTAATTGCAACCTGCGGCCCCTTTAGCAGGTTGTTTTTTTACCGTCAATAAAGGATTCCAAAAATGATAAACTATGAAAAACGCATACATCAGGCCCGGCCGGGACAAATTATCCCGATGGTACGAGAGATCGATATCACCTGCCCGGTCGAATTCTTCTCCCGGTTAAGTGATTACGGACGTAAAAAACATTGCTGTCTGCTGGAATCCCGCGATTATCTGACAGAAGGTGATGCAGGCGAACTGACCTTCGGCACCGCTGAGCCGGCACTGTACCTTTCCGGACGCGGTAATCGGTTTAATATTGAGGCACTGACTCCCGCAGGCCGAAGGATGCTGGCTTATTTAGCCGAACACCGTGAACGTTTTTCATTTTGCAAATCGATTTGTTTTGAACCGGAGTGCATCACAGGCGAACTGAAACCCAACATCCAAGTAATGGACGAGGAATCGCGTCTCAAAAGTATCAATCAAATGGATGTTTTAAGGGCAGTCGGATTTGCATTTGAACTGGCCAGCAAACCCTTCCGTGTGACCTGCGGTCTGGTCGGAGCGATGAGTTACGACTTCATTGATCAGTTTGAAAAGCTCCCCTCCAATACTCATGACGTTCTTGATAATCCGGATTATGAGCTGTATTTTGCAGACAACATCTTTCTGATGGACCATCGCCAAAGCAAAGGGTATGTCATTGTCAATGCTTTGATTACCAACGGCAGCCGCGATGAGATATGCCGGCAAGCTCAGGATTGCTTCAACAGCTATTTTGAAAAGGCCCAAACATTACGTCCGGAGCCAATGCCGGCAGCACCGCCATCAACCTCTCCCGGCACAGATACCTCACAGGCGGAATATGTATCAATGGTGAAAAAAGCCAAACAACACATTGTCGATGGAGACATTTTTCAGGGAGTATTGAGTCGCACGATTATCGAACCCTGCCCGGTTGAACCATTGGATGTCTATCGCCAGCTCCGCAAGCTCAATCCCTCGCCGTATATGTTTTATCTTAACACCCCGAACACCGTCCTAATGGGAGCTAGTCCCGAATTGAATCTCCGTGTCAGCGGTTCCAAGGAAAGGCAAGTCGAGATCCGCCCTATCGCCGGCACAAAACCGCGAGGACGTGTTAACGGCAAGATTGACTCGGATACCGATGTCCGCTATGAAGCCGAACTTAAACTCGACCGCAAAGAACTGGCAGAGCACATGATGCTGGTCGATTTGGCCCGGAACGACATCGCACGAGTTGCCGAACCCGGCAGCCGTATAGTGAATGAAATGCTTATCGTCGAACGGTATGAATCGGTAATGCATCTGGTCAGCAACGTTAAAGGCAAACTTCGCAAAGATCTGGATGCTCTGAGCGCTTATCTTGCGACGATGAATATGGGTACGCTCACCGGAGCTCCCAAGATAGAAGCCATGAAAATCATCAGAACTCTTGAAAAGAACAAACGGGGCTACTATGGCGGCGCTGTAATGTATTTGACCGTGGACGGCCAATTTGACAGTTGTATCACTATCCGTAGCCTTCAGATTCGCGACCGCACCGCCTATATCCGTGCCGGTGCCGGCATCGTCCATGACAGCATTCCCACCGCTGAATACAATGAAACCGAACAAAAGGCCCATTCATGCCTGAAAGCCATTCGTGCCGCCGTACAGGCCGTACAGCAATAAGGAGCAATTTAATGGATACGAATACCACAAATGTATTGTTTATCGATAATTTTGATTCGTTTACGTATAACCTTGTCGATGAATTTGCCAAACGTAACTGTCCAACCAAAGTCTATCGGGCCGATACTCCCCTGACCGAATTAGTCAAAGCTGCGGAGGAATTTAATCCGGAACTTCTGGTATTGTCACCGGGGCCGGGCAATCCTTCTGCGGCAGGAGTTACACTGGAGGCTATCGAATATTTTCACGATAAGCTATGCCTGTTCGGTGTATGTCTGGGACACCAGGCATTGGTGCAGTATTTCGGCGGCAGTGTCGGTCACGCTCCCGAGGTCATGCATGGCAAACCCTCCCGCATCACCCATGACAGCAGCGGCATTTTCGAAGGGCTTGAAAATCCGCTCCAGGTCGGCCGCTATCACAGCCTGTGTGCCGCCCATCTGCCGGCCTGTCTGCGTCAAACAGCACTGTTCGATTCCATCGTAATGGGAATCCAGCATACCACGCTGCCGATTTACGGCGTTCAGTTTCATCCGGAAAGCATCCTGACGCCCGCCGGCGGTCGAATCATCGAAAATATTCTGGCCATCGCAAAGCAGGTCGCACAAACGACGGTAAACCTGAAGATGTAAACATTTATTGCAGGAGGTCTAAAATGGCAAAAATCACGCAATACCTGGAGCTTATCCTTGAAGGTCACGACCTGACATTTGAACAGGCCGAGCAGTTACTGGATATCATCTTTGAAGGCGGTGTTGCAGAGGTCCAGATCGCGGCATTCCTGGCGGCAATGCGCGTTAAGAAAGCTGCGATATCTGAACTGGCCGGCCTGGCCGCATCATTACGCAAACATGCCATCCCGGTCAACGTCACCGTCTCACCCCTGATCGACACCTGCGGAACAGGCGGTGCGGCGATGAAAACCTTTAATATCTCCACGGCCACTGCTTTTGTCGCCGCCGGAGCCGGGGCCTACGTTGCCAAGCATGGGAATAAAGGGATCACCAGTATTTGCGGATCGGCGGATGTGCTGACGGCGTTGGGGGTCAACGTCGCTCCCGGCCCGGAACGGGTTGCCCAGTGTATTGAAAAAGCTCATATCGGTTTTATGTTTGCACCGAAATTCCATCCGGCAATGAAACATGTTCAGCCTGTTCGCCAGAGTCTGGACTTCCGTACCGCTTTTAATATCCTCGGCCCGCTGGCCAATCCTGCCCGTGTTCCGGCTCAGGTCATGGGTGTTTCCGATAAGTCCCTGATGCCGCGCATTATTGAAACCCTGCGTCTGCTCGGTCTGAAACGGGCAATGGTCGTCCACAGTAACGGCCTTGACGAAATCAGCACAATGGGACCAACACATGTCCTGCATCTTAAAGATAATCAGATCAGCGAAGAAAAACTTGACCCTCTGCAATACGGTTTCAGGCTTGCGGATTTTAACGAACTTTCCGGAGGCGAACCGACTGTCAACGCCCGTATTATCCGCAGCATTCTGGCAGGAACCGAACACGGCCCCAAAAAAGATATCGTGCTTTTAAACGCCGCGGCCGCTATAATAATTGCGGGATTGGCCGCTGATTTTGTAGAAGGCATCGAGAAAGCCGATCAGGCCATCACCTCAGGCAGTGCATTGGCCTGCCTGGAAAAACTAATCGAACTCAGTAATGGATAGGAAGGCCGATACGCCGATGATTATCAACATCAAAGTGAAAATTTGCGGTATTACCAATATTCAGGACGCCCAAACTGCTGTTGAGTTGGGCGCCGATATGCTGGGGTTCAATTTCTATCCACAAAGCCCTCGCTATATCCGGCCTGAAGATGCGATTGGGATTATCCGTAAATTGCCGACATTTGTCGACAGTGTAGGGTTGTTTGTCAACGCTCCGCTTGAACAGATTAAAGCAATTGCCGAAACAGGTTATTTTAACTGGATTCAGCTTCACGGTGATGAAACGCCCCAAATTTGCAGTAAGGTTCATTTTTCGAATATCCGCACCATCAAAGCTGTTCGGGTCAAAACCCAAGCGGATATAGAAAAAGCGAAAGACTATTATACCTATGCCGTTCTGCTGGATGCATACTCGTCCGAGAGCTATGGCGGAACAGGCAATCAATTTAACTGGGGCTGGATCAAGGATGTCCCCAAACGCATTTTTCTGGCCGGCGGGATTACTCCTGACAATGTCGCCGATGCCATCCGCACAGGTGTCTATGGGATCGACATTTGCAGCGGGATCGAGTCTGAACCGGGTAAAAAGGACCCTGAGAAAATGCAGAGTCTGTTTGACACAATACGGCACACCACAGGATTAAAGGCAATACGATGAAACGTAAAGGACGTTATGGTCAATACGGCGGATTTTATGTCCCTGAAGTACTCATCCCCGCCATTGAAGAAATAGAATCGGCATTTTTACACTTCGAAAAAGACCCCGCCTTTCTGGCAGACTTGAACGCTCTGTTGACTCATTATGCCGGTCGGCCCACCCCCCTCTATCATGCCGCCCGATTCAGTGAATATGTCGGATTCCCAATCTATCTAAAACGCGAAGACCTGCTTCACGGCGGTGCCCATAAGACCAATAATGCACTCGGCCAGGGTCTGCTGGCTCGATATATGGGCAAGAAAAAACTCATCGCCGAGACAGGGGCCGGCCAGCATGGACTGGCTACTGCTATGGTCGGCGCCCTGTTCGGAATGGAAACCAAAATTTTTATGGGCAGTGTGGATGTCGCAAGGCAAAATGTCAACGTCCATAAAATGAAATTGCTCGGAGCTGAAGTCATCCCTGTTTCCGGCGGTACTTGTACCCTCAAAGATGCCATTAACGAGGCCTTGCGCTACTGGACGGCTAACATTGAAGACACTTTCTACCTGTTTGGCACCGCCGGCGGCCCGCATCCTTTTCCGATGATTGTGCGCCATTTTCAATCGGTCATCGGCACGGAAGCCCGGCGGCAGTGCATCGATCAGATCGGTCGTCTTCCCGACCTGGTTACGGCTTGTGTCGGCGGCGGCTCCAATGCCATTGGTATCTTTTCAGGCTTTTTGGAGGACCCTTCAGTCAAACTGGTCGGCGTTGAAGGCGGCGGCAAAGGACTGGACACCGGACATCATTGTGCCACGCTGAACAAAGGTACACCGGGCATTCTTCACGGCGCCCGCACGTATGTGATGCAGGATGCTGATGGGCAGATATACGATACCGAGTGCATCTCCGCCGGATTGGACTATCCGGGAGTCGGGCCGGAACATTCTTACCTGAAAGACTCCGGGCGAGCGGTCTATGTCGCCGTTGACGATGAATCAGTATTGGATGCCTTCGGTCTGCTGACACGTCTGGAAGGCATCCTGCCGGCGCTGGAAAGCTCGCATGCCTTGGCATACCTGAGCTCGCAAAAGGGTAAATTAGCCTCGAATACGATTGCCATCGCCAATCTCTCCGGACGCGGTGACAAGGACATCTCAATTGTTGAGCAGCACAGACCGATTGCTTAAGGACAGATTATGACATCTTATAAAGACACTTTTAAAACATTGAACCGTGCCGCCCTGATTCCTTTTTTTGTTATCGGCGATCCTGACGAACAGACAAGCCTTGCTATTATCAAGGCCGCCATTGATGCCGGTGCTGATATCCTGGAACTGGGTATTCCCTTCTCCGATCCTGTTGCCGACGGACCTACCATACAGAAAGCCGATGTACGTGCCCTGCAGGCAGGAATGACCCCGCGAAAGGCAATTGCTTTTATTGCAAAGGTATCGGCATATAAACCTATACCCATCGGGCTGTTGGTGTATTACAACTTGATTTATCAATATGGAGTAGAAGCATTTTTCCATGATTTTAAACAAGCCGGGGGAACCAGCGTACTCGTAGCCGATCTAAGTATCGACGATGCAGAAGAGATTGCTCCGGCGGCATTGGCTGCGGGATTGGAAACGGTGTTTATGGCCACGCCCAACTGCCCCGATGACCGTCTTGAAAAAATTGTCAAACACACAACGGGATTTGTTTATACTGTTTCACTGCTGGGGACAACCGGAGAGAGGCAAGGACTGTCAACACGGGTTAAACCGCTGATCGAACGGCTCAAGCAACTGACACAAACACCTGTCTGTGTCGGTTTTGGGATCAGTTCGCCCGAGCATGCCCGCCAGATCGCTGCAGCCGGCGCTGACGGTGTGATTATCGGTAGTCGAATCGTCAAAATCATTGAAGAGCATTTGACCGATCCCTCGAAGATATGTGAACAGATAGATATCTTCTTAACAGAAACACGGAAAGCAATTACACTGTCCAGGCCTGTTTAGACAGCACTTTTCTGTTTCTATTCACCGCATCAGTTTTGAATGCTCTTCCAGGAGTTGTACCAGGCAATAGATTTATTCAGCAGCTTGGTATAACGCGCTTCGCTGTGTTTGAGTGTTTCCTGTATCTCGAGACGATCTGTAAAGTCTTCCAGTACACACAGCACGCCTTCGGAGTGCCCATCCTCACCAATGATGGCAACCTTGAGGACACGAACATATCGCGTTTGCTCATTCTCTGTATATTCAATAAAGTAATCAGTCGTACCGCCGGATTTGAGAACCTCCTGGTCCCCTGCAATATGTCTTTCCGCCATGTCGGCGGAATACAAGTCATAGTCGGTTTTGCCGATAACCTGGCGAGGGGTCAATCCTAATGATTCTGCATACTTGTCATTGCAGTAGACGATGACGGAATCGGTATTTTTAATCAGTATCCGCTGAGGCAGATTCGCAACAAGGGTTTGCAGAATTGTTTGATTGTAACTGGCTCGCCGTTCTGCCTCTCGCCGTTCGACACCGTAACGAATCGACCGATTCAGCCCGCAAACGTCAAATTTGCCTTTCATGAGGTAGTCATGCGCACCTTTTGAAATCGCCGTCATGCCGGATTCTTCATCGTATTCACCTGTTATTACTATAATCGTCTTGCGGGGATACATCGGGGCGATTTTGTCAAGCGTCTCCAGCCCCTTGCTGTCGGGCAGATTCAGGTCCAGCAGGATAACATCGGCTATTCCTGCAGAGGCGCTGCCGATTGCTTCAGAAAGTGTTTCTTTGTGCTGAATAGTGGAGATATTCAGCCCTGACTTCAGCAGCATCGCTTCCAATAATACACGATTGGTACTGTCATCATCCACCACGAGAATATTCAAATCTTTGCTCACTTCCGGCTCCCTTCTTCTGTGTGTTCTATCCGGCTGTTGATCTCACATTGCCGTCATATTCAATCCTTTACGAAATCAACCGATTGAACCGATAATTTTCACCCTTCACCTCGCTGTAATTACACCTTTAACCGATTTCAACCGGCTCGACCTTGTCAGCTTTACGAAATGATTCAAGAGGCTGCTGTTCGGCCACCTTACGATAGCCCAGTGCCTTAACGATTTCCAGAACCTCTGTCCACGTCGGGAACGGACGCTGGTTGGCCCGTTTGTATTGATCGATGGCCATCAGAAAATCGAATTGTTCATCGGTCATCTCCCCCTCTTCGGCGGCTCGACGTTCTTCTGTACGACGATGCCCGGGGCCTCGACGACGGTCAAAACCGCTGCGGCGGTCCACCATGGTACGACGGCGTTCGGCAGGTTTACGACGTTCTTCAAACGTACCGTCAGCTATGACTCTGCGTTCTGTCTGCGTATCCTCAAGCTCTTGTGTTTCCGGCTTCTTAACCATACTGGCCATATCAGTTCACCTGTCTTGGAATTTCGTTTATCGTTTGTTTAGCTTTAATAAACCTCATCCTCGTCATCATCATAAAATGACAAATCCCGCTCTACCGCCTCCTCCAAACCCTGCTCCCCAAAGGCGGCGTCAAAGAAGTCATCATACGACGCCTCTTTGCTTATTAACGCATAGGCCTCATCCAGATACTCTTCCGGCACAACTACGGCAATCCCTGTATAATCTCCTTCCTGTGTCCGGCTCTGATTCTTGACCACCGCCGGAATATCGTGTTCGGCCAGCAGTTTTTCATATTCTCGGGCTAATCCAATATCTTCGGCGAATGCCACGGTCACATAATCTCTGACAAGGGCACTTCGTTTTCTGCTCTTTCGATTCATCGTTTTTTGTCTCCGTGCAAATATAGACAATCGCCGGTTTAAGCCTCTCACAAGGCTACGCGTTCACGGCTTCAAATCGGTCATTGACAGTGATCGATTAACTAAAAACCGGTTAAAACCGCGAAAAAGTCCTTTCTGCGCGGTTGTCAAGTGGTCCAGAATGCCAGAATTTGCCACTTATAGGCCTGATAAATGCAAAATATGTGTTTTTTTGGGGATTTTTTTGTTGAAATAACATCAAAACCTTCTCAAAATACGCTTAAATGTTGTTTTCGGCTTGTTTGGGCCGATTTTATTGGAACATAATTTTTTACACGGAGGTGCCACAATGGCAAAGAAAAAAGCTGCAGCAAAGAAGGCAAAGGCCCCCAAGAAGGCCAGCGCAAAGGAAATGCTGGTCGTCACCAGCAAGGTCAAGGCTTACATCAAGAGCAAGGGCATGATGAGCTCGTCCGATACAGCCGCCGCTGTCAACGAGTGCGTTTACGCAATTCTGGATGCAGCCTGCAAGCGGACCGAGTCGAACCGCCGCAGCACCGTCAAGCCTCAGGATCTGTAAGACATCCTGGGATATCGGTCCTGTGCCGATGACGATCCAAAAGCCATTCCATTTTTGTGGAATGGCTTTTTTTGTCTCCATTAAACCGTTTAGACAGGTTTATAAAGATTACGTCCTTCCCATCAGGACGTAGAAATTAACCGATCCATACGCCCTGCCAGATCTGTCAAATAAGCCTCATCGCCGCCACTTACTTCCGGCGTTAAATAGCCCTTGTAGCCGATTTGGGCCAGTGCCTTGCTGACGTAAGGCCAATTGACGTCCCCTTCCCCCAATGGCACCCACTGGTAATTGGCTCGTTTGAAATCTTTCAGGTGGATTTTGGCGATCCGATGGCCCAGCGTTAGAATCCAATCCTGTGCAAAACCGTAAATAATAACATTCCCCACATCAAAATACGCCCGCACCCGAGGGCTTTCGAATTCGTCGATATAGCGGGCAAACTCAAGCGGACTGAGCAGAAATTTATTCCAGACGTTTTCAACCGCGATCGTAACCTGTAGCTCTTCTGCCAGCGGAATCAGTTTTCGGATAAGAGTCTGAGAATCCTCATAAGCCCGCGCATAGGAATAGTCATCCGTAACCCGTGTCGGAACCAGCAGAACGGCATCGGCACACATGACATTTGCGCAGCGAAGCGCATGCTCCATTTCAGTCACAGATTTACGGGCCGTCGCCTCATCATTCAGCAATGCAGGCCACCAGCCATACAACACGCTGTGAATGGTAACTCCTGCATCCCGGGCCGCATCCGCTTGTTTACGGGCGGCTTCGAGGGTTTCCAGAGGCATCGACTCTACCCCTCTGTATCCGCACCGTACCGCCAGCTTAAATTTTTCCGGGTCGGACAACTCGCCCGGCAGCATCTGATATTGAACCGCTTTGAGCGGCTTGGGTTCGGCAGATTGTGCCGCACCGGCAACAGGTGCTTGTAGTACTCCGGCCCCGGCGGCAACAGCAGCGGTATATTTAAAAAAATCACGGCGATCAATTTTTTTCATTGGAATATCCTCTCAAAATTAGATCAGGGGAGTTATACCCGGAAGTGCAACAGACCTCTCCGGAAGCTCAGTAAAAGCATAAGCTGCAGGCGTCAGATCAAGTTTTGAGGCCTCCATAGCCCAGTTCCAGCTCAGGGATTTACCCGTATAAGCGCTCATTCGACCCATTATGGCCGTCATAGTACTTTCGGCAACCTGTACAGCTTCGTTTAGAGGTTTACCGTTGCGAATTGCATCGATTTGGTCGGCATGTTGACGCACCGCAGGATTGGGCATTTCACCCTCAAACTTAAAAGGATGCTGTCCGTCAATGAACGCAAGACCGAAATCAAAATAGGCAACCCCCTTGGAACCGTACAGCCGTTGGTCATTACGTCCGGTGATTTTATCAATTTGGGCTCCTTTGTACTCTATCCGAACATCTTCGGGATAGACATATTCAACGGCAATATGATCATAAATATCGCCGTAGAGGGCATCGGTACGCACCTGCCGTCCCCCGACTGCGGAACAATGGACCGGATGAGCATTCAGCGCCCAATTGATTAAATCCAGATTGTGAACATGTTGTTCGACGATAAAATCACCCGACAACCATGTGTAGAATAACCAGCGGCGAATCTGCCATTCCATATCCGACCATTCAGACAGACGTTTTTGCGGCCCCCACGTCAGCATCCCGTCACCGAGACGCGTACACTGGCCGCTGGTAATTTTACCCAGATCGCCGTTATGAATGCGTTTCATGATCTCCACCAGCGGCGCAAGCCTTCGCATCTGCGTACCGGCAACCACCGTCAATTTTTTTTCATCCGCCAACCGAGCGGTCTGAATGATCCAACGGACACCCGCCGGATCGACAGCCACAGGTTTTTCCATAAAGACATGCTTTCCGGCCTCCATCGCCGCCTGGAAATGCAATGGACGAAAATGCGGTGTCTGAGTCATAATGACCAGATCAATATCACACGCCAGTAATTTTTTGTAGGCATCAAAACCCCAAAAACAAGAGTCCGGGGTAATTTTAATTTTTCCCGGCAGGTGGGCAGTGAAATGGTCCACAAACTGGTCTGTTTTTTCTTTAAATAAATCCGCAACGGCTGTAATTTCAACATTCTCCGCAGAATTGACGCAATTGGTGGAATCGTAGATGCCGCGACCGCCGCACCCGAGAACCCCGACACGGATTTTATCTGAACCGGCGGCAAATGCTTTGCTCATACTCACACCCAACGAAAGAGAAGCAACCGCCGAGGTCCTCAAGAAATCTCTGCGTGAAATTCCGAAAGGCATTTGGATACTACCCATAAACGATACCCTTTCTTTTTGTTTTCGGAGCGTCCTCCAAATCCCCTGTGTTTGCCCCATATTCAAAAAAAAAGGATGAGACACGGCGTCTCATCCTGAATACAACAATCGGTAATCACTTCCGCACGACCGACGCCGGCGGTAAACAATACTATTTCAACGCATCAGCTACTGCATTGAGCAAAACCTCCGGCTTGACCGGCTTCTCGAGGATTTGCTTGACCGGCAGCCATGTCTCATCCGGCTCAAAACCGAACGGCAGGTTCATTTCTTTTCGGACACCCGTCACCATGATCACAGGGGTCTTGCTGAGTCCTTCGATCCCGTGCAGTTCGCGGGCTACATTAAATCCTTCATCCTTGGTCGTCATCATCACATCAAGCAGGACCAGATCAGGCTTTTCAGATTTGGCCTTCTGGACTCCTTCCTTGCCGTTGGAAGCCGATGCAACCGCATACCCGCGGGCCTCAAGCAAATTCAAAATGGATTCCACAAAATCATTGTCGTCATCAATGACAAGCACTTTCTTAGCCATCTGTCAGTTCTCCTATAAACATTACGTTCATCTTCCCGAAGGGGCACAGGAAACCGCTCTTTTTATACCACAGTTGCGCACCTTTGTCTCGTTATTTTTAGACAAAATGCGCCCCGTCTTAGGCCTTACGGCCTTCCGCAGCAAGTTTTCTGTATTGATTGATAATATCTACTGTCTTTTTTGCATCCAGTTCACCGTAAATCTTATCATTGATCATAATAACCGGAGCAATACCGCAGGCTCCCAAACACCGGGCCTCCTGCAGTGTAAACAGCATATCTTCAGTCGTTTGACCAACCTGAACCCCAAGCTCTTTCTTGAGAGCTTCCAGGACCTGTGTAGCTCCTTTGACATAGCAAGCCGTCCCCAAGCAGACGCTGACGACATACTTGCCTATTGGCTTGAGATTGAAATAATGGTAAAAAGTCGCAACACCCCAGATATGTGCTGTCGGTATCCCAAGGGCCGCGGCAACTTCATCCATCACTTCGCACGGCAGATATCCAAACAGTTCCTGCGCCTTGTGGAGCACCGCGATCAGATAGGATTCGGAATATTCTTTGGTATTCGCCTCGGCCATAAAGGAACGAAGCGTTGCTATCTTATCTTGAGCTAATTGTGTCATGGTTTCACCTCGGTCTTCGTGGCTTCTTTCGGAATGATACCCTTAGGCAGCTTGGCCTTATAATGAGTATGCAGATATTTATGTGATACCGGACTAAGCGGATGCTGCAGAAACTCCTTATACAGCTTCTGGATATCCGGATTGTCATGACTGCGTCGAATCGTCTTGCCGCGGTCCAGGTCATACAGAGCTTGTGCCCGCTTCATCAATGCTTCGTCGTCCAGCGGAATCGTGTTGATCTGGGCATACGGCTGGCCGCCGCCGCCAACACACCCGCCCGGACATCCCATAATCTCAATAAAGTGATACCGGCTCGGATCTTTGCGAACGACATCCAGCAGCCGACAGGCGTTTCCAAGCCCATGCGCAACCGCCACACGGATTTCCTGTCCATCCATCGTCAGGCTGCCTTCCTTGATGCCTTTAAGACCGCGAACGGCTTCAACTTCGATATCCACCAGCGTCTGGCCTGTGTACAATTCATAAGCTGTACGGATCGCCGCTTCCATCACGCCCCCGGTTGTTCCGAAGATCGCTCCGGCACCGCTGGACAATCCCAGAGGACTATCGGGTTGTTCCGGCTTGATGTTCACAAAGTCAATACCTGCCGACTTGATCATCCAGGCAATCTCACGAGTCGTAACAACAATATCCACGCCCCGCATCCCGTCAACCATCAACTCCGGCCGAGCAGCCTCATATTTCTTGGCGGTGCAGCACATCGCCGCGACACTGAATATTTTCGTGGGATCAATACCCATTTTCTGAGCAAAGTAGGATTTGGTGATCGCACCCTGCATCGACATCGGCGACTTGCACGTTGAAACATTGTCGATCAGATCGGGATAAAACTGCTCCAGGCACTTCATCCAGGCACTTGAACAGGAAGTGATCATCGGCAGCTTACCCTTGTTCTGGACGCGTTCCAGGAATTCGCTGGCCTCTTCCATGATCGTCAAGTCGGCCGAGAATTGAGTATCAAATACATAATCAAATCCCAGCTTTCGCATCGCCGCAATCAATTGGCCTTCCATATTCGCGCCCGGCTGCAGGCCGAATGCTTCCCCGATGGCCGCACGCACGGATGGAGCAAATTGAGCCACCTTGACCAATGTCGGGTCATTGAGCTTGCTGAACAGTTCCTGTGTGTAATTTTTCTCCAGGAATGCCGCTGTCGGGCAGACATTGATACACTGTCCGCACGCCGTACAGACGCTTTCGGCCATCGGCAGATTATACGCCGGCATGACGACGGTATCAAAACCGCGATTGGCCTGCGTAAGATTATGCACCTGTTGGATCTCCGAACACATACGAACACAGCGCCCGCACAAAATGCACTTTTCCGGATCGCGGATCACAGCCTGGCCGGACAAGTCTTTTTCATAACGTTTTCGCTCACCTGCAAAATGCCGGGCACGTATCCCCATCGACGATGCCAGCCGCTGCAATTCGCAATTGCCGTCGCGTTCGCAGACATGGCAGTCCATCGGATGATTATCGAGGATCAATTCAATAATATCGCGACGCGCCCGGCGCAGTTCTTCGGAGTTAGTTTTGATTTTCATTCCGTCGCTGACCGGGAATGCACAGGACGCAACATAATTCCGCTGCCCCTCAACTTCCACGATACAGACACGGCAGGCGCCTTCAATCGACAATTTCGGATGATAGCACAACCGCGGTATCTTGAAACCGAGCTTGTCAGCAGCCTGCATGATCGTCTGCCCCGGCTCGACTTTGTATTCTTTACCATTAATATATATCGTTATCTTTTTTTCCATGGTTATCCTCACGCTCTCGTAATCGCATCAAATTTACAGGCATCATAGCACTGTCCGCAGTGAATACACTTATCCTGAAGGATGCGGTGTTTTTCTTTACGGGTGCCTTCTACCGCCGACACTGGACAGACGCGCTTGCAGGCGCCGCACCCGACACACTTATCATTCACCGTATAGCTCAGCATTGCTGCACACTGTCCGGCCCGACATTTCTTCTGATGAATATGCTCTTCGTATTCTGCACGGAAGTTCTTGATAGTACTGAGAACGGGATTCGGCGCTGATTGTCCCAACCCGCACAGTGACGATCGTTTGATCATATTTCCCAGACGTTCAAGTTTTTCAATATCTCCGGGCTGACCTTTACCTTCGGTGATCCGTGTTAATATCTCAAGCATCCGCTTGGTCCCTTCACGGCAGGGAGTACATTTTCCGCAGGACTCATCCTGAGTAAATTCTATGAAGAACTTCGCCAGGCTGACCATACAAGAATCTTCATCGATGACGATCATACCGCCAGATCCCATAATCGAACCGGCCTTGGCCAATGATTCGTAATCGATCTCGGTATCCAGATATTCTTCCGGCAGACAGCCGCCGCTCGGACCGCCGGTTTGTACGGCTTTAAACTTTTTGCCGTTGGGAATACCGCCGCCGATATCATAGATGATCTCACGAAGCGTCGTTCCCATGGGAACTTCCACCAAACCGGTATTGCGAACCTTGCCGGCCACAGCAAACACCTTGGTCCCTTTGCTCGTTGCGGTACCGATAGAACTGAACCATTCCCCGCCGTCCAGCAAGATAACAGGAATATTGGCCCATGTCTCAACATTGTTGATAACCGTAGGCTTGCCGAAGAGGCCTTGAACCGCCGGATACGGAGGACGGGGGCGCGGCATTCCCCGAAGCCCTTCAATGGAATGGATCAAAGCGGTCTCTTCCCCGCAGACAAACGCCCCGGCTCCAAGACGAATCTCAATGTCAAATGAGAAAGCGGAGCCTAATATATTCTGCCCCAGAAGGCCGTGCTGCCGGGCGTCTTTAATTGCTTTTTCAAGACGTTTGATGGCCAGCGGATATTCAGCGCGAATGTAGATAATGCCTTGTTTAGCCCCGATGGCATACCCGGCAATGATCATCCCTTCCAGGACCGTATGCGGATCGCCCTCGATGGCGCTGCGATCCATAAAGGCGCCGGGATCGCCTTCATCGGCGTTGCAAATGACATATTTCTCATCGGATACCTGTTTGGCTGTAAATTCCCATTTTACACCTGTCGGGAAACCTGCACCCCCTCGGCCGCGAAGGCCGCTTTTTTTAACTTCAGCAATGACCTCGGCGGGTGTCATACTTTCCAGAGCTTTGGCCAGAGCCTCATAACCGCGAAGAGACAAATAGTCGTCAATGTTTTCCGGATCAATAACACCGCAGTTTCGCAGCGCGATACGCATCTGCTTGCCGAAAAAGTCCACATCGCCGAAAATCCGGAAGAATCGGTTATACAGGTGATCTTCCGTGATGATCAGTCGTGTCACTGCCTTATCGTGAACCAGATGCGACTCCACAATTTCCGAAATATCGTCGGGCTGAACTCGCCCGTAAATAATATATCCGGGATTCACGATCAGGATCGGTCCCTTTTTGCACATCCCCAAACAACCGCTCAAATGAATACTGACTTTCTGTTTGAGACCGTGTTTTTCCAGCTCCATTTCAAGTCGCTGACGCAGTTCCTTGGAGTGGCCCTGAATACAGGCCGTACCATCGCACAACGTCAGTTTATAGTGTGTGTCTTTCACGTCCATATCCCTTTCTCTTAAATCACCCACTCGGTGATCACTTCGCCTTTCTTCAGATGCCGTTCTACAATATCCTTCGCCTTTTGCGGTGTTACCCTGCCGTACTTGATCGGGATTTTTCCTTCCTCAACCACTTCGACCGTCGGCTCGAGGTTGCACCGGCCCGCACAGCCTTTCTGGCTCAGATAGACATCCGTCAGGCCGTTGGCGATGGCTTGACGAAAGACCTCCATCACTTCTTTAGAGCCGGCCGCAATTTCACAGGTCGCCATGCCCACATAAACACGCTTTGTGGACAGATAACCTTTGCTGATAATACGGTTGACCGCTTCAGCACGCTTCTTTTTGATTGTTTCCATTGGCGTTAACACGTTTGTTACTCCTTACGAATCTCGAAAATAAATGAGTTACCGTTACTTTTCGCTTCCACGTATATCTGACCACCGTGACTTTCGATGATCTGCTTGGTAATATATAATCCCAACCCCGTGCCTTTGACCTTTTTCTTTTCCGGAACGTCCAGACGGGAAAACTTCTTAAACAGCATCAGCTTGTTTTCCGGCGAAATAGGCTGGCCGTCATTATAAACCTCAACGACAACCTTCGCTTCCTCTTCACGCGAACGAAGAATGATCTGTCCCCCTTCGCGTCCGTATTTGGCTGCGTTGTTGACCAGATTATTGGCGACGATCATCATCAAATCCGGATCCGCAGACACCTTCAGTTCCGGATCCATTTCATTGATCACCGTCATTCCTTTATCCGAGATCAGCTTTGAAAATGTCTGAACCGCAACATCAAATACATCTTTTCGCAGGATAAACCGTACCTTGTTGATATCCAGGTTGCCTCGCTCGATTCGGCTCAAATTCAGAAACTTGATCACGGTTGCGGAAAGATAATCCAGATTCCGGCAGATTGAATCAACAGCCTTTTTCTGCTTGAAATTAATCATTCCCAAAAATCCGTCCCGAAGCGAATAAGCATTCAAAATCGCAGACGCCAGCAGACCTTTCAGCTCATGAGCCACAAACCCCAGCAGATCCAGATAGCTCTTGTTCAGTTCCGCCAGTTTCTGATGGTTTTCCTGGATGCGGATTTCACGCTCTTCCAGCCTTACTGACATATCATTGAAAGAATGAGCCAATTGATGCATTTCCTCGATCGTCGAATGAGGCGCCATAATAAGATGCCCCAAATCGCCCCGCGAAAGCTTCTGGGTCCCGTCCAGCAGTTCTGTCAGTGGACGCGAAATCGAACCGGTCAATATAAAAGCCAGTATAAACGCAAGGATCGACGCCAGAAAAATCACTCCCAGAAACGCCATCAGGATATTGGCCGCTTTGGCCTGAAACGGCTCTTCCAGAATTCCCACATACAGCACACCGATGATGGCGTCGTTGATATTGTAAATCGGCTCATAAGCAGCCTTATACCAGTGTCCTACAACAACTGCCCGATCCCGCCAGCGTCGCCCGCGTTCGACCACTTCACGATAAACCGCTTCAGAAATGCGTGTACCAATCGCACGATTACCCTTCTCATTAAGCACATTGGTCGAAACCCGAACATCATCTAAAAAAATGGTCACGGTACCGACTGGTTTCAGATTATACTTTTCATCGCCGAATACAAGCTGCCTGATACGGTCGACAAACTCATAATCCTGGTTGACAATTCGGCCTCCGAAGAAAACTTCATTCACCTCGCCATTTTTATCTTTCAGCGGCAAAGCATATTCTTTGGCCATTGCCGAATCCAGCGACTTCTTCTGGGTAGGACGCGCTTTATCTGTGGGCTGAATATCAATTCGTGAACGCTGCCGGATATCCTCGCTCATTTGCGAGAGTTCCTCCGCTTGGACAATACGGGTTCCCCCGATTGCCTCGCTGTTTCGGGCAGCCTGTCGAACGATCTCGCTGGGATGCAAAAGAGCTTGCTGTGTTGAAATGCGTCCCAGATAATGCAGCCGCATCTTCTCGCAAAGAACAGGGATATCTTCGTTCGGATTGGCGATCTCCAGGCTGGTTCCGATACGGCGGATTTCCTCATCATAAAATAATCGGGCGCTGTCCAGTGAACGCTCGGCCTGTCCCTGGATATGCGCAAATATATCGGTCTTAACTACATAATACCCAAGTCCGAAGGTACAGACACTCAGTACGGCAATAACGACCGCAAACGAAATTAGTATCTGGTTTTTAAGAGTTCGTTTCTTCATCGGACCTAAATACCGAAGGTTCAATTACGCATCTTCTTCTTCGCCGTCATTCAGTAAAGCAAGAGACTTCCCTGCCGCATTCACAAAGTAAATCAGGTTTTCCAGTTCCACCTCAAGATTGATATTGCTGATGATCACGTCATCGGCTCCGCGAAGCTGAATCGGTGCAAAATTCAGAATCCCCTTAATACCCGCCCCGATCATAATCTCAGAAACATGATGAGCCGCCACATCGGGCACCGCCAGAATACCGATCCGGATTTCATTGCTCTCAACAAATTGGCGGAATTCGTCCAGCGGAAGAATCGGAACATCCGTATGGCGTTGATAACGCGAAGGATCAATATCAAATCCCGCCACAATACGTATCCCCCCCGTCTCAAATCCTTTATAACGCAATAATGCGTTACCGATATTGCCAATACCTACAATAACAACTTTTTGTATCTCGTTTTTGCCTAATATCTCACGTATTTTGGTGACTAATTCATCGACTTTGTATCCCCCTCTTCGGTTCCCTGTAATCCCGAACAAGGAAAAATCCTTCCTTACTTGCGACGAGGTAACTCCGGCCGCATCCGCTAAATTGCCCGAAAAAACCTTCACAAATCCCAACGCTTTTAAACGTTTCAAGGCATTTTTATAGCGAGAAAGTCTTAATATACATTTTCGATTCATAACCATAACATTCCTCTATGTTATTTCTTGTTGTCTATTGCTGTTTATTGCGAACAATAACCACAATACTTGACACAATAAGCGTTTAATTTAGAATAATATATCATTAATACAACTAATGTCAATCACTGTTGATACTATTTTCACAATAAATGTACTAATTATAACATATTTTTATAAAAGAATTTAAAAAGAAATACAGAATCGAACTGTCGGTTTGCACACTAAAACTTAAGTAATTTATAATCAATATCTTACAACTCACCCCATACATGCCCGTCGGTCTCGATGATTGTCTGAGCATCAAAAAAAGTGCTGCTGCCCGCTGGGTAAACAGACAGCTTTCCATCTTGCGTTTGCCAGAATTCCAAAACCGGCATTATCGTTTCCCACGATGCTAACACACTGTCATGACGCGTAAATAATGTCTGATCCCCCAACATACAATCCAGTAAGAGTCGCTGGTAGGCCTCCGGCATCCTGACGCCGAATACCTGCTGATAATCCACCTCCATCTCCAGCGTACTCATACAGAGCTTTGACCCGGGCCGTTTGGCCTGAAGACTTAAAAACATCCCTTCTTCCGGCTGAATCTGAAAACGCAATACATTCGGCGGCATATCGCTCAATCCCGCGGTCATAAACATCGAGTGCGGCACCTGCCGGAATGTAATCGCGATTTCCGTCAAACGATGCTTTAATCGCTTCCCGGTGCGCACATAAAACGGAACCCCCTTCCATCGCCAGTTATCCACATAAAGCTTTGCAGCTACAAAGGTCTCTGTCTTCGAGTCGGCACCCACCCCCTTCTCTTGCAAATACCCCGTCACAGGCCGACCTTCCATGATCCCCGGACCGTATTGCCCGCGTACAAATAATCGAGGTACATCATCAGGCTCAATACGCCTCAGCGAACGCAGCAGTTTAACCTTCTCATCCCGGACACGGTCAGCCTCAAACGATACCGGCGGCTCCATCGCCACCAGCGCCAGCATCTGTAGGATATGATTTTGAAACATATCGCGCAACGCACCGGTCTTGTCATAATAATCGGCCCGATGCTCAACCCCCAGCGTTTCAGCAATCGTTATCTGCACATGGTCAATATAATTGCGATTCCACACAGGCTCAAACAGGCTGTTGGCAAATCGGAAAATCAACAGATTCTGCACCGTCTCCTTACCCAAATAATGGTCAATTCGGTAAATCTGTGATTCTTGAAAATGTCGTCCCAAAACACGGTCCAACTCTTTAGCTGTCTCAAGGTCACGCCCAAACGGCTTTTCCACTATCAAACGCACATGCTGAAACCGCCCCGTTGCCGCCGGACAAGTTAATTTCAGTGATCCAAGTTTTCCAACAATTTCCCCATATAAAAACGGGGGAACTGATAGATAAAATAATCTTACCCCCTCAATATCGTATTCTGCATCCAGCTCTCTCATCTTCTCACAAATACGGGTGTATAACCCCGCATCCGCGTAATCCCCCGCCACATAATAAAGCTGACGCAAAAAGGTGTTGAGCGTCTTTTCGTCTATATCCTCGCTCGTGTTCTTTAACGATACCCGCACTTTATCACGAAACACCTCGTCAGAATACTCCGACCGCCCGCATCCGATGCAATAAAACCGCCGGCTTATCAACTCGCGACGAAACAGTTCATACAGACTCCCGAACAGTTTTCGGTGTGCAAGATCGCCCGACGCTCCGAACACCACCATACTGCACGGCCCGGCTGATGCTTCTATACAAAGCATTTCCTGCTCTCTGAGAACTGCTTCTATTCGCTTCATAGGTTCAAACGCTCACGTTCCTAAATGACGGCATAAAAAAAGCCCTGAGACTCTTTTGGAATCTCAGGGCCGATTCTACTCCGTTAGTCATCCACCGGTTCAAAATCCTCCTTGCCGGCGCCGCAATCTGGGCATACCCAGCCATCCGGCACATCCTCAAACGCCGTACCCGGCTCAACCCCGTTATCAGGATCTCCCTGAGACGGATCATAAATATATCCGCAAAGCGTACAACGATACTTTTTCATAGTGGCATCCCTTTCGTTCAAGTAACAATCAGTCCGTTACAGTGGTTCCTATTATCTCCGTCACAGCGTCAAGGTCAACCCTTGACCCGGTTATTTATTAAAAAGAATATGCACCGCCTCATCCGGTTCAATTCGAAATGCGGACCCCTTACCCTCAAAAAAACCATGCATTTCAATTAAATGTACATTTAATGCCGTCCATGTCAGTTTTTCCTCCGTCCCGAGTCGCTCGACAACCGTCACACACTTTTCATAATGTCCGCTGTGTCCCCACGGACAAACCAAAACCCCTTTATAATCCTCACTCATCACCCGCAGCCCGCCGTCGGCATCCACCCACGTTCCCAGTCCCTCTTTCGCAACCCGCGTCAAATCACGCATCCGCCGGGCCAGCATAGCCGCATTAACCCCATGCTCCAACAGGGCTGCCGCGTCCGCATCAATAATCTCCGCTGCGGTCCTGTCGTCGGTGCCCATAAATCCCCCCGCTACCAGCGTTGACGACCGCAGCATCTCATTAAGTTTCTTCTCCTGCGGCGATAGTTTCATAGTCAGACTCCTTGCAGCCGCTTAGGCAAACTTGTCATAATAAATCTTATCTTCCGGCATTCCCAGCGAAGTGAAAACTTTGGATGCCGCATCGATCATTCCGGGACTGCCGCACAGATATCCCTCATGCCCGCTTAAATCCTGATAACGGCGTTTGACCGCCTCTGTTACCAGTCCCGTTTCACCCGCCCATTGGCTTCCTTCCTCCGGCCGTGCCACCACAGGGACAAACGTAAAATGCCCAAGGACACCGGCAAATTCCTTCATCTGTTTATCCAGGCACAAATCCCGCGTCGTATTGCCGCCATAAAAATAAACCACCTCGCGTTTGCTGCCGGTCTTCTTCATAGAATGAAGAATCGACACAAACGGCGCCATCCCGCTTCCTCCCGCCACAAACACCATCGGTGCCTCAGTCTTGCTAAGCCGGAATTCCCCATACGGCCCGTTCAACCGTACTCTATCGCCTTCTTTCAAATGCTCAAAGCACCATGTGGTACAAATTCCATTCGGCACCCGCCGAATAATAAACTCTACAATCCCCTTTTCGTCCGGATCGGAGGCTATTGAATATGCCCGATATACCTCTTCATCGCTGCCCTTATATTTAGGGCATAAAAGCTGCATATACTGGCCGGCAACAAAATCAATCGTATCAGGCTCAGCCAGTTCAAAACGGAATCGTTGCATATCATACGTCAATGCCTCAATTTTAACACACCGGCTCTCAAACTCGCGGACATTAAACAAATGTTCCGGTATCTCTATCGCCAAATCATTACGTACCTTAACCTGGCACGACAGCCGTACATTGCCGGCCAATTCCTCCTTGGTCATAAACGGTGTTTCCGTCGGCAGAATCGGTCCGGCCCCTTCCAACACCTTGACCTTGCACACACCGCACGTGCCGCGTCCCCCGCAGGCACTGGGAATAAATATCTTTTGTTCCCGCAAAACAGACAGCAACGGCTTGCCTCCCTGAACTTCAATGGTCCGTTTGCCGTTCAGAGTAATCTTGCATTGTCCATAATTGGCAATCAATCGCTCGGCCGCCACCAGTACTGCCGCCAGCCCCGCCGCAATCGAACTGATAATCACAACTGTAATCAGGATGTCCATCGACGCAATGTCCTCAGTTCAGTACGCCTGTAAACCCGACAAACGCCAGTGCCATCAGCCCTGCAATGATCAGTGTGATTCCCGGCCCCTGCAAACCCTTCGGCACTTTGGCCTCATTGAGCCGCTGACGAATTCCCGCCATCGCTAAAATTGCCAGCAGCCATCCTAAGCCGCTGCCGAAACCATAACCGAGCGTTTCGATAAATCGATACTCACGGATCACCATAAACAGCGACGCTCCGAGAATCGCACAGTTGACTGTGATCAGCGGCAGAAAAATCCCCAGCGACTGGTACAGCTTGGGGGAATATCGGTCGATCACCATTTCCACAAATTGTACAAACGCCGCGATGATAATGATAAACAGGATGAAACGGAAAAACTCCAGCTCCAGCGGCACCAGCACATATTCGTACGCCAGCCAGTTCAGCGCTGTTGTAAACGTCATCACAAACACCACCGCCCCGCCCAGTCCTGCCGCCGTTTTCACTTCGCGGGAGACACTCGTAAACGGACACATCCCCAAAAACGTCGTCAGCAGGATGTTGTTGGTAAACACCGCCGCAAAACACGTTACTACGGCCAACCAGACTTCATGCCCGAAACTGTTCATTTCTTCACCTCCCCGGGCCGGATTGACCGTAAAATCCACAACGCCGTCGCCAGGGTAAAGAAAGCCCCCGGCGGCATCACCATAATGATCCACTTATCCCACTGCGTCGAAAAAAACGGCATCGCAAGTCCCAGAATCGTCCCCATCCCCAATAGTTCCCTCACCGCGGAAATCGCCAGCAGCACCATTGAATACCCTAATCCGCTGAACAGTCCATCGACAAACGACAGCCCCGGCGGATTCGAACCCGCAAACGCCTCACACCGGCCCATAATGATACAGTTGGTCAAAATCAATCCCACATACGGCCCAAGGTTACGGCTCATTTCCGGCCAGTAAGCCTTCAAAATCAAATCCACGATGATCACATAAAAGCCCATGATCAACGTTTGGACCATCATTCGGATATTCCGCGGCGTCCAGTTCCGCAAGAGCGACACCGTCCAGCAGCTCAGTGCCGTCACCAGCGTCAGCGACGCACACATCACTGCCGTATTCAGCACCACATTTGTCACCGCCAGCGTACTGCAAATACCCAGTATCTGCCGAAAGATCGGATTATCGCGCCACAGCCCATCCAGCACGATATCACGCGGCGATTTGGTTGCCGTCGGACTCATTGCCCGCCCTCCTGTTGGCGCATCGCCGCAAGCCACACGGCCAGATCCTCATTGATCAGCGTTTCCAGCCGGACGCAGGTCTGTGTCGCGCCGGTAATGGCGTGTACCTGCCCGCCGCTCAGTGTCTCCGTCACCGGACGAATACCCACAGGTCTTTCAACGGGACCAATGGTCAGCCCCTCAAACTGCCCACGAAAATCATCCTCAATAATTCGCGCCCCCAGCCCCGGCGTCTCGCTCTGTTCATAAAACGAAATCCCCGTAATCGTCTTGAAGTCTTTGGACACCCCCACAATGCCCTGAATCCTTGCCCAGAAGCCTTTACCCGACACGGGTACGGCATATCCGGCCGGCCGCCCTTCCTTGCGATACACAAATGCCCCCGCTGCTGCATCCGACTTTTCAAACAACTCTGTAAACAGCCGATGCACATCCAGCGATGATGAAATTTTGATCTCCGGAAACGCCTCCAATACCGCCCGCTCCAGCGCCAATTGTTCGTTCGCCAGCACCCGCTCCCGCGTCAAACGAGAAAAGCCGATCAACACCGAGCTGAAACACGCGGTAATCACAAACATATAAACAACAGCAAACCAGGGCTTGTCTTTCATATCGCCGCCTCCTTTGCACTGCCCTTGGTCTTGTGTCGCTCCTGCCACGCCTTGACGCCATAGTCAATAATCGGCGCAAACATATTGCCCAATAGAATACTGAACATCAGCCCGCCGTTAAAAATCGAAAAGTTGCGTATGACCAGCGTAGAAAGCGCAATCAGGATACCATAAATAATTCGTCCCGGTTCCGTTCTGGGCGAACTGACCGGATCGGTCGCCATAAAAAATGCCCCCAGCAGAAAACCGCCTCCCAACACTGCCGGCCAGGCGCCCGGCACAGGCTTTACACCCATCCAGAAAAAAACCTGATTCAATACTGCATAGGCGATCACCACCGACAGAACCGTCGTACGGCTGACTGTCTTCGTCCACAACAGATAGAGTCCGCCGATCAAAATCAGCAATGCACTCGTTACCCCCATCGTCCCGCTAATGGCGCCGAAGAGTTGACCTTTCAGCAGGGCTGTATGGCTGATTGCAGTTTTTTCCTGTTCGCCCACAAGAAATGGAATAACGTCCAATGCATCCGGATTAGAAGAACGTATCAGACGCCCCGCTTTTAAATGTGCCATCGGCGTTGCACTGGTAACAGCCGCAGTTCCATCCGGCCCGACAGCTGTAGACCATTGCCTCAGCGCTCCAACAGGTCCCAACGCTGGCGGCTGCCACACCCCCGTCAACGCCACAGGAAAGCAGATATACACAAAACACCGCCCCGCCAAGGCAGGGTTGAAGATATTACGGCCGAATCCCCCGAAAACCTCTTTGGAGAAAATCACGGCAAACCCCATCCCCACAGCCATCACATGCCAGCCGACCCCCGGCGGCATCGCCAGTGCAAACAACGTGGCGGTCACAAATACCGCTTCACTGACCGCCTCATTGCGCCTGCGGCACAACAGCCATTCAAACACATACCCTGCTGCGCAGCAAAACAGGATCATCGCCAGCGACCGCCAGCCGAAATAATACACCCCCCCCGCCGCACAAGGAGCCAGCGCAAGCAATACCTTGCGCATAACCGGCTGTTTTCGCAAAAGACTGGCCTTCGTCTGAGCTTTTGTCATAGAAAAGGATTACCTGTTGACTTTAAAGGCTGAATCAGATATTAGCTCAGCGACTGAAGTTTGGCCCCGAGTGTCGATACATGAGCCATCTCTTCAATGATGATCGAATGCACCTTGTCTTTGGCCGACTTGCCCGGAACCAAATCCTTGATACCCACATAAAACGCTATGGAGTTCTTCTCGGCCTGCAAAGCGATCTTCAGAATTTCTTCCATACTCTCCTGTCCCGTCAGTTTCTCCGTCGGGCTGGCTTTGCCTTCAGTGCCGTGAAAGTCCGCCATCGTGCGAAGATATTGAGCAACCTGGTTGTCCGGATCATACGTCGTCGGCTCTTTTTCAGCGGCAGTCAGCTCTTTGCGCATCTGCATAAACGTCTTTTCATGCCCTTCTTCCATCGCCGCAAGTTCCAGCAGCATCTTATTGATCGCCCTGTCCAGTGTCTTGCCGGCCGCTTCGCGATAGAACCTAGCGCCGTTACGCTCAATTTCTTCGGCCATTTCAAAGATTTCATCTGCGTTGAATGCAATCGTCATACGTTTCTCCTTTGGGCTTATTCTCCGGTTGTCGGCGGCACAAACACACGTTGTGCCATTTCCTTATCCAGCATATACAGCGCCGGCGAAGTTGAGCCGGCAATTTTCAGTTTGCCAAGCACTTCCTGAGCGCTGGCCTCTTCTTCCACCTGTTCACTGACGAACCACTGCAAAAACATTGCCGCCGCATGATCTTTTTCTGAAAGAACAAGGTCCATCAGGCCGTTGATCAAACCTGTTACATGTTCCTCGTGTTTGACAACATTTTTGACGATCGCCTCTGCGTCTTTCCATTCCGTCGGCGGACCGTCGATCGCCGCCAGTTTTACAGTCCCTCCCCGTTCGATCAGATAACTGAAAAACTTGGCCGCATGTGTCATCTCTTCCTGAGCCTGAACCCGCATCCAGTTGGCAAATCCCGGCAAATTCATCCCTTCCAGCGCCGCCGACATCGACCAGTAAAGATATGCCGAATACGTCTCGGCGTTGATCTGGTCGTTAAATGCCTTCTCAATCTTCTTGCTGATCATTGTTATTTCCTTTTCGATTATAAAATCGTTAAGCTCAATTACGCCTTCCACAACCCATGCAGGTTGCAATATTCCCTTGCACTGACCTTCTCGGCCTGAATAGGAAACACTGCTTCCGGCGTCTGTCCAGGAGCTAAAAATTGACGATACGATTTCCCGTCAGCAATCAGCTCGATCCATTCAATATAATGTTCTTCAGTCATCGGATGTGCTACGCTGCCGACTTTAACCTTATAGCCCCCGGCAATCTTTTCGATCACAGGTACATGTTTTTCTTTGGCTGCGTCAACGGTATTCTCTGTCATTTTCTTCATTGGCTGACCACAGCACACTAATTCACCCTCTCCGCCGTGAACAACCACAACGATATTCCCGCACGCCATACATTTATAGACTTCTGATTTTACTGCCATTTTCAGACTCCCTTGCTAATAGTGGTTATGGTTTCGTTTGATACCCCTCGCCGAATTCACAGAACACCGAGAGCTTTATGCTTTTCAGCTATTTTATCTGCCAGATTATCCAGCGCCGTATAGGCCGTCTCATTGGCCATCCCCTTTGCCAAAACCGGCTCAAACATTTCCGCTTTGAGATTTCCCAGCAGCCCGGTTAGCTGTTCGACCATTTTGCTGCCCCAGCCGAACGAGCCGATAATTCCCAAATGTTTGGTCTTGGGACGCAGCGCATTGACCAGCGCCGCACAATACAGCGCCGACGGATGTGCCCCCACCAAAACCGTGGGCGAGCCGATCACCACCGTCGCTGCATCTACCAGCTCGATGACTATTTCCCCGATATCCGCACCGGTCAGATTAAACTGTTTGACCCCCACTCCGCGTTCCATTAGCGCATCGACAAAATACTCCGTCATCTTCCGTGTGCTGTCATGCATTGAAACATACGCCATGACGACATGGTTTTTTATTTTGTCGTCATCACACCAGTCCGCATAGGCGTCCATGATCAGTGCCGGCTTCGGATAAACCGGCCCGTGACTGGGCGCGATCATCGAAATATCAAGACCTTCCAGCTTCTTCAGGTTGCCGCGGATCGAACTGCGAAACGGCATCATGATCTCGCCGAAATACCGCTTTGCCGCCTCAAGCGTCTTGGCCTCATCATCAACAAACAAATGACTGCACGCCTGATGCGACCCGAAGAAATCGCAACTGAATAAAATCCGGTCTTCCTTCAGCCACGTACTCATCGTCTCCGGCCAATGAACCCACGGCGTATAGATAAACCGCAGCGTTTTATCGCCCAATGACAGCTCCTGTCCGTCCTGAACCTCAATAAATTGCTCCGCCTCAAGCTGCAAATGATCGATCAGCATCGCCTTGCATTTGGGATTGGTAACCACCTTCGCATCCGGATACATCAGCAGCAGATCCCCGATGCCTCCCGAGTGATCCTGCTCGGCATGATGGCTGACAATGTAATCGATTGTTTCCGCCCCCGCCCGGACCAGATGATCCACCAGCAATTCCATCTTCGCCGGATCAACGGTGTCCAGCAAGGCCGTCTTTTCGCTGCCTTTGATTAGATAGGCATTATAACTGGTGCCGTCCGGCAGCGGAATCAACTCATCAAACAGCCGCCGATCCCAGTCTTGCACCCCTACAGAATAAATTCGCTCAGTCAGTGTTCTCATAAGATGCACCTCTCGCCGGCATAAAAATATCTCCGGCATTAAAATCTATTTCAATTCCTTGACGGCTTTCAGCGCCGCCGCATAATCCGGCTCCGTCGTCAACTCCGGAACAACCTGAACATACCGGACAATCCCTGTTTTGTCAATCACCAGCACTGCTCGCGCCAACAGCCGAAGCCCTTTTATCAGCAGGCCGTACTTGTTGCCGAAATCTGCGGTCTGATAGTCCGACAGTGTCTTGACATGAGTAACACCCGCCGCACCGCACCAGCGGCTCTGGGCAAAAGGAAGATCCATACTGATAGTTAACACGACAACATCGCCGCCCAGCTTGCCTGCTTCTTCGTTGAACTTTCGCGTTTGGGTATCGCATACCCCTGTATCCAGCGAAGGGACGGAGGAAATGACAACCGTCTTGCCCAAAAAAGAGGACAGTGTGACAGGGGAAAGATCATTGCCGACAACCGTAAAATCCGGTGCTTTTTGGCCGGGCTTGACTTCCGCCCCCGTCAGGGTCAACGGATTACCTTTCATAGTGATAACACCTGTGCGTTCTTGCATAGCAACACTCCTTTCACATCCGGTCAGGATTACAAAGATAATCGAAAACGATATAAATACCAGCGTATTTTTTGTTCTTTTGTTCATTGTTTTCATCGAATTTTTATCCAAAACTCAAGGCTAACCACAAGAAGTGTCCGGGCCCCGTTCTCCCCTCCGGAGCCGGAAACCCGGACACTAAAAAGCTCTCTTGCACCAAAAGTAATGTTCAGTAATCTCGTCTGTTAATAATTTACTGCTTCTATCTCAAAATGCGCTTGCGGATGCGCACAGGCCGGACAAACCTTCAACGCTTCTGTTCCTTCATGCACATAACCGCAGTTGCGGCACACCCACCGGACTTTCTTCTCGCGTTTAAACACCTGCCCGGTCTGAATATTCTTCCGAAGGGCGATATACCGGTCGCGGTGACGTGCCTCGGCAACAGCGATCTTACGAAAAACAGCCGCTATCTCCGTAAACCCTTCTGACTCGGCAACTTTCGCAAAGTTCGGGTACATCTCCGTCGTTTCATAATTCTCGCCGTTGGCCGCTTCTTCAAGATTCTGCTCAGTCGTACCGATCACGCCGGCCGGAAATGCCGCACAAATCTCTACCTCTCCGCCCTCAAGGAACTTAAACAGCCGTTTGGCGTGTTCTTTTTCCTGGTCAGCCGTTTCTGTGAAAATTGCAGAGATTTGTTCGAATCCTTCATTCTTGGCCTGCTTGGAAAAATACGTATAACGGTTACGGGCCTGCGATTCACCGCAAAACGCGGTTAAGATGTTTTTTTCGGTCTGTGTGCCTTTTAAAGCCATACTTACCTCTCTTTCTGTCTGTAAGAATAGTGAATACGTTATTTGTGATTAGTTATTAGTCGCAGTTGCAGTCGGCGCAATAGCCTTCAAGATAGACGGTTTTTCTTATGACCCTGAAATCTCCGATACAGTTCGGCAACTCAATATTGTCATAAGGGCTGTAATGAAAGTCAATAATTTTCCCGCATTTGACACACCTGAAATGCTGGTGATCCTCCATCCCCCCATCGTAGCGTCGCGGCTGGCCCGTTCCCTCTACCACAAACGCCGCACCGATATCCGCCAGTGTCAGTAGCGTCCGGTTCACCGTATCCAGCGAGATATTCGGCATCTCCTCACGCACCGTTTGGTACACTTCTTCGGCCGTCGGATGCACGTCCGTCTGAATCAATGCTTTATACACTGCCGTTCGCTGCGGAGTCATCTTCAACCCCGCCTTCCGGCACCGATCATGAAATCCAATCAGCTTTTTATTCCAATCTGTTTTACAATCGTGCGTTTTCATAGTCTAAATCTTCCGACCCTATTCAATTTTTTATACTAAATAGTACACACTACTATTTGTCAACAACAAAATTAAATTTTTTATTTTTTAATAATACTATTATTAACTATCCTTTGTCCTATATATAGCTGTAAAGTCGCGCTCTACATTGGCTTTTGCGACACTAAATGAGCCAAGCCCCCTG
>CAZYQN010000016.1:63749-64912 GCA_964649955.1 uncultured Pirellulales bacterium
TGTAAAGTCGCGCTCTACATTGGCTTTTGCGACACTAAATGAGCCAAGCCCCCTGCGCAAAAAATCTCCGCCGCTATCTTGCCTATTTTAACACAAAACAAATAGCAAACGGACCAAAGATGGCATTTAAAGGCCAGTTAAGACCCAGTTAATGCCTGTTTGTTTTATAAATCGCCTGGCGAAATACGCGGTCTTGCAACGCCCTCTGACCGATACAGATTACTGGAATAATCATAATTATTGATAACGGTGCTGCCGGAAGAGAGTCCCTGTGGTACTTGTCCCCATTTTTCCATCTCTCTAAGGTAATATGGGCTATCAAGTCCCTCTGTAATATCTAAACCCAGCGAATAAGCGATGGATGATACTGTACTGGCCAAGCCAATGCTCCATTCACTTGATCCCTGCTTGCGCTGCATGTATTCCATGATGAGTTTTCGGCGTTTAAAGGCCAGGGCCTTTTCATCGGTTGCCCGGAGGTTGTCGATGGCGTTTCGCAGCAGCCGAAGGTCTTCTTCGTTTTTGGCCACCTCATCGGCGCCGAAGAGCTGGCCAATCTTTGTTTTTGACAGATCGATGTCACCGCGATCGACGGCGGTGACATTGCCGATGGTGCGCATCATCGCGGCCGGGTCTTTGAGCATCGACAGGAATATGGGCGCCCCTTCCCGCCCGGCGAGCTGTTCGGCGTCGGCCAGCGAGAGATTGGCCTGTGAGAGAAGACCGATCTTTTGCAGGAAGTCCATCTGCGGGGTTACCCCCAGGCCTTGCAGTAGTTTTTGGCTTTCCGGGGTGCCTTTGCCCTGCAGGCCCATAAACGTCGCCCGCAGGCCGGTTGTGGCACGGGAGGCACTGTCCTGCTGGGTGGTGACATAGGCCCACAGCCCGGCCGTTTGGGCCGGCGAGAGACCGCCTGCCATGCCGACCGGTAGGAACTGCGGCATATAGGCGGCGACATCGGCGCTGCTGCCGCCGGCGTCGGTGATGGTTTGCTGGAGCACATTTTGGATGCGGTTGGCATCCGTGATGCCGGACTGCTTGGCGTAGAGGCTGAACATATCCACCAAGGTGTCCAGCGGCAACGAGGGATCGGTGCGGCCCATCTCGAGGGCCTCGCGAAGGATTCCCATCTGGGCGGTATCGCTGAGGCCGCCGGACTTCGA
>CAZYQN010000017.1:0-60431 GCA_964649955.1 uncultured Pirellulales bacterium
ACCGTCTTCCCGCAGATTTGCATCGTTTAACGCATACCACCCCTTAAAGGCACTGACCTGCGAGATGAGACGGGGAATCTTGTTCATGATGATTTAAATCCTTACTGAAGAAGGAAAAAGAAAAGACAGAGGGCCGCACGGCCCCCTGCCCGCCAATGGCCTTAGACGGCTTTGAGCGGCTCAATGGAGGTCGGAACCAGCCGGAGCTTATCGCCCTGACGCTCAATGACACCCTTGATAGATGCGGGCTTATCGCCGAGCTTCTTGAGGTTTTCAATCGCGGCTTCGTCATGGACCGCCACCTCGAAGATCTCACTCATCGCATTGAGCTTAAACAGCGTCGCTTTCCAGTCACTGATCTTGGATTTCAATTCCCGACCGGGAACCACATACCCCCGAAACTCAAAATTCATTCCGTACTTTGACATGGCTTGTCCTTTCACAGAGTTGGTTTTTAAATTGCATAAATAAACAGGCGCCTCCTTAGAGCCTTAAACGAAATATATGCCTTTCCCTCCGGCACAATATTGATGTTTTTTCAAAGCCCCGAAAAATACGGCCGCAATTGCCTGATAATCTCACTGACCCGCGATTTTTTCAGATTCACCCTTACTGCAATTTCCGCCTGCGTGTATCCTGCCATAAGCAATTGACAAATCGTTTTTTGCCGTGGCGAGAGTTTTTCCAGCACAGTCTCAATATCTTTTTTCAGATCGAGGTCGCAAACAGAGAACTCCCCTGTAAGTTGTTCAAGCTGCGAACCCAAGCTGACCGTTAACGGTTTATACGTTTTGTTCGGAAATCGTCTTCGTCGGTATTCATATTGAATGTCTTCTGCCTCAACAAGGCTGTCGGCATTGACGAGGGAAGGGCTATCCGACAACTGCCGCACACGATCAGCGGCTTTGTTAGCCAGACAGGTTTTAATAAATGTCACCGGAGAGGCTCCCTTGGGCGTGTATTCCCGTTGAGCTTCCAGTGCCTTGAGCGTTAACTCCTGCCGCACGTCGTCGGTAGACTGCGCATCCAGCTTGCAAGTTTTGGCGATTTTGCGGGTGTGGTACTCAATGGCCTTCTGAATCTTTATGTCAAACATCGCTGCACTCCTGAAAAAGATGGTTTTTGACGGCTGGCCCAGTGCCATGCCCTCACCTTTGGCCGAGTGTGACATATTTAAAACAAGCCCAAATCCATAAGGTATTCTGGAGAATGTGGTTATAAAAAAATAAACATCAAAAGAGTGTGACATTATGCGGGACATTTTTTAGGCACAAAAAAAGGGAACACTTGTAAAGTACAAACGTTCCCTTTCAAATTAAATTTAGAGTCTTATTCGAGTTTTAATGCGCGGACAATCTCCGGCCAGCGGTGAACCGTTCGCCTGCTGACCGACAGTCGCCGCGCAAGTTCAACGATGGTGATATCGCCCTTGGAAGTAAACACCAATGCGGCGGCTAAATCGCGTTTTGTAATGCCCACCAAATCACACAGTTCTTTTACCCGGTCAGGCTTCTGACCTTTTGCCGCTTTAACAGCATCAAAAGCCTGTGTTATCTTCACATCCAAATCATCTAACAGTGCTCGCTGAATAACAATGCTGTCCATCGTACGTACTTCCTGCGGCGACGTATTGCGATCCCAATACGTAGTAGTATGCTCCTGTATGAGCGCAAAAAATCCCCGTTATCCTGTCAGGGAACTTTAAGACCCACGGTTTTTCTTACGATTAAAAGTCTCTAAGAGAATTATTGACCGATTTTCTGCCCTGTTTTGGTCTTTTGCTGCGGCTGCGGTTTCCGGTATTCCCGCCCTTCGTTTGTATCACAGCCACCCGTTCGGGAAGTATTATAAATACCTAACAAAACACAAACAAGCAGAAATTCCTGATTTTCCGTTTTATTTTATTATCAAGCGGAAACGGGATTTAGGAGCTTAATAACAATAGTTTCTGAAAATAGCTTGACATTCCCACGGGCGTTTTTCTATAATAGGTGTAAATTCGATAATTATATGTCGTTTTACGACAGGACGTTTCAATCGAAATTGGCCAAATTTCATTGCACAGAAACGTCGAGGTAAAACGGCGCCCCTTTTGTATCTCCAAAGATACAGGGGGTGCTGTCCTCGTATTTCTGTGTAGGCTGGCCAAGCCTCGATTGAGTACGGGCGGCAGTATCCCCTGTATCTTTTCTCGTTTCCTGCCGCCCCAATAAAATTTTTTTGGAGAAAAAAACCAAACGACTTGACAATTGTATCAATACCCATAAAATCGGTCTTTAATTAAACGCAATTCATCAAAAACAGGAAATCGGAGGTATGCGTGAAAACATTTACAGTCTATGTCTTGAGTGCACTCTGTGTGTTATTTTCTTCAGGAAACGTTCTTGATGCGGCGGAGTGCGAATGCCGCACGATGACCGGCAACGCCTGTCAAAGATGGGGATCCAGCGGAGCGGAATTTTACTGGATAACGGACTCCAATCCTTCCTCAAGCATTACGCTGACCTCTTCTCCCTGTGAGGGCGGAGGTTCGGGCGAATCGGGAACGGCTTATATTTATGCGTATCTGAACGCCAGTTCGGGGCAGTGTGATGAAGAATGGGATACGCCTTGCGGCAGCGGCGGGGATATCTCTTATGGTCGGTATGCCAAAATCAAAGTGACCGGCAATCAAAAAGCCTTTCAGCACATCTTTCCGGAGGGGCTTTTATTTCAGGGCTGTTATGCCTATGGGAGCCCTTTACGGTATACCCGTATTTCCATTACCGAAACCAATACCGAATGCGACCTGCGCTTATCGGACAGTGCTCAGGTCTTACGGATTGTCTTAAATGCCTCTGTCGCTCAATGCGGCGGCTCTTATTCAGGGAGTAAATTTACCATACAGGTTAAATTCTATGAAGCCCGTAATATTGAACTAACTCAATTTTCAATGTTGGATGCCGTCAGCGGTTCTTTGACCGTGACTCATAACTCTGCGACCTCATTTGACCCTGAAAATTTTATCCCCGATATCCGAGAAGGAACGGCCAATGGATGGATTGAAAAGACTACCTATGATCTGACGGAGGAGACAACGGATCATTGCTGGAAGGTCAATTACAAGTCCGTCTGGAATTGTGAATCTGTCATGGAAGGCATCAATCTGACCTCAACATCTCCACCCTACACCCTCATTCCTTCCCGCCCTACGGTTTATCGGCTTAAAGTGCCGGGGTTCAAGCGGGATATGCATGGGCTTGCCGGGTATGCGGCACAGGCGGGCTGGTCTTATGTATGGGGAACAAATGAATGTTATATCCAGTATCAGGGGGAAGGGAAAGTCATTCGGTTCCATTGTGACAGTCCCGCCGATACCAATGAAACCAATAAACGCTATCTGATTCGACGAGTGGAATGTCTTTCAGGGCAACAGCCGCCGGACAATCAATGGTATGTCAATTATACATATAACAGTCCTGCCAAAATCGCCACCATTCACAACGGCAGTGATCCGAACGACCCCAACACCGTCAATTCCGCAACGGTACAGTATCTTTATGAATGGGAGGGGGATTCGGTCAATGTCTTCTATAAAACCCGTCCGACGACGGCGGGAACATGGCAGACACAGCGGCAATGGGCGGCTGAATTTGACAGTGAAGGCAGAGCCATTAAATATGATGCGGGGTGTTCGACCGGTTGTTCGGGCAGCGGTGAGTTTGAAAATGTGACCTATCTGGACCCGTCAGAGTATGATTTGACGGGGTATGAATATCTGATCAAAGAAAAGAAAGATTCCAACGGAGTCGTTATCCTTGAAAACACCTATCAGGAAATAGACTTTGGTCAGTGGGTTCCCGCGTATTGGCTGTACCTGTCCAATATGAGTTGTGAGGTGCCTGAGGTTACCGGCTGTCAAGACCAGACGGAAACAGACAGTATTGTCGGTTGGACCCTCAGTGATCCCGCCCAAACCCCCTACCTTCAACTCTGTGACGGTCCGTCTTATCAGGGAAGTCAGAGTATCCGCCCCAACGGGCATCATATCAGTAAAGAATTTGCCTGTTATTTATCCCCTCGGACACAATATCACTTGTCCGCATCGCTCCGAGCCGATGCAGATTTACAGCATACCAGCCGGGGGATCATTGAACTCTGCTATGATGATGGTTCAGGGTATGTACGTTTATCGGTGATCGATGTCAATGATGTCGGACTCAATGAGCTGACAGAAGGACAGTGGAAACACTTCTCAGTGGATGTCGAATGTCCTCCCGCCGTTTTGGAACTGCCGGATCAGAAACTGGAAACGACCTTTATGATCGCGGTGACGGGGCAGTATGTTGCTATTGACGATCTCCAGCTTTCCGGCAGTGTCTGGGTCGCCGGAAACAGCCGACCGATGATCGTTCAGCAGAAGGTGCTTGATGAAAGCGTCTGTCCGGCGGTCTTGAGAACCGCGATGACACGCAGTTTTGATCAGCAGGACTATGTTGTTACGGAAAAGCAGTATGTCTCGCCAACGGAGTATCGACTGACAAAATATTATTATACCGATAAGACCTTTAGCCGCCTTGAAAAGAAAGAAGAATACGGCAGTCTTTCACAGGATGATCCGAACCAAAAATACACCACGACCTATGGAGGGGATGATCCCAACCGTATCTTTATCACCTGTTACCCCAACGGCAAACGTGCCGATTTCCAATTCTACGGCAATAGCGGCAATCTCATCGAGTCGTATGTCAAGGATCTGGATAACGATGCCAATTCGTTAAGGGAAACCTATACCTATGTTGATATTCACGGGGATGACATTGAAGTCGATTGGCGGCTTAAGACACATACCCATTCCCGCGGAGGCACAACGACATACGATTACGAAACACAGTATATTTCGCCTAATGTTATAGCCCTGTTAAAAACACAGACAGACCCTAATACCTCTGCCGGTCAGCAGGTCAGTACATACACCTACGATGATGCTTACCGTGTGATATCTGAAACCCGCAAGCTTGATGACAGCAGGACTCTGATAACGACCTATGACTATAATCCAATAACAGGACATTTGGACTCTGTTACCGTCAATGGTGCAAAGACCTCTTACAAATACAACAGCTTCGGTCAGATGATACGACAGACCAATCCCGATGGAGTTAAGACCGGGAAATCCTATGGATTGGGCGGCGAATTAGTCAGTGAATTTATGATTCACGAAAGTTCGGACCCGAATCATGCGGATACCACTCTGGCAGTGGTCAGTCAGACACGATATACCTATACCGAAAACGGACAGGTCGAATTCATCGGTAAATACAAATCCGAAGGGGAATTCGCTTATCAATCCGACATGACGACAACTCCTGATAACTGGTTTGTCACCAAACACGAGTATTATGCCGATGGTAAACAAAAGAAAGTCATTGAAGACTACGGCACAGGCCGAATGAATCTGACAACGGAATATTTTTATACTCTTCAGGGCGAGATCGAAAAAGTCCTTTACCCGACCGGCAAGTGGGTAAAAACGACCCGCGACGGACGGGGGCTGGTTATCCTTGAAGAAACCGGCTATGGAGCCGATACTGTGGTTCTGCAAAGTGCTTACGGCTACGATGCCAACGGAAATCTCCAGTGGCAAAGTAATCCGGACGGAAGTTATTTAATATACACCTATGACAATTATGACCGGCTGAAGCGTACCTATCAGGGCAGCACCTCTGGTCCTTATACTGAAAAGTTCTATAACAATGCCGGGGACGTCATCCGCCAGATTGCCTGTGATGCCGATGGGATAATCCTTTCAGACCGCCGAATGGAGTATGATGTGCTGGGTAATCTCGAATTCGAGCGGCTGTGTTATGAACCCAACAGCATTGACAATGACACTGATTTTACCAGCCACTACGAATATGATATTGCCGGTAACCTAAGATATGATATCAAAGCTCGTGATGCTGCTGTCGAACCCAATGCGATTACAACAGAATATCGTTATAACGACCACGGCAGACAATCCGTTGTCATCGACCCGATGCTCAATGATTACAGCAGGTTTTATACCGCAGGCGGCTTGCTCTCTAAGAGCATTGACCCCAATAACCCACAAGACCCCAATGCCTTTATTACGGAGAACATTTACGATGCCTATGGACGATTAGAAAAAACCATCGACCCGATGGGACATTACACTGTAACTGTCTACAACAGTCTAAACCAAGTCATCCGTCAGACGGTTTATGACTGCAATTCGACTCCGGAACCGCAAGATGATTTTGCCGTGCGTCAGACACGAATTTATTATGACAATCCGGGCAATGTGATTCGTCAGGCGGTCATGGAAGACCCTGCATCGGAGGATGAAATTGTATTGGGTGTGGATTTGGTGAGCGATACCGTCTATGACCCCAACGGCACGGGGCTGGTCTATCAGCAGAAGACCTACATCGGAACACAGGCCACGCCTGCTGTCACGACGTTTTATTATGACGGCATCGGCAGACTCCGCAAGACCGTTGACCCGAAAGGCAATGAGGAGACTGTCATTTATTATACGCTCAATGACGGCAATCCTGCACAGGTCAAGCAGATTGAGAAAAAGCAGGTCGATTCCGAAGATTCGGAAAACTTTTATATTATTACCACCTTTTTGGAATACGATGACTTCGGCAGGCTCTATAAGCGTATCCTCGATGAAAACGGAAACGGCGTCAAGGACGCAGGCGACCCGGCCACGACGTATACGTATGACGGCATGGGCAAGCTCAAAACCGAGACCGCCAATGACGGGGTGGTAACGTATTTGGAGTATGACGGATTCGGCAATGTCAAAACCAAGACCGACGACTACGGCACAGAAGGAGCCGAAAACCGGACAACAGAGTTTGTCTATAACCGGCTCAATCGGCAGTGGAAAATCCTTGCCTATGACCCCAACGACACAACCGAAGATGTTGATATCCAGATTACAGAGTACGAATATGATTTTAACGGCAATGTAACCAAGATCACCTATCCCGACAAAAAGTCAATTGAATACATCTATAACCTCTTCAACAAGGTCGATACTGAAATCCAGCGGGACGGCACACACATTTACTACTGGTACGACCAATCGAGGAACCTGCGGTATGAAAGCGACGACCCGGACGGGCCGAACAGCACGGGCGTGCCGGGGCTTCTGACGGAATTTCGTTACGATGCCACAGGTAATCTGGTTTATGCATGGAAGGGAATCGATCTGGAGGACGTTTCCGAGTCGTCCTTTACTTATAACGGCTTTGGGGCCAGAACCGGCGAAACCGTCCGTTATGACGGAGACTTTACCCAAACCACGACGTGGACGTATGACGGCAGCGGAAACCGGCTGACGCAGACCCACGGAAACACCGTTTTAACCACCACCTACGACGGACTGAACCGGATCAAGACACTTGACAGGGGTAATGACCCGACTGTATCCTATGCCTATATGGGCAGCAGGACAAAATCAGTCTATTATCCCGAGCCGGACGTCGTGCAGGTGTTCGGCTATGATGCATTAGGCCGGGTTGAGCAGGTTCGCAGCGCAGAAGGCGTTGACCGGACGATTCTGGACTTTATTTATACCTACGACGAAGTCGGCAATCGAAATACGGTCAAGTACAACCACCTGTCTGTGCCTGTTTGGGATCGGTACTATTACGATACCCTCAACCGTCTCTGGAAGGTCGAATATGCTCAAACCTCCGGCTTTGCCCTGAATACAGAGGGCGATCCACTGTCGATGGATGCTTTGGTTTTAATGGCTTCTGCGTGGCTGAATAATGACGCCGCCGATTTTGCAGCTTACATGGATTCAACAACAATTGCAGGAAAGCCCGTACCTGCGTTGGATATTACGATAGTAAATCCAATTGTTTTATCTGAGCACCTTGACAGGATTAAACAAGCCGTCATGCAGGCAGGATTCAGAAATGTTGACGAGTTCCTCAAATCCGTCAAGTCGGTTACACGCATTGCCCTGAATCCCGATGAGAAAATATATAGCCTTGCGGTATTGGACACAACTTCAAAAAAATATCGTTCGGAGACCTTGTACGACGATGAGGACACCATCATCGCCCGGATTATCTGGGACAATAATGACCGGATGGTATTGTTTGCGATGTATCCGGCCAGCGGCCAGACGGTGGTGGTCAGCATGGCTTACGACAAAGAGGATATCCTCACCTCAAATATCTGCACGACGTATGATGAAGAAGGCAACATCATCGAGCAGGTTGACCTGTTGGCTCAGGAAGAGGCTCTGCAAGACTCATCCCTGACGGCCAGTCGGTCTCTTATGGCGACTGAAAGTCTTCTGGTGTCCTCAAGCAGCCCTGAGGCTCTGGTTGCAAAAACAGATGAATACGGCTACGACCATCTGGGCAATAGGAATACGGTCTACCTGAACAAAGGTGTCATGGCTCAGGAAACGCTTGAGTACAGCCACAATCTCGTTAATCAGTATTCAGGTTATGAAAGTTCTTTCTTAAGCGGAGCAGTTTCAAGTACCTACTCCTTTGCATATGATGACAACGGCAATCTGTCAGTAGATGAAAATGGAAATACCTATTTTTATGACTATAGGAATCGTCTGATTGAAGTCCAAGACCCGAATTCGGATACGATAGCCGAGTATTCTTACGATGCACTGGGCAGACGCATCCGTAAAACCGTCGATTCTGTAACAACTTACTTCATTTATGACCCGCAGGGCAGAGTGATTGCCGAGTATGAAGGCAGTACGCCGACACTGGCACGGGAATTTGTCTACGGAAATGGATTCAGTGAAGTCTTAGCGATGTTTACCCCTTATCATGCGGGCGATCCTGATGATTGGGATGATTTTGTTGAACTTGTGGAGGCGTGGCTGTGCGTCGATCCGAATGATGCGTGCTATAACGGTACCTACGATCATAACTATGATGATATTGTCAACTTTGAGGACTTTGATTACTTTGCAGGGATATGGGACATCCCATCCAATCAGGAAAGCAACTGGTACTATCTGCATGATGCATTAGGGTCGGTTCGCGGAATAGTAGGCGGACGATTCAATAGGGAATCCGACCGCGAATTTTACAATTACGACGTGTATGGTAAACTCTCTATTCAAGACGGAGAGGAAAGCCAATCCGGCAATCCAATTCTGTTTGCAGGGTATCGCTTTGATGCTGAAACAGGACTCTATCACACACTACATCGTACCTTTGACCCTGAAACCGGAAGATGGTTGCAGATTGACCCCATAGATACGTTTGATTCAATGAACCTCTATGAGTTCGTAAGCTCGAATCCCGTTAATGAAAAAGATAGTTTTGGTCTTCATCGAGATTTTAATCTGAATGGACCTAAACCTAAACAAATACCCAAAAATGGAAAACGTTGGGATTTTAGCGGATACATTCCTAATCTTGCTCACATAAACTTTTATAGTTACTATACAAGACTCTTTCCATACAAATGGAAAGATGGAACAACTGCTGACTATGCAATCCTTGGAGGCGAATTGCTTTGGGATATTAGAGGGCAATCTGAGCTCATAGATTACTACGAAGACGTTAAAAAACGCCTTGAACTGAACTCGAAACTTGTACACTCTACACTAAAAACAGGGCAACAAGACTCTTTCTCAGATAGAGACAGTATTCTGATAACATCGGATCTTTTATCAAGCCCACATATAGCAGCATTACTTCAAAGATTCACTGCTTATTGGGATGCCAATTGCGAAGTTGGTCCTAAAAAATTCTGCAATAATAAATGTGATAGTGGCTGTGCTACTAAATCTTTTTGGTCATGCAAGATTAAATGGACTGTGTACGATTATTATGACTTTGAATGGTATGACCCTTGGGGATGGATTGGAACTCCATTTCATATTTATGGTTATTGGAGTGACAGCCATCGTGGAATCGCGGAATCATGTGAAAAAAATCTTCAACGGAGATAACAATGAATAAGATAAAAATAGTTTCCATATTAAGAGGGCTGGTTGTTACAGTATTGTTTGCGATGGTAATTACTTTTCTTGCCAGATTTTTATTTCCAACAATTTCTGACCCTGTAAATGAAAAGGAACAAGCCGTAAGTAATATATTTGGTGTTTTACTAATAGCATTATCTATCACAATTGGCACATTTGACGGAATTCGGTTTTATAAAAAAACTAAGAATAAAAAATGATCTATTACTGTAGTTATTACACGTATGACAAGGACGGCAATATTATTGAAACCATCGATATGCTGGCGTATCAGGCACAGCAGGCATTGCTGACGGAATCTCGTCAGGCCTTATCCGCCTCAAAAACAATGGACGGCGGGCCACAATCCGGTTAATCAGTACTCAGGTTATGAAAGCTCTTTCTTAGGCGGAGCGTTTCAAGTACTTACTCCTTTGCACACGATGATAACGGCAATCTGTCAGTAGATGAGAATGGAAATACCTATTTTTATGATTATAGGAATCGTCTGATTGAGGATCAAGACCCGAATTCGGATACGATAATCAAGGAGTATGGCCTGCAAATGTAAACCCGTGGGTTTATGCCCACGAAGCAGGACATCTAATGGACTTGCCTGATGACTATAAAGATAAAAAACAGGGAGGCATAATTATTTCTGTCCCCAACGCAGGACATATTGGACATATGATGGGATCGTTTGGAGGAAAAGTTGTTCAGCATGAAATTGAGAACGCCTTAAAAGATGCAAAATGCCCCAAATCGTGTTGTAAAATGTGCCCGAGTCGCTTTTGAATTGAATCGGTCAAGGTTGCGTATGAAAAAGCGGCATACGGCACTATGCCGCAATAGCCCAAAACAGAGAAGATGTTTTTGACTCCTTCTGCCGCCTGTGGAGATAGCCCTGAGAAAGTAGTTTCACCGACTACTTTTCCTCCTTCCGCTCCACAGGCGGATTTTTTATGCGCATTATTCTGACAAGGATGGTCCGCCAAGTCAGGCAATCGCGTGCCATTCATTCGATTTCTGTCACTGAGCGATTGACGATCCGACTTCGCCGCCCGCTGGTTTATCCGGTTGTCACATTTCATTTGAACTTCCTTTTCAATCTATGGAACCCGCTGCACGCAGCGGAACTGGTTTTCCATGAATAAAAACTCCCCCACGGCTCACGAAGGAAGTTTTTCTTCAATGCCGGGGTGCGTCGGCACAGGACGCATAAAACAGAAAACCACTTTTTGAAAGGGTAAGCATCATGACACACATTCAGATTATTCACGGACGGCTGGAACAGGCAGCGTATAAAATGACGGATAATTTCTGCTATCATTGCTATAAGGTCGTCAAAGGCGACCACTGCCCCACGTGCGGAACGGATGATTTTATGCGGCATCTGGCAGGAGTGGGGGTTGAATACGGAACGGAATGGGTTATCGGCCACCTGCTTAAAACTCGATTAACTCCTGTTGATGGAGAGGAGATGTTTGAGGAATTGTTGGATGAATGCTATCCTGAAATAAAAGTCGGATGCTGTGTGTTCAGCTCTTCACAGGTCATGAAAGAGCTTGACCCCGTCTGTTTTAATATCGGCGTTCAGGAAAATCTGGATAGTCTGGTTGAAGATGGGCAGCTTTACGAATATGACGGCGACTATTACAACCTGAACGACATCGATGAATTGCTTAAGGAACTTGAACAATAGAAACAACCAAAGGAAGCATTTCCCTTTTTAATCCCTGATAAAGGGGCAACTCTTAAATCCACAATTTACGAAAGGAAGAAGAAAATGGCGAAGAACAACAAACCTATCACACAGTATCGAAACGGCAATCTCAAATCGAGTATCTGGCAGGAGAAACCCGCCAAAGACGGCCACGCCGCAAGCCGCAACATCATCTTAATCCAGAAGAGCTACAGGGACACCGAAAGCGGCCAGTGGGTCAATTGCCAGTTGCGGCTGTTTCCCGCGGAAGCGACTCGACTGATTTCCGTCCTTCAGGCGGCCTATGATGCCTGTGTCCTTAAACGCATCGATTAAAGGCCCGGCTTTAACCGGCCCGGCCCGAACCGCCGACAGTGGAAACGCTGTTGGCGGTTTTTTTGTATGACTAAACGACGTTCGGTCGCTGACCGAATCCCGCCCACATTCCACCCCGGTTTTAGTGGAAAAGATAAACCAAGATGAACTATGAGGACATAATCAGTCCCGATACACTGCTTCTCTACGTGAAAATTGCCATTTGCCCCCTGTTAATATTGAAATCGGCTTGCAGAGAAAAACTTTATTCGATATTATATGACCAACTGAGTTTATTGCCAAGGAGTTGGAAGATGTCGAGAGGTACCAAGAAGGACACCCCGAAGACGGAGAATTTCGAAAAAACGCTTTTTAAAGCGGCGGACAAGTTGCGTAAAAACATTGACGCCGCCGAATACAAGCACATCGTTCTGGGGCTGATATTCCTCAAATACATCTCCGACTCGTTCCAAACCCTGCACAACAAGCTCATCGAAGGCAAAGGCGACTACAAAGGAGCAGACCCGGAGGACGCCGACGAATACAAGGCAGAAAACATCTTTTTTGTACCTCCGACCGCCCGCTGGTCGTATCTTCATGCAAAAGCCAAACAGCCCACTATCGGGAAAAATGTCGATGACGCAATGGAAGCCATCGAAAAGGCCAACCCCTCCCTCAAAGGCATCCTGCCGAAAGTCTACGCCCGGCCCAATCTGGACAAGGCGGCACTGGGCGGACTTATCGACCTGATCGGCAATATTGCTCTCGGGTCAGAAGCCGCCAAGAGCAAAGACATCTTAGGCCGGGTCTATGAATACTTTCTCGGCGAATTTGCCAACGCCGAAGGCAAAAAAGGCGGCCAGTTCTACACCCCAAAATCCATCGTCCGCCTCATGGTCGAGATGATCGAGCCGTACAAAGGCCGTGTCTATGACCCCTGCTGCGGCTCCGGCGGGATGTTTATCATGAGCGAAAAGTTCGTCGAATCCCATCAGGGCAAAATCGACGACATTTCCATCTACGGGCAGGAATCCAACCAGACCACCTACCGCCTGTGCCGGATGAATCTGGCCATCCGCCAGATCGACGGCTCACAGGTCAAGTGGAACAATGAAGGTTCGTTCCTCAACGATGCCCACAAAGACCTCAAGGCCGATTTCATCCTTGCCAACCCGCCGTTCAATGACAGTGACTGGATCGGGGCATTATTGGCCAAAGACGCCCGCTGGAAATACGGCATCCCGCCGGCGGGCAACGCCAACTACGCATGGCTCCAGCACATGATCTATCACCTCTCGCCCAAAGGCATTATGGCTTGCGTGCTGGCCAATGGCTCGCTATCGTCCCAGACCAACAACGAAGGTGAAATACGGAAGCAGCTCATTGAAAATGACCTTGTCGATTGCATTGTAGGCCTGCCCAAGCAATTATTCTACAATACCGGCATCCCGGCCTGTTTGTGGTTTATCTCCCGTAAGCGAGTCGGCAACGGCGACCGCAAACGCAGTGGTGAGATTCTTTTCATCGATGCAGGCGAGGTCGGCTTTATGCGAGATCGCACGCACCGGGAATTTACCGACCAAGACGCAAAGAAAATCGCCGACCTCTACCACAACTGGCGAACTAAGGGCGGAAAATACAAAGACATCAAGGGCTTGTGTAAATCAGCCTCGCTGGAGGACGTCCAGAAACACAACTTCGTCCTGACGCCCGGCCGCTATGTCGGCATCAAAGATGAAATCGACGACGGCATCCCGTTTGAAGAAAAAATGAAGCAACTGACCGCCGAACTGACCGAACAGATGGAAGATGAGACTAAACTCAATAAGGCGATAAAGAAGAATCTGGAGGGATTGAGATATGGGCCCCGAAAAAACTGATACTGTCAGCAAAGATTTTTATGAATTATGCTATAAACAGTATGAATTTGAAATGAAAGAAATCGACCAGATATATCAGCGGGTCAGTTTCACGTTGGTTTTTTTATCTTTACTTGGAACACTTATTTTCAAATTGGGCCGAATTGACATATTCAATCAGATTTTTATCAGAGTTGATGTGTTTTTTTATTATTTGTTCATCATGATAGCAATTTGTTGCCTTGCCAGCAGTGTGATGTATGCTATTTTGTTTATTTTACCAAGAAAAGGCAAATATAAAACGCTTGCTTCCATGCACTTGTGGAAGAAATGGCGCAAGGATTACAATGAATACTTAAAACAATCAGGCAATGAAGAGGAAAAAGTGGACGATGCTTTGCTGCGTGAAATCACGGAGAAATTAGCGGAAGCACAGGCCAACAATGCACCTATCAATGAAAAACGCAGGCAATACTTTTATCGGTGCGTTCTTATGGCGGCACTGGGCATTATTCCGGTGTCATTGCAGGCTTTCTTTTATCTTTTGTTAAAATTACAGGGAGTAATAAAATGAGCAATCAAGAATCAAAAACAATACCATCAAATTCAGGCGATCAAAGCAACACTGTTCAGCATCCAGTGGTTCCTGTTAACCAGCCATCTACCAGAGACGCAAGCAATCCAAGGAAATTAGATACAGCACCTGTTGCCCCGATGAACGAGGCGATCACATGTGCCCGGTCATATTCTTCTTTGAAAACACAATCCGGTGGGGGTAATGGTGGTTCAGGAAAACCTACGCCGCCTCCAAATACCGATACAACAAAGGGCGGCGGGAAATGACCGAGTGGAAGCTTTCAACATTAAGTGAAGTGGCGGAAGTCAATCCAACGGTCTCGTTAAAGGCCGGAACAGTTGCGAAGTATGTTCCAATGGAGTATTTATCGCCTTTTACACGCAGTATTTCTCAACATCAAACTAAAGTGTTCAAGGGTGGCTCAAAATTCAGTAATGGCGATACCTTGCTGGCACGAATTACCCCTTGTTTGGAAAATGGAAAAACTGCTTTTGTGGACTTTTTAGAAAAAGATGAAATAGCTTTTGGTTCTACTGAATTCATTGTTATTCGGGAAAATAAGGGGATTAGCGATAAATACTTCCTATACTATTTTTCAATATCGCCAAGTTTCAGAGAAGCTGCGATAAAGTCTATGACGGGGACTTCAGGACGACAGAGGGTGCAAACTGACCTGATTGCAAACAAACATTTTGTCTTTCCTCCCCTGTCCGAACAAAAAGCGATTGCGGGGGTGCTGTCGAGTTTTGATGACAAGATCGACTTGCTCCGGCGGCAGAATAAAACACTCGAGGCTATCGCCCAGACGATTTTTAAGGAATGGTTTATCAAATTTAGAATTCAGAATGAAGAATTGAAAATTGACAAAAAGACCGGCCTGCCCGAAGGATGGAAACAAAGTAAGCTAACAGAAGCTTTTGAAATAGGCCCCTTCAGAAAACTCAAACGAGGGCAGCTTGCCCCATATTTGGACATGAAGGGGGTGCCCACGCAAGGACATCGTTCTGAGGGATGGTACAGCCGCGAGTTTTCTTCCGGAAGCAAATTTATCAACGGTGATACGTTACTTGCAAGAATTACGCCTTGTCTTGAAAATGGGAAAACGGCTTTTGTCGATTTTCTGAATGAGGGGCAAGTCGGCTGGGGTTCAACCGAATTTATTGTGCTGCGTCCAAAATCACCGCTTCCCCTGTTCTATGGATACCTGCTTGCACGAAGCAGCCCTTTTAGAAATTTCGCTATCGGCCACATGACAGGATCAAGCGGCAGACAAAGAGTTCCTGAAGACTCATTCGACGATTACCATGTAGCTGTTGCACCAGATGACATTTTGTCGAAATTCGACAGCCTGCTTAAGCCCATCGTTAAGCGATTAACCGTTAATGCCAACCAAATCCAAACCCTCTCAAAGTTACGGAACACCCTTTTACCAAAACTCATGAAGGGCGAAATAAGAGCTGGGATAAATAAATGATCGACGAGACCAACAACTTAAGACTTCCCAAAGAAATAGAACGCTATATTGCTTCATTAGAGAAAGTGTATCAACATCAAAATCAAGGATTTCTACAGTCAATCCTTGTTAATGCAAGAATTGATATAGAACAGACCAGTTATGACCGTTGGGATGGCGGGCAATATGGATTTACATTGCGGCTCATGATTCCAGATGTAATCTTTGTCAATGTAATAGAAACCAAAGACGCACATGAGAAAAAAATCAAGGAAGACATAAACCGTCTGATTTCAATTAATGGTGAATTTATAGAAAGCGTATCTCTTGAAATGGCATTAGTTTCTGATGAAAGTTGGAGAGAAAAATCAGGCCATTTGCTATTGCCCCGAAATGAAGTAACTGTAAGTGCATCATCACGGATTTGGGGCAATGAAAGCAAAAAGATTAAAATGTTCTTGAGTCATAAAGCTGAATATAAGAAGCAAACGGCAGATTTGAAGTTGCTAATGGAGCGATTCGGATTTACCTGTTTTGTTGCTCATGAAGACATTCAACCGACAAAGGAATGGCAAGATGAAATCGAAAACGCCCTATTTTCTATGGATGTATTAGTTGCATTGATGACTGAGGATTTTCATAATAGTAATTGGACAGATCAGGAAATCGGCGTCGCAATTGGAAGAGGAGTCCTTGTGATACCAGTAAAGATGGGAAAAGATCCATATGGTTTCATTGGAAAATATCAAGCCTTGAATGGTTCTTGGCAAAACATCACTCAAATTGCGCGAGGAATTTTTGCAATTTTAGTAAATCATAGCCGGTTTAGAGAAGCATTGTTTAAGTCAGCTATTTATACTCTTGAAAAGGCAGCATCTTATGATATAAGCCATTTTGTCGTCAAAGATATTCTACCGCATTTTGGGAAATTAAATCCTTCACAAGTGAATGAGATTCAAGAAGTTTATAAACAAAATGATCAGATATATGGATGTTATCTTGTTGGAAGAGATTTGCCTAACATACTGAATAATTTAACGGGGAAAAAATATAAGATTAGCAACAGATCAATCGTTGAGAATGTGCCACAAGTTAGCATAACCGATGAAATACCATTTTAAGAGACTATATACTGAATCATGCCTCCCATTTTTGAATCCGACATAGAGCAGTTTGTCATTGAGCTTCTGGAGCATCAGGGCTATGCCTATCTTGCGCCCGAGCAGCAGGAGCAGGAACGGGCCAATTTGGGCGAGGTGGTGCTATCGAAACGTTTGAAATACGCCATTGACACGCTGAATCCAACAATCCCCGACGAAGCCAAAGAGCAGGCCCTGCGGGAGGTGCTGAACCTGCCCAGCCAAAACTTGATCGACAACAACGAGACGTTTCACCGGATGCTGACGGAGGGGATTGAGGTCGAATTCATGGCCGATGGCATCATCCGGGGCGATAAGGTCAGACTGGTCGATTTTGAGGACGTTGGCAATAATGAATTTCTGGTCTGCAATCAGTTTACCGTCATTGAAAACAATGTCAATAAACGTCCGGACGTGGTATTGTTTGTCAACGGCCTGCCGCTGGTCGTCATTGAGCTTAAGAACCCCGCCGATGAAAACGCTACGGTTGCCAAGGCGTTTACTCAGTTGCAAAACTATAAGAACGCCATCCCCACACTGTTTTGTTATAACGCCCTTTTGGCAGCTTCCGATGGATTTGATTCCAAGGCGGGGACGATCTCATCCGATTTGGGGCGATTTGCGGCGTGGAAATCCGTTGACGGCGTCAGAGAAGACAAAAAGACCGTTCCCCAAATAGAGACACTTATCAAGGGAATGCTCCGAAAAGAAATCCTGCTGGATTTGGTCAAACAGTTTATCGTCTTTGAGAAGACGCAAAAGCAGGACGCCGAAACCGGCCTGTCAAGCATTGTCACTGTCAAGAAGATCGCGGCCTATCACCAGTATTTTGCCGTCAACAAGGCGGTTGCATCGACGCTGGAGGCAGCCTCCGGAAACGGCAGCCGAAAAGCGGGGATTGTCTGGCATACGCAGGGATCGGGCAAGAGTCTTTCGATGGTGTTTTACGCCGGAAAGGTTGTCCTGGCCCTGAATAACCCGACGGTGGTGGTCATTACCGACCGGAACGATCTGGACGAACAGCTTTTTGATACGTTTGCAGGATGCAGGCAGGTTTTGCGGCAGGAGCCGGTACAGGCGGAAAACCGGGATCATTTGAAAGACCTGTTAAGAACGGCGGGCGGCGGGATTGTCTTTGCGACGATACAAAAGTTTTCGCCCGATGACGGGACGGCGGTTTATGAGTGTTTGTCGGAACGGGAAAATATCGTCGTGATTGCCGATGAAGCCCACCGGAGCCAATACGGATTTAAGGCAAAGACGATTGAGGACAAAAACGGCGGGATGCGGACCCGTTACGGCTTTGCAAAGTATCTGCGCGACGCACTGCCGAATGCCTCGTTTATCGGCTTTACTGCAACGCCGATTGAGAAAGAAGACGCCTCGACACGGGCGGTGTTCGGGAATGAAATCGACATTTACGATATTGAGCAATCGATAGCGGATGAGGCAACGGTACGCATCTTTTATGAATCACGGCTTGCGAAGGTGCATTTAAGGCCAAGCGAGGCTGAAACGCTGGATGAGGAAGTTGAAGCCATCACCGAAGGAAACGAATCAACCGCATCGGAGAAGGCCAAGGCCAAATGGACACAGCTTGAAGCGATTGTCGGGCATAAGGAACGGCTGAAAATCGTGGCCGCCGATATGGTCGATCATTTTGAGAAACGGCAGGACGCTATTGACGGCAAGGCCATGATTGTCTGCATGAGCCGGAGGATTGCCGTTGAGCTATACGATGAGATAGTCCGGCTAAGACCACTCTGGCATAAGGACGACCGGAAAAAAGGCCTGATCAAAGTCGTCATGACATCGTCATCTTCTGACCCCGAAAGCTGGCAGAGACACCACACCACCAAGCAGGATCGAAAGGAAATTGCCGAATGGTTCAAAAACATCGACGACGGCTTGAAACTGGTGATTGTCTGTGATATGTGGCTGACCGGATTCGATGTTCCCTGTCTGCATACGATGTATATCGATAAGCTGATGCGGGGGCATACGCTTATGCAGGCGATTGCACGGGTTAACCGGATATTCAGGGACAAGCCGGGCGGGCTGATTGTGGATTATATCGGGATTGCGTCAGATTTGAAGAATGCGCTGGCGACTTATACGCTCAGCGGGGGCAAGGGGACGCCGACTCTGGATCAGGAGCAGGCAGTGGCGTTGATGGTGGAGAAATACGAGATTGTCTGCCAGATGTTTGACGGGTTTGATTATAAGGCGTTTTTTAGGGCGGATACACAGCGAAAATTATCGATTATTCTTGAGGCTCAGGAGCATATCTTGAGTTTGGAAAGCGGCAAGGACAGGTTTACCCGAGAGGTCATCGGGTTGTCGAAGGCGTTTGCACTATCGGTGCCGCATCCGAAGGCGATGGAGATCAAGGATGACATCGGCTTCTTTCAGGCGGTGAAGGCGAGGCTGGCCAAGTTTGAACCGACCGGGGCGGGAAAATCCGATGTGGAGATTGAGACGGCCATACGGCAGATTGTCGATAAGGCGGTCGTAGCGGAGGGAATTGTTGATGTTTTTGATGCGGCAGGAATAAAGAAACCGGACATTTCTATTCTTTCAGACGATTTCCTGAAAGAAATTCAGGGAATGGAAAAAAAGAATCTTGCGTTGGAATTATTGAAAAAACTTCTAAACGATGAAATAAAGATTCGAATAAAGAAAAATCTGGTTCAAAGCAAAAAACTGTCTGAGTTACTGGAAAATGCGATTAGGAAATACCAAAACAACCTTTTAACGGCGGCACAGGTAATTGATGAATTAATCCGGTTGGCAAAGGACATCAGGGCTTCCGATGCAAGAGGATCACAATTAAAGCTGACAGATGAAGAATTGGCTTTTTATGATGCACTTGCCGCCAATGACAGCGCAAAAGACGTGTTAGGGGATAAAACTCTCAGAGATTTAGCGAGAGTTCTGGTAGATAGAGTTAAAAGCAATACTTCCATTGACTGGACAATAAAGGAAAGTGTGCGAGCGAAACTTCGAGTAATCGTAAGAAGATTGCTTCGCCAATATGGTTATCCACCGGATATGCAATTACTGGCAACCGAAAATGTGTTGAAACAGGCGGAGCTTTTAGCCGACGATTGGGACAAAACAAATAGATAAATTAGATTTCATTCTCCTGTATGGATAAAAATTGAAAACAAAAATAGGTTAATCCAAGTCCAATATTTGCAACACAATTTGCAACAGAATTGCTCGTTTGGCCTTCTGTTGACTTTCGTTTGTGCTACGGCTGGCGTCATAAGTCTTTGTTTTACAGTTATTAGTCGTTTTAGTATAAATACTTATGAAATGCCTGAACAGACTGAAAATCCGTGTGTCGCCGGTTCAACTCCGGCCCTGCCCATTTCCCCTAAACTCTGACATCCACTGTCACCCTGTGTCAAGTCCTGTATTTCAAACGAGTTACAAAGACACTCTTTCTGTGGTGTTTTTATATCCATACTGTCATGTAATGACTGATTATGCCTGTAAAAGTAAGGCTCATTGTCTCGTACGGTACAAATATTCATCGGCAGTTAAAATCACGCTCTGTCACAAGTTAAGATTGGAAATTTCGTCAGTAGGCGGTCTCTTTAGTGGGGCGATTCAAAGCATTGCTTTGCGAGGCGGCTCAAAACCAGTCGTTTTGACAGACCGGTTCTGTCGCGTGCGTATGAGCACTGTTGACACCGTTGTGGTGAGGATGATTAAGCAGCCAATCGGTGATAAGATTTCAACAATCCGCCGAGTCGTTCAATGCACTGAATTTCGGCCGTATCATGGATCTGATATTTTGGCTCGATGATTCTGCCCAGCGATTGATGAATTCTCTCATGATGATAATATTGCTGATACTGATTTAAGGTATATTCGAGTTGTTTCACAGAAGACAGTATCAGATAATTCAAACACTCATATTTGACTGATTTCACAAAGCGTTCAGCGATCGAATTCAAGTCTGGACTATTTGCTGGAAGCTTGATTGGTTCTATGCCAGAACTTCGAAGTATGTCATGAAAACCTTCTGATCTATACAAGGGGTCTCTATCATGGATAAGATAGCGTTTGCCTTTTAGAAAACCATCCTCAGAGTCAGTAAGAATCCGGGCAACCTGTTTCATATAGTGACCATCCGGCTGGAGTTTGATCGGGGCGAAGAATACTTTTCGTGTTGAAAATTCGATGACAAAGAAAAGCGTGCATCGTATCAGTTTTCGCCTCTTCAAAAGTTCAATTGTAAAGAAATCACAGGCTGTCATGACATCCCAATGGCTTCGAAGAAATTCATGCCAAGTTGATCTTATCGTCAGATCAGGTTCGGGATCATAACCGTTCTCAATAAGAATGTTCTTAACGCTGGATTTACTGATTTTATAGCCCAGATAAACAATTTGATCTGCAATCTTCTCATATCCCCAACGTGGATTCTCTTTTTTGAACCGGATGACGAGATCAGTGATTTCCTGACTGAGGTGCGGTCTGCCCGGCGAGGTGCGATGCTGGCTTCCATCGTATTTATGGGCAATGAGTTTATTATACCAGCCCATGATGGTGTCAGGGGTAAACAGAACCGTGCATTGCTCCAGCATCTTTCGGCTAAGTCGTTTTGCCTTGGCAGCCACCTTCATTCTCTGTTGATGGGTGAGCAGAATCCGTTTGTTTTGTTTTTCCTGCTGTTCGACTAATACTTCGACTTGGCTTTTGAGATAATCAATCGCCTTATAGAGCTCTTTGTCAATGTAGTAGGATAGATACGTGATCAATGAAATCCAGAATTTGTTTTTCATAGTTCGCAAAGTCTAACAAATCAATATAAATCCAGCAATAATGTTCGTCTGATGCCTTTTTAACTATCTGTTATCAAAGAGCTTATGGAAGGTCCATTTTTGCACCGTGCGACCTGTCCGGGATTTGCCTTTTTCAAATGCTCTAATATACCCAAGCCCTCCTGATCAGAATATTTTAATCCAACACCCTGAATATCCAGAAAGATGATATCAAAGTCTCCATCCTTCAACTTCGATAGCTCTTGAATAAGGGCCCCGCCAAAGCAGCCCCTATTATGCAAGCCATCAGGGCGCTGGAAGCGGCAAAGCCTTTCATAGCGGCGGTAAGTTCATATTTTAACTGAACATACTTAAGAGACCCGTTGATCACGCCGGTATCGTAACCAAATAACAATCCTCCCAAGGCTGCCACAAGACAAATCCCAATAAGATAGGCCAAACTGCCATTCGGATTTTTCTGCTCATTGCATAACATGATATTCTGTACTCCTATCCCAACATTTTTCATTCGCTATTGTCCACTGTCCCGGATTGCTCGAAACATGGCCTGGACATTTTCGATTGGTGTTTTGGCCTGGACATTATGAATCGTGTTGAAAACCATCCCTGTGGGATTATTAAAGATTTCAATCCGCTGACGTACCTCGTTATAGACCTCTTCCGGCGTTCCGAAGGGCAGTGTTCTCTGGGTGTCGACTCCGCCGCCCCAGAAAATGATCTCCTTACCGAACTTTTCTTTCAATTCCCTCGGATCCATGCCGGCAGCCGAGCACTGGACGGGATTGAGAATGTCAAAGCCGGCCTCAATTAAATCTGGAATCAACTCCTTAACCGCTCCGCAGGAATGGATGAAGACCTTCCAGTTGGATTTGGCGTGTACAAAATCATTAATCCTCTTATGGAAGGGCTTGTATAGATCACGGTAAGCCTGCGGCGAGATAAACAAGCCATGTTGTGTGCCGAAGTCAGTCCCCGTTGTAAAGACGACCTGAATTTTATCCCCCAGGGTTTTAATCAACAAATCTAGGTTCTTCAGAGCAATGTCACATTGCCGTTCAAATACCTTATACACATAATCTTTACGCATGGCCGTGGAAATGTACCATTCTTCAACATCACGAATCCCGGGTGTTTGCTTCATCCACATGGCAGGAACTAATGCAATATCCCCAAAACCCGTGCCCGGAGCACTGAGGACCGTTCCTTTATTCGCCTGAACCGCAGCATCCGCTGTGACCACTAACGGCTGGATGTCTTCGACGGTTAACTCTCCGAATTCAACCAGATTGTCTGCCGGATCAAGTTTACTGTCATCGATCGGTTTCTGCCGACAGATCGCATCAAAATAGAATCCGTCTTTGGGCATGTGGCCGCTGGGTGGAACCGATGTATCGCCCTGGGGGTACAGGTACCAGCCCCCTTTGCCGTCCGGTTTCACGTTGAAGTTGCCCGGAACGAGCACCTCAGTGCCATCAAACATCGTAAACGGCTTCCAGTCCTTGTTCTCGAACCCAAACATGGTTTTGGGCGGCAGGACCGGCATCACATCAATCCCCAGCGCATCCATCAGTTTATCATCAATCTCACCCAGCATCTGGAACGGTTCAATAATTTTTACGCGATAATTCTCTTCACCAAGCAATGTCTTTCGAAGCTTGGATAAGGTACTCGCAGAAATCCCCGTCACATGGGTCGCTCCAAAGTCGACACAGACTCGGTCAACCGGTTCGCGGTTGAGCGTTTTCTGCAGTCGTTCACGTGAATTCATATCAGATCACCTTTCTTTAATTTCCATACCTTCAATATCTGCCTGCCATAGCCCGAATTTTCAAATGGTCCTACAGACGGATTTTTCGGGTCACGTTTTTCCCCAAAATAGTCCTTGTCAATATTTAACGGCGCACCATCACAATTCATATAAGGAAGATCCGGTGTTTTTGCTTTCCCCAGAAGTTCGGTCGTTACAAGAGGGCGCATTGGCTGCGTCCAGACTCTGTCGTAATTAATATGCAAATACATCCCGTCTGATTGTTCGACCAGCTTGATTCCCGGATCAACCGCCGGCAGAACCAAAGGCTCAGATTCGTGCTGTGAAGGTTTAGCCCCATTCAAATACACGTTTTTGCCCATAAACATCGGCAGTTTCACAGGGTCATACTCGGCTAAACCTTTATTCACGATCAGATTATTGTAGTATCTTTCGTCACCGCTAAGATTAGCGGCCAATCCTGCTACTTCGGTTGAATGCGGTTTAAGATAGGGCGTCTTGCGGTCTTCACCGGTCATCACACACACACGGCCAGCAATAAGATTGTGAACATAGGCACACCCCTGAGAATTGACGAGCAGGCTTATCGGCGACAATAAAAGATTATTATCCACGACAAAAGGACCATGGTTGACTTCCACAAAAATATCCTCTGAGGGGCCGTTATCGTGCAGTAGATTTCCTGTAACCCGTGTCCCCTGACTCATCCAGTCCAGCCAGATCCCTCGATTCGTACAATAGATATGATTGTGGCTGATCTCGGTATCAATCGCACCGTGAAACTTAATCCCGGCCATTTCCGCTCCTGTAAACAGTTGCCGAACGTGAATGTCATGTATCTCATTGTGGGTAATGGTGCTAAAAACAGCACCAAGACTGCCCACGATACCCGCCTGCTCACACTGTGAAATATGGTTATTACGGACAATATGGTGGCCAATGTTCTCACCGGACCAGCCATGGTCCTGTGTTGCCCGCTCAATGGTTTTTACATAGCCATCAGCACTATTGGCGGAAGTGTTGTCATACTCATCACCGTGTTTGCCAAGCGTAACGCCGGTACAGGTCGAGTATCGTATATCATTATCTTCAATAATCCAGCCCTTGCTCCAATGAGTCCCGATCAGCCCGATCTGTTCTGCCGTCGGCGGCGCCCAATTCGTCGCGGCATGCATCATCGTAAAACCGCGAACGGTAATATAGTTTCGCCCCGGTTTGTCCGGATAAAAAACAGACTGTCTTACATTGATCTCCACATCCTCTTCTTTGGGATTGATATCCTTAAACTGAGCCCAGATCGTTGTATGGGTATCGTCTACCCGGGCAAACCACAACTGAACATCGAATGCTTTCGGAATCGATAACATAGCGGACGCCGCGGCCTGTCCAACTGGTTTTAATACATCCTCCAGACTCGCCGCTTCAGCGAGCCAGTGACCATTTAGATAAACCGCACCGGTGTGATGGTCGCGTCCTTTCCGATCAAACCAGTCACCCCGGATCAGATCGCTATAGGGATTAAAGTCTCCAAAGAATCCATTGGGAATGGAGACCTTCCACGTATCATTCTCCACCTTTTCCCATCCCTTGATCGTCTCAGAACCTTTAATTACAACCTTTTCGCCCTTGGCCGCCTGATAGGTAATTCGCTTTGTATCGGACTGGCCTCCCCGCGGCGGATTAATCCGTTCACGATACACCCCTTCATGCACCGTAATGATGTCACCCGGCTGCGCCAGATTACTCGCCGCACCGATTGTACACAATGGACTGGAAACCATACCGCTGGAAGCATCGTTACCATCCGGAGATACATGGTACTGCCCGCTGAAAACAGTCGAGATGACAACAATCACTACGATACAGGGTATACTGTTTCTAAGCATTAGAACCTTCCCTATTACTTGTTTATACACATATAAATAGGTTTTTTGCATTTTGCTGAGCCATTCAGGCTTTTATTCCTATCGGTCTTATTCATCCCGCTCTGGGGGGCAGGCCGTTTTTTCATCTTCTGCCAATTCCTGAAGCAGTTGATTAAAAGCCGCCAGGCTTTTACCAGACTGTACCCTTTCGCTTTCGCCGGAAGAGACTTGAATAATTGTGCTGCATCGTTTACATCGCAGACATTTTTTTGCATAGTCGTCAGCAACACGATAGCTTCATCCGCATTTTTGACACCTAAACTCAATCATCTTCATCCCTCTATCCGTTTAGAAACAGACTGTCTATTCCCCACTAATGATAACGCATTTTAATCTATATGAAATAGTTCTTCAACGGAAGACCAGTGTTCGCCGGATTTACGGGTTGGAAGAGGATTTTGAAGTGGATCCGTATAGGTCCACCATTTTCTCGTGATTTCATCGCCGACACTGCTCATATCTTTCTCAAAATCACTTCCAATATATTCAAAATAGCTGAAAAGCAGATACCTGCCCGGTTCGATTTTTCCGAGAAAGATCGAGTAGTTGCGAATATTACAGCGTCCGATCGAGGCCAGCACTCCGGGCCATGCAGCCGCGTGTAGCTGCGAATAGACATCGATGTTCTCCTCGGAGATGCCGATAATCGATGCCACACGCTGGGCCGGGGAGCCAACAAAACCCGGCCCTTTATAATAGAAGATCTCCTTCCATATCGTCCAGTGTTCACTATCTTTTCGCGTTGGCAACGGTTTTTGCAGCGAATCCTTAAGCTGCCACCACTGCTGCATCGTCGGATCAGAGACCGCTCGAGCCATGTCTTTCTCGAAATCGGAACCGGTATAATCATAGCGGGCAAATAAATAGTACTCACCCTGATCGATCTGACCAAGGTAAACAGAATAGTTGCAAATGTGTCTCTTCTCAAGGCACCGGATCACCTCCGGCCAGACATCTGCATGAAGCCGCTTATATTCATCTATATGCTCTCTGGGGATCCCGATGCAGGCTCCATACCTTTGCGTCGGATGCTGACATCCGAGGTTCAGACATCCAGCCAGAACCAAAATTATTCCCCCGCAGTACTTTCTGACGTGCATTATTTCGGTTCTCCTGTTCAGTTCGATACATGTGTTTTGAGAAAATAATCATTAAATAGGACATAAATGCCGGCCATGATGGCCGCCAACCCCCAGCACAAGCCAAATATGAAAACTCCCGAAATGTCAGCCATTTCTGCTTTTTTGAAAATAGCCATCACATTCGGTACAGTGACAAAAGCGATTGTCCAGGAAACAATGAGCAGTGCACAGATGGACCAGATCAGCCAAGTGGCCTCCCATGACCACTGCTTTGTTTTTTTCATGGGCAACGAGAAGCTGCCTGTCATCACTCCATTTAACAATCCAAGCAATAAACCCCATAATGCTGTCATTTCATATTCCTCTGCTACAGTATTCTGGATTATAGCCGCGATTATAAACTAATCGCAGTGGAACACTTCTTCCATATCCGACCACCACTCGCCTGAGGCTCGATTGGTCAGCGGTTCCTGACACGGCTTACAAACATCCCACCATTTTTGTGTCATTGGATCGTCTGCCATTTTGGCCATATCAGCCTCATAGTCTTGGCCAACATATTCCAAGTAACTAAACAAGTAGTATTTGCCATCCGGCAGCTGACGCAGATAGATCGAGTAGTTTTTAATATTGCAGGCCGTGATCATAGAGAGCACTTTCGGCCAGACGGCGGCGTGCAATTTCTTGTATTCGTCGATTTTTCCTTCTTTAACACCGATCACCCAGCCGTATCGCTTCATGTCTGTTTCCATCCTTTCTCAGCATCATTCTCTATTCACGAGCCTTCCGCGACTTGATTTTGCAATCCTCGTTATCGGACAATGATTCCCTGCGAAGCCGCATTGTCCCGAATCATTTGTCCGACGTGTCGCAAGGTTTTTACATCGATCTCTCGAATTCGGCCTTCATAATTCGGCCCGATATTCAACGAGAAAATATTTCCATATTTGACGGAATCAACATAGTCCGCGTAAATACTTTCAGCAGAGATGCAAAGACTGTCATGCTTGGGCAATGAGTAAAACCAGTCGGCACCTCCCTCGTGGGGAGGCAAAATTGGATAAGTGAATTCAGCGACAAGATAATTATGCTCCTTCGTTTCACCGTCTTTGTTCCAAGGAGAGGCGGCTTTCGCGTCTCCTAACTCACCGGGACGGCCTCTTTCGCGCAGGCTAAGGCGCCCGGCGGTTTGGCCAGTATTAAAGCCGACAAAAGTGTTCGGCTGAAACTTGTGTATCCACTCAACAGTCTCTCTGTGGGATAACCCGCCATCCCCAACGGCGTGATCCATCCACCAGAACTCAATCGGGCCGTAATTTGTCAGCAACTCCTTCAACTGGGCTCTTTTCATATCTGGATTGCTGCCGCCCTGTGCCCCTTCGCCGTCTTTTGCACCCGACCAATTCCAGTCGCCCTCGGAGAAGTATAGGGCCAGTTTCAGCCCATACTTATCGCAGGATTTGCGAAGCTTGGCTAAAACGTCAATGCCCAGCGGACTGTTAGTCACTTTCTTTTCGGTTGTCGCCGTATCCCACAGACAGAATCCGTCATGATGCTTGGTCAGGAAAAGAATGTAATTCATGCCTGCGTCCCTAGCTGTTTCGCACCATTGATCAGTGTCACAACTTATCGCCTTAAAGTAGCTGGCGTCCTTGTCTGTTGTCGGTGTCCATTCGCGTCCGGAAAAGGTGCTGAATGACCAGCAGATGAACATCCCCCATTTCATGTCTTTCATCTGTTGTGACCTGACATCATCCGGGATTTTCTCTTTAATGATGACGGAAGTTTTTGAAGGAGCCGCACAGCCCAGAATCAGAATACATAACACAGGGAATAGACCTTTCGTTTCCATTTTTATTCCTTTCCTCTATTTCATTTTAATAAACCGAAAAATCTCAGCGTTGATTCATTGGCAAAGATCACATACAGCACCGCCATCACAATAAATAACAGCAGGGACAAAAACTTATAATTACCCAACGCAGGCCAGCCCTTATCTTTCAGGGCAGCGGCTGGGTTTTCCCAGACGAGTCTGAGGCTTTCTTCGGTATGCCGATGCGGACAAATCAGCGAGATGGTCCACATTACCAGTGAGCAGGCACAAAACAGGTAGAAACCCGCCAGCAGTCCAGGCATAGACCAGTTGAAATAATCATTCCAGTCAATAATGAACACGCCCAGCCCCAATGCCGAGCCAATAACCATGGTCCATGTCGCAGCCTTACCAGAGGCCTTTTTCCAGAAGACGCCGAAGAGAAATACGGTCGTAATCGGAGGAGCAATATAGCAGATCAGATCCACACAGCCTTTATAGACACTTTCGAACCGTCCAATGTACTTCGACCAGAAAATCGCTATGACCATGCATACGACCGTCGCGATCTGACCAACCATTACCAGTTTTCTGTCGGAGGAATTGGGTTTCCACTGTTTGTACAGATCATAACTGACCAACGTGGCAATTGAATTCAATGCGCCGGAGACCGTGCTCATCAGTGCTGCCAGCAAAGCGGCGGCCATAAGACCGGCACCGCCGGCCGGAAGCAAACTTTGGATAGCCATTGAAAAACAGTCATCTGGAGTAGACAGGCGAGCAACATCACCTCGATTCTCGAGTGCCAGATAGATGGTACCAGGCAAAAAGAAAATAAATACAGGCAGAATCTTCAGAAATCCGGCGAACAGCGCCCCCATGCGAGCATGGTTGCTGTCCCTGGCCCCTAGTACACGCTGGACAATTGTCTGATCGGCGCACCAATACCAAAGCCCAATGACCGGATAGCCGAGAAAAACTGAGTACCATGGCAGATTGGCGGGATCATCAGCCGGCCGAAACATCGTCAATTTGACAGCATCCACGTGTTCCACCAGCCCATACCACCCGCCAATCTTAACGATTGCAACTAACGTCAAAATGATGGAGCCAGCCAGAAGAATAATCGTTTGCAGCGCCCCGGTCACTACCACCGCAAGGAGTCCGCCAAATACCGTATAGATGCCCGTTAGGACGGCTGAGGCCACAATGCTTGTCATGATTGGAATGCCGAATAGGGTTTTGATTACCAGCGCGCCTGTATACAGCGTAAATCCGATATGGATAAATACTGCTGAAACAATGCTTAAGCCTGCCAGCAAGTTCCGGCATGTGCTGCAATAGCGCTTTTCCAGAAAATCCGGCAGTGTGGCAATTTGCGATTTGAGATAAAAGGGAGCGAAGAACAACGCCAGAACAATGAGCAGAAATGGCGCCATCCACTCAAAGTTCCCGTAGGCGAGGCCCGTTCGATAGCCTTCCCCCGCAAACCCTACCATATGAATGGTGGAGATGTTAGTGGAAAACAGCGTCAACCCGATCATCGGCCATGTCAGCGTGCCCCCGGCACGAAAATAGCTGTCGCTGCCACGATGATTGCTTCTTTTTCGGCCCGCCCATACGCCGATACCTACAATCCCAATAAAATAGACAACAATCACAATGAGGTCCAGTTGCGTAATTTTAACGTCACCGGCAGCCAAAATGGAAACACCCATAATCCGTCCTATGTATCTATTTTGTTACTTCTTCCATTACAATCCGCGACCAATCCCACAAACGCTTCGGATCACGTCGGACCGTCGAAATATCCTTCATGATAAATTCAATATGCGCCCTATCATCAACTCTTTTAAGTAGTTCACGAATCTCGGCACGGGCCTTTTCCGGTTCCCATTCCGTTTCGGCGAAAACCGCCGGACTTGGCTTGCGGCTGATCACATAGTCCGACCCGATCTCATTCACTATCCTGTCCAGATTGCACCACGGGCTGACCGAAATCTTTCTTAAATTCGGAATCCTGCGCAAGAGATGCATTTTCTTATCCAGCGGTTCGCAGCATCCGTAATAGGTTAATCCAAAACGATTCAGCCATCGCATATCATGCCGGATCGCAAATTCCCAATGCATCTCCGGCGAGACTTCCGAAAATATCTGGGCATTTGAGCAACCCCACATATTGCGAGGTCTGACGTGATGGGGATCATACTTTGGGCCCGGCAGCTCGCTGGTGTAACCGTAACCGCCGGAGCCGACGCGCGTATTATTGTTATCCAGAGAAAGTAAATTCAATTGTTCAAATTGATCCAGCTCGACCATCCACGCATCCACCATACGCTCAACGGCGGCATTTACCATCTCCGGCCGCAGGACCATATCCATCATCGCCTCCTGGATGCCCCACCAGCGGATAAGATAATCCCAGGGCGTGAACCAGATATGCGTCTGCCCCTGTTTTTGGACCGGCAAAATATCCTTATAAACCTTGCACATTGCCTGGTAGCAGAATTCGGTAGCTTGTACTTTATGCGTAATCTTCGGCAGCTTTATCTTTTCGATATCTTCGGGGTTGGTGATCTGAATATTGAAATGGCGTGAAACCACATCGCTGCTGTCATCCGTTTTGACAATATCCACATCCTCAATGATGCCGAAATCCGTACTGTGGGTTGCCAGTGGACAGACCAAAAACTCATCAACGACCATGTCGCCCGGCAGGTGCTTCCATTGGTAAATTGTCTTTCGAAGTTGATCTTCCTGATCTTTCGCCCAAGGGTGTTCAGTCTGAAGTGTCAGTTCGTCATTGACATTCATCTCGTTCCAGCAGATTTCATTGATCCAGACCATCGGCCGTTCGGACTTTAAGTCATTGAGCTTTGTCCATAGGCAGGCTTTCTCCTTATGGACAGGCAAAGAGGCGATCTTGGCAACTTCTCCTGCTAATCGGCGCAAGATATCAGTGTCCTTGCTCGTCAGTTTTATCTCTTGAGCGACAGGCGGAGGTGTATGATTACTTGGATCGTGCAGCATGTGATATTTCTCCTATTAACTTATATTTTACCTCATCAGGTCTGATGTTTGTCAGTTAGATTGATTCCGCTTCCCAGTCCAGAAATAGCCCTAAACCTGCATCCGGAAACCACTGTGCGTCTGGGTGGCGGGTGTGACCTTGCTCGGCCGTCGGCGGCACCCAATTCGTCGCCGCATGCATCATCGTAAAACCGCGAACGGTAATATAGTTTCGCCCCGGTTTGTCCGGATAAAAAACAGACTGTCTTACATTGATCTCCACATCCTCTTCTTTGGGATTGATATCCTTAAACTGAGCCCAGATCGTTGTATGGGTATCGTCTACCCGGGCAAACCACAACTGAACATCGAATGCTTTCGGAATCGATAACATAGCGGACGCCGCGGCCTGTCCAACTGGTTTTAATACATCCTCCAGACTCGCCGCTTCAGCGAGCCAGTGACCATTTAGATAAACCGCACCGGTGTGATGGTCGCGTCCTTTCCGATCAAACCAGTCACCCCGGATCAGATCGCTATAGGGATTAAAGTCTCCAAAGAATCCATTGGGAATGGAGACCTTCCACGTATCATTCTCCACCTTTTCCCATCCCTTGATCGTCTCAGAACCTTTAATTACAACCTTTTCGCCCTTGGCCGCCTGATAGGTAATTCGCTTTGTATCGGACTGGCCTCCCCGCGGCGGATTAATCCGTTCACGATACACCCCTTCATGCACCGTAATGATGTCACCCGGCTGCGCCAGATTACTCGCCGCACCGATTGTACACAATGGACTGGAAACCATACCGCTGGAAGCATCGTTACCATCCGGAGATACATGGTACTGCCCGCTGAAAACAGTCGAGATGACAACAATCACTACGATACAGGGTATACTGTTTCTAAGCATTAGAACCTTCCCTATTACTTGTTTATACACATATAAATAGGTTTTTTGCATTTTGCTGAGCCATTCAGGCTTTTATTCCTATCGGTCTTATTCATCCCGCTCTGGGGGGCAGGCCGTTTTTTCATCTTCGGCTAATTCCTGAAGCAGTTGAGGAAAAGCCGCCAGGCTTTTACCAGGCTGTACCCTTTCACTTTTGCCGGAAGAGGCTTGAATAATCGTGCTGCATTGTTTACATCGCACACGTTTTTTTGCATAGTCGTCAGCAACACGATAGCTTTGTCCGCATTTTTGACACCTAAACTCAATCATCTTCATCCCTCACTAATATCTGCTACATCTTTAACTCTCGAGTGCAACTGAGCTGAAGCCGCATTTAGAGCAGCACAACAGGTATTTTTCACACCTCCTGTTTTTCCACCAACAACCAAGTGAATCCCCCTGCTTTCATGGTTATCTTTAAACATTGAAAAAGTGTGAAAGTTAATTGGTTTTGACTGAGCACTATTAGTACTGAATTTCAATCTCCATATCCTGATCTGTTTGTATCTGTACAGCTTCTTTCAACGTAACCATCACGCGGTTTTTTGACATACTAAACGAACTTTCCAGTTGCTTGCCGTTTGCCTTTACCCGGACTTTTTTGGCAGTCATTTCGCCGGGAAGATCAAAGGCCATCTGACTGAACCTTAAACGGCCCCAGTGCAGTTTGAGCTGTTGACTCTGTGTGCCGTCCTGCCGTTTCTGCATAAACGTTCCCCAGCCTTCAGCACAGATGAACGGCGCTTTGAAATCTTCCGGCGTCAACCGCGGTGAAAAGGCAATCTGTCCTTTGGGTCCATGGTGTTCGAAACCGCAAACCGAAACAAACGCTCCATAACTTGCCATGGCCCGGGCGTAGTGATCCGAACATTCAATTTCATTATAAGGATTACGGAGCGATGCATCGTAACGGTCATGGATCGCCCGGGCAACCGCCAGTCCCTCTTTCAGCATGCCTTCGAAGATCATGTGGGAGGCCACCTGCCATTCAAAGCCGCTCATGCATTCATTGAAATACCCATATTGCCAGTGCTTGGTAAAATTCGGATTTTGTCCCCCCTTGGGCCACGTGCACATGACCAAACCGGCATCGCCGGGCATGGCGTACCAGCGTCCTTGTGTAAAGCGATTCCTGAAAGGCCCGATGTCAGGCACAAAATTATATTTCCACAGGGAATTCAATGCACTACGCTGCTTGTCTTGGTCAAAGATATATCCCAACCCGACCTGATGAGCCCAGCTTTGGCCAAAGATCTGGTCGATATAGCAGCCCGGACCGACACCGATTGCTTCTGCGTGGGCGGGATCTTCGATCTGTATAAAGTATTCTCCATTGTAGAGGGCCTCTATGGTTTTGGCGCCTGCGGCGGCAATTTCCTCGCACCGGGCGGCAAACGCGGTATCGCCCATTTCCGCAGCCATGGCCTGTCCGGCTTTCAACGCCGCGATATAGAGCGATTGCAGAAACGAGATCTTACCGTACCAGCCCGCATCGAGGGTATTGTACTGGTGCCCTTCGATCTGGCCGTCATTGTTGCCGTCCTTCTCAATCAGAAAGATGATGGCTTTTTTAACCCTGGGCCATATCCGCCGCAAAAAGGCGTCATCGGCGGACATTTGATGGTCACGATAGGCGCCAAGAATGCGGCCGCAGTGACCGTCGTCAGCCACCTCCTCGCCACTGCGGTTCAGGTCGGTCCGCGTTCCGATCCCGCCATCGTCGTGTTGACCCAGTCCGAAATTAACCCGTTCCCGCTCAATTCGCTCAAGCTCTGGAAAGACCCGGCCGGGAGCCTGCGCGTATTGCCACACGTGGGTACAGGTGCCTTCGCAGCTGCCGATCCCTTCCCATGCCCAGAAACGACCATCCTTAAATCGATAACAGGTCGTGGTCGCAAGCGTTGAGGTGTTGGCCATGGTCCGGTCAAGCAGCCAATACGGAAGCGTCGAATCGTACCAGGTGGCCACCCATTTTTCGGTCTGGCTTGTGAGCCTCGGGAAATTTTCCGCCATATATTCGGCGACATCCAGAGCGGCGGCAAATCGTGCCGCATAGGAGTGGCCCACAAGCCGGCCGCCAACACCCCGGGCGTAAAAATTCGGGAAGTTCCAGGTCACGGCAAAACTGACGGTTTGCGATTGGCCGGGTTCCAGCCGCAGAGTTGTGCCAATGTTCCCGATAAGCTTATCGTCCAAACTGCCGGTTGCACGGGGATCGTCCTTCCCTTCGGCCGCTACAGCAAAATCATTGGGCCGGCTGCCGAACAGGGCCAATGACATGCTGCCGAAATCCCGCTGCTCGATGAGGTTGCTGTTTTGGATGGGTTGATCCGTAAAGACAATCTGGTCAACGCCAATATTGCCCCAACTACCAGAAAAGTTATCAACAATCTGCAACTGTGCGGTTTTTCCCTGCCACGGTCTGACATCAAAATTTGTCGAAGACATCCGGTTGTTACCGGCTCCGGTTGCAGAAGCCACGACTTCGCCGTCAACCAGCAGATTGATACATGTTTTGCCTTCATGGGGACCGCCGCCGATGAGAAACATGATATAGTTTCGTTCAATAGTAAACGGTCGACTGGTCAGTTTCCCGACAGATCCATCTTTGGCGGTTATGTCCTTGCCTGGAGCCGACGCATGGGAATTGACGACATACTCACCTTGGCCGGCGACATCGCCCTGATAATCCGGTATCTCCTTAATTTTGACGGGACCAGCCCCGAACGCCTCCCCCTCGGCGGTCCAACCCTCGTAAACGCCTTTTTCAAAATCCTCAAAAACCACGTCTTGACGCGGCGTTTGAGACTCTTTCAGCGGTTCCGCAAAACAGTGGATGGCTGAAAAAGAAGGCTTTTTGACCACGGTATTGACCAGACGCCCCGCCGTCTGACGGCGGGTTTCCATACAAACAGGATTTTGAAGTTTCCCATAAAGGTCCACTTCGATTGTTTTATCGGAGGTATTACAGACCGTATAATTCATCAGCGTTGCCGGCAGGGATGAATCCTCCAGGTTAAGCGGGATGAAAGGCGAATACGCCCGCAGGGTCACCTTCAGAGGAAGGCGGGAGCTTTCGTAATCTACTTGCCCCATGGGGTACTGACCACTGAAGGAAACCGTCTCAAAACCGTCCGCATTCAACGGAATATCCTTCTTTACGCCGTCCAGGCTGACGCGTATGCCGAATTCCTGTGCAAAAGGGCTCGTTACGGGGGCCGGTTCGACATATCGGGCTCCGTCCCGTGACCTGACCTCTTGCCCCTTGTATGTAATGGTGACAGGCACGATCCCTTCCTGGTCGCGGTTAAAAACGTCCCAGAGCCAAAGACGACCATCCCCGCTGAGATAGACCGTTCCGGCGAATAAGCCGCCCACCGGCATTCCAATATGCCCCAGCGCTTTGCGGTCAGAGTACACCTGCTTACGACCACGATCAAAAAGCGAACGGACCCATTCAGGACTGAGCTTCTTATCTTCGATGATGATCTTCAGGTAGTCGTTATCTTCAAATGGACCTGCCATCACGGGTAATGCGCAAAGACCCGAAATGATCGCCGCGCTCGAAGCGGCACACTGAACAAATTCACGGCGGGTCAGTTTTCTATCAGGACTGCAAGAGCCCCCACAGGAACAAGAATGTTTTGATTCATTGGGATTCATTTAAATACCCTTTCCAATTTGGACTGTCCCCAAAAAATGTACCACTTAAAGTGAGAGCATAATCGAACAATTTGGCATATTATTAACACTGAATTTAGGAGATTGTACTCATGAAAATGCGTTTCAGTGGCCCACAGATTGCGGCCATCCTCGCGGCAAAATATACTTGTTAAATATCTAGAACTCATCCCAAAACCCTCCTTAAGAGGATAACGATGCAGCCAAGCTGGATCATGGCAAGGAAGTTTTTAAGATGATACTCGTAACGGACCACCAGACGACGGAAATTTTGGAGCCAGGCGAACAGCCGCTCCACTTTCCACCGTTTCCGAAATCGTCGCAAGACACGCCCGTCCTGCGTGGGGGCCTTTTTCCGATTATTCTTATGCGGAGCAATCAACTCTACGCCGCGTTCTTCAGACAACCGGCCATCCAGTTTATCACTGTCATAAGCACGGTCGCCAATGACTTTATCGGGGAGATGCTCAAGAAAACAGGCATCCAATGTCTTTTCAACCAGCGTTATTTCATGCGGTCGAGCACTGGTCGCGTCAATGGCGATAGGAAGACCAAAAGCGTCTGTGAGGCCCATAATTTTGGTGCCTTTGCCCTTTTTGGTTTCGCCCACACCATCGCCCCTTTTTTGGCCGGAGCAAAGGTTCCATCGATAAACCCCTCGCTCAGGTCGATGCCACCGCGTTCTTTCAGGTCCTGGGCCAGTGCCGTGAGTATCTTGGCAAAAACTCCCGATTCGGTCCATCGCTGGAAATGTCGATGGCAGGTACTTTGGGGCGGATATCGATCCGGCATATCGGCCCATTGGGCGCCGGTTCGCAATATCCAGAGAATCCCGTTGAGAACCGCTCGGGAATCTTGCGGCGGGCGTCCTGACATTCCAGGTTTTGCTTTGGGCTTCGGAATGTACTCGGCAATCCGTTGCCACTGTTCGTTTGTAATATCCATAACTCATATATCGGCTCTTACTTACCTGATAATTGAGGTTTTGGGATAGCTTCTATATAATTGCTAATTCTCTCTGCATATGCTGGAATAGACTTTTTAAACCCCTATTTTGTTTCCTGAATAAGGGAACGTAGTTGTTCCTCTGACCGAGCATTCCAATACCCGCAGTCCAATTGAATAAAGACTGAAGTATAGGGAAGAGTCATGTTTGTTTTCAAAATCAGAATATTGAATATTTTCGAGGCATGATCAAGCTCAGCAATGATCTCTTCATGGGCCATATGCTTGGCTTCTTTGCCCTTCGTCAGTTCCCCGAGTTCAGCCCTGTATTTTGATATGCCGGGAACCAGAGCCTCAGGAATAACTTCCAACTCTTGATCCATCATAATCGTGCCTTTAACATGAGGGGCATCTTCAATCACCTGCAATACTTTTACAAGTACTTCCAAATGCTCCTCATTTGCCACCATAGTATCAATACCCTCTGAACTTTGTTTGGGGTAAGCCGAATCCGCAACGACAATCCAATTACGATGACCAAATATATCCACACGATTGAGAAGTGTCTGTTCCCAGTCAGGCCTTGAGTTTTTACAAGTACAACCGACAAAAGTAAATACGACATATGAACTTATAATGTAGCCGATTATCGTTTTCATTCTTTTACCTTTTATAATGTTTAAGCTGAATTTTTTCATAAGTCTTTTAATTGTCTCGGTTCGTCAAGCACTGGCGTCGATTCCAAGCCGTGTTATTACAACTGTCACCTCTTTTCTTCCGCTTCCACCAATAACCACGTAAATCCCCCCGCCTTCACGGTCACGGGCACATCGATAGTATACTGACGGCTAAGGGTGTAGATTTCAGAATTTCCCTCCGGCTTGCGAATAACCGCCGTCTTCGTCAGACCGGTATAATACAGGTTGATCGGTATAGTTCGTGTCACATCCACATCCAGCGGATTAAAGACAATCAGCATCCCTTTATGCTTCAGTTTCGGATTGGCATGCAAGAGCCAATCAATATCGCGACCATCGGCACGCTGGCTCGAGCTGTGAATGATATCACTTTCTAAAATATCGCGATATTCCTTAAACCACTTGACTGTGCGTTTGACCATTTCCTTCGTACGATCGGTGTCATATAACCGAGGCCCCCGATAGCAGGCCTGCACTCCCGCACCGAGATTACTGACCATCATCCGTTCATAATGTTCAATGTGCTCATCGAGCGGCTCTATGGTAGCCGCCGCCCCGCCGCCGTGGTACTGGGTCAGCGGCACGAACATCCAGCCCATACTCGGGGTTTTCTGCCACGTGCCGTCATAGATATTCTGACGCGTATGAATCACCTGCTGTTCGCGCGGCAGCGACCAATTGGTCTCACGATATCCCATTGCAACCTTATTCGACCCGACGAGAAAATAATAATCAGGCACGTTCAGGTATATACCATTGCCGCGACACCATTTATAGAACTCGCTAATGGTCTTCCATTGCTCCCATTGCGAATCATACAGGCCCCGATGACCGGGATGTTTTGTCGAAGCGCATACATCTCCGGGATACGAACCGTCGTGTTCAACCAGATTAAATCCCGTCGCCTTGCAGAATTGGTAGAGCTTGCGAAAATAATCCTGTCCCCATTGGCTCCCAATACACGGCGAAGATCCATAGACCGCGTGTTTTCCTGCCGGCGAAACGACATCATTGTCCGGATTGATGGAACGGCTGGCCAGCAGGGTATATCCGCCCAGCTCTACCTTACGCTCATTGGAATACTGGACCAGTTCTTTGATCTGCTGGAGATATTCCGGGCTTTCGTTTTCAATGTTGAACCCGCTGCCGAATGTCATAATTACCATCTCATAACCCGTTTCCACACACTGGTCAATCGCCTGACGCACAGCATTTGGATCCGAGGAACTGACATGCATGATCAGCGGATTTTCCGTCACCCATGGCGCCACGGTGCGATACATGCGGCGAAGGGCAAGCCCCTTGCGGATTCGTTCGGTCGAATCCTGGACCAGAATAAACGTCCGGAATGTCTCAAACGTTTCTCCGGGTTTGATCTGGACATCGGGACCGATCGGCGGCTTGACCTCCAGCAGATTAGGGGTACGGCATAGATAATTGACCTGCGTACCATATTGAGGATCAGGTACCCAGTTCACGACCCGGTTGGCCGTCTGGGCATCCATACCCGTAAACTCATAGTCCGACTCCACATGAAGGTTGGGGTACTCCCACCGCTGGCGTTCATCCACCACGGATTCATATTCGACAACCGCCAAAATCTCGCTGGTAAACGATTCGAGAGGAACCTGCTGCTTACTGGCGTTCTGGATGGCCAGCCACTTGGCCATCAGCGGAATGCCGTCATACATTTCGTAATGCACAGCCACGGTCAGGTTGTTGACGAATGCCATTTCGCTTGTTCGTAAAGCCCGAGCCTCGTCCGTCAAATCCCCATATGCACGAAAGGCATCCACAACACAGCGGCCTGTCTGGCCTGCCGAGGGATGATCATTGGCTTGCCCCGTCTGGCTGGTTTTGCCCAGCCGCACCGCAACGGGATCTGTCACAGGAGCGTTAAGTTTAATCGTATGCACGGAATGCCAGCGTTGCGTATCCGGAGAGGCTTCACATAAAATGGCATCCCCTTCTATTCGTATCCGCAAGAACTGCGTGACCGACGTATCTACGGATTCAAGCAGATGCTCCTGCGATCCGTCAAATACCCCAAATCGCTTTTGATCGGAACGAACATAGAACTTGACCGTCCGGTCCGGCCAGACCAGTGCAATACCCGGTCCCCAACTGTTGCCCTGATCGGTGCCGGCATTTATACTGCATTGTACGATACGTACCCCTTTGGGCAGATCACGCTCCGAAAATACCGTCGTATTGGCCGGCGCAACAATCGCGCCGGGTTTGCCTTCCAGAGAAAAACTCGTTCCTTCCTGGGGCGACTTATGCACCTGCCAGTCATTGCTCAGGGATTCAAAATCATCGCTTAAAAGAAGTTTTCGGGCATGTTCGCTGCTCTCAGTCTGTTCTCTTGTAAGCTGCTGCACCAGGTCCGGTGTAGCCTTAAAATACAGCGTCAATGCCGTCCCCGGCGGCGGCCAGGGCAGGTTGCCGGCGGGACGAACGCGTTTCCAGCCAAAGCGTTCCTGGATTTTACCAACGTCATATCTATCGAATTTAAAGGCCGTTGGATCGGCCTGCATTTGGTTCAGCCATTTTGGCAGCAGGTACGCATAGTTGGGTTGCCCGACTAAACCGCCCACCTTACAGTCGACACCGTGAATCCTGATGATTGCCTCCGGCTTGACCCCGCGCAACATCGATTCACCGGTCATCGGGTTATCAAAAGCTACCGTTGCTGCATCGGGTTGAAGCCGCCACATCCGACGCACAAGGCCATTGCTCAGTTCAATCTCATGAGATTGCTCATGAACCTTTATTTCAGCTTTATAACGTGACGAGTCTATCAGCCAGTCACTGCGTTTTTCTTTTGCCGGGGATTTTGAATCGGCAAATCCAACGCATGAAAGCGAAGCGAAGAATAGAACACCACACAAGAACCCCGTCGATAATACATGAAATAAGGCCGCAGCGGCCTTCACACGCAGCGATTGAATCGACTGCTTTTCCATGATACATTCTCCTTAACGTTGCATTGTTTTTGACGATTGTTCCATCACGTGTTGATCAAAGTTGTAATCCGCATTGGGGTCTTTTAAGATTGTCTTAGAACCACTTCCAATCCTGCATAACCTTTTTTTTACACACCTTTTGCAGACATTTTTATTATCTCACGAATGACATTTTACGGCTGGCGGGCTGCACACCTATTCTGATTTGCTGTATCAGAAACAAGCTACTGAATAATTCACCGCCCCGCCCAGGCTCTGCCAAGATTCCATATCCACACGAAACGATCGATTGAACGGGATTGCATCCAAACTGCGAACCCTCGAGTTTACCGTTACACTGCTTTGGCCGGTATTGGCATTCCCGACCGGCTGCGTTGTAAAAATCTGATTAAATGGTTCCGAATGTCCCCAGGCATATCCATAATAGTCTTCCGTACCCGTGCCAAAATGATCAGGGAACGCGCTTCCATCAACGTATATTTTTTCATCCCCTTCACCCCACCAGCCGCGAAACGATTTATATACCTGCAGCACATCGCCGACATAGGTGCCGGCCTGACCCTGCAAATCAACATAGTTAAAATCTTTCGCTGTCTTTGCAGGCATTTCTTCCAGCCGGTTAAAGGCCGCATGGAAATACATTGAACGGTCATTCCATGCATACTCTCCTCGCGCAATCTCGAGGGAGCCACTGACCGTTTCGTTTCCTTGGTTAATTAGGTGAACAACGGCTGATTTCTGATAAGGCATCACCCAAAAGCAGGCCATGTTGCCATTGGTATCCACTTTCCGATACCAGTCTGACACCGTCAGGAGTTGATCACCGCAGCCGAAGAAGAAGCCGGCAGGAACCTTCACTGTGGTCACCCCATCAAATTCGATGTGGATCCACAAATTTTTGACCGCCTCATCCATATCCGCAGCTTTCAGGGAAAGCAATATCCTTCTGATTGAGCCAGGTTCGCTAACCGAAAACGATTTTATCTCCTGTGCTTTGATCGAATAATCGAAAACCAGCGATTCTTTCTCATCCGGTACCCGGACATCCTTTGGGGCAAGTTTCATATAATCACTCAGCACATCATTCACATGGGTCAGTTTTGCCTTGTACCGTACCGGCGTCTCTTTGGCAAAACTTTCGACAGCGACACCGTCTTGATACAATCGGTAGTTGATGTTGTACCAAAAACCGGTATCGGGACCCCCTTTCGGACAGTCGGAGGTGATTTTCATGTGCTCTTGGAAAGGAATAGGCGCAGACAGATTATGTCCCGGCTGAGCGCCGCTGCCCAGCAGATCCTGATCAATTGACCGGTACGACAGGGGATAGCCGATTTCCGCATTTTGGCCGATCAGTTTGCCTGTCGTATCCGCTTCCCACACAGGGGCTTCGTTGCCGTCAATATAAATACAAAGATGGTTCTTTTGATTTGGATGTCCTCCGGTTCCAAAACGGGTGATCGCCCCCGGGCCGTCCTGGTCCATAAGCACATATTCTTCTTTTCCATTCACCACTTCTTTTCTAACGTAATTACTCCAGTCTTCATTGGCGTACCAGCATTCAGCGTCTTTTCCAACCGACTTGCGTTCATAGCTGCTGGCTCGAAGCAACCGGTAAGGCGTTCCGGGCTGTTCGGCAACAACGCTCCGGTCGATTAATTCCTGCAGCAGTGTTTCGAAGGTAATACTATCATTCCGGGATATAGTTGCATCTGCAAAGGCAAGATGGGCAAGCAATGTGATCAATATCGATAGTGTCGTCATTTTCTTATTCATCTGATTATCCCCGTAAACAGAACAAGGAAAAAAAAGGGATTATATCCCTTAGCAATACTATTTCTGATCTCCCAATCCTGTAAATTCCCTCTGCCGCCAAGCGATGCGGTTCCCGTCCCGATACCTCCGACAGGCATCGCTATTTTACACGTATGTTCCTGGTCATAGTCTTTCATAATCGCCCGCCTTTTGAGTCCATATTCACTTTTGTGGTTTCTATCGATAACAATTGCGCCGCGTGTGCATGGGCCAATACTGAAATGAATAATAAACATATAACAATAAACAACAATGCAATTACTAAAATAGAACGATTCATATTATTCCCTTAAAGGGTTCACCACATTAATCTTTTTCGTTATCCTGATATCGTCCGATGCTGCACCAATTTGCAGTTCATACTCCCCGGGTTCTACTATCTTCTTCATTTCCTTGTTGTACAGGGTCAGTTCACTCACAGGCATTACCAAATGAACTGTTTTCGTCTGGCCTGCGTTTATCTGCACTTTACTGAACGCTTTTAACTGCTTTACCGGGGTAACAACTGAACTTACAACATCCCGCACATAGAGTTGTATAACCTCCGTGCCATCTCTTTTCCCCGTATTTTCAACGGTAACATCAATGCTAATGATATCTCCATCGGCAACTTCATTTTTGCTGACCACTGCATCAACATATCGAAATGCGGTATAGCTCAGTCCGTGGCCGAAATTCCAGAGAGAATCCGGATTGCTAAATACATAATCCCGTCCCGGCTTTACACTGCTTCCCGGGATATGGTAATAGCCCTTATCCGTTGGAAGATGATTGTAATAACACGGTAAATGTCCCACCGATTGCGGAAACGAAACATTTAACCTGCCTGACGGATTGATTTTACCAAACAATACGCCAGCCAACGCATGTCCCTGCTGCTCCCCGCCATACCACTGTACAAGAATAGCTTCGGCATTGTCTTTTATCCAGGGGATTGCCAACGGCTTTCCGGCCACAAGGACGACCACTATCGGCTTGTTCAAAGCCTTGATCTCTTTGATCAACTCTTCCTGAACCCCGGGTAGTCGGATATCATGCAGGTCAAATCCCTCGCCGGAGGTTGAATTCGCATTATCCGCTATCGTACTGCTTACAGTTCCGACCACGATTACGGCCAGATCACTTTCTTTTGCGGCCAATATCGCTTCGCCGAAACCATCTTTATTGTTGCTCCACGCATCACACCCCTGAGCATAGTTGATGCGCATCGTATTGCCTGCCAGAGACTGAATGCCCTGCAATGGAGTTACGCCAAATTCTTTTTTGCGTGTCCAGGAATAATCCCCAGGCTGAAACTGATCTGCATTCGGCCCGATCAATGCAATAGACTTATATTTATTGGCAGAAAGGGGAAGGATGGATTGATCGTTTTTCAGCAGAACGATGCTCTCACCGGCGATCTCCATGGCCAGATCAATGCTCTCCTTCGAATGAATCACTTGTTTAACATCAATTCCTTCGCTGATCGGATTGTCAAACAGCCCGGATGCAAACTTCACGTATAAAACGCGACTTACGGCGGTATCGATATACCGGATGTCGAGAGTTTTCTCTTGTACCATTTTTTCCAGCGCTAAGTAGAGATTTCCTGTTGCCTCCACATCGATTCCAGCTTCTAAAGCCTGTTTGGCAGCCTCGACATTATCGGATGCTGTATGGTGAAATATATGCAGCAAATTAATCGATCCCCAGTCGGAATAAACATAGCCCTTGAATCCCAGTTCCTCCCGCAGCAGCTCAGTGAGATAATGGTACGAACCTGCCACGGGTTCACCATCATAGGAGCTGTAGCAATTCATAAGCGACCATGGATTAGCCTGCCGTATCACTTTTTCGAAAGGATACAGGTAGATGGAACGAAACTCACGCTCTCCACCGCTGACTGAAGCCAGATTTAATCCTCCGGTTGGACTGCCATGTGCCACAAAATGCTTTGGCGTACAAACAATACCGTTTTGCTGCATGGTCTGCACATAAACAACTCCCAACGCAGCACTCAGGAATGGATCTTCACCATAAGTTTCCTCAACCCTGCCCCATCTCAGTTCGCGGGCCAGATCCAGATCGGGAGCGAGAACTTGTCGGATATGCATAGCCTTCAACTCTTTGGCCATCATCTCCACCATCTTTTTTACCAATTCAGGATTGAATGTACTACCCACTGCAAGAGCCTGCGGATAAATGGTGCAATTACCCTGATGAACGCCATGCAGAGCTTCCGTACAAATAAGAGCAGGTATTCCCCAACGGGTTTTCTCCTGAAAATAACGCTGCAACTCTGCAAAAGCCGCGGCCGCGCTGTCAGCATCAAGTCCTGTATTAACAACACATCCATAACCGTTGCCGTCGCGATTACCTTGAAAATGCATCATTTGCAGGATCTTTTCATGTAACGTCATCCTGCCCAGAAGATCCTTCACCCGTTCTTCAACTGTCAATCCCGAATTTTGATAGGGGTATTTCTCATGTAGCTTGAGCACTCCTTGAGCAAAACGTTCACCAAGTAACAGCATTCCATCGGCATCGAAATGTGCCGTCCCGCCAACGCCTTCTCGAGGAAGATCAGTTGTTTTGATCAGAATTGTTCGGCTGTCTTTGTTGCATGCTTTTACCTGACTTTCTCGTGCAATATCCCCGAAAGCCCAGTCATGACTGTTAATCTCACCAACAATAAAAGGCATGTCATTTGAATGAAGGTCACAACGAACCGACTTCCTGAATATATCCAGTAAGACATCATATTGCTCAGCCATTTTTTTGCTTAGGCCGGCTTCATGTTCTCCCTGCATCCATAGGAAACCGGCGATTTCATACGTAAATCCTTGCTTCTGCAGCGAATCCAATGCCGTTTTTACATTTTGCATTAGATCTTGATAGAGGACTCCCCCTGGCTTACTATCGGACTGAGGATAGCAATTTACTCCTTGATCATCAAAATTTTCATAGCCTGGAATATAATCGCTGTAATCCTTACTCCAAGCAATCCCTGTCGCTCCCACTGCATACTTGATGATAGCAATCTTTTCGCCGGGCATTTCCTTATGCATGGACATCGCAAATCCGATCTCCGGTCCAAAACAGCCATCTTTATAAGCATCCTCGATGGCAATCGAGGAGCATCCCAGCCGCAGCGGGATCCATTTCCCTGAATATTCCGGCTTTGAATTAGTCCCCGGCCAAAACAATACCGGTGAGTGTTCTCCTGTCAGTTCATCAATCTCCTTCACGTCCTTGGTGATTTCTCGGATATGATTATAACCAACAGCATTGGATTGGCCGGCTAGGATAAAGACTTTGATCGGTAATGGTTCCGCCGATACATTAGAACTGACGGACATCATAATTCCAAATAACACCATATTTATCAAGAACGGTTTCATATCATTCCTTTTTACAAATTTCTTAGATTAACCTATATTCTGGCAGATATTCGTGTAAACAAGAAAGTATTCTCATTACCCTGGATCTGATTGCGTACCCAATTATTTGATCCAAAAACATCTTATGTAAACTGGATCAGACTCTTCTTTGAGATATAGTTCTCAGAATTATTAGTCTACATGCCATTTTAAGATTAACCAACAATAATATGTTCGGCTAATACAGAAAAAGAGTTCTCAGTAGTTGGGCAAAAGTTATAACCGCTTTTATAGACTTCATAATAATCACCACTAAAGAAGTTCGGCAAAATTTCAAATGTCATGGCCTGGTAAACCTCATCTCATCGCCAGCCTTTGTCATCAATGTTACAATACCTTTGGCATCCGGGGTGAGCGTTTCAACTGTACCCATACGAAGCCATTCCACCTGAATTGAAGGCCACGGGCTTAATCGCTTTAAGGCACCGCCAACCGTTGAGGTTACGTCCACTTGGGTAATTTGCTGATTACTCTGTTCGGCTGAAACCAAATATCCGACTTAAAAAGAGCCTGCAGCTTTATAAGTGTATACAATTTCTATAAGGTTTTCTTTAGCCATATCATCTTATTTTTGGGCTTGCTCAGCCCGGTAGATCGGCACCTTCAACTGCCGCCCCGCCCACGAGAATACCATCATTAACAAAGGGTATATGACTGGCACTGTAGGAAGTTGCCATACTGATGGAGTCATAAACATGACCATCTGTAAGCCATTGACTGACTAACACAGAAAAATCGTTTATATCCACAATGCAGTCGTCATTCAGGTCATACAAAGGAGGTTCCATGCAGATCGGTTCAACGGTAATATCGCTGTGAACAGCGAAGCATCCAAGGATCGGCCCGACGCCGTTGCTTGTTGCCGTCGGCAGGTACAGTTCCAGACTGGTCGTGCCGGTCACCGTAACCGTAACCAACGCGTAATTATCATCGGAGGCAGCGGCGCCTATTGAAAAAGGCACCGTGTAACTGCTGCTGTCACTAAGGGTCAAAGTGGCATTGACGCTGTAAGGATAGTAACCGGGTCTCGAATCACAGAACCCGTACTGGAACCGGTACACCTTTTGAGCATCCAGACCGCTGATGGTGAGCGAGCTGGACTGTTCGGCCGAGGTGTACGCGATGACCTGGTACTGGTTAATGCCACCAAGTGAGGTGGTGCCGCACCACGTGGCGCTGACCGTCGCGCTCACTCCAGTCCCTAGGTTCAGAGGAGTGCTGAAGGGGGACCAGAGAGCGAACGGGATGCCGTCCCATGTGCCCGCATTGCCCAAGACCGCCGCACCCACGAGGATACCGTCATTGACGAACGGTATATGACTGGCACTGTAGGAAGTTGTCACACTGATGCCGTCATAAACATAACCATCTGTAAGCCATTGACTGGCCAAAGCTGAAAAATCGCTTAGATCCACAACACAGTCGTCATTCAGGTCATACAAAGGAGGTTCCAGGCAGATCGGTCCAACGACAATATCGGTGTGGACAGACAAGCATCCAAGGATCGGCCCGACGCCGTTGGTTGCCGTCGGCAGGTAAAGTTCCACACTAGTCGTGCCGGTCACCGTAACCGTAACCAGCGCGTAATCATCATCGGTGCCAGCGGTGCCAATCGAAAAAGGCACCGTGCGGCTGCTGCCGTCGCTAAGGGCAAACGCGACATTGACGCTGTAGGGATAGTGACCGGGCCGCGTGTCACAGAAACCGTACTGGAGCCGGTATACTTTTTGCGCATCCAGACCGCTGATTGTGAATGAGCCGGCATCACAGTTTGAGGTGTAGGCGATGATTTGGTACGGGCCTTCGCCGCCAAGTGGGATGGTGTTGGTCCACGAGGCGCTGGCCGTCGCGCTCACTCCCGACCCTAAGTTTACAGGGGTGGTGAAGGGAGCCGACCAATGAGCGAACGGGATGCCGTCCCATGTGCCCGCATTGCCGAAGACCGCCGCGCCCACGAGAACACCGTCATTGACGAAGGGTATAGGACTGGCGCTGTAGGACGTTGCCACGCTGATAGAGTTTACCGTCAGCGTTTGGCTCGCTTGCGGCGCCGGATGATAGTAAGCATTACCCGGCTGGTCGGCCAATATATGCACTGTTCCTATTCCGGTCAGGGTAACCAAGCCGCTGTTCGGATTCACCGTGGCTATCGCCGGGTTGTCGCTTGAGTAGCTGACCGGCAAGCCGGAACTGGCTATAGCCATATCTGCAAAAGGCGGATCATTCCGTCCTTTCGAAAGTGACGAGCCTAGTTTGAAGGTGATTGTCTGGGACGCCTTGTCAACCGTGAGCGTCTGGCTTGTCTGAGGTGCTGATTCGAAGGCATCATCGCCCGCTTGGTTGGCCAATAGATGCGCTGTCCCTATTCCGGTCAGAGTGACCAAGCCGCTGTTCGAATCCACTGTAGCTATGGCCGGGTTGTCGCTTGAGTAGCTGACCGGCAACCCGGAACTGGCTGTGGCCGGATCCACAAAAGACGGATCATTCCATATCTTGGAAAGTGTCGAGCCCGATTTGAACGTGATTGTCTGACTGCCCTTGACCGCCGTTGGAGTGGCGCTAACCAGCGCCGACCAATCACTGTCACCGGCGCTATTCGTGGCGCAGACCTTGAATTCGTAAAGGACTCCGATGTCAAGGCCGGAAACGCGATACGGAGGTGAGACGACCGTTTCCGTAAAGGTTTCATTGCTAATGGTATTGCGGCGCCAGACCTTATACCCAGTGGCGCCTATCGACGGGTCCCAGTTCAGAGCCACTGTGGCCAGCCCCGGTGCGGCGGTCAGGCCCGAGGGCGTTGTCGGCTTGCTCAGCAGTGTAAACGTAGCCGGGGCGTTTGTCGTGTACCCCACCCAGACCACCAGCATGGGATTGCCGCTGCTATCCCTGACAATCCCCTGGCGGAAATCCGGCCCCGCTGGCTGCGGCACATTATCGATCAGCAGTAAGGCGGGGGAATTGACGGGATGCGGCCACCCCTTAACCACCAGACAGAGATTGACAATCGGCTGCGCCGCGGAGGCCGCGATTCGCACCGACGGCGCGCCGCCGGTGGCGGTTAGGTGATAGGCCCGTTCCGTCTTGACATAGGCCGCGGCGCCGCAATCCGCCAGCGCTTCGATGGGCGGGGCCTGTTCCCAGGAGTGCGCCAGCGGAGCGAGTTCGCCGGCGGTGCCGGACGAAAATCCCTCCAATATCACTTTCTCCTGATAGGGAGCGTCGCCGTAGGATTCACCATAAGTGGGGATGCTTATGTTGTTATACGAATGATGTGAAGCGCGATCAGCCATGGGCGCATTGCGTCCATCCGACTCGATTTGCGAAGTTGGCCAATGATTCCAACCCAACGCAGCGCCCCAGGTACTCCCGCCGGAAAAATCGCCAATCATAAACGGGTCATACTGGCCCTTCATATCCAGCACCTGAATCTTGCAATTGGCCAGGTCAACCGACTGCCCGGCAAAATTGGCATAGTGCAAAGGCGAACTGCCCTCCACTATATCCGCCGGCCGCTGACCGTCGGCCATAATCACCATCGACTCATGCCATTCGTGATTGCGTGCACCGGCGGTCCAGAGCCGCATATGCTTGACCGCCACCCCGTCCGGATAGATCGTATAGTACCAGTCCGACCAGTCACCCCAGCCGGTGGTTTCCGATTTATTGGCGATCTTCTTGAAAACATCGATCAAGGGATATCGCCATTGGACCACCACCCGGGCGGGTGTGTTTTCGATTACGCGTGCATGGTTAAAGAAACACTGGTTGTCGGACATCGGCTCCATACAGCCGCCGCTGCCCCAGGTTTCGTTGAATTCGTTGCTGTACCAGTACCCGTTTTCATTGACGAGCATCGGGATGTACCCCGTGCCGCGCCAGAATACGAATTTGGCCGGCAGCTGGTCGAAGCCGACAACGACGTCCGCATACGGTCCGAACCTCCACAGGTTGTCCCAGACGTCGTGATAGACCAGACGGGTGTAATGGGCGCCGAAATCCCCGCCGCAGTTGAAGGTGGGCAGCGGGCGCGCATCCATGGGTGGGTTTTCCACCTCGTTCGCTGTCGGGCTAAAGCGGGAAAAACTGGCTTGGATCGCGGCGGCATCAAGGACTTGGTCGTAGATGCGGACCTCATCGATCAGGCCGTCCAGGCTATAGGTGACAGCGGGATGGTCACCACCCAGCGAGTCAGTCGGCATGCGCGACTTGCCCATGCCGATGCGCAGCGGGTCGCCGGTGGTCTGGATGGCGGCCGCGGTCACCGTACGTTCGGCCACCTTCTGGCCGTCGAGGTAAAGGGCCATTTTTCCGCTAGCGCGGTCGTACGTCCCGGCCAGATGCAGCCAGCGGAAACGCGGCAACGGCCCTGCATAGACAAGTTCCTGCAAAGTGCCGCCGATGTTTAGTTTCAAGGCCGCCTCGCCACGACTGCACACGCCCAGGAAGTAACCACTGTCGTCCCCTTGCTGAACGACCGGACACCAGTTCCACGGGTAAGCGCCAATGGCCAGCCAGGCCTCGAGGGTGATCGCATCCGAGATGGCCGGGGCCTGGACGGCCGGCAGGTTCAGGGTGGAGTAATAGCCGTCGAACTGCAGGCAGGTATCGGAGACTCCCTTGCGCCACAGGCTCTTGTGGCCGGCAATCGCGGTCGCAAAGCCTGTGACGGTTTCCACCGTTTCATCGCCCGCCCCTTCGTCGAAGCGCCACTCGCGGACAGGCGAAACCACCGGCTGTCCCTTGGTTGGGAAGCTCAATCCGACCGGCGCCGGCGAGTGCTGCGGCAGGGTGCGCGATTGTTCAACCACCCCCGACGGGGTCAGCGACAGATTCACTACCGTCTTGTTGAGCGGGTCGTTCCAGTCGTCGATTTTGGCGGTGCCTCCCTTGATGGTCCGCACCACTTGGCCATTTGGCGTAATCACGAAGGTTTCCTCCGTGAATGCCGTGCGGTCGACACTGCCATACGGGTTGCCCGCCTGAAATTGGGGCAGGTAACGCCAGCAGACAGTGACCTGGTCCGGGCCGTCTTCGACCAGCCAGACTCGCGAGAACGCATTGACGCGGTCGGGCCGCTTGGCATCGCCATCCCCTTGCCTCGCCACAATTTCGTTGAAGGCAAACTGCCCGTTGCTGGTCTCCCAATAGGGCAGGTAGCTGGTGCCTCGCCAGAATACCAAACGCCCTGCCGGCTCGGTCAATTGTACCACGATGTCGCCGTAAGGGCCGGTGCGAGAGAATTGTTCGAATGACTCGCCGGAGTTAATTCTGGTATAATAGGCCGACATTTGGGCCTGCGCAAACCCGGCGATCATCGTCAATAATAGGCAAAAAACATACTGTTTCATGGAAATCTCCGTAAATATTATAGCCTGTTCAAGACAAAAAACGCAAATTAATTGATCAGACGAACGCCGCTTGGGGTTCTGCGAGTAATTATTCCAAATAATGATAACAAATATCCACCCCCGTCGATAATCTATCCAATACCTTGCTCAAAGAAAACGCAGCCCTTCCTCCTGACGAAGAAAAGGCTACGTTCTAAAATCTACGCACTACGCGATATCCTCCCTTTTCAACCTTATGGAGCGGTGTGACTGTACAAACCGCTTTCCAGCCAATCTAAAGCAAGCATCGCAAAATCGTCGAGATTCACCTGACAGTCTTCATTAAGGTCTCCAGCTGGGTAGCTTGTCCAGAGACATACCGCTTTTCCCGATGCGTTAATATAAATATCCGCCGCCTCTATGGCGGAAATCGGGTAGTTATACAGTTGTACATCGTCAATCTGACCTTTGAAAAAGCGTTGAAGAACACCCTCGTATTCCCAGCCTGCCAAATGGAATACATCCAGATCCGCTACTGCGCCGGAGGGAAGTTCAACTGCATTGTCGGTGTCGCCGTTAACAAAAACTGTCGCCTCCTGAGTACTGCCGTCAAAGGACAAAGCAAAATGGAACCATTCATCGCGAACAAAGTTAAAGTTTGAATTGATAGTGATGGGAGTAGGTCCATTTAAGGCTACCTGCATTTTTTGGGAATTCATCGCAATATGTATGGCATTGGATGCCCAGTTCGGCGTAGTCATAATGGCATTGTACGAGCTTGCAGCACTATCCACCTTGGCCCAAAAGCTCACGGAGAACTGACCCCGGGTAAAGCTGCCCATATCCACCTTCACAGTTTTGCTGCCATCAAATTCAGCGGACTGGTTCAAACCGGGATACGCACTGCTCACATAGTTGGGATCATCGGAGACGCCAACACCGTCAAAACTGGAAATGGCATCTGTCAGATCATTATCGAATTTCCATTGGGCAACCAGAGCTTTAATCGCCAAAGTGGCCTTTTCAGAAACCGCGGGGATCACAGTGGCATTGGAGACAACACAATAATACTCTCCTTCATTGAATCCCGATAAAGGTGCCGAAACCGTGAGAGTCTGCGCTGTGCCTACCAGCGTATCATTGGTCCCATCTACATATTTGTACCATTGATAGCTCAGCGTACCACCTAACGGGTCGTTGGCGGTTACGCTAAAGACTGCCGATTCTGTATCAAAGACAAGCTGATCGGCAGGCTGAACGGTAATCACTGGCGACTGGGGAACAGTCTTAAACGTCAGTACCATACCAGGATTGACAATATCCGCACCCGGGGCATTCGGCTCGCGAACATCCACCCGCCAGTAATAGATCGTATCATACGCTAAATCGGAAGGTGGATCGAACTGGGTATCCGTATCATCCCCATCATCGGCCACGGTGTAAAGGCAAGCAGTATCGCCATTAAGCACTTTGACTACATTGGGGTCGATATAAAGATCATATCCGCTGACCGTTACACCCGTCGGGGCATCCCATGTGAAAAGCGTTGAAACCGGAACCAGGTTTTCCGACGTATAGGATACAACGCACGGGCTTGGATTGGGTACCTTCTTGTTTTCTTCGTGAACAGCGACACATCCAAGGATGGGGCCGACCCCGTTGTTTGCCGTCGGCAGGTAAAGTTGCAGACTGGTCGTGCCCGTCACCAACGCCGTAACCAATGCGTAATCATCATCGACGGGAGCGGCGCCGATCGAAAACGGCACCGTGCGGTGGCTGCTGTCGCTAAGCGTAAGAGCGGCATTGACACTGTAGGGATAATGACCGGGCCTCGAATCACAGAACCCGTACTGGAACCGGTACACCTTTTGTGCATCCAGACCGCTGATGGTGAGCGAGCCCGGTTCATTGCTCGGCGTGTACGCGATGGTCTTGTACTGTTCAAGGCCGCTGAGTGAGGTAGTGCCGCCCCACGAGGCGCTGCCCGTTGCGCTCGCCCCCATCCCTAAACTCAGGGGGGTGGTTAAGGGAAGCGACCAGAGAGCAAACGGGATGCCGTCCCATGTGCCCGCATTGCCGAGGACCGCCGCCCCGATCAGGGTGCCGTCACTGGTAAATGGGATCTTACTGCTGCTGTAATCAACTGTCACGTCCATACTGCTGCCCTGCACACGGCCGACTGCCATGATGGCCATTACCATTAAAAACAAACATGCGTGTTTCATAATCTCATTACCTCCGAGTCTGCAACTTGTTTTTGGGACATGTCGTCTGCAGACATAAGGACGACACACCACGTTTTTATTGCACTGACCATTTTCCGTTTGCTTCATTCATCCGTGAACCCGCTGTCGATCCCTCACACACAACACAATCCCATTTCCATTTCCATCATCACACAAACACACACTCTCTCTCACCCTATGTCATTTAGATCGGGGGGGAAGTTTCAAATCGGACACCCGTTTAAAGCCCTTATGCCAGGAAAGCGACCACAGTTGTTCCAGGGCAACTTTTTCTGTGTGCGCATCTCGAAACACGACGTTCACTGCATCGCCATGTCGGCTCAGGAGCAGCCGTGCGCTGTCCCGGGTCAATCGAGGCCCGCCGGCGTAACCATGACCATCTGTATCGATCAGATCATTTTGAATCATCGCGGATTCATCAAAACCACGATTTGGCCAGGCATCCACCCATCCACCATCGCTAATCAGCGGGACATTGCCGTTGGCGTCAATAAAACTGCTGTAATATCGCTTATCCGTGTTGCCGGCTACCTGCTCCATATAGCCATTGATCGTATAGCCGCCCTGGAGATTACGGTCGTTGTTCACGCCAACCCATTTCCACGCCATGTTCGCCGCACCGTAGCAATAGGCGGTGTCACCGAAAGCGGCCTGATCCCATTCTTTTGCCGCCGGGCAGTTCAGTAATTTAAGCACGCCGCTGCTTGAATTGGCAGTGGCATCGCCATGGGTAAAGCTGTCGTGCGCAGAGATATACGGTCCGAGCTGGTAAAACCAGAAGCCACCTTTATCCCATGTCAGGTAATCAGCGTACTCAACGTTCTTGCCGTGATTCTGATCAGCATATTGCGTCCAGGCGAGACCAAATTGGCGCAGTTGAGACGCACAAACCGTGGTTCGCGCCGCGTCCTTACACTTTTTCAACGCCGGCGTGATTATCGACAAAAGCAAAGCGATAATCGCAATGACCACTAATAATTCAATGAGTGTGAACGCTTTGTTTTTCATTTACCATCTCCTCTTCAACTGCTTAGCCGTGTTATTTTGTAAATTCCGATAGTCCATTAAATTGTAGTATCGCATATTTACCCAAACCCAACAATGCCACATCAAGACAATACCTTGCCATATCAAGCCAGATCAATTTTGGCTTTTCATAATTATATTCTTTATGACCCTGTTTCTCGAAACATCTCTGGATTTTGTTTGACTTTTATGGATTGATTTAATTATAATTACCCTCGGATGAAATACTTATCTGTCGATATTATAACGAGTTATAATACATATATCGATGGTGATTTCATAAAAAGAAAGCGTTTTGAGAAGCCAGTATTCGCCCATTCCTACTTGACGAATACCAGACCTTTAATTGCTCGAATACAGAGTGATCTTTATGAAAGACCTTAAGAAAATTATACTTATAACCGAGAATTCTCGATCTTTTGAGCGCGGGATTCTGGAAGGTTTTTCTCGATACTCCAACGTGTACGGGGAATACTTTTTTTACATGCTCCCTCCTTATTACTTAAGAACTTTTGATTATTCAGATGTTATCGCCAGAATCACGAAATTGAAAGCTAATGGCATCCTGACACGCGCGCATAATATAGTGTTTATTCAGCAATTGGAGAAACTGGGTTTGCCAATCATTGCATTCGATATTCTCTATGATGAAGGTTTTTCAAATATTTCTCAAATTCGATCCAATGACTTTCTGGTCGGAAAGATGGGGGCAACATATTTTCTTGATTGCGGGTTCCGACATTTTGCCTTTTGGGGCATTGAAAATATGTCATGGTCGCAAGGAAGAGAAAGTGCCTTTTGCGAAGAGATTGCCAACCATGGATTTGAAGCCTCTATCTTTAATCAGAAAGCAATTAACGGTTTTCCAAGCAATCGTGATATTTCAAATGTTATCAAATGGCTCACTTCTCTTTCAAAACCCACGGGCCTGATGGTTTGTAATGACGATGAAGCCAGATACATCCTGGAATTATGTAATCTGGCCGAAATCGCTGTGCCGGAACAAATTTCAATTATCGGTGTTGACAATGATGAACTGCTTTGCACACTTTGCGTTCCCCCGCTAAGCAGCATAGCACTGGATATCCAGGCAGCAGGATACAAGGCAGCAGAACTCATGGCACGGATGATAAGAAGTCCGGATACAATCAAAGAGACAATTTTTGTTGAACCAACTCATATAGCCAAAAGGCAATCGAGCGACATCCTGGCAATTGGAGATCCGGATGTATCAATGGCGGTTCGCTATATTCGGGAGTATTCGTCAGAGAATATTCAACCCTCTGATGTGGCTGATCACACGGGTATATCCCGCCGAAATTTGGATAGATTATTTGTCAGTAATCTCAATCGAACCGTATACGAAGAAATTACTCGGGTTCGTATCGATCAGATTCAAAGAATGATTTTAGAGACAAGAATGAGCATGTCACAAATTGCCGGAAAATTGCACTTCAATGATCCAACAAAATTGTCTCGATTTTTTAAACGTGAAACGGGGATGACGTTAATCGCTTTTCGAGATAAATTCCGCCACTAAAATATTCCGGAACTCTACGGTTCTTTAGCCCAGATCTTCTTGCCCAATCTTGCCGGCACCCCCTTTCCCTAACAATGGAAACGGAGCATATCTTAACTCCTATCTATAATAATTCTACGATGCTACCTCCCCCGGCATGTCTTAATATGGCAAATAGCTGTCTTGATATGGCATTGTTAAGCCCCTCCAATTTTGTTAGATTGGTCTACTATAGATTTCAATGTAAAGCAAAACAAAGTCTAAAGTCTATATCTTCTTTCATAATGATGGCGCAATATATTAAACAATGCCTCTGTTGATAGAAGCCGGTGTTGACATTATCAATGCATAGCGGGTCAATTGTAAAGACATGGGTACTGAATTCGTATCAGACAGGTGAAGTAGTTTTAAGGGGAACAAAGTGTGGTATAAGGTAAGGTGTTTAAATGACGTATAAAGCAATAATTGCAGGACATTTATGTCTGGATATTACGCCCGTTTTTCCTCAGACATACCATCCTCATTGTGGAGATATTTTCCGGCCCGGGAATCTAACCAATGTCCATACAGCGGTCTTGAGTACAGGAGGGGCTGTGTCGAACACGGGGATAGCGTTATCAAAATTGGGAATTGATGTTTTTTTGAATGCCAAACTCAGCAATGACAGTTTTGGCAGCATCATCAAAGATATTATAAAAGAGAAAGCTAAACTGTCACTGAAGATCGACGATAACCAAAGCAGTTCTTATACGATTGTCCTTTCTCCGCCCGGTGTCGATCGAATTGTATTTCATCACCCAGGAACAAATGACACATTTGTCTCAAGCGATCTCGATTATGACTGCGCAAGTTCTTGCGACCTCTTTCATTTTGGATATCCTCCCCTGATGAGAAGATTCTATCTGGCTGGCGGTGACGAACTTGTCAAGGCATTTAAACAAATGAAGCAGTTGGGACTGACAACCAGCCTGGATATGGCCTTGCCTGATCCTTCAAGTGAATCCGGACAGGCCAACTGGCAAATGATTCTAAAAAATGTACTGCCCTACGTTGACATTTTCCTGCCCAGTATTGAAGAAATCGCTTTCATGCTAAACAGAACGCTGTTTGAGCAGAGAAGAAATGAGGCCAAAGGACAGGATGCGGTGTTGTGCTATCGACATGGCAATTACAGAAGTATTTCGAAACTGCTGTTGGAAATGGGTGCTAAAATTGTAATGATAAAAAGCGGCATTCGAGGAATTTACCTACATACTGCGTCTTCAGACAAATTCGAAAATTTTGGCAGAGTTAAGCCAGCGAACTTAGATGAGTGGACCGATCGACAACTTTGGGCCTCATCTTTGAAAACAGAACATTTTGCATCTACCCTGGGGGCGGGTGATTCCACTGTCGCGGGCTTTTTGGCTGGTTTATTGAAAGGGCTTTCACCGGAGAATGCATTAAAGGCAGCCAATATTGCCGGCTGGCAGAATGTCCAGTGGTATGATGCTCTTAGCGGAATAAAGGATTGGCCTAATATTAAACAATTGCTGGATACTGACATGACACAGAATACTCCGTATCTGGATGAACAGGAATGGACTTATCTACCAAACAAAAAGGTTTATCGGGGCCGACAAGATATCAGTTCTTAAAGTATACAAAAGGATTGTTTGTAAATTATCTGAAAGCTAAAGGACGATTATCATGAAACGATCAGAAATAAATAAGCTTATCTGTCAGGCAAAAGTTTTTTTTGAAAAAAACCATTTTAAGCTGCCGCCTTTTGCATATTGGACTCCTGAAGACTGGAAATCCAGAGGTCCCGAAACCGATGAGATTAGAGATTCTGCACTGGGTTGGGATTTGACTGATTTTGGCAGTGGTGATTATAATAAAGTTGGCTTGTTCCTGTTTACACTGCGTAACGGGCTATACTCCGACAACGCGGGAAAATCTTATGCTGAGAAAATAATGATTTGCCAACCCGGCCAGGTTACTCCATGGCATTTTCACAAGGCCAAGATGGAGGATATCATCTGCCGCGGGGGTGCCGATCTTTGGATTGAAGTCAGCAACGTCGACGCAAAAGATAATCGTGTTAACACGGATGTCGAACTTTCCCTGGATGGCATTAAGAAAAAGGTTTCCGCTGGAGCCACGATTATTTTGACTCCAGGCGAAAGTATCACGATACCCCGCGGGTTGGCCCATAGTTTTTATGGTGACCCGCATGCCTCAGAAGATTCTCTGGTCGGTGAAGTATCTGATGTCAATGATGACAACACCGACAATTATTTTTTATTCCCATCAGGGCGATTTCCAAAAATCGACGAAGATGCCCCCCCCATTCATTATCTTTGTAACGAATACCCCGCTGGATATCGAATGAGTCACCGCCGCATATTTGAATTAGAAAAATGTTCATCTTCCAGCACCCCAAAAAATGTGCCCGCTGAGCCTTGCAATGTTGAAGAAAAACAGATATAATTCTGGAAAATCTTTTTTTATCAAGAAAGCTGACTTATGTTGGAGTCAACCACCGGAACGACGAACGCTCAATTAAGTATCTTTGAAATCACATTCACGATTATCTACCTTCTGGCCATTGTAGGCATTGGTGTTTTTGTTGCATTACGACACAAAAAGAAAAACACTGGTGAGGCCAAAGAGTATTTTCTGGCAGGTAAAACTCTACGCTGGCCTGTCATTGGAATGTCACTTTTTGCCACTAATATTTCTTGTGTTCACTTGGTCAGCCTTGCCCAGACTGGATTTGACAACGGTCTACTCTACGGTAACTTCGAGTGGATGGCCGTGTTTACATTGATACTACTCGGGTTGATTTTTGCGCCGTTCTACATCAAATCTGGCGTCAGTACACTACCGGATTTCCTGGAACGGCGTTACAATCGACAATGTCGCAACTGGCTTGCTGTATTGTCTCTTGTCTCCGCCGTCGTGGTACATGTCGGTTTTTCATTCCTGACCGGTGGAATCATTCTCGAAAGCTTGACCGGCATCAATATGTATGCGACCATCCTGCTGATTGCAATCATGGTCGGCATTTACACGGTGATCGGCGGCTTGATGGCTGTTGTGGTTACGGAAACCATTGAAACCGTGGTCCTTATTCTTGGAGCAGTAGTGATTACCTACTTTGCCTGGACAAAAATGGGAGGCTGGGGGCCAATGGCACAACAGCTTGAGAACTTAGGGGAAGGCGTGCGCATGTCGATGCTTCGGCCGCATGGCGACAGCTCCTGCTTGCCATGGTATTCGGTTTTTCTTGGATACCCGGTTCTCGGTATTTGGTATTGGTGTGCGGATCAGACCATTGTTCAGCGTGTCCTTGGGGCAAAGAATGAAGATCACGCCCGTGTTGGCCCGTTATTCGCTGGTTTGATCAAAATTCTGCCGGTCTTTATCTTTGTGCTGCCGGGGCTGTTTGCTTATACGCTCTACAAGACCGGCCAACTGGATGTCAGTAGCCTGATCGACGTGGGTCAGGATGGCCGAGAGGTTGTTAATTCAAAAGGGATCTACGGGGTAATGATCAAGCAGTTGCTGCCTCCCGGATTTTCAGGATTGGTGCTGGCTGCACTGCTCGCTGCACTGATGTCTACGATTTCCGGCGCCCTGAACTCGATATCTACATTGTTTAGTTTTGATATTTATAAACGACTCAAGCCGGATACCCCGGATCACAAATTGGTTGGAATCGGCCGGATTACAGCCGGAATGGCATTACTGCTTTCTATTGGGCTCGTCCCATTACTCAACGGTTATCCGAGTCTTTTTGCAGGGATGAACGATATTATCGCACACATTGCCCCGCCGGTCACCTGCGTCTTCCTGATCGGTGTCTTTTGGCCCGGAGCATCCGCCATGTCTGCTAAATTGACCCTGTGGATCGGCTCTTTTTTGGGGGCCCTGGTTTTTTTGCTTTCCAAGATCGCAGGCCCGATCTCAAATGCAATCAAGGCTTGTACGGGATATTCTTTTATGATGTCCGCGTTCTATCTATTGGTCATCTGTATCACCATGCAAGTTGTTTTCAGTCTTATTTGGCCGGCGGGAGACTCTGAAAAATCCAGCAGGCTATATTGGCAATCACCGCTTGAACCGCTGAAACACAAAGGATGGCCAGGCATAAGGAATTATAAGCTTCTCGCATTTTTGCTTATTGTCATAATGGCGATGTTATACATAATGTTCGCAAATCCATCAACAATGCGATATTTCGGCCTGACCAAATAGTCACAGCGATGATCATAAACAAGGAAATGAAATGGCAAAGCCTGCAATTCCAAACAAAAACACGTTCCCTCCGGTGCGTCCCGTTTACGGCACAACGAATCCGGATGAAATAACAAAACAAAATGAACCGGTTAAGCGTTATGCAATGGTAATCGAATTGAATCCGGAAAAAGAAAAGCTTTAC
>CAZYQN010000018.1:0-20743 GCA_964649955.1 uncultured Pirellulales bacterium
CGCCTGCTGCGCGAGGAGAGAGGGGGCGGGCGTGCTTTATGGTCCACGGCCTCACGGCCGAGGCTACACTATGCCGCCTCCTGCGGAGGCTCAAAGAGGAATGGAGACTAATTTTTAATTTACGGTCTTGCGGGTGAGGCTGTAGGAAGACGATTGCTGTGGAGGCTCGATAAGAAAGCGTTTTTATATTCCATGTCTGCGGGCGGAGGTTATAATATTGCGCCGGTTGCGGAGGCTCAAATGGATTGACGATTTTCGATGGACGATTGTTAAAATCAAAAATGTAAAAGTGTGGAAAGAAGAATAAGAAAGAAGGCAGATAATGGGGCATACTTATTCGAATCATCTTTATCATATTGTGTTCAGTACCAAAGACCGGAGCGGGTTGATTGCTGATGCGTATCGTCAAGAGCTTCATTCGTATATGGAGGGTATCGCGCGAAATCTGGATTGCACGGTTCTTTGCGTCAACAGTGTTATCGACCATGTGCATGTGTTGTGTAAAATCAAAACTGCCTTATCGGTGTCGGATTTTGTCAACAAGCTGAAAGCGAATTCATCGCGATGGATGAAAGAGCGATTTGATTTGCCGTTTGGTTTTCAATGGCAGAGTGGTTTTTCCAGTTTTACGGTGAGTGAATCGGCGGTTGTTGATGTAAAGCGTTATATTGAAGGTCAGCAGGAGCATCACAAGAAGGTTAGTTTTGCCGAGGAGTTGAAGGCGTTTTTGGAAAAGCACGGGATTGCGTATGACCCGGAGCGGTATTTGGATTGAGGGTATGGCGCCCGCTGCGCGGGCTCTGGGGAGAGAGAGGGGGGGCGGGTGTGCTTTATGGTCCACGGCCTCACGGCCGAGGCTACACTATGCCGCCTCCTGCGGAGGCTCGAAGAGGAAGTTTGATTTAATTGTCCTGACGGACGGAGTTACAATAGGATGCTTGCTGCGGAGGTTTAAAGAGGAATTTTTTCGATTTTATTTTTTTGCAGTCTATAGGCTGTCGATGGGGGATTGATTTTCTGTAAGATTTCAAAACAGCAGCGTGGGCATGGCCCACCCTACGAAAAACTGTTTTGGAGTTGATTATGGAAAATCGAGAATTCAAGCCGGCACGGTGTGTATCGAAAGTATCGGGGCCGAATCCGGAGTTTACGACAGTTTGGTCGTTTGGGGAGCGTGGGGCGTGGGCGACGCATACTCCGAGTTATCGGGGGAATTTTGCACCGCAGGTGGCGCGGAATGTGATTGAGATGTATTCGGCGCCGGGGGGAAACGGTGTTGGACGCAATGGAGATTGCGGCCGGGCAGTTGTATCGGGTGCTCAAGGCCGGGCGGTACTGTGCGGTGCTGATGGGGGATACACGGCGGGGTCGGCATTTTGTGCCGCTGGCGTACCGGGTGATGGAGCGGTTTTTGCGGGCGGGATTTGTGCTGAAGGAGGATATTATCAAGGTGCAGCACAATTGTACGTGTACGGGGCGGTGGGTGGCCAAGGCGCGGCAGGACAAGTTCTATTTGATTATGCATGAGCATTTGTTTGTGTTTCGCAAGCCCAAGGTCGGAGAGGATTTGTCGCGGGTGAGGGAGTCGTCAGGGAGACGGCTTATTGATATAAAAGGCCGAAAGGGTTAATTATATGCCGCCTGCAGCACAGGCTCGTAGAAAATGTTAAAATCAAAGTGCAACATGCAAAATTGAGGATAAGAGGTTTACTTCACATATATATCTCAGCTTTCAGAGAGACACTGATACGCGCGGAGGGGCACTGACATTCAACCCCATACGGGGTTGTGGGGTGGGTATGCGTCCCACGGGTTCCGGTCGCTTCGCTCCCATCACCCGGGGCTATTGGTGTTTAACCCCTGCCCGGGTTTATCGAATTTTTCTTGTTTCAGGGGTGAACACACCGGTTTGCTCTTATGATGATGTGCGGGCAGGATGATGGTGGCGACATTTTGATTGGCGATTGAACAGTGGATTATGGTGATGTTATATGTCGGCTACTTATTGGGGGGTTTGTCCTTGATTTTCGGCGGTTTGGGGCTATAATTCTTCACCCGTAAGCTCAAATTCTTAATGTTATTCTACATAGAAAGGTTTTACTTATGGCCAATGCTATCGTCAGCCAATCCGGCGGACCTACCGGCGTAATCAACGCCTCGCTTGTCGGCGTTATTGAAGAAGCCAGCAAGCAGAAAGAAATCACCAATCTCTATGGCGCCGTTCATGCGGTCTCGGGGATTGTCAAGGAACACTTTATTGACCTGAAAAAGCTGTCGATCGAGACGCTGGAACGGGTGGCCGGCTCGCCGTCATCGGCACTGGGTTCCAGCCGTGACAAGCCGGACGCGGCATACTGCGAGAAGATCCTGGCGGCATTCAAGAAACATGAGGTCCGCTATTTTTACTACATTGGCGGCAATGATTCGGCCAATACCTGCTTTATTATCAACCGGATGGCCGAAGAAGCCGGATATGACCTGCGGGCATTCCATGTGCCCAAAACCGTGGACAATGACCTGCTGGTTACGGATCACTGTCCGGGATATGGAACCGCCGCCAAGTTTGTGGCCTGCGCGGTTATGGGCGACGATCTTGACAACCGGGCACTGCCGGGCGTAAAGATCGACATCATTATGGGCCGGCACGCGGGCTTCCTGACGGGTGCGGCGGCACTGGCCAAACAGCGTGAAGATGACGGTCCGCATTTGGTTTATGTGCCTGAACGGCCGGTTACCATGGAGACGTTTTTGGCGGATGTGGATGCTGTGTACAAGAAGTATGGCCGCTGCGTGATCGCTGCCAGCGAAGGCATTTGCGACAAGGACCATGTGACGTGGGCCGAGAAGCTGGCCGAGAATGCCGAGCGCGATTCACACGGTAACGTACAGCTTTCGGGGACAGGGGCGTTGGCGGACTTTTTGGCCGGACAAATCAAGGGCAAGCTGGGTATCAAACGTGTGCGGGCGGATACGTTCGGGTATCTGCAGCGCAGTTTTGCGGGCTTGCAGTCAGAAGTGGATGCCAAAGAGGCGCGTCAGTGCGGCCGGCTGGCGGTGCAGTGGTCGATGAAGGAAGATAACGGTTCGGTCGCTATCAAGCGCGTGGGCAAAGGGGCCAAGTACGAGGTGGATTACTTCCGCACGGAGCTGAAGAACGTGGCCGAGAAGACCAAGTCCGTGCCGGATGAATACATCAATGCCAAAGGCAACGGAATGACGGCGGCATTTATCGAGTATGCTCTGCCGCTGGTGGGACAACTGCCCAAGACCGAGTATCTTGGAACGTATCCGAAAATCTAAAGCCGTTCTTTAATCCGGATTTGTTAAAAGCCTGTCGAATATTCGGCGGGCTTTTTTATTGCCTTTTTTTTCCGGAGAGATTGACGCTTAGGGACCTCCGAAATCCTATTGCCGGGATTAAACGACGCCGACGTTCTTTTTGTTTGGCCGGAACTTTGACTTTTGGTATAATATTCCGATAATACAGAGGAGTTTGGTTCCAGCCGCTTAAAATGTAAAAATGTAAAAATTTAGGCAAGTTAAGGGTGCTAAACCATGAGCAGGATGACAATGCCACGAGAGAAGAAGTCATTTATCAACACATTCTGTAATCTTATCCTGATAGTGACCATCGGTTCATCTTCCACGCTATTCGGACAAGACGTCTCCAAAGGGCGATTGCTGCCGGGTGTTTCCGGCCACGAAGATGTCAATATCTGGTGGGCCGGTTCCAGTGCCAGCAAAATCCTGCCGGACCAGTTGCCCCCTCACCAGAAGAGTGAAGAAATTCTTATTCGAACTGCCGGGAACGAAGCCGAAGCGGTGCAGCTGTTCTTTCGAAGTTCACAAACGCTAAATGATTTCAGACTTCATATATCGCCGTTTAAAAAGGCTGGTTATGATTCCGTCATTGATGTTGAGACGGATATTCTTCGTATTCGGTATATGAATGTGACCCTGCCTACGGACCAAAGTTCACACCAAGGACTTTGGCCTGATGCGCTGCCGCCGATTAACGAGCCGTTGGAGTTAGCTGCCAACACCAATCAGGGTTTCTGGGTCCGTGTGAAGGTACCGGCTTCCGTGCCCGGCGGTTCGTATCAGGCTTCAGTGCGGGTTCATTGCAACCGGTTTGAATACACTGTTCCTTTGGTTCTTCACGTCTATGATTTCTCTCTGCCGGAACAGATGACTTGTATTACGGCATTCGGGTTATCCTCCCATAACATTTTTAAATATCATAACCTCCGTACCGATCAGCACAGACGGCTGGTACTGGATCAATATTTAGCGAACCTGTCAGAACATCATATTTCGCCGTATGATCCTGCGCCCCTGGATCCGATCAAAGTGACATGGCCGGCGGTGAAACCTCCTGTCGGCAAGTTTCATAACTGGGAAGGCCTTCGGATCGTGAACAATGAATCGCATACCGGCCAGGGAGCACTGCTGATCTATGATGACAAAACCGATATGAATGTAACGGCTGCTTATACGCCCTTGATCAAGATTCCTGAAAAGGGATTACGGGTCAACTGCTGGTATCGTACGGCGGTACCGGACCATCGGTTTCTGATTACGCTGAACCATTACGATACAAACAAGGAGTGGATGTCCGGCCGGAACAACGATATAGTCATTCGGGGCAGCGGCAAATGGCAGAACATCGATGAACTGCTGACGGATTTCCCCAAAGATGCCTGCTATGTGAAATTGCATGCGCGGGCTACCTGCTGGACCGATAGCGGAGAAATGATCGGGCTTGTCTGGCTCGATGATATTTCTGTAACTGATATGGACACCGGCAAGGAAGTGATCGAAGGAGGAGATTTCGAACTTCCGAAACGAACAGCACCGGCGGCTGCCGCCGAGCAATTGCAGCCGAAGCTGGACTTTACCGCGTGGGATAAAGCGATGAGCCGGGCGATCGATCACTATAAATTCAATTCTTTCCTGGTTTCTATCCCGGGCATCGGGGGCGGCACATATCATAAACACTACGAACCGGAACTGCTGGGCTTTACGGAAGCGGATCCGGAGTATCCAATCCTGTTTGATTCCTATTGCAGGCAGCTGGAAGCCCATTTGTCAGAGAAAGGTTGGTTGGATGAAGCCTATGTGTATTGGTTCGATGAACCGAGTGCAGATCAATACGAATTTGTCAAGAAGGGATTTGATAAGCTTCGTCACTCCTGTCCGGGTATCGGCCGGATGCTGACAGAACAGGTGGAACCGGGGTTGATCGGCGGTCCGAACATATGGTGCAGTATCAGTAATGACTATGATCATAACCGTGCCGAGGAGCGTCGCAAACACGGTGAGAAGTTCTGGTGGTATGTCTGCTGCGGCCCGAAGGCTCCTTATACCGGGTTGTTCCTGGATCACTCGGCCCCGGAGATGCGGATTTGGTTATGGCAGACGTTCCAACGCAATATTGAAGGAATCCTGGTCTGGGAGACAAATTACTGGTCGAGTGATGCGGCCTATCCTGACCCGAAGAAACCGCAGAATCCTTACGAGGATGCAATGAGCTGGGTAAGCGGCTATGACACTCCGGCCGGGACTCGTATTCCCTGGGGTAACGGCGATGGCCGGTTTATTTATCCGCCGGAAGCTGCCGCAAATGCGGATTCAGCCGATCCGGTTCTTGAAGGGCCAGTCGATTCCATCCGATGGGAAAACCTGCGAGACGGGATCGAAGATTATGAATACATGGTGATGCTGCGGAACTTGCTGGAAGAGAAAAAAGAAAATCTTTCTATCGCAGAGTATGAAAAGCATAGCAAATTGCTGGAGGTTCCGGAATCGATCACCAAAAGCCTAACAGCGTTCTGTGCAGACGGTGAACCCATTGAGGAGCATCGAGATAAGCTGGCAAGATCCATTGAGATTATAAGACGGTTATAGTACGCAGAAGACCTATATCCGGATGAGTTTTTGTACGCGAAAAGGCTGTTTTAGGGTATTTCGTTGCGCATTTGGAAACCGATCCATAAGAGTGAATAACAGTCCAGGCCCGGTTTTTGCTTGGCCGGAACGCTGTTTTAGGGTATAATGCTTGCGTTAAAACAGAAGAGGAGAGTTTTATTGCCGTTGGACTATAATACCTCATAACTACAGTAATCGAGGGTGTATGGACGGGATTCATCATAAGACGTATCGGTGTGCGGTATGTATGTTGATCCTTCCGGCGTTTTGCTTTGCAGGTTTCGAGGCGGACCTGAACGGTGATCAATATGTCGGGATCGAAGACCTTGCGATAATTGCATATCATTGGCTTAACCAGAATATTTCCGGGTGCAGCGGCGATACTGATCTCGATTGTCAAATCAATATGAACGATATTGCTAAACTTTCAGAACAGTGGCAATGGATGCAGTGCATATCGACCGCCAGCGCTTCGAGTCAGGAGAGTTCTTTGTTTTTGGCTTCCAACGCGATTGACGGCGATATGGGTACCCGATGGTCAAGTTCTTTTAATGACAACCAGTGGCTTGAGATCGATTTGGGGCGGACAAGACATTTTTATGGTTTGACGATTCACTGGGAGTCGGCTTATGCGAGTGTTTATACTATTGAGGTGTCCAGTGATGCGGCCGACTGGATGACGGTATATACGGAATTAAACGGCGACGGAGGGACTGATGAATGTTTGTTCCCGGAGCAGTCAAAGAGATATATTCGCATCAACTGTGTAACGCGGTCGTCTCAGTGGGGAAGCAGTATTTATGAAGTGACCGTAAGGAGCGATGATGTTTGCGTGGAGTCTGTGCCGGGGTGGAAACTGGTATGGTCGGATGAATTTGAAGGACCGAATCTTAATGCTGCCAACTGGGTGTACGAAATCGGAACGGGTTCAAACGGGTGGGGAAATTGGGAATGGCAATATTATACCGGCAGGACCGAAAATTGCAGGATTGAAGACGGCATTCTGATTCTGGAGGCACGGAAAGAAAACTATAACGGTAAAAATTATACTTCCGCCCGCATTAAAACCCAGAATAAGCAGAGTTTTCAGTACGGCCGTATCGAGGCCCGTATCAAGATGCCGGTCGGCGGAGAAGGAATCTGGCCGGCATTCTGGATGCTTGGCCATAATATCCCAAGTGCCGGATGGCCGGCTTGCGGAGAAATTGATATTGTTGAATTAATGCGTGATCCGACTACGGCGATCGGCGCTATCCATTACGGCAGTTCCAGCCCTTATGTTCATCAATCCAACAGCGGTAATGATAAAACTGTCGGGAATATGTCAAGCGGTTTTCATATTTACGCTATCGAATGGGAGCCAACCCAAATACGCTGGTATCGGGATGATTACAATTATTACACTTCCTCGACGTGGTGGAGCGGAACGGGCAGCTATCCGGCCCCGTTCAATCAGCCGTTCTTTATTTTGCTCAACTTTGCAGTCGGCGCCTCATGGTGGGATAAAGCCATCACGGACTCTGTGGTTCCGTTTCCGCAGCAATTTAACGTCGATTATGTAAGGGTGTATCAGATGGAGCCTTAAAAGCAATACTGGAACTTAAAGGTCAACGGTTGAATTTAAAGATAAAGGCGCGGTCTTATTCTCAAGATGCCGCGCCTCATTTTTTTATGACATTGCACCAAGATTGTTATTTACGGCGTCTCAGGAGCAGTCCGCCAAGCGCTAACAATGCCATTGAAGCCGGTTCAGGGACGATGGTGACAAGGCCGTACGGGTCAACATCTGTAATCCAGACGTTTACGCCGGTAAACACGAAACCCACCTGGGTTACGGGATTGGCGATAGAATCAACGGTCAATGAAATGCTTTTGGTTCCGGGCGTGAGGTCTCCAAATTCGGTATGAATAGTCACCCAGTTGTTATCCGGATCCAGAACTTTAATGAACGCCTTGGCTGAATGTGCCGAGGTTAACGTGTTAACCCCCACTGTATATTCAAAGGTTACTATTTGTCCGGCAAGATTATTCACGGGATCGGCCGAAGGATTCCATTCCTGATAAAAGTTGGCTTCCATGATTTTATTGCCTGCTGCACCGGGTCCGCCTCCGCCGATGTACCAGTAGTCGGCAGGATCATTGATGGAGTTCGGCGCCAGGGTCAGCACGCCGTCGCCGCCGAAGGTGGCCGGCAGATCTGCTGTGCCCCATCCGCTGCCCCACAAATGGGTGCCGTTCAATTCAAATACATTCATCCATCCCAGCCATGCAGCTCCCGGGTCGGCGCCGCTGACCAGCAAGTCCGCCTGGGCAACACCCATAAAGCAGAGAACCATTAAAACCGACAGTACTTTCTTCATTGTGTTTCCTCCACATCAAAAAGTTAATAAGGGATTATATTTGTTTCACAATTATACTCACTCCAATTTGAACCGATTGGTAAATGCAGCTGTATAATTTTTAAAATGCAGTTGGGTCAGTCAGGGAAAAAAACAAGAACGGGTCATATCTATAGACTCTTTTTGCCTGTATGGAAGGAACCGTTGTGAAGCTTTTCTTTTCATCTGACCACTCTCTCCTTGTTACGGTTGATGTCAGGCGAACTTTATGTTCCGGGCGGTTTACTTTATTCAATTCTACCCGGTTGCCACTTTTCCGTCAAGCGTTAATCGGACTTGTGCTGGCGAATCTTGCGGAGCTGATGCGGCTGTGGACTAAAAACTCTTTTCACGGCGTATAAATGAGGAGGGAAAACCTATATAGCTCTATAGCAAGATGTGTAAAATCCTGAAAATAACCGTATAAAGACAACGGTTTTCCTGTTTTTGTAAGCAGTTTACTGCCAATAGGATATAAACGCAAGTCAGACAGGGTGGACGGAATGGCCGGTGGAGACTTAACGAATATTAAATAGCAAACGGTTTCTATTCAAATCAGACGCTTGCATTGTGTCCCGGAATCCGTATAATAATATCAGGTTTCAGTGCAACGCTTTAACGATAAATAATTTTTAACAACAGTGCGTCGGGTGAAAAGGTTCGAAGAAGGTCAACTCAGTAAAAAAGTGTTTAAGAGGAGTGAAAAGACATTTTTCCTGAATGGAGGTTCCGATGAGTAAGAAAGTAATGGTTGTTACGATAGTGTTCGGGCTGATCGGTATTGTACATGCAACACTTGTTAACAATGGGGGCTTTGATACAAACGCCGCGGATTGGAATTCGGCAGGCGGCGGCGGGGCCTGGGATTCAAGCCATATTGCGACAGGAGGGAATCCGGGCGGTTATATAACCCTTCAAAGTGCGAACAACACATGGTCTGTGTGGTATCAGGTTATCAATGAAAGTCTGGCGGTATGGGGCATCCCTTCCGGCACCCCCATCACCTTCAAAGCTGACATGATTGACCTCGGCACCGCAGGCAACAGCAGCCAGGGCGGATTGAAAGCCGAATCCTATGCCGGTGCAACCAAGCTTACTCCGGGTGATGGCGTAAATGTACTATTCACAGTCGGGAAAACCTGGCAGCCCGTTTCATTTAACTATACCATGGAACCCGGGACCGACAACCTGAAGTTTGTATTGGTGAATGTAAATTATAACGGTCAAGGCGTAGCCCGGTACGGCTTTGATAATATCGAATTTCTTATTCCCGGCGGCACTCCGGCCTTGAAACCTGTTCCGATTGTCGGCGGAGAGCTTCCTGCGGCCAATGATGTGCTGAGATGGACCAATCCCGACCCGAACGATCCGGCCGATACCCTCACAGCAGATGTCTTTATCCTGCAGAGTGATACGATTCTGACCAAAGATCCAAACCTGGGACCTGATATTCTTGATCCCGGCGTTGTGCAGGTTGCCGATGATATCGCCGCGGAATCACTGGACCTCTCGGATGCAGGCTATACGCTGCAAGCGGGTAAATACTACTATTGGGCCGTGCATATTACAGATCCGGAGATCGGGGTGGTGGAAGGTTTTGATTGGCACTTTTTGGCGACCGAAGATTCTCCCCCGACAAATGTATCCGCAGGTGCCGATCAGTATGTTTGGCTCGTTGATGGCACCACACAGTTCACCTTGACGGGAACTTATGCAGATGACGGAAAGAGTTCGGTCAACGTAGAATGGGCCGATCTTTCAAACCCGCTTGAACAGGCTCCGGGGACTACGGTGACGATCAACAGCCCGACCTCTGCTGAAACGACCGTTGATGTTGACGGAGACGGCTGGTTCTTATTCCGTTTTACCGCAACAGATGCTGTTGGCTCGGGCACCGATACCGTCAATGTCGGAGTCTATGTTGATGCCTGTGCGGCGGCAAAAGCTGATCCTGCCGATCATTACCAGACATATGCCTTTGTAGGAGATGTGAATAACGACTGCAAGATTAATCTTGACGATCTGTCGATCATGGCTGCAACCTGGCTGGACTGCTTAAGCGACAAACTCGGCTGTACACCTTAAGCGCAAAGAATCCTTCAACGGCCGCAATAACGCGATGAGACAGATACTCATTTTTGAGTGAATCACAGTTTTTTTTAGAGGCCATGCGAAACGGGATTCCAAGTCTGGATGATGTTGCACGACAGGCTGGGGTGAGCAAGTCCACCGTCAGCAAAATACTGAACAATCGCCTTGGCAAAGGTTTTTCGGTAACAAAGGAGGTTCGTCTGAGGGTTATCCGGACGGCTGAAGAACTCCATTATCGTCCCAATCTCATTGCCAAAAGTCTTACCCTGCAATCCCGCCGGATGATTCATATTCTGGGAGGACATCATGCACTCAGTGATTTGGGAAACATCTACCAAACCGTTGTCAACCAAGTCACAAAGGTTATGGAATCGGACGGAAAAGACTGGGATGTAACGGTTGATATGTCCGGGCATCCTTCGGATGCCAGTGAATTGCCGGCATGGAGAATCGACGGAGCCATCATTCTTGCAAAGTGCACAGCGGTTACGCTGGACGAGATCGTACGGTCCGGCATTCCTTATGTGATGGTCAATGGTGTTTGTCCGGCTGCCGGTTTTTCGGTGGTGCCGGACGATATCGGCGGGACGCGGGCTGCCCTGAATTACCTGCGTGAACTTGGCCATTCCAGGATTGCGTATTGCGGGCCGCTTCCTTGTTTTTGCCGGGAAGAGAGAGATTCCCGGGATATCCGGGATATTGGTCTTGAGGTGGATGTGATGATCTCTCACAGCAGCCTGACGGATCGGTACCGGACGTATATGGCGGAAATGAAAAGATTCAAGCTGCCGCCGTTTGTTGATGAAAATACTGAGCTGGATACAGCGGAGGAGTATTTAAGAAAGACCGTGTTTGAAAAAGGGGTAACAGCCATTTTAGCATACGGGCATATGGGGGCTTTAAACCTTATGCAGGCGGCTCATTCATTGGGTATTGCGGTGCCTGATGAATTAAGTCTGATGTGTTTCTGCGATGAATATGCCAACCGGGTCATGAGTCCCGGACTGACCTTTATGGATTTGTGTTCCAGACAAATGGGAAACGTTGCCGCTGAATTGCTTTTAAAACAGATCGCCAGGCCGGGCCGTATCAAACCGGAACGCATTATTCTGCAGGAGAAATTGATAATTCGCGGGACGACCGCTCCGCCGCGACAGGTGCTGACCATAAGCTTGCATTAGTTTCTTTAAATCAGAACAGCCTGTCGTATACGATTGACGAGCGTATCAGTGTCTTCTGGATTACACGAGTGAGAAACAAATGGCTCCCTGCACAGGGCCATTTGAAGGCATTGGTTCTTTCATGACTCAACCGGACGGTTTCTCGAGTATCAGTTTAATCCTTTGTGCTGTTGGCGACATCCGGAGGGAACTGAATTTTCTGAGATCCGCTGTGCAGTGCAACTGACTGTTTGTTCCAGAAAAATGTACCGGTCAGGTTGCCGGGTAATGTGATTTCCGCTTCAATCCCTGAAGTGTCTTTCCGCCGGAAGGACACCTGTATTTGCCCTTGCGGATGCGGCATAGTTCCTTTGGCCCACGTCAGGGGTCCCAGAGCCGGAGCGATCCGGACCGATTGGAAACCGGATTTGGCCGGTTCAATGCCGCAGATCGTTGCCAGGAAATCATAATTGGGGCTGGCGCTCCAGGCGTGGCAGTCGGAGCGGGTCGGTTCCGGCCGTTCGGCAAATGTCGTTAATCCCATAGCCAGCATATCCCGCCAGGGCTGGAGCTGGGCGACGTATTGATCGGCCAGCCCGGCTTTTTTCATCGCCCGGATCAGGTAATATCGAAAATAGAACGTGCACTGCGTCAGGCTTTTGTCATCGGCGACTCTCTGGATGAAGGCTGCCTGCTGTTGGGCCGGAATTGTATCCGTCAAGACGGCCATAATATTGGCATGCTGGCTGAACGCCTTTTTCTCCGGGGTATCGGCCAGAAGATTTCGCTGTTCATCCCAACACCATTCCAGGGCGGCTCGCTTTAGACCTTCTGCCATGGCTCGATATTTCTGTGCGGACTGGTGTTCCTGGAAAGAGTCCATCAGGTCGGCGGCCTGTAAAAGTGTGTAGGCCAGTTGAAGTGTGATGATCGAGCTGTTCCCATTTTCAGCGCCGTCGGGAACTCCGCCGATTCGGGCCTGAGTTGTCCATGGCCACTTATCCGGCCAATCCACAAAATTCCACCATTCCATAGGGCCCAGCATCCCGTTGGCATCGATACGCCGTTTATACCAGTCCAGGACGCTGCGTATTCCGATTTCAAAAGACTGCACAAAGGAAGGATCGTCACTATGCATCCAGTAATCGTGAATCATCGAAATCCAGAACAAAGAAAAGGTGGGTATCACCTGAGGCACGGAGGTGGGATAACGGCTGGAGGTCAAACCGTCCGGAATCCTTGAATCATCAAAGAGCTGTATTGCATTTCGAACAAGCCGGTCATCTCCGGCCACATAGAGGGAGATCAGCGATTGAATACGGGTATCGCCGACGTACTGGAGCTGCTCGTAATAGGGGCAGTCGAAATACGTTTCTCCGGCACATAGCCGTGCCGTGCGCCAGCCTGCTTTCCAGATAGCCTCCAGCGAAGGATCGCTGCAGGCAAAAGAGGCTTTCTCCTGGAAGGGATAGGCGGTATAAACTCCCTGGAAATTTTCGATCGTTAGCGGGTCTTTTCCGGTTGTAATGTCCAGTTGGAGAAATCGCCACGTGCGGATCCACAGGGGGCGAAACAGGCGGTTGGAACCGCCGTCCGCGATAAAGATATCATAATACCCGAAAATGTTTCGATCTTCGACAGCATCGCGGTGGCCTTTCCGGAATTCAGCATCGACCATCGCTTCCGCATAGGTCAGCTTGATTTGTGAACCTTTACCCCCCGAAACAGTCAGCTCCGGATACCCCATTGTAAGATAGGTCTGATCCAGGAGGATGGAAACTGTTTGTTCTGCGGGAATGGTCAGCGCACGGCCGTCCTTGACGAAATCGTCCTTGGCCTCAATGCCCTTGCTGCGTGCTATTCGCCCCAGCCGGTGCGGTGTTGATTCCATCGCAGGAATGGTCCGCGGGGTCAACAACCAGGGGGTATTGGCGTCGTGCAGTCCGCGGGGGGCGGCTCGTCCTACAACCTTTGCCGATACCCAATCCGAATCGACATAGTTTTTTTCCTGCCAGCCCCAGGGATATTTTGTCCCGTCAACCATCTCTCCGGGACCGACAGGGGTTGAGGCCTGCAAAGATGTACCGCGAATCGGGATCATGGAATAAGCCGGGTTATGATATACCTTCCAGGACGTGTCGGTGTTTACTATTTTGGAAAGCGGCTCATTGCCCTGAAGCAGAAAGCCGGTATGATGCGAAATTTGTGCCCACGGCTTGTCATCAGCATAGTTCCAGACGACAGCCGCCAGCACGTTGTCGCCCGCCTGCAGGGAGCCAGCCAGGTCCACGGTCTCGAAACGCCAATGCCATAAATCGCCCCGGGCCGGCCCCTCACTGATCGGGTGGCCGTTGATGAATAATCGATATCGATTGTCTGCCGAAACATGTACAATAAAAGATTCGGGTTTCTTCTCCAGTGAAAACGATTTTCGAAAATGATAGATTCCATACTCATGAACCGAAATCGTGGGGTGAGCAATCCACTGCGCAGACCAGGGCTGAGCAAGCAGGGCCGGATTGACCATATCTTTAGCGGATGGGGCACTGATCCCCGCAAGGGCAGCCGACAGCATCACAAGAGAATGCATCATCATGTTTGTTTTTTTCCTTTTTGAGTAGATTCAATTAGCGACCCGATTATGATCATTCCATGCAGCACTCTGCATCGCATCGTTCTTCCGGATTCGGTTATTTAATTTTTTTTCCGGAAACCACGATATTCCGGGCGTCAAGCTGACCCATTTTCATTTCGATAAAAGGCTTGCCGTCTTTTAAGCCCACGGAACCGAAACCCGATCCGGTGGACAAAAAGCTTCTAAAGGTATTCCCGATTTTGGAATCTATATAAAGCGTTTTCGTGACGGCATCATAACGAACTCCCGTAAGGCCCTGGATCAGTCCGTAGCTGGACATCGCACGGCCGTACCAATGGCCGCACTCGTATTCGTTGAAGGGGTTGCGTATGGAGCCGTCATAACGGTCACGGCAGGCACGAACGATATCCAATCCTTTATCGGTCATTCCTTCGAGCATCAGATGTGAGGCAACCTGGTATTCTATGCCGGTCCAGACTTCATTACTATACACGAACGGAATAGAAAGCCTGCCGCCTTTGGGCCAGGTGCACAGCAGCAAACCGCCCTCGCGGCCCATCGCGTAGGTGGGCCGTTGCGGATTGACATGGTCAAACAAAGAAGGTTTGAAATTATAGGTGTAAATCGCATTGAGATTGCTGCGGACTTTGGCCGGATCGACAATATCCCCGTCAAGGCTGCACACACGGGCCATCCAGAAGCCCAGTATACCGTCGGATAGACAGCCTTTGCCGTATTGATATTTTGGGCCTTGCCGATTGAGTGTTTCGATGATGGCCTGATAACCTTTTCCGTTACCGCGATAGGATAAAGGCTGAAACGTGTTATTAAGCCCTTCTGTCTGAATTTTCTGGAAGAAATATTCGCCGTCGTAAAGTTCTGTTTCCATAAACTTTCGGCCGGCCGTCAGAAGCTGCTGATAACGACTTGTATCTTCATTCAGTGCTTTCCCCATTTCAATAGCGGCGGTTAAAGCGCCCAGGTAAAAACTGCCGCAATGCCCATTTGGCCCCCAGTATTCAATGTCGTATGTGTTGTGATGAGGCTCTTCCAGGATACCCTTGCCGCGAGGATCCCATGTGCTGATGCAGAAATCCAGGCTCTGTCTGACCTGCGGCCAGAGTTTTTTCATCCAGAAGGTGTCGCCCGAGATACGCCATTCACGATAGACTTTCATAATACCGCCAAGCTGACCGTCTGCGGCGGCATGAAAGCTGCTTTTGATCTCACGAATGGGCAGCGCTGAACGGAACGTCTGATGGCCTTCGGCATTTTGGCTTTGGAAAAATTCTGTCTCTCGTAACGAACGTTCCAGCGAGGGGAATAAATGACACGTCGCCTGGGCATAATTCCAGACGTGCGTACACGACCCCGGACAGCATCCGCTGTTATCCGAGCAGCCTTCCCAGCACCACAGCCTGCCGCCGGTTTGACGCAGAACAGTGGGAGATTTAAGAATTGTTAAATTTGCAGCGACAGCTTCGATCACTTCCGCCGGCAGGGTCGTATCATAAAAGGCATCCTTAAACAAAACACTCTGGCTGCGGAGTCGGTCGTAGTTGAGGGTCCAGTAATCGACGATCTCCTGAAGGGATGCAAAGTGACAGGCATACCAGGGGAAATAATAGACGGACGGTTTACCGCAGCTTCCATCGACACATTTCTGGTCGGAGGTGCTTTCGGGAGCAGGAGGGCCTTGAGCAATCCAGTCTTTGTAGGTTTCCGATTCAAAGTTGTGCAGGACGACGGCGTTGGCATTATTAACGGTTTGTGACACCTCGGCGAAAGGTTGCTGGCACAGGATGATCTGATCGACCAGAATGTGCCCCCAGGCCCCGGTATTTTCATCGACGATCTCAACTCTGGCCTGTTTGCCTTTGAATTCGCGTATGTCCCAAGTTGTCCATTCAAGCGTTTCGCTGTTTTTGCCCGTTGCGGTTCGAACGACCTGTCCATTGATGAGCAGATTCAGACAGGTCTGCCCGGGATGGCTGCCGCCGCCGATGAGAAACTGAAGATAATTATGTTCGAGCGTGAGTTCAGGCGAGGTGAGTCTGCCTGTCAGGCCGTCACCGACCGGATCGAAGGTATTGACCAATCCCTGGCCCAGAAAACCGCTGATAGTTTGCTGATTCTCCGCAGTTCCCCCGGAAGGTCTTTGGCCGAATGCCGGCCCCGGATTTTCTTTAGCGTCCTGACCGTGGCGCAGGCGGGTCTTCGGCACATACCAGCTCATCATCAGACGCACTGTTTGCGATTGGTTGGGAGCAATCGTCAGGGGGACAAAAAGTGACGCCCCCGGTGCCGAATCCATTACGGGCGGATTATCCATCAATGTTGCAGACTGAATATTCTCCCATGTCAATGTCAGAGAATCCCACCAACCGCCTTTGAACCAGCAATGATCCACGACGGTATGGTCATTGTTGGTATAAATTGCAAATGCGCCCTCATTTTCGGGATGAGCGGTCGATCCGTCCTGCCGGAGGATAAATCCGTTCTTCATAGCCTTAATGGAATTGCCTTCGCCTACAGCCATAAAGTTCCGGGTATTGAAAGAAAACACCGCGTTGATGCTTTTATTGCTTTTATTGGTGAATGTGTATTCAAGCGAACCGACAGGCAGCGAAGAGTCATCGGGGTTACCCGGAATGAACGGATTCCAGCCGGTGATTTGAACGTCAAGGGGCATTTCATTGTCAGAAAGTTCAATGATCCCGAAAGGAAAACGTGCCAGGAACGATGCTTTTTCAAACCGGGGCAGACCATAACTGGTATGTCCGCTGCCTAAGCCGGAACCTTCCTGACCAAAGATTTTCCAGTGGGGTACAGGACCTTCAAGGACTTTGGCAAGCGTGCCATTTTCACCCTCAACACAAAGCGCTGCGAAAGTGCAAGGCGCATGAAAAAATTCCATGTGATGTCTTACGGAGACATGTGAGATGGCTCCTGTTCCTTCCAGGGCGATCATCCCGGAACCTATTCCTCCAATCGGAAAAGCGATACGGTTGAGATTGGCTCCCTCGTAAGCCCCGTTATAAGGACGTTGTTGAACCTGTTTGTAATTGGTTTCCGCATGCAGTCCTGCGCCCAACAGGAACAAAAGGATGAGAGGTCTTTTTTGCAAGCCGCTGTTATTTAACTTTTTCATTGTTCATCTCGCAAGGTAATGATATTGAAATGTTATAAACAACGATAAACACAGTGCATATACTACCATTCCGGAGTATTAATTCAATAATAATGTATCAATAGATAAGGTTGTAGAGGGGGCTGGTCTGAAGATGTTTGCTCTCGAAGGGATTTTAGCCGTTTTTTTTTATGCAAATTCTACCCTGTGTCCTTACTAATTCTTGACATTTGAAGGAGAGATTGATATAATGATGCACAGATTCAGATACCTCATACGGGAGGGTTGTAAATGGCGTGCAAGCTCTTGTTTAGAAAGCATTTGTTAATGCTTTTAATAGGTGTATTCTGCCCTTTGGCTTTTTCAGGATGGGTGGACTGGACCGATTTGGGCGGAACGATTACGGCCAGTTCTCAGATTCACGACGGTGAATCAAAAGAGATGGCCTTTGATAATTCCGTCTCTACCAAATGGCTGACGTATTATACCCCTACAGGATGGATTCAGTTTCAATTCCCGCAGCAAAAACGGTATATTATCGGGCGATACTCCATCACTTCGGCCAATGATATGCCGGAACGGGACCCGCGCAGTTGGACGTTATATGGGTCAAATGACGGGATAAACTGGAATGTTGTGGATGTGCGGGACAATCAAAGCTGGGGCGGTCGTTTCCTCCGGCGTGAATTTGATTGTGCCTACCCCGCCGCATACGGCTATTACCGGCTGGATATCACAGGCAATAACGGGTACCCGGATCTGACCGGTTTTTCGGAAATGGAACTGCTTGGTTTTTCAAGATGGGTTGACCGGACAGACCAGGGCGGAACCGTTACGGCCAGTTCTCAGATCCACGAAGGCGAATCAAAAGAGATGGCCTTCGATAATACCGTCTCCACCAAATGGCTAACTTACTTTACCCCTACAGGATGGATTCAGTTCCAGTTCCCTCAGGGAATTCGTTACGTGATCGGACGATACTCCATTGCTTCGGCCAACGATGCGCCGGAACGTGATCCGCGCAGTTGGACGCTATACGGTTCAAACGACGAGGAAAACTGGGCGGTCGTGGACATGCAGGATAACCAAAGCTGGAGCGGTCGTTTTCTCCGGCGTGAATTTGATTGTGCCTACCCCGCCGCATACAGCTATTACCGGCTGGATATCACAAGTAACAACGGCAGTCCGAATCTGACCGGTTTTTCGGAGATGGAACTTCTTGAAGAAGCGTTTATTGCAGAAAATCCGTCTCCTGCAAACAAATCCCGGGACATTCCCGATACCCCTCTTGTTCTGTCTTGGGATGAACCCGAGGGTCTGTCGTCCGATCCGGTCTACCGCGTCTATCTGGACACATCGGCTTTGCTGGTTCAACTGGCCGATTCTTCCGTTCTCCTGTCCGAGCAGTCCGAAAACAGTATCGTGATTGATTCCATTGATTCCTTTACGACCTATTATTGGCGCGTCGATGTTGTGGGTAATGATACGGTCTATATTGGAACCCTTTGGCAGTTTCAGACGCGTCAGCCGGATGTTGGTTGTCTGCGTTTGTTGACGGATATCGATTTTAACTGTCAGGTGGACCTGTCTGATCTGGTCATTATGGCCTCTTGGTGGCTGGGGGCAGCTCCGTCTGCTTATCCGGCGGATTTGGACAATTCGGCATACGTGGATGGCGGTGATTTGGCCGTGCTTTCTCGGGATTGGTCTGCTGCCGGCGAGACGATGATTCTCTCTGAGGTTATGGCAGATAATGAGACAACGTTGTCGGATAATTTCGGAGAGTTTTCGGATTGGATTGAGATTAAAAATCTAGGCGATACTCCCTGTCATTTGAAGGGATGGTTTCTAACGGACAACAAGAAAGTATTGAATAAGTGGGCCTTCCCCGAGGTCACGATCGATGCAAAAGGGATGTTGATTGTGTTTGCTTCCGAGCGAAATCTCACCGGGGACCCGAATTACCTTCACACGAATTTTCGGCTTGGCAGTGAAGGGGAATACCTGGCTTTGGTCAAACCGGATGGCACGATAGCCCATGAATATGCCGGCGGATATGCGGCGCTCGGGAATGATGAAAGTTACGGAATGACGGTTTTGCCGGGTGAAGATACCTTGGTAGGCAGTCTGCTGGCCGAGCCGACTCCGGGGCAAAGCAATGCAGCGGCCGTCGTATCGGGCAAACCGGTCTTTTCGACACCCGGCGGCCTGTTTACATCGTCGGTATCTGTAGAAATTACCGCCGCGAATCCACAGTGTCAGATTCGCTATACACTCGACGGGTCGATCCCGTCGTCGACGTCGATGTTGTATACCGGACCAATGACTATTTCAAAGACAACCTGCATTCGTGCTGCCGCCTTCAGAGAAAAATATATACAAAGTAAAACAAGCACGCGCAGCTATATTTTCCTTGCGGATGCCGTTGGGCAGCCTGCCCGTCCGGAAGGATTTCCGCTTATGTGGAAAAACGTCACGGCCGACTATGAAATGGCCCCGGATATTCTTTCGGATGCGGCCTATGGTCCCATGGTGCAGCCGTCATTATTATCCTTGCCGACGATCTCGATTGTTACCTCGCTTGATAATCTTTTCGATTCAAGTTCCGGAATCTATGTCAATCCCCTTCAGGAGGGAGTTGCCTGGGAACGTCCCGTCTCTATGGAAATTATTGTGCCCGGCAGCTTGCAGGAATTTCAAATTGACTGCGGACTGCGGATTCAGGGAGGAGCTTTTCGGAGTTTTGATTTGACAAAGAAAAAGTCATTCCGGTTCTTATTCAAACGCAACTACGGCCCGGGCAAGTTGACTTATCCTTTATTCGAAGATCCCGGGGCGGCAAGCGGCCTGGATACGCTTGTGTTGCGGGCAGGAGCCAATGACGGATACTCGTGGAGTTCGGCCCGTCTGACCGAACAGTACGTTCGGGACGAATTCGGCCGCAGCCTCCAGCGGGATGCGGGCAATGCCGGGGCGCATGGCACATTTGTTCACTTGTATCTCAACGGCTTGTACTGGGGCCTCTATAATGCAGTGGAACGTCCCGACCATGCCTTCGGGGCTGCCTATTACGGCGGCGACAAAAACGATTGGGACGCCATCAACTCCGGAGATGTGACTAACGGAGATCTGACGGCATGGAATACTCTTCTCAGTAAGTGCCGTGCGGGAGTGGCGACGATAGCGGCCTACCAGGAAATTCAGGGCAACAATCCTAATGGAAGCCGCAATCCCGATTATCCAGTCTTGATTGATATCCCTAATTATATTGATTACATGATTATCAATTTCTGGGGAGGCAACGGCGATTGGCCCTGGAGAAACTACTGGATGGGGCGTCTGCGGTCTGATGACAGCACCGGCTTTAAATTTTATTGCTGGGATTATGAAAGCACCATCGGCTCCCCGTTTGCGGTGGTCGATAAAGTATCCGGCAACAATGACCAGGGCGTGGGGGAAC
>CAZYQN010000018.1:20843-30346 GCA_964649955.1 uncultured Pirellulales bacterium
CCGTTTGCGGTGGTCGATAAAGTATCCGGCAACAATGACCAGGGCGTGGGGGAACTGCATCGCTGGCTGAAGGAAAACGCCGAGTATCGAATGCTCTTTGCAGACCGGCTGCATCGGCTCTTTTTTCACGATGGGATCCTTACCCCGAATGCCTTGGTGCAGCGTTATTCATCACTGGCCGATGCAGTCGAACTGGCAATGGTGGCTGAGTCTGCACGATGGGGAGATATGCACTATACGCCCTCCCTTGGCCTCAATGAATGGATCAATGAACGCAATTGGGTGCTCAATACCTACCTGCCGCCCCGTTCGGGGGTGGTTTTGGAACAGATGCGGAACAATGGACTGTATCCGCAGATCAATGCACCTGTTTTTCGGGTTGATAATGCTCAGCAACAGGGAGGATATTTTGATGCAGGACAGATGTTGTCCATGACCTGCCCCGATTCAGGATTCGAAGAAACGGTTCTGGTTGCGGAAGGCCGCGGGGTGCGTGTTCATATTCCGGTGGATAATGCTCTGGGCCTGACCTGGACGGCGCTGGGCTTTATTCCCGCGTCGGGGTGGTCCGATGGATCGACAGGGACAGGGGTCGGATATGAACGCGGCAGCGGCTATGAATCGCTGATTCAAACCAACGTTGATGATTATATGTATGATATTTCCACGTCCGTTTTCCTGCGGATTAATTTTACATACGATGGTGCCGATCCCGTCGATGCATTAATACTCCAGATGAAATACGATGACGGTTTTATAGCCTATCTGAATGGCACCGAGGTATGCCGCAGTGATAATATTGTCAATGAAATCCCCGGCAGTGCCCAAGCGTCCAATCGGGAAGCAGGGGACTCGTATGAGGTGTTTGATATTACTGCCCATAAAGATAAAATGATAGTCGGATCGAATCTTCTGGCCATTCACGGCATCAATACATCATTGACAAGCTCCGATATGATTATCTTACCGCGGCTGAGTATGCGATACGCTTCTCAGGGTGATTGCGTGCCGATCTGGTACACCCTCGACGGCAGCGATCCTCGTCTTTCCGGGGGAGCCATCCGTCCGACCGCTCTGAAATATTCTCAACCGCTTGTCCTTAATGAGAGCTGCAGGATAAAAGCAAGAAGCCTGAACAATAACCAATGGAGTGCCCTCAATGATGCGGTCTTTGCGCACCGGGCGACGGCCGGCAGTCTTCGTATTACGGAAATAATGTATCACCCTGTCGATCCGAACACAGAGTATATTGAGCTGAAAAACATCGGCGCCGAACCGGTTTCCCTTTATGGCGTCAGCTTCACCAAAGGGATCGCCTTCACATTCGGGTCGATGATGCTTCAGCCCGGCGGCTATGTGCTGGTGGTTGAGAATCTGCCGGAATTCCAAAAGGTATTCGGAACAAGTCTCCCGGTTGCAGGTCAATACGAGGGATCGCTGGATAATTCGGGAGAAAAGATATGTCTTGTCGATGCCCTCGGCGCAGAGATACATCTCTTTGAATATAAAGACAGTTGGTATGATATTACTGACGGAAAAGGCTTTTCGTTGACAATTAAAGACCCCTTTGCTGCCGATCCGGCACTCTGGAATCATAAATCAGGCTGGCGGCCCGGCAGTCTTGCCGGAGGATCGCCCGGCTCGGATGACACCGACATAATCCCTGCCGCCGGCTCTATCGTGATCAATGAGCTTTTGGCGCATTCGGATCAGACCGTTTACGACTGGATCGAACTGTACAACACCACGGATCAAGACATTAATATCGGAGGCTGGTTCCTGTCGGACAACAACAATGATGATCAGAAACGAATGAAATATCAAATTGCCGAAGGGACACTTATCAGATCTCACGGTTATGCTGTCTTTTATGAAGATCAGCATTTTGCCAATCCGTTGGATCCGGGCTGTTCCCAGCCGTTTCGTTTGAGTGAAAACGGAGAAACGGTGTATCTGCAGTCCGGCCAAAATGGCCAACTGACCGGCTATTATCAGGAAGAAGATTTCGGCCCCTCCGAACCGGATGTTGCTTTCGGCAGACACCAAAACTCCCCGGGTACTTTTAATTTTGTTGCAATGAGCGCCAATACGCCGGGGGGAGCCAATGCCTACCCCAAAGTCGGCCCGGTGCTGATTAATGAAATGATGTACAATCCTCCGGCGGGAGGCCCGTTCGATCATGATGAGTATGAGTATGTCGAATTACGCAATATCTCTGACAGCCCGGTTTCGCTGAACGAGTGGGATTCACAGAAACAGATGTATGTGCCGTGGAAATTCACCGAGGGAATTGACTATACATTTCCCTTGGGAGTATCAATACCGGCTCAGGGCTGTATCGTAGTGGTGAAAAATCCCGTCGCATTCCGCCAGCGATACCCTCAGGTGGACCCATCGCTTGTTTATGGCCCCTATCCTGATACCCAACTGAGCAACGGCGGCGAGAAACTTGAACTCTCCAGGCCCGGGGAAGAAGTAGAGGGTGTCCGATATTATATCCGCGCGGATCGTGTCAATTACAGCGACGGCTCCCATCCGGATGAGTTCGAAAGCGGCCAGGACCCGTGGCCGACATCCGCCGACGGTTCGGGACATTCGCTGCACCAGAAAACCCCGACGATGTTCGGACAAAACTACTCCAATGATGCGGCTAACTGGCATGCAGCGCCTCCGACGCCGGCAAGCGAATAAGCAAAACGCCGGAAAGTTCGATGCTCTGCCAGGATAACTTACGGAGCGGAAAGGTCAACGCCCGTGAATTCAAACTGCTGGTCATCGGGGGTTTTGTATTGATCCGTGTAAGGGGAATAGGATTCGACGGTTACATTGCCTGATTCGGGGAAGCACTTTACGATTCTCAGGAATCCGTCGCCGCCGTTCGTATTCATTTGATAGTTGGCCAGCATTTGATAAACCAAATTGCCGTTGACCCCCGCATCGATGCGCTTCCCCGTGCCGTTGCGGAGAACGTGACCGCTGAAGACAAACGTCATATTCTTATGCAGTTTGACAAAGTTGTTCCACAACTCTTCGCCGTCATTGCAGGTACAATCATGGCTTCCGCAGTAAACATAGGTATTGGGATTCCAACTGTCTCCCTCTCCCAGGCGGGTATTGTCATTATACATATAAGCGTGTGTAAGCAGAATAATTCTGTGGCGGGGGTGGTTTTCTATGATGCTGTTGGCCCAGTTCAAAACGGCGTCTCGGGGACCGAATTCCAGCGCCAGGATCAGCCAGTCTGTTCCGCCGGCGGTGAAGGTATGCCAGCAGTTTTCCATGTGCCCGGGTTCGTAAACTCCGCCGAATGTCGGGCGGCTGGTGAATCTGCTGACAGGGAAATAGGCATTAAAAAACGACGCATTTCGCGGAGCTTCGTTTACAAGATCGTGGTTGCCCATAACAATGGCGTAGGGGACGTCTGCAGCATCGAGGATGTCCATGCTGGCACTGGCATTTATCCATTCCTGCTCCGTTCGGGTATGTGTTATATCACCTTCATGCAGCACAAATGCCAGCTTCAATGCTTCCTTGTGTTCGGCGATCCAGGTTGTCTGGCAGGTATAAATGGCCGGGTATTGCAGTGAATAAATCTGGGTGTCCGGCAAAATAACGAATGTAAACGAATTCGGCGTATCGACTTTAAGGGTGACTGTCGCCGTATCATAGCTTTCGCCGCAGACAGCCCTATACGTAAAGCGGTCTTTACCTCCAAAATCAGCCTCGGGAGTATAATCAAACGTGCCGTCACGGCGGAATGTGATTTGCCCGTGCTGCGGAAAGGTTACCAATTCTGCAGTCGCTTCAGTCGGGAGTGTATCGTTTTCCAGCACCGATGCAGCAGAAACCCTTTGGCCGGCCTTGGCTTCATACACATCATCGGCTGCCCCTACAGAGGCGTTCATTGTGCGGGCGCTGAAATGATCGAAACACAGGCCTGTGCAGCCCCAGTCATATAATGCGACAGTGCCTGTCATCAGGTCAGTATCCGTAACAGCTCCGCCGAAAACATTGACGCCGTCCAGCAGGATATGAATCTGGCTGCCGACAGCGCATACGCTGATCTTCATTTGTGTATTTTGAGGATAGCCCGATGCAGCGGATGCCAGCGTTGTTTCGACCCCGTTGACCATCTTCAATAATGTACGGAAACTCCTTTGGCGGTCCATATCGAATTTATAGTAATTGTTCGGATTTTGATAACGGAACATAACCCCCATACCGTCATCGTCCGTCGTGCGCAAAGAAACCTCACATTTGTAGTCTGCCCATGCCATTGCCCTTGGATCGTTCCAGTAAGCGTAAGTCCCTTTACGGTGATCGATACGTGAAGCATCAGGGCCGTAGATATTGGACGGTTCGCAAAATTCTCCGTTTACGATTTGCCATGCCGACGGTCCGCTTTTAATTCCTTCGTCAACAATCGTCCATTGTGAAAGACTGCTGTTGTCATCGAATTCATCGTTTGCAGCAATTACCAGCCAGTTTTTCGAAAGGTTGTTTAAATCGCACATATCCACGCTCTTATCGTTGTTAAAGTCCGCAGCGAGGCTGTCGCCGTTAGTAAGCCATTCCAGACAGAACAGCCGCAAATCATTAAAGTCTACAATTCCGTCTTTATGCAGATCTCCGGTTACCGCCTCCGGCGAAGCGGACAGACAAACAGATGATAATGATACCATTACTGCGGCAACTAAGTTGTACATCGTGAACTCCTGAGAATATGGATAGTCCTCTAAGGGCACATATAATGGGGCACAATTATAATGTTTTTTTTGTCGCTTCTATCGCCATTTTTAAACATTTTGTCGCCAAAATTTGATCGAAACGATTACAATGCAGACATAATGAGTCTGATTAGTCCTATGTAGAATATATCACATTGTCATTGTGTACAGTTTTGATTCGGTGGCAGGGCCGATCCCATTTGAGATCACATCTCCGCGGAAGCCGAACACCTTTGCAACCTGTTTACGGCCCTGGTATAATACCATTCTGAAAAGTCATCGAAAAACGCACCAAGAAAGTACTTGCGGAAATGTCCTGTCGGTCTATATCATTGGTTTTATCGTATGGTTTAAGCAAGGAACCCGACAACTCAAATGAGGTTAGTTGCTTACGTTTCACAAACCACAGCATCGGAGGATAGTATCTTGGTTTTGCCGCCCCTTCTTATACTGGCTGTCGGGATTTCAATTGTCTTGATCTTTATCATTTGGATGCGGATGCATGCGTTTCTGGCCCTCATTACCGCGGCGATAGTGGTAAGCTTGCTTGTTCCCGGCCAATTCACCGAAAAGATCAGCCGAGTGGCCTATGCCTTTGGGGAAACCGCGGGAAAAGTTGGAATTGTTATTGCTATGGCCGCCATTATCGGACGTTGTTTGATTGAAAGCGGGGCGGCTGACCGGATCGTCCGTATGTTCGTGGGTCTGCTGGGCGAAAAAAGATGTCCCGTTTCGCTTATGGCTAGCGGTTTTGTCCTGTCAATTCCGGTATTCTTTGACACGGTCTTTTATCTGCTCCTGCCGTTGGCTCGTTCCATGCACCGGCGGACCGGCATACGTTATATGCTTCTTATCCTTGCAATGGGAGCCGGGGGGTCGATTACCCATTCGCTTGTGCCTCCCACTCCGGGCCCGCTTCTCATCGCGGATATGCTCAGGATTGACCTGGGTATGATGATGATGGTTGGATTGCTCACGGCGGTCTGTACAGCCGCTGCCATTCTTTTCTTCATTCGCTGGCTCAGCCGTATCTTTGATTTTCCTATGCGTCCGATTGAAGGATGCGGGCAGGAGCCGGAACCGCTTCCCGACGACAAACTTCCCGGCCTGCTTGTATCGGCGTTGCCGATTCTTGTTCCGGTAGTATTGATTTCCCTCCATACGGTGATTTCAATGCTGTCTATCGGAGCCGCACCGGATTCGCTCCTTCATTGCACCAAAAGCATTACCTCTGTCATCGGGAATGCCAATTTTGCCATGCTTATCTCCGCGGCGGCGGCTCTGTTGGTTCTCTGGCGTCAGCGAAAACCGACGCGGCTGGAACTGTCAGAAATGGTGGAAAATTCGCTTATGAGCGGCGGCGTGATTATCCTGATTACCTCTGCCGGCGGAGCCTTCGGAGCCATGCTCAAAGAAGCCCAAATCGGGTCAGCCGTGCAGGATATGATCGCCGTCGGTTCTGCACAAAATCTCAGCGGCATTCGGCTGCTGTTGATTGCCTACCTGGTGGCTTTTCTGATTAAGTTCGCACAGGGTTCCAGTACGGTCTCTATGATTACCGCCTCTGCCATGTTGGCATCGCTTCTCGGTACGCCGGAATCAATGGGTTACCATCCTGTCTATGTCGCCTGTGCAATCGGATTCGGGGCACAGTGCGGCAACTGGATGAATGACAGCGGCTTCTGGATTTTCGCTAAAATGAGCGGCTTATCGGAAGGCCAGACACTGAAAACCTGGACCGTAACAGTCAGCACCCTTGCATTTATCGGCTTATTCTTTACAATTGTTTTTGCAAAGCTGCTGCCCCTTGTATAGCTGGCTGGCGGATTAAGATGAATAAGTGAGGTGTACCCGTGAAAGCTCTTGTGCTTACCAAAGCCGGTCATTTTGAAATCTGTGACTGCCCCGATCCCAAAGTAGGAGACCGGGACGTCCTGGTTCAGGTTAAAGCCTGCGGGATCTGCGGCAGTGATGTACACGGCATGGATGGCAGCACAGGCCGCAGGAAGCCTCCGATCATTATGGGACACGAAGCCGCCGGCGTCATCATGGACACAGGTACAAGTGTTTCAGACTGGCACAAGGGCCAGCGGGTGACATTTGATTCGACGGTGTATTGCGGACACTGCTGCTATTGCCAAAAAGGTCTTATCAACCTTTGCGACAACAGGCAGGTACTGGGAGTATCCTGCGATGACTACCGTCGGGATGGCGCCTTTGCCGAACGTATCGCTGTGCCCCAACATATTCTATATCCGCTGCCCCCGCAGGTCAGCTTCGAGCAGGGGGCGATGACCGAAGCGTTATCCATCGCCGTCCATGCGGTTGGGTGTTCCCCGGCATCGCCTCAGGATACCGTGGTCGTTGTTGGGGCCGGAATGATTGGCCTTTTGATTATTCAGGTACTTGCCGCATCCGGCTGTACCGATATCATTGCGGTGGATGTGGATGAAAACCGGTTAAAGCGTGCCGAAGAACTTGGAGCAAATGCGGTCATAAACCCTCAAACCGCCGACCCCGTCAAGTGCTGCCTGCAAAGGACAAATAACCGCGGCGCCGATATCGCTTTCGAAGTTGTGGGCGTTACTTCCGCCATTCAGACCGCCTGCTCCGTTTTGCGGAAAGGCGGACATCTTACAATGGTCGGCAATCTCTCTGCAAAAGTGGAATTTCCCCTTCAGGCTGTCGTCACTCGCCAGATCACTGTAAAGGGTTCCTGTGCCTCCTGCGGGGAGTACCCCGCCTGCCTGGATATGATTGCCCAAAAAAAGGTTAATGTCGATGCATTGATCAGCGCTGTCGCGGAGTTGCAGGAAGGACCTGTATGGTTTAAACGTTTATATGATCGCCAACCGGGGCTGATGAAAGTCATCCTGCGTCCCAATGGTTGATCGGATGCCCCAAAGAAAGCATTTTGTCCAATGGAAAAGCTAAAAACCGGAATTATCGGATGCGGAAAAGTCACGCACTTGCACGCCAGGGCGCTGGCCGAATTGGACTGCTCTGTTTTTACGGCGGTGTGCAGCCGGAGTCTGGAAAAAGCCCGGGAATATGGAAAAATATACAGCGTAAAAGGTTATGATAACGTCACTCAAATGGTCGAGCGTGAATCCCTGGATGCCGTCATTGTATGTACTCCGCATCCGTTTCACGCAGTCCCCACCGTTCAGGCGATCCAGGCGGGAGCCAACGTCCTGGTGGAAAAACCGCTTGCCTCATCCCTGAAAGACTGCGATGCCATGATTCAAGCGGCTCAAAAAGCCGGTGTCAAACTGGGTGTCGTTTCGCAGCGTCGTTTTTATGAACCCTGTCAGCGTATCCGGAAGGCGATTGATGAAGGAAAGATCGGACGGCCGGTACTCGGAACGGTAACTCTGCTTGGATGGCGCGACCAACACTATTACCAAAGTGATCCCTGGCGGGGAACCTGGAAAGAGGAAGGGGGAGGAGTCATGGTCAACCAGTCCCCGCATCAACTGGACCTCTTGCAGTGGTATATGGGGCCGATCCAAGAAGTGTTTGGCTATTGGGAAAATCTGAACCATCCTTATATTGAGGTCGAAGATACCGCGGTTATCGTCCTGCGCTTCAAGGGGGGCGGACTGGGCAATATTGTTGTAAGCAACTCGCAGAATCCCGCACTCTATGGGAAAGTGTTGATTGTCGGCAGTAACGGAGCAACCGTTGGCGTACAGACCGACGGCGGAGCCATGTTCATCGCAGGCCAGTCGGATATCGAAGAGCCGCCGATCAATGACCACTGGACGGTTCCCGGCGAACGCCGCCTGCTTGAGCAGTGGCAGCAGGAGGATGCACGGTTTTTCAAAACGATCAAGGCCACTGAACACTATCACAAACTTCAAATCCAGGATTTTCTGTACGCTATCCTGGAAAACCGCGATCCTCTTATAACCGGTCAGGAAGGCCGCAGGACCGTTGAGATATTCACCGCCGTGTATCGTTCCAGTAGGGAGGGTAAGCCGGTTAAATTCCCCTTGGAGGCATAACCTTCGATCATGTCGATTAAGGTTGTCGCTATGCTCTGAACAGAAACGATACTTGTGCAATTTAGGATGGGAATACTGCGCCTAAATAGTGACGACTATGGAATGTTATGTGCAGGATGTCGATGAGAACAAGAAAAAGGCAGTCGAGGGATTGAATGGGATATTGGGGGATGAGTAATGTTATTCCTTCCAACCTTCATGAGCTATCGTGAATCAAAAAGCTGACTCAAAAAGAACGGTTAAATTTCTAAAAGAGAGTGCAAACCTCCGGCACGTTCTTACCCTGTGCCAGCAACACATCCGTCTGAGGCAATCTACCTTCAATTTCTGTTTTGCTTAATTGCTAACTCATTGTCCGATAAATTTTCAAAAACAGTCTTATCCAGATCAGTTCGGTCGGCTATCCTCTCACGTCACTCGGATCAAATTTCTGGGAGCAGGTCATGTTCGCGGATGGGGAATGTATGAGCGAATTTTATTTTTCGCAGCAGTAGACGAATGCGGGGGGGAGGTTTTTCCAGACGACGGGGGATTTTTCGACGGTTCGGAATGTTTTTTCCAGCAGTTGGCGGAAGCGTTTGGCTTGCCGCATGGGCTGGGCGTGGATATAGGAAAAGGTTGTAAATTTTCCGCCCGGTCGGAGGATGTCGCGTGCGGCCGTGAGGATACGGTCCTGAAGGCCGGAGTCGAATGCAGCCCACGGCAGGCCAGAGACGATGCAGTCGGCCTCGGTGAGGTGATAGGTGTTCATAATCCGGCGGATATGCTC
>CAZYQN010000018.1:30446-59641 GCA_964649955.1 uncultured Pirellulales bacterium
GTGGGGCTTATTCGCTGAGAATTCGCATAGTGCGAGGACCCTTTGAACCTGATCCGGCTAATACCGGCGAAGGGAGGCACAAGAAAATAAAATTGTTTTTTTGAGCCTCTGCATTGTTCGCAGAGGTTTTTTTTTGGATTGGAGCGGTTTATGGCACCGCCTACATTTTTTGAATTAAAACATGCTGTTGTGGCGATCGCCGGATTGGGCGGGCTGGGGTCCAATGTGGCCGTGGCGCTGGCCCGGCTGCATGTCGGCAAGCTGATCCTGGCGGATTTTGACTGTGTCGATGTCAGCAATCTGAATCGCCAGCACTATTTTATTGACCAGGTCGGGATGCATAAGGTCGATGCGCTGACGGCGAATCTGCGCCGTATCAATAATGAAATAGAACTGGAAGGGCACAAGGTACGTCTGACGCCGGATAGGATCGTTGAATTGTTTAAGAACGCTCACGTTATCGCCGAGTGTTTTGACCGGGCTGACCAAAAGCAGATGATCACCGAGACGGTTTTGGCGCAGATGGAGCGCGTGCCGGTCGTGACCGTCAGCGGGCTGGCTGGCTACGGCCGCAGCAATGCGATCCAAACCCGTCGATTGTCGAAACGGCTGGTGATGATCGGCGATCTGGAATCCGGCATCGGTCCGGGTGTACCGCTTACGGCACCGCGTGTCGGTATTGCGGCCTGTCATCAGGCCAATGCGGTCGCCGAACTATTGATCGATGAGATGGGCGAGCAATTGGCAAGGAGTTATACCAATGACAACACGACTTTATATTAACGGCGATGAAAAGGTTTTTGAACCGGGTGCGATACCTGTGACGCTGGCAGCGCTGCTTGAACAGATGAAGATCGATCAGGCGACAGTGGTTGCGGAAATCGACGGAGTGATTGTGCCGCGTGCCGACTTTGCCGCCACATCGCTGGCGGATGGAATGACCCTTGAACTGGTGCGGTTTGTGCCGGGAGGATAGTGTGATAATGGACATGCTGAAGATATCGGACAGGGATTTTACTTCACGGCTGTTTGTCGGAACGGGCAAATATGCGTCCAACACGGTGATGGCAGGGGCGATCGCCGCTTCGGGAACGCAGATGGTAACGGTTGCCCTGCGGCGCGTGGATATTGAAAATGAAAACGATAATCTGCTGGCGGCGATTGACCGCAGTAAGTATCTTCTGCTGCCGAACACATCCGGTGCGCGCGATGCGACCGAGGCAATACGTCTGGCACGACTGGCCCGTGCGGCCAGCGGTATCTGCTGGGTCAAGCTGGAAGTGACGCCCGATCCGTATTATCTGCTGCCTGATGGCGAAGAGACACTTAAGGCCGCCCAGATATTGGTCAAAGAGGGTTTTGTGGTGCTGCCTTATATCAATGCCGATCCGGTGCTGGCCAAGAAATTGCAGGACGCCGGTTGTGCGACGGTGATGCCGCTGGCCAGTCCCATCGGGTCGAATCAGGGGCTTAAGACGCGGGCTTCGATTGAAATCATTATCGAACAGGCGACGGTGCCGGTGGTGGTGGATGCCGGGCTGGGAGCGCCTTCGCATGCTGTTGAGGCGATGGAAATGGGGGCGGACGCGGTGTTGGTCAACACTGCGATTGCGACGGCGGAGGATCCTATTGCGATGGCGACAGCCTTTAAACTTGCAGTTGAGGCCGGGCGGTCGGCGTATCGGGCGGGTCTTCCTGTCCAGCGTATTGAGGCCAGTGCGTCCAGTCCCCTGACGGGATTTTTACGGAATACCTAAAGATGGCATCAACCACGATTAAATCGATTCTTGCTGAAAAGCATCTGGACAAAGATCGCAGTCGATGGATGGATGCGATTAATTCCGTTGCCGCCGCACAGGTCGAACAGGCATTGAGTCAGCCTGCGGGGCATTATAATTTGCAGCGGCTGATGACGCTGGTGTCGCCGGCGGCTGGGGCGTATCTGGAGCCGATGGCGCAGCAGGCGCGACGTTTAACTATTCAACGGTTTGGCCGGACGATCCAGTTGTATGCTCCGCTGTATGTGTCCAACTACTGTGTCAATAGCTGCCGGTATTGCGGATACAATTGCAGAACAAAAGTCAAACGCACACGACTGACCATTGAACAGGCTCTGGCTGATGCTCAAGCCATTGCGCGTGAGGGCTTTCGTCATCTGCTGTTGGTCAGCGGGGAGGACAAGCACTACGTTACCGTTGCCTACCTAAGTGAGTTGGCTCAAAAACTGCGGGAGATGTTTGCGTCAATTTCAATCGAGATACATCCTCTTGGTCGTGATGAATATGCAGCGTTGTTTGCCGGCGGTATTGACGGGGTGGCTTTGTATCAGGAAACCTACGACCGCGATGTGTATGCCGATTATCACGTCGCCGGCCCCAAACGTGATTATGATAACCGCCTTGATGCCCCTGACCGCTATGCCTCGGCCGGGATGCGGCGAATCGGGCTGGGATTTCTGCTGGGACTGACGGACTGGCGGCTTGATACGCTGGCAATGGCCGAACATGCGGCGTATTTGATGAAGACCTATTGGCGCAGTCAGATCGATTTTTCGTTTCCGCGGATCCGTCCGGCCACGAATGTTATGCATGAATGGCCGCATGTGGTGTCGGATGAAAATCTTGTGCAGATGATGCTGGCTTTGCGATTGTGTTTTGGGGATACGGGTATTGTTCTGAGTACACGTGAGGCTGCCGGCTTCCGTGACCGGATGATGAACATCTGTGTAACGCGCCTCAGTGCCGGTTCCAAAACCAATCCCGGCGGGTATGTCAGTGAAAAAGATGCTGCCGAACAATTTGTCGTGGCCGATGACCGCACCCCTGAGCAGGTTGCCGAAGCTGTCCGCCGGAGCGGATATGAGGCCGTCTGGAAAGACTGGGATGCTGCGTTCGTGTGTCCTCAATAAAAGACTATGCTTGTTGTGTGGTTTGTGGATATAGAAATCCGTGTAGCTTTGCCGGAAAATGAGGTCCTTTATTTTTTTGGCATTCAAGTCTAAAAGCAATTTACACATCTTGCCTTATTCAGCAAAAAAATACTAAAAAATCGTTTATCACTTATATCGGACATGTCGTATCCGGACGATAATATTCACAGGATTCGGGATTTGTTGCTTGTTTTCCAATCCGTAAATGCTCCTTTTGTAACCCATTGAGAAAGAGTAAGATATGTCAAAGCTCGATCCGCTGACAATGAAGGACTGGCAGATTGCTGAAGCTGCTGAAGAGAATATGAAACCCCTTTATCAGCTTGCCCGTGATATGGGTTTGGCTTACGGGGAACTGCTTCCTATGGGCGAAAAACTGGCCAAGCTTGACTACGCCAAAATTATGGAGCGGCTTCGGTACGCTCCGACGGGCCGATATATTGATGTTACCGCGATTACACCGACCCCCTTGGGAGAGGGCAAAACGACTACCACCATTGGCCTTGTGCAGGGGCTTGGCAAGCTTGGCAAGCGCGTCGCGGGCTGTATCCGTCAGCCCAGCGGCGGTCCGACTTTTAATATCAAAGGTACCGCCGCCGGGGGCGGATTGTCTCAGTGCATTCCGATGGTTCCTTTTTCTATACGGCTTACCGGCGATATAGAATGTGTGACCAGTGCGCACAACCTGGCAATGGTTGCTTTGACATCGCGAATGCAGCACGAACATAATTATGATGATGAGCGTCTGGCCAAGATCGGCCTGAAACGTCTTAACATCGATCCGGAAAATGTCCAGATTAAATTGGCAATTGATTTTTGTGCCCAGGCCCTTCGTAATATGACCATCGGCAAGGGCGGAAAGCTGGATGGTCTGGAAATGGAGTCCGGTGCACAAATCTCAGTATCCAGCGAAGTCATGGCGATCCTGGCTGTCTCGACGAGTCTTGCCGACATGCGGCGCCGAATGGCCAAGATTGTCGTTGCCTATGATAAAAACGGCAATCCTGTTACCACTGCTGATCTGGAAGTCGATGGCGCCATGACCGCGTGGATGGTCGAAGCGCTCAATCCCAACCTTGTCCAGACGATTGAGGGACAGCCGATCCTTGTTCACGCCGGCCCGTTTGCCAACATTGCTATCGGCCAAAGCAGCATCATTGCTGATCTTGTTGCGACCAAGTTGTGTGATTTTGTTGTTACCGAAAGCGGTTTTGCCGCCGACATCGGCTATGAGAAATTCTGGAACCTTAAGTGTCGTATGTCAGGCCTGAAACCCCATGCGGTTGTGATTGTTGCCACCGTTCGCGCTCTGAAGATGCATGGCGGCGGCCCGGCTGTCAAACCCGGTGCGCACATTCCCGAAGCCTATAAAACTGAAAATCTGGCCTTGCTTGAAAAAGGGTGTGAGAACCTCATTGCCCATATTGATATCGTTCGCAGGTCCGGCATCCGCCCTGTTGTCTGCATCAACTCATTTCATACGGATACCCATGCCGAACTCGAACTTGTCCGGCGCATTGCCGAGCAGTACGGCGCTGAGGCTGCTGTTTCGGAACATTGGCTAAAAGGCGGTGAAGGTGCAATCGAGTTGGCCGAGAAAGTTTCCGCCGTAGCTCAAGAGGAACGTGATTTCCATTATCTTTACGATCTCGAGATGCCGCATAAAGACCGTATCGAGTTAATTGCTACTGATATTTACGGGGCAAAAGGAGTTACTTATTCTGAAAAAGCCTTAAATAAGATTCGCAAGATCGACGCTGACCCGGCGCTTCGCACTTTAGGAACCTGTATGGTTAAAACCCACTTGAGCCTTTCGCATGATCCGGAGCTTAAAGGCCGACCTGCCGGTTGGGAACTGCCGATCCGCGATGTGATGGTATACGAAGGCGCCGGCTATGTCGTTCCGATTGCAGGTGATATTAAATTGATGCCCGGCACAGGCTCAGACCCTGCTTACCGGCGTATTGATGTGGATGTCAAAACCGGAAAAGTTCAGGGTTTGTTCTGAGCATATTTTGTGTACTCTGCCATATAAAGTACAAGTATGGAAAGGCTCAATACTTCGCCCTGTTTTAGACCGATTATCCCTTGAAATGGTTGCAAATTCATTCCGTCCTGAATCGCAATTTATCGGGAGAGTTCACCGGATGCGATAAGACCTTCCAGGCAAAGTTGGGACCAGGTTTCCATAGTGTCACGAACGGCAGCGAGTTCATCCAGGGTCATAAAGCTCATCTGAGTGATCATCTGCTCGCGTTTTTCAATATTGTCGGAGTCCAGTGTCCAGAGGTGCACGACGCCGAGATGGACGGAGCCGACGGCATTGGAGTCATCATTGATAAGAGCAATGATGCGATCCTGATAGGCGGTGTTGACATGAATTTCTTCTTCAACCTCGCGTTTGACCGCGTTGAGATAGGTTTCATAAAAGTCGCCGAAGAGAGACATATCATCGACGGGGTTGATGTGTCCGCCGATGCCGATGGAACGGTTGCCGACCAAGCGGGTTTCACCGGCGCGTTTGCCGCGGACGTAGCTAAGAATTCTACCCTGATGGCTCAGGAGGACGTAAGGGATGAGCTGCTTGAAACTCGGGTCATTCTCGGCTTTGGGGCGAGGCATAAAGCGAGGGGTGCCGGGAGCGAAGAGCTGTTTTAAACGGGGTTGGACATCGTAAGCGAGGCCTTGAAACATTCCTGTCTGTTCCAGTACCGACTGTTTGACCACCAATACCTGTTCATCCTGAGCCATTTGATTATTTCCTGTTTTACGGCGTTTTAGAGTTTAAGGATGTACTTTATAACAGGTCGGCCGGAAGGTCAAGGGGGAAGACGCAAAACTCGAAGCCGGAAATTCCGGAAGAGTTTACCGGGAGAGTCCTGCGGAGGCATTTTCAGAAAGATATTTTTTCAGAATTGCCTTGAGAGCTTCGCGGTCAATAGGTTTGGTCAGATAGTCATCGCAACCGGCGTCGTAGCATTTTTTATCATCACCCTTCATAGCGTGGGCGGTCAATGCGATGATCGGGGTGGTCAAACCCTTGCGTCGCAGCGTACGGGTGGCCTCATACCCGTTCATTACAGGCATTTGCATATCCATCAGGATCAGGTCGAAAGAGTCCTTTTCAATGCAATCAACTGCTTCACGGCCGTGTTCTACGAGTGTGACGTTCAATCCCATCCGTTCGAGGATGACGCGAATCAGGGCTTGATTGGCCCGGGCGTCTTCGGCGACGAGTATCTTGCCGCTCATCCGAACTGCGTCCGATTGTGGCTTTAAAGGGGTGTTGTATTCAAGTATCTGGTTAAGCATATTGTAAGGGTCTGTCTTCGGGGTTTGACTAAGATCAACGCCGGCCGGGATCAGGAGGGTAAAGACGGACCCTTTTGATTCTTCGCTTTTAAGTCGCAGTTCGCCGCCGAGAAGGATGGCCAATTGCCGGGTAATGGATAAGCCCAGGCCGGTGCCGCCGAATTTGCGTGTGGTACTGCTGTCTGCCTGAGTGAAAGCATCGAAGATCAGGTGCTGTTTGTCGGCAGGAATCCCGATGCCGGTGTCTTCGACATCGAATCGTATCATCCCTTTTCCGTCTATGAATTCGGTGTCCACAGAGATAAAAACGTGTCCCTGTTTGGTGAATTTGATCGCGTTACTGACCAGATTTATAATACACTGACGCACGCGCACGGGGTCTGTGTAGATCACCGTAGGCAGTGAGCTGCATCGAAGTACTTCGAACTTCAGGCCTTTTTCGGTTGTGATGGGACGCAGGAAGGATTCCATATCCGCCAGAAACGTGTCAAATCTGACCTCGATGATTTCTGTTTTGAGTTTGCCGGCTTCAATTTTTGAAAAATCGAGGATGTCATTGATCAACTGCAGAAGTCCCTGTCCGCTGTTCAGAACCGTTTTCACGAACGATTGCTGTTGTTGGGTAAGTGATTCATCGGCCAGCAATTCACTGAATCCGATGATGGCGTTCATGGGGGTTCGAATTTCGTGGCTCATATTGGCCAAAAACTCGCTCTTTGCCCGGTTGGCTTCGTTGGCTTGTTTGGCCATGAGATTTGCTTTTTCAACGGACAATTCGAGTTGGCGGTTTGTATTTTTCAGTTCGACGGTGCGCTCGTAAACCATTTCTTCGAGATGGTCGCGGTGCTGTTCGATTTCCAGTTGGGCCAGACGGCGGTGATCCATTTCCTGCTGAATGACGTCGAGCATTTGGTTGAACGCATCGATAAGCATTCCGACCTCGTCCCTGCTTTGCTTGACGGCCCTTGGGGAGTAGTCTTTGCTTTCCGAGACATGACGGGTCAACTGAACCAATGACAATATGGGTGAAGAGATAACACTCTGAAGCCGTATAGACAACAGGTAGCCGATAGTGCCCGCAAATCCAATGACCAGGCCCATTATGATGAGGTTGTTGACGAAGTTGGCGGTTAATTCACTCAAATCGGAGCAGACAACAAGTGTGCCGATTATTTCATTGTCCAATACAATCGGCTGTACCGCGGTCAGAATACTATTGTCAATATATACGCCGGTTCGTTCGGGAAAAATATCCCGGTGGGTTGTGTTCCATCGTGTATAGTCGGCAAAGTGCCGATTATCTTTTGTATAGATACACGCATTTATGATTGTCGGTTTGGCGGCATAGGTTTTAAGCGTATCCGCGGCACGCTGCTGGTCATCAAATAAGAGCGGGGCGATAAAGTTTTGAGTGGCCATTTTAGTCTGGACGCGCAGATTACGAATCATTGTATCGCGGAAAGAGACATGGCTCCACAGGATAAATGCACCGCCGGCGATGGCCAATACGAACAGGCAGCTTATCATGATCACAAGGATCACTTTGTCACGAATGGTTCGGCTCTCATTGATGATCATGTATCAACCTCATTGTAAACTCATGGTGTTGTGTCGAGATTTCAGCATTTTACTTTTATGGACTTTTCGGGCCAACTCGAGAAGCTGAGAACGAATTTTAATGTTTTGTTTTTTTGCATTGTCAAGATTGATTTCGAATCGGATTTTATTGGATTCTGTGACAAAGCCTATCATTCCGCCATGCAGGACAAAATCGGGAATATCGCTGATTGTTACGGCGGTGCCGTGAGCCGTCAGCGGCAGGAGTTGTTCAAGGCAGTCAGTTTCCGATGTGCACACAAACAGCACATCGCATTGGTTCAGAAGAGTGGCGTACTTTTGGGTATATGCGGTCAAGGCGTCACTTTCGGATTTGGCAGTATTCCGATAGGCATGGAAGCTCTCGAACTGAACCAGTAGAATCGCACGGTTGTTGATCTTTTTATCCAGAACCGGCTCGAAGGCCTGTCCGAAGGGATCATGGCCCCAAATACCGATTATGATAGGCGGCCGTTCTTCTTTCTCAGCGGGGGGTGTGTTTTCTTTTTCATATTGTCGATCTGTGATGAGTCTTTCTTCGGGCCAATCAATGAATCTCATAAAGTTGAAAAGATACATCGCCTTTGTTTCGTATGCCATTTCTTCGGGGGTTTTTGTTTGATTTTTTGGAACAGCGTTGTCTGAGGCGATTACGGAAATAGAGCAGTATAAAAGCAGTATTGCCGATACCAGGCCGACAGCAAAGCGGCGTTTGTTTGCCCCCATTCGGCCAACTACGATACCTGTATACGTCTGTAACGGCTGTTTTGAAAAGTACATTTGCCGCTCTGCTCCACAAAAAAGCCCAAGATTACATTTTGCCGCCGACATGCTTATCCGCATTCACCGAGATGCCAGATGCAGAATCGCAACTGTCACACAAGCAGCTGTGGGTATATTCGGCAGATAGGGAGAATTACTTAATGCCGAGAATAAAAGTACTTTATTTAAAATAAGAAGTGAGGTGTGAGCTAAGAATACTTCAAGAGAAATACTGAAAGAAACAGTTCCAATGGCATTTCCGGAGTGAATTTATGGGACATCATTAGCAGGCGGAGTGTTTTTTCAAATAAGTAAGTCGTATTTTATTGTATACCGAGAGCCTTTTCTGAAGATTATTTTGAGAATGACAATTGCAGGTCCGATAAAGCGAGATTGGGGCCAAAGGTGACAAAGAGAGGGTGTTTTGTATTTGAGATCGATAAACGACCGTTTCTGGTTCTCGGGGGAGAGCTTGCGAACTCCAGTGCATCGAGTCTGACCTATTTTGAGCCGATCTGGCCGCGCCTGAAGGCCTGCTTTGTATCGTTATGAGTAAGGATACTAAAACTGTCAGGACAGACGGTGTGTATGACGATAGGTATGAGGCAGCATACCGGTCAATTCCATAAAGATCCGGCGCATATTGGTCGTATAATGAAAGCCGGACCGAACAGCCACTTCATCGATCGATAGATTGGTATCGATAAGCAGCGACTTGGCGATATCAAAGTGGGCGTGAATGATCTGTTCGTGAACCGAGCGCCCAAGAGCTTTCTGAAATTTCATCTGGAGCGAGCGTTTGCTGATGCAGACATGACGGGCGACATCATCGACCTGAAGGGCTTTTTGGCTGTTGTTGCGGATGTATGTTAGAGCAGCGATTACATCCGGATCGTCTATGGCAAAGATATCGGTAGAACCGCGGCTTTTGACATAGGCCGGCTGAATACGAATCCATTGCCCCTCAAGCGTCTGACGGCCGAAAACCAGGTCGTCCATCAGTTGAGCAGCATCGAAGCCTGCTTTTTTTAAGTTGAATGCAATGCTGGACAGCGGCGGGTCACAGAGGTTGCATAAGGCCTGGTCATCGTTGACGCCGAGAATGGCGACCTCATCCGGTACCAACAAACCGGTTTCCCGGACGACATTGCTCAAATGGCAGGCTAAAATATCACAACTGGCCAGAACGGCGATAGGTTTGGGCAATGTTTTAAGCCAATCGTATAATTCCTGCTGCCCTTTGTTAAGTGTAGCATCGATCCAAAGTTTGGAAAAGGGAGTTTGTTCATTGGTAATGGAGATTTGTTCACCCTGGTAAACAGAGATTTCTTTGCCGGCCTGTGCGGTGTACCGGGAAAAATGCTCCATCCGTTCCTGTGACCATCGTGCTTCGGTCAGGCCGAAAAAGCCAAAGTGAGAAAAATTCTTTTTGGCAAAATAGTCAAATGCCATCTTGGCGACCAATTCAGAATCGGCGCTGATATAGGGTAGGATCAGCATATTTTGAAGTGCTGATACGGCGATGACCGGAATGCCGATTTCCAGAAGCTGCTGGGCTTTTGTGGACGTTTGGACGCTGACGAAGGCCCCCCGGCATCCGCGATGTTTTAGAAATTCCAGAGATTCCAGCGAGTTGTCCGGCCAGACAATAAGCTGCCAATCGCCTTTATTTCGCATATATTCGGTGATGCCGGCCATGATACCCTGTGTGTTTGGCGTGATATTATTATGGGCAAAGGCAATCTTTATTTTTTCCTTCATTTGCAGCCTGCCTTGAGCATTTTAAAAGTCCCATTGAAGCATCAACACATTTTAAGAGAAAAGTTTATCACTTTTGTGTCTTTGGGTCAAGTGCAGAAGTGTATAGATAATAAATACATATAGAAGAGAGCAGGGATAGTCGAATACCATCTGAAACTAATTATGATAAATGTTCTTGCGCAAATTCATTTTTTTTTCTGCGCAATATTGCCTTGCTCGAAAGAGATAAAAAAAAGAGAATGTTTAATGGCTGATTAGAACAATCGAGGAATTTCGCCCCAAAATCTATTGGGCGCGTCGCCTGGTGGAAAAGGGGAGTGAACTTATTATGAGGAGAGGTGAGATGAAGATCACGTCGATAAAGCATGTCTTTTTGATTGCCGTGCTGGCTTTAAGTGTTGTCAGTTCTGCCCAGATCCTGCTCTATGACACTTTTGCTGACGGCAGCCGTGTTGAAACGAATTTACCCGATGAATCGGCTGTCTGGGCCGGTACTCCGGGTAGTGTTACCATGGGGACCGGATCTCTGGCTTATGCTCAGAGTACAGGCAGCCAGAAGATGTGGACCTATTTTACTTCCAATGGATCACCAGTATCTCTAAGTGTTGGCCAGCAGCTTATTGCAACAATCGAGTTTACTCCGCGTCAGACATTGTATGATGTAACCTCCAAGAATTTTCGCTTCGGTCTATTCAATGATCCCACAAATGACCAATTGTTTTCTGATACCAACAGTGACAGCGGCGGCACCGGTGATCCGTGGGGAGACTCCACAGGCTATGCCGTGCACTTTGCCCTGAGTTCGGGCTCTACCGCAAATGCCAGTGTGGGCAAACGAATCCCCGATTTGACGACCAGCCTTTTGGGCAGCGGCAGTGCCTATCCCGGTATTGCCAGCGGCGGCGATAAGTTTGCCGTTACCCTTAACACCCTTTACACTGTGACATTGGCCCTGGACTACCAAGCGGCTAACCAGATGCAGGTGACTTTTACCATTTCGGATGGTGCCGGTGTGCTCTCTACGACCTCGATTACCGATGACGGTACGTTTGGCGGATACGACAAGGGGGTCTACACGGAATTTGATCAGTTGTTTTTCCGTTTCTCAAAAGCGGAAGGGACGGCTGACATCATCGACTTCCACAGCATTAAGGTTGAGTATATTCCGGAACCGGCAACACTGGCACTGTTGGGAGTGGGGGCACTGATATCATTGAGGAAACGCCGTTGACAATACTGGAAACAGCATCCAGTCCAAACTAAAGTGAACTTCAGGCCGGCCAATATACAGAGGTGTATAGCGGCCGGTTTTTTTGTGTTTGAAAAGTATCGTTGCGCAAAATCATCTTTATTTTGGCGCAAGATTGCCTTGTACAGGATGCAGAAAGAAAGGAAAGTGACGGGGAATAAGAAACGGATGAACAAAGCGAAAGTATTCAGACCAAGAGAAATTAATGAAAAATGGTGATTTGATGATGAGGAGATGGACAATGAAGAAAACAAAGTTTTTGTTGGTGGCGATGTGTCTTACCAGCAGCATGGCCATAGCTACTTACAGGTTTAATGCAGGAGAAGGTTCATGGTCGGATGCTGCCATGTGGGATAAGGGAGTTCCGCCGTTGGACACAACTGAAGAAATTAAAATCACCCGTGCCAATAATATTTGTCATGTAAACAGCAGCATAGGCGTTTATACAGCTGCTCCGCAGGTAAGTATAGCCAATGCGGAAAGCACACCAGCCAAAATCATCATTGAGGAAAACGGATATCTCAGCGTGGGCATATTCCGTGTTGGGCCGGGGGGCACTACAGGAGAGGGTACCACCGGGATTGCGGAGCAGACCGGCGGCAGCCTTTATGTAAATGATTTCTATGTCAGCCGTTTCGGGGGATCAATTGTGCCTAAAGGATATTACACCATCAGCGGTGGTATGCTGTCGATGAATGCCAACGCGAATGGGCGGATTTTTGTCGGCACCGGCACCGGAGGCGGTTACACCGAAGGGACCTTTACGGTTGTGGGCAGTGCGGCAGTGATTCAAATGGATACGCTATATGTTGGAGGCGAGGGAACCAATTACGGTAAAGGCACATTGGAATTCCAGGTAGGGGCTTCGGGAGTCAGTCCTATTCAGGTTACTGATGTAATTTCTATCGATGCAATGGGTGAGCAGTCGACTTCGATTCTGATTATCAGTACGGCGGAAACCACACTGGCCGATGAAGATATTGTTTTGGTCACCAATTCATCCAGTGCGTCGGTTTCCGGCCGATTTGACAGCCTGAACGGTGGTTCGGCTGCCGAAGGAACGGAGATTATTTTGGCAGACAATATCTATACGTTAACGTATCACTATGCGGCGACCGAAGGTACAATGAATGATATTGCTCTGGTCTATGTCGCCGGAACGAATGAGCGGCCGCATTTTCCAAATCCTGCGGATGGTTCAATATTGGCAAGCAGTCCAACAACGCTCTCCTGGACGAATCCGGATCCCAATGACGGGGTCAGCAACATAACCTGTACCGTCTATTTAGGGACTGAACCGAATGTACTTTCAATGGATTCGTTTACTTTGCCCCCGAATACGTCAATTGCTCCTATTAACGCAACGAATTTCCCGACCTACGGAGGTCAACCATTGGCAAATGGAGAGACCTATTACTGGGCGGTTTATGTTGACGATCCAAGCCTCGGTCCTGTGCCGATTGAAGGTCGTGTCTGGTCATTTATGACAGATTATAATTCCGCACCGGAGGTTGATGCCGGAACTGACCAGGTGGTATGGCTGGGCAAGAGCGGAATTGACGGTCAGGAGACAATCTTTTTGGATGGAACCGTTAAAGATGACGGCCGCCCGAGTTCTCCGGGTGAATATACGGTAGAATGGACCCAAGTGTCAGGAACGGCAGTTTCCATTAGCCCTGACAATGTGGAAGATACCAGCGTAACGATTACTCAAGCGGGGACTTATGTCTTTATGCTGACGGCCGATGACGGTGAAAAAACAGCTTCGGATACCGTGACAGTTATCGTGGGAACGACAGCCTGTGATGCTTCGCATCGAAGCACGGGAGCGGCTTATGCCGCCGGCGATGTCAATAAGGACTGTATTGTGAATCTGGAAGACTTTGCCTTGCTGATTTCTGCGAACTGGCTGGTTTGTACGGATACGCTGACGAACTGCTTGAATTAAACGGAGGCATGAGGATTATTTTTTTTCAACACTTATGAAAAATAAATCATAACTGATCGAGTATAAAGCTATGTTATGCTGAGCATCATTCACGAAACAGGAACCGAACAGCCAAAAATTGCTGGTGAGGAGATTAAAAAATGAAAAAAATATTTTTATTATTGTCAATCACATTCATAACAGTAAAGGTGCAGGCAGTGGGTACCATAGAAATCGCTGCTACGCAAGGTAAACTGACGGATTGGCGTTCCCCGGATACAGTTCAAGGCAGTACCACGCAGTTAGCCACTCGTAATGGGACGCCTCCGGATGCCAAGAAGTCTTGGCTGCAGTTTGACCTTTCGGGCCTCTATGCCGAAAATCCAAGCATCAAAGGTCATATCCTCGATGCCAAGCTGACATTTTATGGAGCCAAAACTGAATCAAGCGCCAAGAGCTATGCGGTGAACGGCCTGAATGATGCCGCAAATCTTGAAAATTGGATCGCTTCGGAACTGACCTGGAATAACGCCCCGGGAAATGATGTGGCCAGTGGGGCGGCATTAAATACATCCTTGACAACTTCTTTGTATACTGCAACGATACCGACTCCCATTCTGGATGTAATTTCAGAAACTCCGGAGGCCAGCCGTACGGCCCTCACTGACTATCTGAATACCGATACAGATGGAAAGATAACCTTCATCTTCACTGCCGGAAGCACTTGCTATTTATGGAATGCCGGACAACCTTTAGGGCCGGTTCTTACTCTTACCTATGAATTAGGGAAGAATCCCGAGAAGGCACACGATCAAATTCCGGCAGATGATGCCATCGTAGAGAAGAGTTTGGCTTTGCTTTCGTGGATCAATCCGGAACCGAATAATCCGGGCGATCCAATCTATTGTGATGTTTACTTGGGAATTGATCCGAACCGTCTGAATATGGACAAGAAATCACTTGGCGATAATGTTACCCAGGTAGCCGTCAATAACACCAATTTCTCTACGTATGGAGTGCTTACCAATAATACGATGTATTACTGGTATGTTGACTGTTATGATCCGGTCAAGGGGCGGATTGAAGGTGAAGAGTGGTCGTTTTTTGTAGGACAAGCGCCTAATGTTGATGCCGGAGCTGACCAGGCCGCATGGTTGGGCAAGAGCGGCGTAGCGGGACAAGAAGTGATTACTCTAAACGGTACGAGCTTTGATGACGGTTCTTGGACAGTACTGTGGACTCAGGAGGCCAATGAAGCTCCAACCGTGACTATCAGTCCGAATAATCAGGATGACACATCTGTAACCATTACCGCCAGAGGTGTTTACGAATTTACATTGACTGCCGATGATGGCACCCTGCAAAGTTCCGATACAGTCCGTGTTGTAATTGGGAATAATGCCTGTGATGCATCGCATCTAAATTCCGGGCAGGCATATCCCGAGGCAGACCAAAATCAGGACTGCATAGTGAATTTGTCGGATTTGGTGGCATTGATTGTCGATGACTGGCTCGGCTGTACGGACACTCTGACCCATTGCGGTCAATAGCGATGATAAGGAACAGGAATATTATTATGAAACCGTAGCATATCCGCATCGGCCAAACGCTGATGCGGGTCTGACAAGAGGCGCGATACTGTTGCGGGCAGGTGGAAAATGAGTTTAAAAAGGAAAGACCCCGGTTTTACTCTTATTGAGCTATTGGTCGTTATTGCCATAATCGCTCTGCTGCTGGCGATATTGACACCCGGACTTAAAAAAGCCAAAGATACCGCCAAGCGTGTAACCTGCGGCACACGGCTAAAACAGATCGGTGCAGCGCTGAAAATGTACTCTGATGCTTTTAATGAGATGCTGCCCGATGACCGTGATATCTACGGAAGCAGAGAACGCCATGCCTATGCAGTGTATCGGGACGGAGCTGACTATGTGTATCCGGGCGGCAGGCTCAAGCCCCTGCGGTTTGCATGTCTGTATGAGATGAATTATATAGAAACCCCCGAAATTTTTTACTGTCCCGGAAACCGGCTCGATCAATACAAATATGAGTCCTATACCCATCCGACACAGTGGGGAACACTGCCGCAAACCTTTAATACAGCCAATGGGAGCAATCAATGGGTACGTATCGGCTTTACTTATTATCCGGTTGAGCTGAACGCCCGGCTGGATCCCTTGTCCAATGCTCCGGCGGAGCTGGCCAGCAAATACATCCGTCTCAATCCTAATATTCCCCATACAACCGATGTACTGCATGGTCGATCCAATCTGAGTCATCAATCCAAAACGGTCTATGCACTCAACGCCTTGTTCCCTGACGGTCATGTAACATTCTGTAACGATCCGGCGGTTTTTCAAGATACAGTCTGGGACACGTTTGACAAGGGGGTTCCTGATATGCGGTTTTATGATACCTATTATTATACGGTCTTTCGGCTGATACGGCCCTAAAGCGTAATGATCGAAAAATACGGCCGGGTCGGGATATGCAGAGAAACATTCAATGATACACGTCGCAGCCATCGGTACCGAAGGGCACGCTTACAATCAGCTTCGGCGGATCTTTTCGCTGGATCGCTGCTTTAAGGTTGTGGGGGTATGCAGCGAACCGTTGCGTCGGGAAAAGGGCTATGCATTATGCCTGCAGCAGGGGGTACCGACATTTGATAACAGTAACAAGCTGGTCGATTTTCTGGGTGATAAAGCCGAAGCAGTGTTCGTATTTACCGGCATTGACAGTCATTTTCATTATGCCAGGCAATGTCTGGAGGCGGGATATGAAGTATTCCTCGAAAAGCCGCCTGTACCGACAATCCAGCAGCTCGATGCCTTGACGACCCTTGAAGAAAAGACAGGCAGACGGATTGCAGTGTTATTTCAATATTTGTACAGCGAATTGGTGCAGTCGCTCAAACGGCGGATAGTATCGGGGGAATTCGGGAAAGTGGTTCGCGTCCGGTCCATGGCGGCCTGGCAGCGTCCCGATGAATATTTTAAACGAAGCACCTGGTGTGGTACAGTGAAGACTGCCGACGGAGAATGGGTGCTGGATGGTTCATTGAACAATCCCCTGTCGCACGTCCTTGCCAATGCTCTCTACCTTGCAGGAATGGAGGCTGACTGTATGGCCGTGCCCTTGGTCGTTCAGGGAGAGCTTTATCGAGTACATGATATCGAATCGGAAGATACCAGCAGTGTGCGGATTGTATGCGAAAACGGATGTGTGATTACTCATAATGCAACGCTTTGTTCTGCCTCAGAAGTAAGGTGTGAAATTATTTTTGAATGCGAGCGGGCCGTGATCACTTACCGTGATTTTAATCGTGCGACAATCCTGTTTAAAGACGGACGTTCCGGTGAAATGATTGAGAATATGGATGATCCTCGAACGTGTATGCTGCTGGATATTGCAGAGAGCTGTCAGAAAAAAGCCCCGTACAGAGTTCCATTGAAAACCTGCCGTCCATTTACCCTCTGTGTTAACGGTGCGTTTGATTCCAGCGGAAAGACTATGTTTATTGGGAGTGAGCATACAGTCAAAGAAGTTCGCGATGGGGCGGCGGTTACTTTGATTCGGGATATTACGCCGCTGATGCAGCGGGCGCACCATCAATCCCGGCTTCTCTCGGAGATTCAGGTTCCCTGGGCACAAAGCGGACGTCCGGTTCAAATGAACGAGTATCTGCGGTTTCCGGGTCTGCCGTCCGAATCAAACATCAAGTAAAAAAAATGTGAATCTATCCGGAGAGAAGGATTGTGCGAATAAAAGACGGATATGGTGTTTATGCAAGAGTGTTGCTGCTGTCTTGCATATTACTGGTGGCGATAATGTCAGATCCGGTTGCGGGAATCGAAGCGGTTGTCCGGCCGGCCGGCTTTGTTGAAGATATAGAATATGGCCGGGCAGGCGGACAGCGCTTGCTGCTTGATGCATTCGTACCCAATGGCAACGATTTGCGTCCGGTGGTTATTCTGATTCACGGCGGCGGCTGGAGCAGCGGGACTAAAAAAGATATGGAATTTTTGTTTGGCCCGCTCTCGGAGGCGAATTTTGCATGGTTTTCGATCAGCTACCGATTGGCACCTGAACACCGCTGGCCGGCTTGTATGGATGATGTACGCACCGCGATCCGCTGGGTAAAGGCAAACGGGTCTGCCTATAAAGCTGATTTTAAACGAATTGCTCTTGTCGGATATTCGGCGGGGGGGCATCTGGCCTGTCTTGCAGCAGTGCTGGCCGATGAGACCGACCGGGTGCAGGCGGTGGTTGGTCTTGCTCCGCCGACCGATCACGAAGCAGATTCACAGAGACGGGGAGGCCTAAGTCCTTCGATACAAAAATTGCTTGACCGCCCGCAGGAAATCGATGACCAGACACAATTAATACTGCAACATATTTCGCCGATTCAGTATGTCAATGCGGGGTTGCCTCCCTTTTTGTTGGTGCATGGAACGGAGGATATAAGCGTTCCGTATTCGCAAACGATCGCATTTATGGATAAGCTGACACATTATGCTGCACCCTGTAAACTATTGACAATAGAAGGGGCTGGACATCGCGTAACAGAGTGGGAGTCGTTGCGGCCGGGTCTTTGGGATGAAGTTATCAGTTGGCTCAAAGCAGCTCTACAGGCAGATCGTTTTGCCTTGCCGGAGGCCTCCGTTTTTCAAAAACCGACTGAAAAGAAAGTCGCCTCGAACGGATCGGCAGAATATAGTACAGTTCAAGCGGCCATTGATGCCATTCCGGAGGGTAATACCACTCCGATTATTATTGCCATTGAGCCGGGAATATATAAAGAAAAAATAGTGGTACCGCGTTACAAGCCCTTTATTACTTTCAGGGGACGAGATGCTAAGCAAACGATATTGACATTTGATCTTTATGCGGGCATGAAAGACGAAACAGGCAAGGAGATTGGCACATTTCGAACGCCTTCAGTAACAATCGGAGCCGATGATTTTGCCGCTGAAAATATTACATTTGAAAATTCAGCAGGACCGGTCGGACAGGCGGTTGCAATCGCGGTTTTCGGGGATCGTGTAACTTTTCGCAACTGTCGGTTTCTGGGCTGGCAGGATACGGTGCTCGATCATTTCGGCCGGCATTATTATGAAGAATGTACGATTGTCGGGCATTGTGATTTTATCTTCGGCGGCGGGACGGCAATTTTTGAACGCTGCCGGATTCACTGTCTCAAAAGCAGCTATATCACCGCGGCTTCGACGCCGCAGCATGAACCGTATGGGTTTGTGTTTTCCAATTGTACCATCACCGGAAAAGAGGGCGTCAAGAGTTATCTGGGCAGGCCGTGGCGTGATTATGCCAATGTACTTTTTCTGAATACGCAGATGGCCGGCCTGGTGCGTGAGGCGGGCTGGCACAACTGGGATAAGCCTGAACGCGAAAAGACCGCGCGCTACGGCGAGTATAACAGTACCGGTCCGGGTGCCGCCGCAGCGGCGCGTGTTGCGTGGTCGCGTCAGTTGACGAAGGAAGAAGCGGCCGGCATTACCATCAAAAGCGTACTGGGCGGTCAAGACGGCTGGGATCCGAGTATTCAAAAGGAATTTTCAAAAACAGAAACGCCGCAGGGCACTTCAGCACGATGAAACAAGATGGCTTAAAAATTGTTACGATTGGCGGTTTCGGCCATGTATTTTCAGTGCTTGATGAAATATGGCAATACCCCCGAAGTGTTGTCGCGGCATGTGCAGCGGGTTATGAGAACGAAGACATCACCGCGATTACCGCCCATCCGGCTTGCATGAATGCGAGGGTATTTGCTGACTATAGAAAAATGATTGATATGGTCAGACCGGATGTTGCGATTGTCAGTACCCGGCTTGACCGGATTGCCGAGATTGCTGTGGAGGCAGCACAACGCGGGTGTCATTTAATATGCGAAAAACCGCTGGCGTTGACGATGGATTCTTTCCGGTGTCTTTCTTCGGCGGTTCTTAATGCAAATGTTAATCTTACCGCAATGCTGTCGATGAAAAGCAAAGCGGCATTTCGAACAGCAAGGCGATTGTATCAGGATAATGCAATAGGCAGGGCGGTTGTATTGAATGTCAGAAAGTCCTACAAGTGGGGGCAGCGTCCGGTCTGGTTTGCAGAGAAGCGGACTTACGGCGATACCATCGGCTGGGTTGGTATTCATGCGTTCAGTATCATCTATTATACAACCGGCCGGTTGTTCGCATCGTTTTCGGCGGCTCAGTTCAACCAGGATCATCCCGACTATCCCGATTGTCAGGACTGTGCTGTTCTTTCAGGGCGGCTTAGCGGCGGTGCGGCAGCGACCATTACTATAGATATGTTCCGGCCGGAGTCGGCTGCAACATGGGGCGATGACTGGCTCCGGATTGTCGGCACCGAAGGGATCATTGAGGTCAACGCAGATGAAAAAGTCTGTCGTATTCTGACGATCCCTGATACTCATTTACGGACAGTTCCGCTCGAACAGGATGGAACGATTTATCGTGACTTTTTGGACACCGTTGCCGGCGGCAGTATTGATACGATGCTTCGAGAAGAAGCATTCTTGCTGACACAGCAATGTCTCTATGCCCGCAGGGCCGCCGAATCAGGTCAACAGGTCTGCATTGAAACAGAAAACGATTTTTAAAATCATTGAGTACACCTAACCAAAGGATTGTTGTATGAACAGTATGACCGGACTTATAAAATATCTGTTACTGATATGTGTTTGTCTAAGCCTTACTCCCTCTTCATTGTATGGGGTAATGACCGCCGAGGAGGGTTGGGGGCAGCTGCCGTCTATCCTGGAGAGGATAGTCCCCCCTGTTTTTCCGGACAGAGAATTTCCGCTTAAAACGTATGGCGGAAAAGGCGACGGCAATACCGACTGTACAGAAGCGTTTCGTAAAGCGATTGCTGCCTGCAGTGCAGCGGGTGGAGGCCGGGTGGTCGTGCCGGAAGGAGTATATCTGACCGGTGCGATTCATCTTAAAAGCAATGTCAATCTTTATGTAGCTAAAGATGCTCTGATACGTTTTTTTGCCTCGCCGGAAGATTATCTGCCGGTTGTTTTTACGCGATTTGAAGGAGCAGAGTGCTGGAACTATTCGCCGCTGGTGTATGCCTTTGAGCAGGAAAATATTGCGATCACGGGCGAAGGTACGCTGGACGGCAGCGCAGATATTACAAATTGGTGGCGATGGAAATGGACACAGAAGGCCGATGTTGCTGAACTTGTTGAGCAAGCTGAACAGCAGATTCCGGTGGATCAGCGTCAGTTTGGCCCCGGAAAAAAACTTCGCCCGAATATGATCCAGCCCTATCGCTGCAAAAACATCCTGATTGAGGGCGTAACGATTAAAAACAGTCCGATGTGGCATATTCATCCGGTGCTGAGCCAAAACATTACCGTTCGGAATGTAACCGTCATCGGCTACGGCCCCAACAACGACGGCTGCAATCCGGAATCCTGTCGTGATGTGCTGATTGAAAACTGCTATTTTGATACAGGTGACGACTGTATTGCGATCAAATCCGGACGAAATGCCGATGGCCGCAGGGTTAATGTTCCATCGGAGAATATTGTCGTCAGAAAGTGTACTATGAAGGAAGGGCACGGCGGGGTGGTTCTGGGCAGTGAAATTTCCGGCAGCGCCCGCAACGTATTTGCCGAAGACTGCCTAATGGACAGCCCCAATCTCGATCGCGGTCTTCGGATTAAAACCAATTCCGTACGGGGCGGTGTGGTCGAGAATATTTTTATGCGGAATGTAACAATGCGGCAGGTCCGTGAGGCGGCCTTGCTGATTGACTTTTATTATCAGGAAGGTGACGGCGGAAAATTCGATCCGATAGTACGCAATATCTTTATGACCAATGTTCGTTGCGGAAAGAGCAGGTATCCCTGGCTTATAAAGGGCTATGAACGTAGCCCTGTTCAGAATGTCGTTCTCGAACATTGTGTCTTCGAGGCGATAGAGCGTGAGGGTATTGCCGAGGCGGTTGAAGGATTTGTGGTTACCCGACAGGAGGTACCCGGCTGGGCGGGGCGGATGATTGAGTCGGAAATGCAGCGAAATCCCGAGCCTTGGATGATTGATTATTCGACAAAACCACGCTGGAAATATGCCACAGGAGTGCTGCTGGGGGCAATTTGGCAAGAGGGTATGCGAACCGGCAGCAAGGCATATCTGGATTATGTAAAGGCATATTACGACAAACTGATTACAGAGGACGGGCAGATTTTGACCTATGATCTGGAATCGTATAACATTGACAATATCAATCCCGGAAAGATGCTGATAGAATTATATCTCAGCGATCCTCAGGAAAAATACAAGACAGCCATTATGACCCTGCGAACTCAAATGAAGACACATCCGCGAATCAGCTCCAATGGTTTTTGGCACAAAAAGATTTATCCCCACCAGATGTGGCTGGATGGTATCTATATGGCCTCTCCGTTTTTAGCTCAGTATGCCGAGGTTTTTAAAGAGCCGGCCTTGTACGACGAGGTTGTCCATCAGATCGTGCTGATAGAATCGTACACCCGGGATGAAAAAACCGGTCTTTTGTATCATGGTTTTGACGAATCACGTACCCAAAAATGGGCTGATCCTCAAACCGGCTGTTCGCCGCATTTCTGGGGACGTGCGATGGGCTGGTATGCTATGGCGCTGGTCGATACGCTGGATTATCTGCCTGCAGACCATCCACGGCGTGATGATGTTATCGCTGTTCTTAATCGACTTGTAGCGGCTGTTGCCGACTATCAGGATAAAAAAACAGGGGTATGGTACCAGGTTCTCGACAAAGGCGGCGATGAAGGCAATTATCTTGAATCCTCCTGTTCGGCGATGTTCGTGTATGCTATACTAAAAGCAGTTCGAAACAATTATGTGCCGGAACACTACTACAGTGTGGCAAAAAAAGGGTATCAGGGACTTCTGGAGCAGTTTGTTGAAGTCACTGCTGATGGTTTGGTTCACTATCACAAAGGCTGTGCGGTGGCAGGCTTGGGGGGTAATCCCTATAGGGATGGTTCTTATGCCTATTATATCGGAGAACAAATTCGGTCCAATGATCCTAAGGCGGTTGGGCCGTTTATCCTGGCTTCCATTGAATACGAGGCCGCGCAATATGCTCATTCAAAGTGAGAGCTGACAGGGGGGACGACTAAGTATGAAAAACGCACAAGAACAGCACCGGGACATAACATTCAGTCATCTGAGGATGATCGTGTTGCTTTTTCTATGCGGAGCAGCAGCATCGGGACGTCCGTCATGGGGCCGCTATTTGGCCAAGCCGGATCAGTGGTTTCAAGACGACGAGGGAAAACAAATTATAGAGAACATACTTTCGTGGCAGGATAACCACGGAGCGTGGCCGAAAAATACCAATACGGATACCAAGTCATTTTCAGGGGACCATGAAAAGCTAAAAGGAAGTTTTGACAACGAGGCCACCACCGGTGAGATGCGAATGCTGGCACGGGCCTTCCGGGCCGGCGGTGATCCTCGCTGCAAGGCGGCATTTATCAAGGCGATTGATTTAATCCTTAAAGCTCAATACCCATCCGGAGGTTGGCCGCAGTACTATCCCCCCCCGAACAAATCATATCATCGCCACATTACGTACAACGATGGTGTTATGGTTCGTCTGATGGAACTGCTTGACGAAATTGCATCCGAACCGGAGTATGCGTTTGTGGATGCCGGCCGCCGGACGGCCGCCCGTAAAGCCTTTGATGCAGGAATTGAGTGTATCCTGAAATGTCAAATTATTGTAAATGGAAAGCGGACGGTCTGGTGTGCCCAGCACGACGAAATTAATTATCAACCCCGTCCGGGCCGTTCGTATGAGTTGGTTTCGCTTAGCGGCGGTGAAAGCGTCGGGATACTTCGGGTGCTGATGGGGCTTGAGGATCCCTCGCCCGAAGTTGTCCTGGCAGTTGTTTCAGCGGTTCATTGGTATGAATCTTCCTCGATTAAAGGAATAAGAATCGTTCAGAAAGAAGGTGTGCCTTATGCCGTAGAGGACCCGAATGCTCCTTTGCTGTGGGCAAGATTTTACGAAATAGATACAAATCGTCCAATATTCTGTGACCGGGACGGGATTCCTAAGTACGACTATAACCAACTCGGCGAAGAACGCAGCAGCGGGTACAATTGGCTGGACGATTGGGGAAATGAAGTTTTTAAGTCCTATCAAAGATGGCAGGTAAAGTGGAAGGAACGGGTAGAAGATGCAGAAAAAGCCTTCTTGGTCCCTCTTTCCGGATAGCAGATTCAAAGTCCTTATCAAAAGAAATCGTATAAAGGTAATTGGGATATAATATTGCTGGTTCAGGGGTCATTTGGTTTTATGCGTGTAAAAAGCTTTTTTTTCTGATTTTTCAGGCGAAACTTCCATTTTTCCTTCCATTTCCTTAATGTCAATTGAGGTGGAGTATGAAGGATAAAACAGTACAAGACAATCAGGCAGGACAGAAGACAAAATATGAGGCTTTTCTCCGCCTGTTTCGTGCCAACGAAGACCGCTTGTTCGGCTTTACGCTGAAGATGCTGCCTAATTTCGCCGTTGCAGAAGATATTATGCAGGAAACCATGATGACAATGTGGCGCAAATTTGACGAGTTCCAGGAGGGAACATCTTTTTCTGCATGGGGGATAAAGATTGCACGCTATAAGATTATGGAATTCCATCAGCAAAATAAAAAAGCGGGAATTGTCTACTTAAGTGACGAAATTCTAAGACAGATGAGTGATGATGATCGTCCCGGTAAACTTGAAAACTCCTATTTTGAAGCCCTGCATCATTGTGTGGAAAAACTCAAAGATCAGAACCACCGGATTATCAAGTTACGTTATTCCCGGCAATTGTCCGTCAAGCAGATTGCCGGGGAATTGTCTGTTTCCGTCAATGTGATTTATAAAAGTATGGCCAAAATTCATTGCATGCTCCAGCAATGTATCGAAAAGGTTCTGTCTGTCTGATATCCGACTCAAATGCACCTAAATGATAAAATTCTAATTCATGAATGGGTCTATAAGGCTCTCGAAGGCAGTATTTCTGAAGATGAGTCGCGTCGGCTTCAGGAGGCGCTGGCCGCAGATCCGAAGGCGATTGACTACTATCAAAACTGTGTCGATATCAATGTCGGCCTGTTGAAGATTCAGCCGATCCTTGATGATTCGCTGGAAATGAATATGTGTCTGGAAGAGATGGCCCAATATGAAAAAATGGCACAAGTTATTAAACAGGAAAAACTATGTCCGGTAAGTGAACGGCTGCCGATTAAAATGGCACCGGTTGCTGTGCAGAACCGTCAGACCTCCAGGGTGTCACTGTATGTTGCAATTGTGTCCACAGCGGCAATGGTACTGATGATGGTCTATGTGCATCTGAACCCGCGTCCGGCGCAGCAGCAGGTTGCGGTGCTGTCGGATACGATGAATGCCGAATGGTTTAATCCGGAGCATGCCCGCCGAAAAGGAGATCGATTGATGACCGGCCAGGGGGCTGAGGTTTTGACCGCCGGTGTACTCAAACTATTATATGACGATGGAGTGGAAGTGGTGATCGAAGCCCCCGCAGAATATGAACTTCTGACCTCCACCGAGATTGCATTGCATCGCGGGCGCCTGTTTGCGGCGGTTTCTGAGGCCGGCAAGGGGTTCACCGTAAGGACTCAAAATAGCCGTATTATTGATCTGGGTACGGAGTTCGGTGTAGAGGCGACCTCTCGGGGAGATACCGAACTGCACGTCTTTAAAGGCAGAACTACACTGATCGCGGGATTTTCAAAAAAAGAGAAAGAACTTGTTGAAGTGTCCGCCGAACAGGCCCGCCGGGTGGATTTTCTCAATGCCGGCATAAAAGCGATCGAACTGGACAGAAGAGCGTTTACCCGATCGTTTGACTCTCAGGCACGAACAGTCTGGCGGGGCGAGACTGTAGTGGAACTGGCCGATGTGCTAAGCGGAAAATTGACAGCGTCGAACCGGATCGCGGACGATCGGAACGGGGAAACGAAAGTTGCATGGCTGGGTACCGATACGCCGGGACTGGAGCCGGGTGGGTTTTGGCCGATAGCGGACAATCCTTTCATAAGCGGTCTTTTCATTCCCAATGGTGCGGATAGCAAGATTGCAATAAACGCTGAGGGCGACCTGTTTTGGGAGGCGCCGTCTGCTCCGCTTCGTCAGCGAATCGGATTTTTGCGGTTTGATATTCGCTCCGTCAGCAACGACCGCCGCGGAGCGGTTCTCAGTCTGAATCTCAGAGAATTGGTCGGCAGCAGGCCTATCGCGGTGTATGGACTTCTTGACGGGGACCTTGATACCTGGTCGGAATCGGAGTTGAGTTATGCCAATGCTCCGGGCATCCGTCCGGCCCTGCTGGGTCGGTACCAACTGGATGATACGCTTCTGACTCGGCTGGGGACGATGACATGCACTGAGTTGGGTATAAACCGCTCGACTGTAACGCAGTTGCCCCTGGATGAATTCATTGCTGCGGATACCAATGGCCTGCTGACGCTTGTGCTGATTTGTCAGGACAGCCATCCGTCGGCGGAATGGCGCATTACCGCCAAAGAAGGCGATCCTTCAAAGTCTCCAGCGCTGACTTTTTCTTCGGGAAGTGTTCCGGTGACGATTCGCACGGCGGACGGGAACGGAGCAGACACTTATTTAACGAATGATAACCAGCACAGTACGGTCAATACCGCTGATACACACGGCGGCGAAACGTCTTTCCGGATTCGAAACTACTGGAAAGATACTGTATTGGTCACCAACTCAGGCAAAGTCGATTTTGAAACGGCAGGGGAAAAAGACTCCTGTGCATTTCAATTGGATCGTCAGCCGGTCGGTACTCCGGAGCAACCCGTCGTTGCCCTCCGGGCCAATGCAGGTATTACATTTGACCTTCAGCAGATGCGCAATCGTACTCCCGAACAGCGTCCGGCCAGATTGTTTACCGCGGTGTGCGGGATCCCGGATAATATTCTCGATTATGCAAAGGTGTATCAGGCGGATTATGTACCCAGTGTCAATGTCTATGTGCTTGTAGATGGACAGGTCCGCCATAGTCAGCGGGGTCTCAATCCGCGAAGCGAACCGAAGAAGATCGAACTGATGCTGACGCCGGCGGATCGGTGTTTAACACTGGCGGTTACCGGGGGAGCCGACCAGAAGAGTCCTTATGATTGGTGTTTGTTTGTAAGCCCCCGAATTCTTTTTGAATAGAAAACAAAAAATGTATGTTATGTTAAAGATGGATTATTTGCTGAATGCCCGGAAGACAAGGAGAAGATTATGAAAATGAATCGATGGAACAAAAGAGCATTTACATTGATCGAACTGCTGGTAGTGATTGCCATTATTGCACTGCTGCTTTCGATTGTAATGCCGAGTATGCGAAAAGCAAAAGAGTATGCTCAGAAGATTATCTGTCAGTCCAATATGCATCAGGTTGGCGTTGCCTTCGGCCTTTATGGGTCTCAGTTCAATTACAATTTCCGCAATTTCAAAACTGCCAAGGGCATTGCGTCTGCCGAATTGCCCAAGTATTGGTTCTGGTACAATGGAACAGGGGACTATGCTCATGAAGCCCAGCCGTATGCAGTCGAATACCTGATGAAGTCGGGTATTCTGCCCAATCGCGAGACGTTCTTCTGTCCGGGCATTAAAAATTTGTCATACGATAAGAATTATTCCCTGAGCCGTGTGGCCGCCGGAGATTATACGCCTTATGATACGGGGGATATTGAGCAAAAAATTATTGCAGGAACTTTGCCGTCCAACGACAGACCCTTCTTCTGGAGCACCCATGTCTGGCTCTGGAAAAAAGAGATCCGCGAGCAGGTGCTGTCGGTCAATCAGATTTCTTCTGAAGCGATGATGTGTGATATGACCAGCGGCATCTGGGATTTCGCCCGGAATACCAACACCACATTGCTAAATTTCTTCAATGCGGTGGGCATTTCCCGGGCTTTTCAGCACAACAATGTTCTGATGTCGGATTTAAGTGTTGAAAACCCAAGCGACAAAGACGAAGAAGTAGTACAGTGGCTCTGGAATTCTGACCTTTGGGCAGGGCGGGGATATTAGAGAATGTGGACTGTGCGGTGCTTGCGGTAATAGGTAGGTGGAAAAAGACAAGTGAAATTAAAGGCCGTTCCTTGTCAGGGGACGGAAAAGTAAATCTTAATTATTTGGAGGTGTACTATGATGGGTCGAAAAGGTTTCATTTCATTTTTTATAGGTGTGTGTTTGATTGCCATTGGTCTGACGGCCTCGGCCAGTGTAACCGATCCAAACATTATTTCGGGTGCGGTTGCGGTCAACGGTACTGCCCCCGAACCACTGGTGGTTGTTAAAGGCGGATTGTGGGAAGGTGCGCTTCCCTTTGTGGATCGAACCGCCGTATTTGGAGACGCAAACGATCTGGGCGGGCTTGATTACGTCCAGACGGCCGTGGATGACAAAGCGGACGCGGATGTTGAGTACCAGATAACCCTCGACAAGGCCGGTACCTTGTTTCTCATTATCGACAACCGGGTTGGTGATGATAATGCCGACACTCCCCCGACGCTGGGCAGCGGCGTGATGGATTGGGTTGGCACAATAGGATTTACTCAAACAGCCTATACGGTAAACATCAGCACGCCGGCGACAGTGTATGCTTTGCCGGTAGCTGGCGCCGGTACTATTAAATTGGGGGCACAGGCCAATGGCAGCACCCGAGTGATGTATGTTGTAGCGGCAGCACCTGCAGGATGGAATCTTCGTCCGGCAATTACGGGTCTTTCCGCCACTATACAGGTAATGCCCGGCGAAAAACTGACCGTTGATACAACCGTAACCGATGACGGCATTCCGGGTACCGGCGTGTCTGTTCAGTGGAAAACCGTCAACGTTCCGGAAGGTGCAACCGTTACCTATTCTCCTGATGAAACTTCCGAGGATGTTGTCATCAGTTTTTCGGCTGAAGGTGAGTACACGCTTGAAATCACTGCTGACGATGGAGAAAAGGCAACGCAAAAAACAGTTGTGGTAAAAGTTCAGATTCCTTCCTATGCACTGCAAGCGGCGGATTTCTGCGAAATTGCCAATGATTCCAATGGCGGGCCTGCAAGCACGCGGAGGAATGTTAATATTTATGTAAAGAATTACAATGATGGCACCAATCAAAGACGTCGCGTGGGATATTGCCGATACAACATTTCCGATTTGAAACAGGATGGCAAAGTATTTGCCAATTCGTATCTGACCTATAATATGGAAAAAGGCAATGGGTATGCCACATCACACGTCTATGTGTATGCGATCAAAGAAGAAATGGACGATTTTACGCTTCAGGGGACAACATGGAATACGGCGCCCGGAATTATGAATACTCCGACGCCTCCGCTGAATTCTGAAATTACCATCGAAACAATGGATCAGGCGGATATCTCTTCGTTGTTGACAAGCTTTCAATGTGCCGCAATTCAGACGTGGTACAATTCAGCTCTGTCTCCCGGTCTGGATGAAGCTCTCAATGCCGATACGGATGGCAGCATTGTTTTAATGTTCATCGCGTATGATCCGGAAAGTAACGGTTATGAGCTGTGTTCGCCTACCAATACAAAAGCCTATGGTACAGAGCCCGAAACAAGTCTGAAA
>CAZYQN010000019.1:0-51302 GCA_964649955.1 uncultured Pirellulales bacterium
CATACCAGTTGTGTCAAGTTGCGCTATGTTGCGCTCAGTTGCGCGCGGTTACGCTGGACGGAATGAAAGAAAGTGGAAAGGAATCAAGCACTGCAAAAGCGGCCGGATTAGCCCCGAATAGGGCCGATTTGCATTTACTGGCAGGAACGATTAATGAGTGGAGTTATTAACGACTTTTTGGCCGTCTTTTTCCTTCTGAATCGCCAAGTAGATTTCTTTGCGATGAACGGCGATATTGCGCGGGGCGTTAATGCCCAGTCGAACCTTGTCGCCGCGCACATCGACGATAGTAATCTCGACTTCATCGCCGATCATAATGGATTCATCCTTTTGTCTGCTCAAGACCAACATGTTTTACTCCTTTGTTATGCCGGTCGGGTCCATAATTTAGCAACAAGCACTGTGCCAGTGAACCCTGTCTTTACCATTTCTACGTTTTTTTTGCCTCAAAGAGCTGTTTTTTTTATTTCTATACAAAAAATCCTCTTTAAGGGACGAATTTTTTTTCGGCAAACACAAGGGGCCTTCGTAATGAAAAAATTCATTTGAAACAAAAAAAAATACCAGATTTCAGTGGGAAATCTATAAGTATATTAAAAACAAAGACTTATCGTTTAATTGACTCCGAAACATAAAGCGGTATTTTTGTATCGCAAAAATACTTATCGGACCTTAATGGCTTTTCCAGGTTTCATGGTGGAATTTAACCGCCATCCAATAACCGGTAATCGCCCCCAAACAGGCAAACGCTACCATCTGGAGGGGGGTGATGGCATTGATGGCATGATTAAAATAGGCAATAGGCCATTGACTGGCCATGTGGGCCAAAGTATTGGACCGTAGCAATTGGGTAGCCCCATAGAAGGTTAATAGCGCCGAAGCTGCGGCTACGGGGAGATACCCGATCTTAAGGGCGTATTTGACCAGGTAGGCGGCGGCGCAAAAGGCAGCGAAAACGCCGAATGCGATTTGACGGTTTCCGGGCTGTCCCACAACCGAACCAAGCACCGGATCCGGATGGTGGATGTCCTGCGCAAAAAGACCAACCGCAAACCACGTAATAAGCAGGGTTATAACCACGGCCAAAACAGCATTGATGAGAATGCTGCTTCCTTTTGGTTTATTGCTGTCGTATTGGCCGAGGATGACAATTTGGGAGCCGGCCAGTTTAGACGCGGTTAAAACACCCAGATAGCCGGCGGCACATACCAGCAGCCAGAACAGCCCTTCCCATCGCAATGCGGCGTAAAGGGCCTGACGCTGGACAACATCCTGATGATCAAGCAGGAGTTGCTGCATCGTGCCGCTGCGCATTGCCCAGATGGCCAGTCCAGTCGGTGCCGCATAGGGAGCAAAAATCTTTCCGGCCGGCCACGCAACAAAATAGGCGGTAAAACCGGCCCCGAAAGCCAGTAACAGGCAAAAAATGGCCTCAGGAATACTGATTGGGCTGTCAATAAGGGTAATCGCAGCAATAGGCAGTTCGGGGCGGACAATCGGCCAGGCAAAGCCTCCCAGCATTATCGCTCCCATTGCCAAAGCGCCAATCGCGCGCATACGCATACGCCAATGGATATTAAACAGGCCCAGCCCGAAATAGATCAGCGCGACCGCCGCGATGATGTGTAATGCCACCGGAAATAACCAGTCCATTCTCTAATTCCTTTCAAATTATGGGCATAGAGTAACATGTGGCCTGCAACAGGTCAAGAGAAAAGGCAGCAGGCAGGATAATTCCCGGGCCGGTCGTCTGACGATAAATTCACTTACAGTATAGGCTGTCCGGATAGAAAAATCCTTATACTGATTTCGCTTGGCAGGTGAGTGCATTTATCGTTTTAAGTTCGATGTCGGAAAATACCAGGTTGTTCAGGGCGCCGAGATTATCAATAATTTGTTCGGGTCGGCTGGCGCCGATGAGCGCAGAGGTGACTGAGGGCTGACGTAGTACCCAAGCCAGGGCCATCTGGGCGAGCGACTGGCCGCGTTCTTTGGCCAGGGCATTGAGGGCGTTGAGTGTATGCACCAGTTCAGGTGTAATGCTTTCTTTTTTGAGAAAGCCGTGGGGTTTGTCCGCGCGGCAGCCTGCGGGAATATCATGCAGATATTTATCTGTCAAGAGGCCTTGGGCCAACGGGCTAAAGCAAATGCAGCCTATGCCGATGTCAGCGAGCGTATCGAGTAATCCGCTGACTTCGATATCTCGCCTTAAAATTGAATAAAAAGGTTGATGGATGAGAAGCTGTACACCTTTTTCTTTGAGCAGGGCCGCGGCCAGTCGGGTTTGCTCCGGGCTGTATTTGGAGATACCCACATAGAGAGCTTTCCCTTGCCGTACAGCCTGAGCAAGGGCATCCATGGTTTCTTCAAGCGGGGTTTCGGGATCAGGGCGGTGCGAATAAAAGATATCAACATAGTCCAGCCCCATCCGCCGCAGAGATTGGTCGAGACTGGCCAAGAGGTATTTGCGTGAACTGCCGTCGCCATAGGGGCCATCCCACATCAGGTGGCCTGCTTTGCTGCTGATGATGAGTTCGTCGCGGTAGGCGGCCAAGTCGGACTTGAGGATACGGCCGAAATTTTCCTCTGCGCTGCCGGGCGGGGGTCCGTAATTATTGGCCAGGTCAAAATGATTAATGCCGTTATCAAAGGCGGTATGTATAAGTCTGCGAGCGACTTGAAAATCGTCTACACCGCCGAAATTATGCCACAATCCCAGCGATAAAGCAGGGAGCTTCAAACCGCTTTGACCGCATTTGCGGTAGGGCAGACGTTCATAGCGATTCGTGTTAGGCCGATATGTTTGTTGTGTATTCATAGGGGCTATTGTAACTATTCGGCGGGAGAAATAAACCTCAATTTTTGAAAATTCGATCACTGCCGAAGCCAGATCGTCTACAAAAAAAATATTATCTGAATGCTAAGCTAATCTTCAGCAAACATCTCTCTGGAAAATCATCCATGCAGTGTAAAGGGGGGCTGTACGGAGGCGGAGGAGGGTAAAGAGAGATGTTTGTGGCGTTATGCGGGTGTCCGCATTGTCTGAATAACAGCACTTTTAAAATTAAATGAAAGGATGGGACTAAATGATGAAACGATGGGAGTATAAATGCAGTCTGTATTTGCTGCTGTGTGCAACAGCGATGGCGGGGCCATTTAAAATCGCGGTGTTACCGGATACGCAGTATTATTCAAAGAGCTATCCGGAGATATTCAACAGCCAGACCCAATGGATTGTTGATCATGCCGAGGCCCAGAATATCCGGTTTGTAACACATCTGGGGGATATCGTCAATAACTACGGCGACGATCCGAACCAGTGGCTCAACGCCAATGCAGCAATCGGCATCCTGGACGGAAATCCGGCTTTGTACCCGCAGAAGCGCGTGCCGTATTCAGTCTCGATGGGCAACCATGATATGCATACCATGGAGGATAAATACGGCGGCTATGCGGAGTATCTGTACTTCTTCGGCAGCCACCGGTATGCGGGATGTTCGTGGTACGGCGGCAGCAATCGCAGCGGGGCCAGCCATTACCAGGTGTTTCAGGCAGGCGGACGGCAGTGGCTGCATCTGAATATGGAGGTGTTTCCGGATGATGAGGCTCTGAAGTGGGCACAGGATGTGCTGGAAGCGTATCCGGACCTGCCGGCGATTTATTCGACCCATGCGTATATTTCGAGCAAAGAAGACCCTAATACAATGATTCCTTCGTTTTCTACGGTGGCCTACAATACCGTGGCATCCAACGGCGGGCTTGGGCAGTGGAGCAAGCTGATTTACAATAACGACCAGATATTCCTCGTGCTGAACGGTCATCATGGCAGTCTTGATGATGAAGGTGAGCTTGACGGTGAAAGCCTGCTGATTTCGCAGAATGCCTGGGGGCGAGATGTTATTCAGATGTGCATGGATTATCAGAAATATGAAAATGGCGGCAATGGCTGGATGCGGCTGCTGGAGCTGGATGATGTCAATAATCAGCTTAACGTTCGCACCTATTCTCCATATTTGAATCAGGAGAAAACCGAATCAACAAGCCAGTTCAGCCTTCCGCTGAATTTTGCGGAGCGGCTGGGGCAATTTATTCGGCGCGAAGTTGTATCAACGGTACAAGCGGCCAATATTGAAGTGGTTCAGCTCAGCGAAGGCAACGAACCCAATGAGATTATTTTGAATATCCCGGTTGGTCAGCGGACGGCGATGATGTCCGTTAACGATCCGAATGCCGCTATCGGGCAGTCCAACCGCGGCGATTATGTGGTGCGCATCGGGAGTTCGCTTGAAGATGATCTCCTTAACGGTGTGCATATTGTGTCAATTGCTGAAAACGGACGGCAGAACGGTGCACAGCTTAATTTCCATACGCCGGCGATGGGATACGGTCAGACTCATGCCTGGATTGCACTGTTTACCACATCACTGGGATATGCGGGATATGCCGGCGGGGACGAGGATAATGTCAATGTGGGTGTGGCGTATTTCCCATTCAGCGGGGGCTGGATCGGCGGCCGTGCCCTGAATCTGAACAATAACGGAGATATCTGGGTGGTTCACGGTTCCGGTCCGGTGGTACTGAATGAAACACTGGTTTCGGCGGCGGGGATGAATCGGCCGTATCCGTTCAGCGGCAGCCTGTTTGCAGTGACGGCCAAAGGCGCCTGGAAGCTGACGATTCCGGGTGTAGATAGTTTGCGGGACGGGGTTCTGATTGTCTGCGGCGGCAAGAATGAAGACAACTATGCCAGTGCAAGCCCGCACTTTGACGGCAGTGGGTGGATGATTACCACGCACGACAACGGTGTTAACGGCGCGTCGTGGGAACAGGATCCATTCAATTATATTTATATACCGTATGAGACGCCGGGGATTGCTGCAGGTGTTATCTGGGGCAGCGGAGGTGTGCTCAACGGAACGAAGAATTTCAAGATCAAGTTCGAATCCGCCGGTACCTACCGGCTGAGCATTGACGGTCACAGCCCCCAAACGGGGACGCTGCTGGTTTGTTCCGGGCCGGGATCCTATTCGGATGACAATATTATTACGTATCAGCCGGATGGCAATGACTGGCTGATTCAGACACGCGACCTGCTGATTGACAACGGAACGACCTACAGTGTGCAGACAAATCTGTATGAAGCATTTACATTTGCGTTCATTCCGTTTGCAGAGGCTCCGTCTGCTCCGGGACTGAACCGGACCGTCGAGGTTGCCGGAATGGCAGCAGGTGATTTTACAGTGGTTAATAACACCGCGACGGTGCTGGGCGGGATTTATACGCTGAACAGCCGGAATTATCTGTCGTCCTTCCATTATGACAGCGGCGATTACGGGATGGCCCGCAACGGCTATCAGTTGCCGATTGAGAAGGGTATTCTGCTGGCGACGGCCAGGCAGGCCGCCCGGACGTATTCGGGAAGTACGTATGTGCCGACAGTGTCAACGGATCGGGCCGTCAAAGAGGGCAGTCAGGGTGTAGTGGTTCACAAGGCGGCCTCAACGGTGACTGAAGGAGAATCGGATTTTGCGGCGGCGTGGTTTCCCTACAGCGACGGCTTTTCCGGAGGGCATATTGATACCACTCTGGCGGTTGCGGCATCCGGCGGCAAAACCCCGGCGGTCGAAACGGGAACAGGGGGATTGGCAGGGACCTATCGTGTTTCACTCTCCGGTGTGAGTGCCGCAGACGGAGTATTGTTTGTTACAGCTCAGAATATAGCCAAGAACACTACGGCTTCGGCAGCCCCGACGGCTGATAATACAGGCTGGGAGGTTGTAACGCGGACCAATATGGGAGCATTTGGGTACATTGCGGAGCGGTTCGGATACCTGTATCTGCCCTATAGCAGCGACAAGGTAATGATTGGCCATGTCGGCAGCGGCGGTGTGATGCATAAAACCAATGGCCGAGCGACTGTGTCACGTCTGGGTAAAGGCATTTATCAACTGACGATCCCCGGCGGCAGTCCTGAGCAGGGGGTGTTGATGCTGAATGCATATGACCGGACCTTAGGCGTGCCCGGACATTATGCGATGAGCTATACCGGCGACAACGGTGACTTTATTGTGTCCTGTATGGAACTGTCTGCCACGCAGACAATGAACGACACAGATTTCATCTTTGCTTATGTTCCGTTTAATTCAGACTGGACATTCTCATACATTCAGCCCTCAACGAAGATGAATGATTTTGCGGCCTTTTCTCGGGTATGGCAGACCGAGGCACAGAGCGTGTCATTCGACAGCCGCTGGGATTATGACAACAGCGGGGTCGTGGATACGGCGGATTTGATGGAATTTCTCGAGTCCTGGCTGCAGTAAATTTGCAGAAGCAATTCAGAGACGATTGGAGTCCCCGTCTCATACGACGGTCGTAAGTGACGGGGATTTTCTTTAAACTCAATACATAAGGGAGAGTTATGGACAGGATGAACAAGAAAGCCTTTACCCTGATCGAACTGTTGGTTGTGATTGCCATTATCGCACTGCTGCTTTCAATTGTGATGCCTTCGTTGCGCAAGGCCAAACAATATGCTCATAAAATCGTCTGCGCTTCACATCAACGGGGATTCGGCACGGCGTTTTTAGCGTATACTCATGAAAACAACGAACGTTCGCACTGGGGTCCCAATCGCGGATATTGGTTCAAAAAAGACAACCCCGGTCAAATGTACGACAAAGATGATATCCAGGCATACTGGGGAATTGCATATCAGCCCTATGCCGGTAATATGGATGTGTTTCATTGTCCCAGTTCGCGATACAAACTACAGACATGGAATGCCTCCGATGAGGTTGAAATTTATTACTGGGCCCATTTCGGACTCAATGGCTTCTCGGCCAATCGTATCCTGCCGCGGATTAAACAACCGGCACAAATGATCGTCATGCAGGATCATTTTGAGCAGAAGCTGGACAATAACGGCGATATGTTTCTGGTCAAGCCGGGTAATCCTTTCAATCTGACCCAATGGCGTGTAGCCAACCGTGAAAAATATCCGGATGCCTTGCTGGAGTGTTTCCGGCATGGTCGAACGTCCGACGAGATTGAGGATGTCTCCCCGTATTCACCGAAAGGTACAGGCTATTCAAATACGCTGTGGCTGGATGGGCACGTGTCACCGATCCAGCAGACAGAAGGACATGACGTGCCGATTCGCTGGTACACCGGGGGGGCAGGGGATGGCTCGCAGAGTAATTATGTCGCTACCTGTCAAGAAGCTGCAACAAAAGTCTATTAACCAAGCGTCATTAGTGGTATAATCGTTACCGGCTTCCGGATAAATGGATTTTGGGAGTGTACCTTAATGATGAGCGGGGATTCAATGAATATGACGAAAACTAAGGCGGCATGGTGGATAAGTATCAGTGCGGCAGTGTGGGTGGCGTTTTGTTCTGCCGTTTTGTCGGCGAGTGAGGTCGCGATTGAATGGCATCCCTTGTTTTCCGGCATTGAGCAAACGGCCATAATGACAGGCGAGCAAACCGATTCTCCTCTTGCACTTTATGCCCTGCGGGTGAATCTGGACGCGCCGGGAATCGCTTTTTTCAGCACACCGCCCAATGGTGATACCCCGCTGGAGACGGACAGCCAGCCGACCGAAATTTTTTTGAAGGAGCATAAACTGGCCGCGGCGATCAATGCCAATTTCTTTTCCCCATGCTGTGCCGGTCAGATGGAGCCGAAGGATGCTATCGGGCTTGTAGTTTCCAACGGGCAGCTCGTTTCGCCGAACGATTGGACAAAAGGTGATGCAGGGTCTGCGATTTTAGGGATCACATCAGATAATCATGCAGGGCTGTATCGTGCAGGCGACGCTATGCCGGTTGAGACATTTCAGAATGCCGTTGCCGGGGGGCCGTTACTGCTGGCAGGCGGAAACGCTCTTTTTGAAGAGGGCGGCGCCCGGCATCCGCGAACGGCGGTGGGACTCTCGCAGGACAAGCGAATCCTGTACTGGATGGTGATTGACGGACGTCAGCCCGGCTACAGCATGGGGGCTACCTATGCTCAGGTTGCTTATTGGCTGACTCGTTTGGGGGCGTCTGACGGAATGTGTCTGGATGGTGGAGGCTCTTCGGCGATGGCGGTTGCAGATGAAAACGGGGAACCGAGGCTTTTAAACCGGCCCAGCGGCGGCAAACCCCGTTTTGTGTCAAACAGCATCGGTGTTTATGCGGATCCCTTAGAGACGGAGAAAAAAATGCCTGCCTATATTGCACATCGCGGAGCTTCATGGCTGGCGCCTGAAAATACACTTGCGTCGGTAAAACTGGCGTGGGAACTGGGAGCGGATGCGGCGGAAATTGACGTCTATCTTTCCGCCGATGAACGTCTTGTTGTGATTCACGACAAGGATACCAAGCGGATATCGGGGGTTGACTTAAAGGTTGAGCAGACGGTCTCGCCGGAACTTCGTAAGCTGGATGCAGGCCGATATAAGAGCGAAAAATATTCGGGGGAGAAAATTCCTTTTCTGGAAGAAATCATTGCAACAATTCCGGAAGGCAAGACGTTGTATGTTGAGGTTAAGAGCGACAGCAGGATTTTGCCGCACTTGGTGAAAACGATTAAGTCCGGCGGCAAGCAAAAACAGATCATATTGATCAGCTTTAACTTCGAGGTGGTCAGCGACTTCAAGCGGTTAATGCCGAATGTGCCGACCTATTGGCTGGTAGGTGCCCGCAAAGACAAAGAAACACAGAAGGTTCTGCCGTATGAAGAAACGTTGATCGGGGCCGCTAAGAAGGCTGGTTTGGAGGGTCTGGCAGTGCAGTATAATCCGCTGACGGCGGATTTTGTCAAGGCGGTCAGAGCGGCCGGACTGGATATTTATCCATGGACGATCAATGATCCCAATGAAGCAATACGGATGTTTGAGATGGGGATAACCCATATCACAACGGATCGTCCTGAATGGCTTAAGGAGCAAGTCCAGGCTTTGCACCAGAAGACTTCTGGCGTGAATGAAAAGAAATGAACCGGTATTTTCTTAAACACTTTTTCAGGAGAGTTGTACAATGAGGACACTTCGTTTTATCGTGTTGGTCATGATGGTGTTGTGTGGGCTGACAAGTCTATCGGCCCAGCGTTCTTCCATACCCTATTTTCCCGATACAGCGGAGTATAAGACGCTGGTGTGTGATTTACATATGCACACTGTATTTTCGGACGGACTTGTTTGGCCGACGGTACGTGTGGATGAAGCGTGGCGCGAGGGGCTGGATGCGATAGCATTGTCAGATCATATCGAATATCAGCCGCATAAAGATGATATCCCGACCAACCATAAACGGCCGTATGAAATTGCACTGCCTAAATCCAAAGAGATGAATGTGCTGCTGATTAAAGGGGCGGAGATTACCAAGAGCACACCTCCGGGTCATTACAATGCCGTACTGGTTACTGAGATCGGGCCGATTGATAATCCGGATGTATTGGACTCAGTCCGGGTTGCTGCAGAACAGAGTGCATTTGTGTTTTGGAATCACCATACCTGGCAGGGGGTTGACAAGGGGCAATGGGAGGAGGTTCAGACCAAAATGTATGAGAATAAGTGGCTGCACGGGATGGAAGTGGCAAACGGAGGGACCTATTATCCTCAGGCACATCAGTGGTGTCTGGATAAAAATCTGACCATGCTGGGCAACTCGGATATTCATCAGCCATCGCTATATGAGATATATACGCCGCTTGAGCATCGAACAGTGACATTGGTGCTGGCAAAAGAAAGAAGCATTGAGGCGATTCGTGAGGCGCTGTTTGCCGGACGTACTGTGGTGTGGTATAAAAATCAATTGGTTGGGCGGGAAACGTATTTGAGGCCGATTTATGAGGCATCCGTATCGGTATCGAAAGTCCACCAAATACAAGACAATACTGGTCGGTTTATTATTTCCAATGCATCAATGCTGGATCTGGAGTTTGAACGAAGCGGTAAGGCAGGACCGGCGAAAATATCGGTTCCGGCCCGTTCTTCTGTGCTGGTTAAGGCAGCGATGGGTGAAAACGGCAGTGCCCAAACGCTTTCTTATGTTGTGAAAAATCTTTTGATCTCTCCGGATAAAGGTCTGCCGGTGAGTATTAAGGTTGCCGCCCCGTAATCCATTATTATTCTGTAAAACAAAACAGTAACGACCCTGTCTGCACTTATTGCAGGCGGGGTCATTTTGTTTGAAGGTGTCTTAGTATGCTATGGCAGCGGACAGAGCCAAAGTATCATACGGCAAGCCTTCTTCTGAAGTATCTCATATCTATGTGTTTGGCTGAATCCCCGTATAGGGTCAGTAAGATTACCGGGCATGGCTAAGTGAAGTGCTCACTGTGCTGAATGTAGCGAATTTGTACGGATTAAAGCTCACAGACCTGGAAACTCAAAGGCTTTTTGGAACTATCGCTGCGAAAAAACCCCCAATTGTGCAAGTTTTTTCCTTATCAAGCGATTCTCCTGTCTTGTCGAAAATTCCGGCTAAGAGATGCTGTTTTGTGGTATGCAGTGTATCAGAAATACAGGAAGAAGAGGCTTTTGGGTATGTTTCGCATGTTTTTTTTGAGTGTGCTTTGTGTTGTCAGCGGGTGCGGTCTATTGGGGCCGTCCATGCAGCCTACGCCGCCCGGCAGTGAGTTGGAAGCGTTCTATAATGCCGGGCCGATGCGGTTTACGCTCGATGAAGATTTTCTGAATCAGACTATCCGGCCCAGAGAGGAATATCGTATTCGCTGCGGGGATCTGCTCGAACTGCAAATGCCCTCGACGGTACAGATCGTTACGGATGAATTGGCAGAATCGGGGCGAATCGAACAGACCCAGCGGTTTTTAACACGTGTGGGAACGAATGGTACGGTTGTACTGCCGATCACGGGCCTGGTTGAAGTGGCCGGAAAGACCCTGCTGGAAGGGGAGCTTGCTATTCAGAATGCTTATTATCCCCGGTACCTGGTCAGCCCGCCGGTGATTGTAACCCGTGTTGTTGAGTATCAAAAACAGTATGTCAGCATTACCGGGGCGGTTAATAAGCCCGGTACATACTCCTTACGCGGCGATCAGATGACGCTCCTGTCGCTGCTGATGGAGGCCGGCGGCATTTCTGAAAAGGGCGCTGCGGTTATTCGTATTACCAATTCTCAGAATGACCATTATGAAGAGAATTCCGAAACGCGAAGAAGTCTGCTGATGCCGGTGAAGGGATTAAATATTCCGTTTGCCGATGCCGGACTTATGGAAGGGGATATTGTTGAGGTTGAAGAAATTCAGGAACAAAGTATTACGGTCATCGGTCTGGTGAATAAGCAAGGGACCTACCCCTATCCCGTCAATGCCCGATACACATTACCGCAGGCACTGGCCTTTGCCGGCGGCGTCAACGAGACGGCAAATCCGTGTTTTGCTCATATCTATCGGCCTTGTGCGGATGGTCGTGTTTATGATGCGGTTGTGAGTATTCAGCCCGGCGCCGATTTTGCCGCAGCGATGACCGTGGCGATTAAGCCGGGAGATGTCGTTGCTATAGAACACACCCCGCAAACACGTAGAAATCTGCTTTTGGCCGATATTCTTCAATTACGGGCCAGTGTTGGCGTTACCTACAATCAGTAAGGATGAAAGGACTGCGACACGGACGATTCCAAAAACAATACGTTGAATTTTCAAAAAGACGCGAAGGAAGGCAGTTTTTTTGAAACGACGCTTCCCTATGAAGCAATTTTGCGGCTGTTCTTACGCAATCGTGTGTGTATTGTCGCGGTACTGGCGTTAGCGTTGACAGCCGGGGGAGTTTTTGTTCGTATGGCACGACCTCTCTATACCAGTTCGGCAAAGCTTTATATTGAACAAACTCTTCCGCAATTGCTCAAAGAGTCGCAAGAAAATAAAAACACCAAGAATTATCTTTATACGCAGGCAACGATCCTCAAATCCAGCGCCGTCTATGAGGATGTTCTGCAAAATATCCGCCAGGGCCAGTGCCCCGAATCGTTGCGGAGATTGGCGGAAAAGCCGGACTGTATCGCGTATCTGGATCACGGATTGTCGGTCAGTGTGGGGAAAAAGGACGATGTCGTAGCGGTGTCGTTTACCTCGCCGGATGCTCAGGAAGCGGCCGATGTGACCAATGCTGTTACTGATGCGTATAAGGCATGCAGTGAGGGAAAGGTTCGCAGCACCTCCGGACAACTGCTGGATATTCTCCAGAAGGAAAAGGTCCGTACAGATCAGGAATTGAAGGACAAATTGCAGGTTCTTGCAGAGTTTAAGAAAAACAATAAGTCCATCATATTCAACAGTACCAAGGAAGACGCCGTCTCGAGCCGCCTGATGCAGTTATCGGAAGCTGTCACGCGGGCGCAATTGGCGGTGTTGGATGCTGAGGCCAATTATGCCACAGTCAAAGCGATGGCTTCGGATTCTGTGCAGTTGCGTCAGTATATCCAAGCGAGGAAGACCGAAGAAACATTTTCCCTTGGAGCTTCGGAAAGCACCGTCCTGAGAAACAAGATTAATACTCTTCAGCTTCAATTGGAGAAGTTGCTGCGAGTCCTGACACCGGAGCATCCCTCGGTTCAGGCGATGGAAGACAAGATTGCCAGCACGTTTGAACAATTGGAGTCTATCGAGAAAGAGTATGTGCAAGCCCAGTTGACGATGGCTCAGCAGCAGTGTATTGTAGCACGCCAAAAGTATGAACAGATACAGGGACATTTTCAACAGCAGCAGAAGGCTGCCCTCGAGATTAATGAAAAACAATCTGAATACCTGATGCTTGAATCAGAGTGGCAGCAGACCAAAAAGATGTGCGATCTGCTGGATGAACGGATTCGGGAAATCGACGTGACTGAAAATGCCGGTGCACTCAACATTCATATCCTTGAGCGGGCGAGACCTTCAACGCACCAGTCCTTTCCCGATGTCCGGCGTGTACTGGCAGTGTCGGGACTGGTTGGGGTGGGGTTGGGATTCGGTATTGCACTGTTGCGGGATCTATTGGATGGACGGTTTTGCTGCGATCGCCAAGTTCAATCAGTACTCCAATGTTCTGTGGCAGGCGTGATCCCGCAGATGCCCCCGCAGGTGCAGCCTGAACTGGTTGCTTATACCTGTCCGGATTCTTCGTCGGCCAAGCTCTTTCGCAAAGTATGCACCTCAATTTATTGGGGGCCGTTCAAGCAGGGAGCCCGAATGCTGCATATTTGTTCCGCACGGCCCGGGGATGGAAAAAGTACGGTTGCGGCTAACCTGGGGATAACGCTGGCCGGTGCAGGACTTCGAACCCTGCTGGTGGATTGTAATTTTTCATCACCTCGGCTGAGAACAATCTTTGGTCTGTCGTCCGGCTGCGGTATTCGTGAATTAATCGATGAGAAATGCACCCTTGCGGAGGCCGTTCAATCTGCTTTCGTCGAGGGGTTGGATATTCTGGGGTGTGGACACTCTGCGGCCAATCCGATGTATCTGATGAACAACAAGAACTTTCATTCACTCCTCACGAGTCTCCGCTCCCGATATGATCGTATTTTAGTGGATTCGGAAGCATTTGCATCGCTGCCTGAATCGCTGATTTTATCCTGTTTGTCCGATGCTGTGATTATGGTCATGCACGGAGAATGTGCCGATCAGAAGACCGCTCTTTCGATGAAAAAATTGCATGAGTCGGTCGGTTTTCCCCTGTCGGCGGTGATTATTAACCATGTCAAAAACCGCCACAGTTGTTATCAACATGACCAGATATGGCAGCCGGGCAGCGGCAGAGTCAGGATGCTTTCGGGATTTTCTATTGAACGTTTTAAGGAAGAAATCAATCCGCTTCATGAGTGTCAGCGTCTATGAACGAAATGAATCTTAATTTCAGCGGCTATATAGCGGCCGCGGTTCTGACGGCGGCTTTTATGCCGATTGCAATCCGGTTTGCACGGACTTTCCGTATTGTGGATGTGCCTGATACGCGAAAGATTCATTCGATACCGATCCCACGGTTTGGGGGTGTTGCCGTGTTTGTCATTTCACTGATGGTGATTCTGCTGGCTGATGCCTGCGGTCTGCTGCGGCTTTGGCCTGACGGTTTGCCGCTGTTGTCAGGTGCATTCTTGATGTTTGCGGTGGGATTGTGGGACGATTTGCGCGGGTTGACAGCGCGGCAAAAGCTGGTATTTCAATGTGTTGCGGCGGTCCATTTGTGTATGGCAGGAGGGACTGTCGAATCATTTTCACTGGGGACAACGACATTTGTGTTTCCGTCTGTTGTATCCTGGGGAGTATCAATTTTGTGGCTGATCGGGCTGACTAATGCCATCAATATGACCGATGGACTGGATGCACTGGCGTCGGGGGTGGGTGCGATTGTTCTGATATTTTTGGGGATCGCAGCACTGACCATCGGGAACAGTCTTTTGGCATTTTGTTTATTTGTTGTCAGCGGCTCACTGGCTGGTTTTCTGGTCTTTAACAGCAATCCGGCCAGAATATTTCTGGGTGATTCTGGAAGTTTATTTTTGGGATTTCTGCTGGCAGGAGCCTCGCTACAGATCATGCAGAACGGGCCGATCAATCTATATTCAGCTCCGCTGACGGCACTGCTGGTGCCGGTTCTGGACACCCTGCTGGTAATGCTGCGGCGGCATCTTGAGAGACGTTCAGTATTTTCAGCCGATCAAAACCATTTTCATCATCGACTGCTGAAGATGGGCTATTCCCAGTGGCAGGCTGTGCTGATAATCTACGGTCTGACATTTTGCGGGGCGATGGCGGGTCTTGTGCAATTGGTCGTGCCTTCAGTGCTTGCACTGGGACTGTTTATTGCCTTTTTTACGGTGATCGTATGTGTATTTCGAAAGGTCGGTGCGGTTCGCTTTCGCGAAATGATCGCCGGATTAAGAAAAAACGCCTCTATCAAAACACAAATGCGGCATGAATGCCACCGCTGTGATACTGTAGAGCTGCATTTCCAAAAGGCTGACACACTGGAACAGTGGTGGGAAGCAGTTTGTCTTGCCGCCGAGTCGCTTGGATTCCGAGGGCTGCATTTTTCAAATGCCTGTCCGGATCAGACGGGGCAGGTATGGTTATGGAGTCACCCCGATCCGAAGATATGCCGTGAAGGAATGATCTCTATGACAGTTCCTGTCTATGACCTGAATGCGAATGTTTCGCATCGGCTCAGAGTGGATGTACAGCCGGGCGATTCATTTGAAAGTGCGGGCAGGACGCTGACTCTTTTTGCCCGTCTGATCGATAAATATGGAAGAATCCGGCATGACGGTTATGAAAAACAAATGCTGCTTGCACTTGCTCAAAGCGGTCACAGGGTGTGTTCAGAACTATCCGTGCCGAAGAAGGAGGGGTATGAAAAAATGGGTGCATAGCCAGCTGAGCCGATTCCGGCGGGGTGACGGCGAACTATTGGGTCAAGGGTTGCTGGTGCTGATTGACCAGTCCGGCTACAGCGCGATCTCTTTGTTGAGCAGTATTCTCTTGGCACGCGCCTGCGGTAAAGAGCCATTCGGAATATTTGTGTTGTGTATGACGTTTGTATTTTTTGCCAAAGTCATTCAGCGCAGCCTGGTTTCAGTTCCGTTTTCGGTGCTGTATCCGCGTTTGCAGGGCAAAGAACAGAAAACGTTTCTGGGCAGTGCACTGGTGCAGCACACGGGAGTTACGCTGCTGCTGGTGCTGGGACTGTGGCCGGCGGCTGTCGTGACCGGAAGGATGGGCGGGGCAGAGAATCTTGGCAATTTATTCGGATATTTTGCCGGTGTTCTGGTCAGCCTGTTAACGGCGGATTTTGTCAGAACATTATTGCTGGCGCAGTTTCGTTATTTTGCTTCTTTTGTGATCGGAGCAATGACGCAAACGGTTTTGGGGATTATGCTGCTGGTGTTTTATTGCCGACAATGGCTGGATATCCGCTCGGCCTGTGTGTTAATGTGTACGGGGTATGGACTGTTTGTCATAGCGGGGGGGATATTATTGAAAGGCTGTGCGGCCTTGGATATCTCGGTGTGGGGGCAGGATTTCCGGAAAAATTATGAGCAGGGCCGGTGGATTTTGTCCGGGACGTTTTTAAATTATGCCGGTGTACATCTGCTGCCGTGGATCACACTGCTGTGGTGGGACAGCGGCGTTGTGGCGGTGGCCGGGGTACTGGGGATGGTGTCGTCTTTTTTGCGGCCGGTTATGCAGTCGATGATTCATTTCCTCATCCCGCGATTTGCCGATACGATTGAGCAAAAGGGATTTATTGAAGTACGGCGCCAGACTTTGCTGCTTGTGCAGATGATGATGACGGCAGGGGTGCTGTTGTCTTTAATTCTTTATCGATACGGTGACCCTCTGGTCGGGATGGTCTATGGATCATCGTACTGCGGATATGCCGGAACGCTGACTGTGTTTTCGGCGGCGGCATTTTTGCGGGCAGCCAACGCGCCATTGCGTTCGCTGCTGACGGCAACGGAACAATCGAAGCAATTGGTTACATCAAGCCTCTACGCGACGGTGTTGTGTATTGTGACGGCATTCCTATGGATACCTCGATACGGTGTGACAGGATATGCATGTGCCTATGGGGTTTATACACTTTCGACTTTGGTTATCAATACGGTACAGGCATTTGCCGGGGAAAAACAGCGGCAGACGGAGAATCGCATAGCAGCGGCGTGAACTTATGAAACAAGAACAATTAAAAATGAGCAACGATGGACGTGCAGTGATAAAAAAGGCGGGCCGTCCTCAGGCTGCATTGCATCGCGCTGCGTATGAGCTGTCTTTGAAAAGTACATTTTTCGATGTGCCTCATATTGTGGACGAAGACCCGCAAAACGAGACGATCACCCTGGAGTATCTGCCGGGACTGATAAGTCTCAAAGAGAAGCTTGCTCAATCGTCCGTTTCATCGGAACTGATAAGCCGGATTGGTTTTTCGCTGGGTATGCTGCATCGCCGCCTGGTACTGCCATCTGAGCTGATTATCACGGCTCCCGCTCCATGGCTTGGGGAACCTTCCGACCGGGTTATTGTTCACGGCGATTTCAATGCTGTAAATCTGTGCTATGATCCACAGCGGGAGAAACTGGTCATTCTGGACTGGGAAACAAGTCCGGCGTTGGCGTTTAAGTGTACGCAGGCAAGCCGTTATCTGGATGCGGCTCAGTTTATACGCAGCTTATTGCTGCAACAGCGATCTTTGATGCGGGGCGGCCTGTTATTTACAGAGCGCGTCATGTGTTTCCTGGCCGGATATGAACAGGGCAGCGGTGTGCCCCTGGATACAGCACAATTACATTGTTTTCTTCGGGCTTATGGACGAATGGTTATGAAGAAACAATGGTCAGCAGGAAAAGTCCTGTCATGGATGCAAAGCGGTACCGGGGCACTACTGATGAGGATGTTGTATCCCGCGATGACCTGACAGTATACGATTATAGTGATACAGAACAATGAACAGTAGAAAGGAATACACAGGAATGGTTTCAGATTACAGGATTTCACATACATCCGGTAATAAGGGTGAAGTGTATGATCAGCGATTTCAAACATTTTGCTGGAGACAGTATTTGTGGCAGAAAGAACAGGCTGCTTTGTATGATATTGTGAACACATATTTTTCGGGGAAAGAAGTTCATTATCTCGATTTTGCCTGTGGTACAGGGCGTATCCTTGGTGCAATGAAAGATCGGGTTCACCAGTGTATGGGTATCGATGTTTCAGACAGTATGCTTCATCAATGCCGGCAGAAACATCCCGACGTGTGTGTAATTCAGGCGGATATCACGCGAGATGATGTACTGGCAGGCCAGCAATTCAATCTGATTACGGCGTTTCGCTTCTTCCCCAATGCCGAACCTCAGCTCCGTCTGGAAGCCGCTGATGCCCTGGCCTGGCATTTGTCTCATGATGGGCTATTCGTGTTTAATAACCATCGAAATCAAACCTGTCCGTTGTTCGGGCTGGCTCGTTTGCTGGGTAAGCCTTTCCATACGATGCATAATCAAGAAGTTGATGCTTTACTGGATGCGGCGGACTTTGAGATCATCAAGACCTATGCGTTCGGAGCATTGCCGGCACATGACGGGTACCCGATGTGGATCCCTGCGGCGGCGCACGAAATCACGGATCGACTGCTCAACCGGCTTGGCTGGGGCAGAACGCTCTGTCAGGATACGATTTTTGTCTGTCGCAAGAAAATCCCGCAGACTGTTGGAAAGGCGATACCTGAGCCGTGTAAACAGGAATTGGAAACGGCAGGGGTATAGAAAGCAGGGGCCGATGGGTATTCAGCGACCGAAAATTCTGGTGGAAGCGTATGAATGCAGCCCGGTGCGGGAGCATGCTCCGGGTGCAGTCTGGCAGACCGTATCGCGGCTAAGCCGTTGGTTTGAATTGTGGGTACTGGTCGAAGAGACTCAATATCGCCGGGAGATTGAGGCCTATACGGTGCAACATCCGGAACTGGCCGAGACACTGCATTTTGAGTTTATTCGCCGCCGAAGGGTTGAGGGATTCAAACGCAAACGGCCTCCGCTGCCGATCGGCGAAAATCTGGACTATCAGATTTGGCAAAAGGAAGCGTATAAGCGTGCTTTGCGTCTGGATGCTTTGTATCGATTCGATCTGGTACATCATCTTCGCTCCAATTCCTTCAGAACCCCGGGGTTCCTGTGGAGATTGGATCGTCCGTTTGTTTGGGGGCCGATGGGGGGGACGTATTGTGTCCCCGGGATGTTAACAGCGGGGCTTGAGCTGCGGCGGCGAATCGAATATATTCTTAAAAATACAATTACGGCATTTCAGTTTCGTTGGTCGCCGACGGTTCGCCGAGCCGTTAACAAAGCGGCGGTTATATTTGCACAAACTTCCCACGATCAGCATAATCTTCAGCGTGTGTACCGTAAGGCATCGACACTGCTGCATGAGCAGGCCGCAGATTGCCAAGAGGGAAAAGTTCATCAGTATTCTGAGAAACGGCCGCTGAATATCGCCTGGATCGGCCGGTGCATTTCGGGAAAAGCAATGGAACTGCTGCTGTATGCGGCGGCACGCACCCGTCGATCGGATAAACTGTGTCTTCACCTGGTCGGCGACGGACCCGAAACGGGTCGTTGGAGGGCGATAGCTGAAACGCTGGGGATTGCGGAACGCTGTATTTGGTACGGATGGGTGGACCAGCAGCGTGCCAATGAGATTCTCAATAACAGCGATATGCTGGCCTTCACCAGTCTTCTGGAAGGAACATCTGCAACCGTCATAAAAGCGATATCGCTTGGAGTGCCGGTTCTGTGCCTGAAACATTGCGGGATGGGTGATGTTGTGGATCAGCGTTGCGGTTTTGCACTTCCCGTCGGACGGCCGGAAGAGGTTATCAGCGGGTTTTCCGGCGTGCTGGATTTGGTTTTGGAGGACCCTGCGATCATCGAAGGGCTAAGCCGCGGAGCATTGCAAAAAGCGGCCGGCTATACGTGGGATTGCTGTGCGGAATCGATTCGCGATGCATATCAACAATGCCTGAAAAGAGTATCATCTAAGCAGGGGGAGTCAGCGATAAAACATTCAGATTGTAAAGGGTCTTTGCTGAACTCGGCTCTCAGATGAACGGAACCATAATAAAATCCCGGACCAATCTTCTTTCCTGTGTTCCTGTTTTACAGCGGGGGAGGCTGATGGGCGTCGGCCTCCCCCTGGAGCTGTTTTTGGTCGGCATAGTGGTTATCTCTACGGTGCTTGCCGAAATAGGAGAGATCAGCATCGGTGGGTTTTCATTTCGCGGGTGGGCATGGACAATAGTATTGATTGTATCTGTATTTTTTCTGTTGCCTCATCAATTTCGTGCGCCGGTACGCTGTAACTGGTGGATATGGATTCCCTGGATTTTATGGATGGTTTATAAGACGGACTTTTCCAATCGGGATGCCGCCCAGCGTTTTTGTATTTTTTTGACTCCGCTTCTTACCTTCTTTGCCAGCTCGTCATTCAAGCAGTGCAGCATTGTCTCCATACGGAAAAGTATTCGGTGTTTGGCTTTGTTTTCCATCCTTCTGTATTTTTCGGCAGTTTTGTCTTCGAGGTCTTTGACGGCATTGGCGGGATGGTATACGATTGCCGGGATTGCAATGACATTTACATTGCTGGCAGTTTGTGAAAGCACCGATCTGAAACGTGCTTCACTGATGACGTGGATTTTGTTGGGGATTTACTACCTGATTCTGTTGTTTACCGAATCGCGAATGCCTTTGCTCGCACTGCCGTTTATTGTGATTTTCGGATATAATGCATTGAAATGGCATATCAAATGTGCATTCGGAACGATAGTCGTGCTGTTGGGAATAGCGGCTTTTTACACGGAGCCTGTACAGCAGAATATCTTTCATCAGGGACACGGCAGTCTGTCTGACCTGGTGTCATTTGATCCGGAAATAGTCAATCTGTCGGGCCGGTTGAATGCATGGCCGCAATTTTTGGCAGGGATTGAGAATCGCTGGACAGGCGACGGGGCAACCTCCTCGGCAGAGTTCGGCTATGCGACATTCCGCGGCTGGACACATACGCACAACGAATACCTCCGCATTCTGTTTGATTATGGCCGGATCGGTTTTATATTGCTTATGATTCCTGTGGTGAATCTCTTGATAACCCTGATTCGCGGGGCGGCCCGTCACCGGTTCGATCCGCAGGCTCGCTGGCTCTATGCGGCGTCGATCAACGGATTACTGGCGATGCTTCTGCTGGGCATCAGCGGAAATGTATTAATGTATGTTTCTTACATTGGAAATATGCTGTTTGTTTTGATCGGCTGTACTTATACAATCCGGAGAAGAGACCTGTGAAAATCGGTTTGATTCATAATGAATATGCTGCGTTCAGCGGCGAAGAAGCAATGTTTTATTCCATTGCAGCCCTGCTTCAATCCCGCGGACATGAAGTCTTTACTTTTACTAAAACAAGTCAAAACATCGGCAATTCAGTTTTCAGCAGGGCGGGAGCCTTTTTCAGCGGGTTATATTCGTTACGCAGTTGCCGCGAAATACGGTCGTTTATTCAACAGTTCAGACCCGATGTTATTCAGATACAAAATCTCTACCCTCTGATATCCCCTGCAATTTTGCCGATTATCCGAGAGTATAATATCCCGATTGTTATGCGGTGTGCCAACTACAGACTGATTTGTCCAAACGGGCTGCTGCTTAGAAAAGGACAATTATGCAAACGTTGTACATGCGGCAAAGAATGGTGGTGTTTGTTGACCAACTGTGAACGGAACATTGCCAAGAGTGCAGGATACGCATTGAGAAACTTTGTAGCTCGTACAAAGCAATGGTATCACCGGTATGTCAACGTGTTTTATGTTCAAACGCATTTTCAAAAACGGATGCTGATAGAGAATGGTTTTCCTGATGCTCAGATCGAAGTGATCCCCAATATGGTATCGTCAGGCTCAGTCGCCTATACGCCGGGATCCTATATCGGTTATCTGGGACGCATCAGTGAAGAAAAAGGAATCGGTACTTTTCTTAAAGCGGCCGAACAACTCAAGCATATTCCCTTTAAAGTGGCCGGAGCGGTGGGAATGAAAGGATTTTCTCCTGAGTCATTGCCGAAAAATGTAGACTATTTGGGATTTTTGGATAAAGAACAGAAACGCTCATTTATCCGGGACTCCGCAGCAATCGTTGTCCCCAGTGTATGTTATGAGGGTCTTCCGGGTTCCATTCTGGAGGCTATGAGTATCGGGAAGCCGGTTGTTTGTTCGGCGATCGGGGGACTGCCCGAAATCGTCAGCCATGAGAGCACGGGTTTGCTTTTTACTCCGGGCGACGTTCAAGATTTGATAGCCAAGATCAGCCGGATATGGGAGTGTCCATCGCTTCAGGAATCGCTTGGACGCGGGGCTTATCTGTGGGTACAGGAGAATCTGACAGAAAATCATTATTATGAGCGTCTGATGGGCGTTTATAGGAAAGTTCTAAATCAGTGAAGCCTGATAGAAGAATATGTCTATCTGGAAACAGACAACACAAGGAAATTCCTCGATCTGCATCCGTATTAAATGCCTTCCATTTGCCTCATTTGCTCATTTAGAAAATCAGGATTTTTTCGATAAATAGTCTTGTATTGCAGTCTATCAGGATATATTCTTTGTCTGATAGAGGTGTGTTCATTTTGTTTTTGTTGAAGGTCGAGGTACGAGGGTATGAGTAACACGGGAAAGAAAGTACGTATTGTATTGGCAGATGATCACAGTATTGTCGTGGAAGGTCTGAAGTATCTTCTAAGCAAGCATGATAATATTGAAATAATAGCCACTGCTTCAAACGGCCTTTCGGTCGTCGATATTTCAGAAAAGTCCAATCCGGACATCATTATCATGGACCTGAAAATGCCTGCCCTGGATGGGATAGCTGCCGCAGAACGCATTCTTCATCGCAATCCTTCAATCCGGATTATTGCCCTGTCGGCAAATATTACATCGGTCACATTCCATCGCGGTCTAAAGGCAGGGATTTCAGCGTTTGTTGATAAAGAGAGCGTGTTTGGAGAAATAGTGACCGCCATCAATGAAGTGTCCAATGGAAATGTTTATCATTGCTTGCGCGTTCGCAGCCTTATGGCCTCCAATTTGCAGCAAATACTAAAACCCCAGACGCAAACAAGCAAAGAACTCGGGCCTGATGACAGAGAATTGGTCGAAATGCTCACTGATGGAAAATCGATAGGGGAAATCGCCTATTTTATGAAAAAAAGCCCTAAGACCATCGATGCCCGTCGTCGTAAAATTATGACTCAACTGGGTCTATCAAATCTGGCTGAACTGACAAAATATGCAATTTCCGAGGGGATTACTTCTCCTGAATTGTCCATGTCCTGAAGACATTTTGTCAAAAATTCTACGGATGACACCATAAGCGGTTTCGGTAAGAATCCCCCTTTGTATCGAGCAAGTTCCTTCTAAATACGGACGAACAGGTCGCCGAAGAATTACGGTAAACAAATAATTAACGGACGAGCTTATGGAACATCTTCGGCAAAACATCCTTGGATTCGATTTTGATTTTGTGTCCTATGACGAGGTCATTGATGCTGTGAACCTATGGAAACAGACGCGCCAAAGCCGTCTGATTTCACTGGTTAATCCGTTCAGCATTCTGTTGGGGCATCGTGACAAACACATGGCCAAGGCGATACGGGCGTCCTCTCTGGTGCTTCCGGACGGAGTGGGAATCGTTCTGGCGGCTTACCTGTTGGGCGGCCATAAAGCGTCCCGCACAACCGGCCCGGCCCTGATGCTGAAACTTTGCCAAGCCTCATGTCAGACCGGTCTGCGTCATTATTTTTATGGCGGTAATGAGCAGACTGTCAGCCGACTTGCCTCAGGTTTAATGCAATGCTATCCCGGACTTCAGGTGGCGGGCTTTTATGCGCCGCCGTTCCGTCCATTAACCGATGCAGAAGACAAAGAAGCGGTGCGTCGCATCAACGAAACCCGGCCGGATATTGTCTGGGTTGGTCTGGGAGCTCCCAAGCAGGAAAAATGGATGCTCGCTCATCTCGGCAAAGTGCAGGCGGCCGCGCTCATCGGTGTCGGGGCGGCGTTTGATTTTCATGCCGGAACGAAAAAATGGGCACCGGCATGGATGCGTCGATGTGGTCTGGAATGGCTCCATCGCCTGTGCCAGGAACCGCGGCGGATGGCGGGGCGAAACTGGGGCAGCGTGGTTTTTCTGCATAAAGTGCTTCGTCAGGCGATTCAGTCCAGGCTGCACCTTGGAAAGAAAGAGCATAGTTATGAACCGGCCGTGTGCCGACTGCCGGATCTGGAACCGACGCCGGCGGATCCGATTTATACAGACACATAAGCGGCTCTATCCCGGTGCATTGACGACACGCCTGCGGAGTATTTTCAAAAAATGTATTCTCCGGCATTGACTCATCACGCCGCAATTAAGCTACTATCTGGCAATACCTCAAAATAACCGGACGTGTTAGACGACTACGCCTTTTTTGAGAATGATATTGGCATAGAGGGCACCTTCACTGGTGGCGACGACCGCATAGGCCTTTTTAGCACGTTCATAAAACGCAAAGCGTTCGACATTCTCGAAATCGGTGAATTTTTCACCGCTGGCCTTAATGATTTTTCGGTAGTCTTCCCAAATCGGGGTTTCGACCTTATCGCCCGGCACGACCTGCATCAGAGCGACCGGTTTTGGCACATAGATATCCAGCGGAAACACCTTCAGGACAGCCTCGAGTACCTGAGGCACGCCGTGACCGTCCGCCCGCAGCAGGCGCTGTGCGATCGAGGCCGCGGGGAAATTCCCGTCGGCAATCACAAGCTCATCACCATGGCCCATTTCCATCAAAATCTTCAGCAACTCCGGACTGAGTATACGGGGAATATGTTTTAACATAACTGTCTCCTGACTATGAATCTGCTATTCACCATTAATTATAACCAAAAACTTCAGATGTTTATGCCGCCTTGATTGCTTTTGGCTGAAAAACAGCTACAATCCATCCATATAATGCTATCACGATAAAGCAAATCAATGGCAGCACAAAAGATACTCGAACTGATTCAAGCGTCATCGATCCAAAGGTAAAATCTTTCATGTCGATAATCCAGCCCTGCATTGGCGGCATTAGCGCTCCACCCACAATCGCAAAAATCAATCCCGCAGAGGCCAGCTTTGCATCTTCTCCCATGCCATCCAGTGCAATTCCATAAATCGTCGGGAACATCAATGACATACAGGCTGAAATCCCAATCAGACAATATAATCCCGACATCCCTTTGACGAATATGGCACCTCCCGTTAATCCCATGCCGCCTAATGCCAGAACCAGAAGAAGGTGCGCTGGCGAGACATATTTAAGCATATAGGTACAGATAAAACGACTCGAACAGAAAATAATCATTGCTATAATGTTGTAATTCTGAGCGGTGGCAGCATTCATTTTCAAATTAGTCATGGCATAGTGAATAATGTATGTCCAGCACATAATCTGTGCGCCCACATAAAATGTCTGAGCCACAACACCGCCAAGATATCGCCAATTCCGACACAATCGTCCAAGTGTTTCAAAGAAATGGACATGTTTATCGCTTCCGGTTTTTGGTAATTTACTGATTGCAAAAATGAATAGGAATGCAAGAACAACCAAGCCGATAATGACATAAGGCGTACGAACAATCATCAAATCAGCTAATTGATTCATTCTGTGCTGTTCTGGATTTGACGCACGAAATGCTTCCAGTGCGGCGTTGATTTTGGCATCGACTTGGCCGGGAAGTATGGTGGCATATTCAGGATGCTGTGCCATTTGCTCCGTACGAAACTGACTGATCCATAGTTTCTTAAGAATAAAATTACTGGCTACTACCATGCCTATCAGGGAGCCCATCGGATTAAAAGCCTGCGCCAGGTTCAGCCGTCGAGTAGCGGTCTTTTCCGAACCCATAGAAAGAATGTACGGATTTGCTGTGGTTTCAAGAAATGCCAGACCAAAGGTCAAAATATACAATGCGGTGAGAAACAATTCAAATTTCATCATCAGGCTTGCCGGTATAAATAACAGAGCTCCCGTGGCATAGAGCCCCAATCCCAAAAGAATACCGGATTTATAGGTGTACTTGCGAATGAATAATGCCGCTGGAAGAGCCATTGTTGCATACCCGCCATAGAAAGCCGTCTGTACCAGGCTGCTCTGAGCATTACTAATCAAGAAAATCTCCTTAAACGCCTTGACCAGTGGATTGGTAATATCATTGGCAAAACCCCATAAGGCAAATAAACAGGTCACTAAAATAAAAGGTCCAATAATTTCTGGAGATATCACTTTTGGTGATTTTCTTAAACTTTCATGACTTGAAGCGTTTTGTTCTGCCATACGTTTACCTTTCCTTAGAAGTCAATCCTTCCTATTTCACTTCTTCATCAAAGACCACTGCTACTTTGCCGCATTTTCCGCTGGCCATCAGAGCATAAGCGTCGGCAACCTTGTCAAGCGTAAAGCGGTGGGTTATCAGTTCTTCCGGATGGATGCCCCATCGAACGATGCGTTCGACCAGTTCTTCCATCCGCCAGATGTTGGTCACCCAGGAGCCGTAGATGGTTTTCTGGTCATGAATTATATCAGGAGATGGCTGAAAAGAGCAAGTCCCTCCTTCACCTAAAAATACGATTTTGCCCCACTTGCGGGCGGCCTGAATACAGGTCAGACGTGCTTTGTCGTTGGCTGAGCAGTCCACGGTCTTTTCCGCTCCCATTCCGCCGGTCATTTCCCGTACCTGTTTAACATTATCCGGCCCGGCCTTCAGGACGGCATCGAACAGGTTCAGGCCTTTGGCAATCTCGATCCGCTCATCGAGGGCCTCACTGCCGATGATTCGATCCGCTCCCATCGCCTGAGCCAGCATGGCCGCAGCCAATCCAACAGGCCCTAAGCCCGTAATCAGCACTGTATCATTTCCGCTGATGCCGATCTTTTCCAGCCCTTCATAGACGGTTCCGAAGCCGCAGGCGACCTGGGCGCCATCGGAGTAGGATAGTGAATCGGGCAGCAGCACAAGGTCTTTTTCCTCGGCCAACAGGTACTCGGCCATGCCGCCATCCCGTTGCCAGCCATACGCCCGTCGGTATTTTTCACTGGTGCAGGAGATCATGTACCCCCGGCGGCAGTCATTGCACAGGCCGCAGCCTGAGATATGATAGATAATCACACGGTCACCATCTTTGAATCGCCGGCATCCCGGCCCGGTCTGGACGATCTGGCCGCACGGCTCATGCCCTGCGATCATCCCGTTCTGATACCCTTCCGGCCCCTTGCCCAAATGCTCATGATAGATGCAGCGAATATCCGACCCGCAAATCGTGGACGACTTCATTCGAATCAGCACTTCGCCGTGTCCGGGTGATGGAATTGCAAACTCTTTTAATACTGCCGTGCTGTTGCCCGGCAGAATTGCACCTTTCATTGTTTTCATATGGAATCCTTTATTAGCCGCACATTGGGTTTAACCTGCGATATCTACTTTGTTTTAGTGCACTGAATTTGCCACAGATTGACAGCATGCCACTGAGCTGCATCTTCCGGATATAACCGAAGATGATACACTCCGGGTTTATCAAAATGAATAGTCCCTATCTCCACAAACTGCGGAGTGTCCCAGTTGCCGGTCTTGGGAACGTTAAAGGCTATCGCGTGGTCGTCGATCTGAAGCTTCAGGCGGGAGGTTTCTATGGCTGCGAATTCCCCCCGGAACTGATAATTTCCTGCTTCAGTCACAGCCGCAAGCCAGTGAACACTCTCGGATGGATTATCCCAGAAGCCTATATTTGAGCGGCCTTTTCTTTCTTCCAGTGTAATTTGTTTGCCTTCCAGCACTGCTTGTTCGGCTGACAAAGTCAAAGTATCTTGCGTAGTGAAGGGATCGATTGTCAGGTTAAAACCGGAAATTTTAAAGGCATAGGCATAGCTGCCCGGCCGTTGTTCTTTACGGAGCGGAGGTATTACTAATACCAGTTTTCCCTGCGTGTCAATACGATACTCAACAGCCTTAGGGTGTCCAAGCAGCATTACCCCGGCGGCGCCTGAGGTATTCTGCACACGCAGAGACTCAAGCGTCACTTCGGGTGTTTCCGGCCAGCCCATAAAGAGTGCATAGAGTGTTTTTCCATCTTTGGAAACGGTGTAGCGAATATCTTTTCCGCTGTATTGGAGCCTTAGAAATTTTCCGGCATCGCCGAAACCGCCGCCAGGCTCTTTAGTGGGGCCTTCACCGAAGGTCAGCCAGGGGCGGGTTGCATAGATCGCTTCGCCATTTTGTTCGAGCCAGTGACCCAGTTCGAGGAGTACCGCCCGCTGATCATCCGGAATTGTCCCATCGGCTTTCGGCGAAAGATTGAGCAGAACGATACCGTTCTTTGAGACTGTGTCGATCAGTGCGTGAATAACCTGTGATGCCGGCTTAATCCGCAAATCACGGGTGTAGCACCAGCTTCCCGTGCTGATGGTGTCATCGGTCATCCAGACGCGCGGCGAGGTGCCGGATTCCCGCGATTTTTCATGATCATTGACCGTAAATTCGATTGGAAGGTCATCCTGCTTTCGAACAATAACAACGTTGCGATTCCATTTCAGTGCTGCATTCAAATAGTATGCACAGAAGGCCTGACGGTACTGTTCAGGTATCTTGTCCAGCCAACTGTCAAACCAGATAATGTCAGGCTGATAGTTGTCAATAACTTCTTTGAGCTTGCCCAGCCAGATTGTTTCCAGCCATTGGGCTTCGGGTATATTTCCATAAAGCAGTCGGAGTTTAGGGTCATTGGAGGCAGTGGCTGTGCCGGGAAGGTAGGGGTAGTGACTGTCTTCAAAACGGGTTTCACCGGGTTTATCCGCATAACGTTGAAGGTTGCGTGCATGGTGGAATGTTGTTATTAGTTTCATTCCCTCGGCACGTAAAGCGGCGGCCAATTCGCCTGTGATATCGCGTTTCGGCCCCATATCCCCGGCATTCCAAGGGGTGATCTTACTGGCCCACATTGAAAAGCCGTCGTGGTGTTCGGCCACCGGGCCGGCAAATCGTGCCCCGGCCTGTTTAAACAGGCCGACCCACTCTTTAGCGTCAAAGTGTTCTGCAGTAAAATCCTTGACAAAATCATGGTAGCCGAACTGGGAGGTCTGACCATAAGTTTCTATGTGATGGCGGTTCTCACCAGTGCCATTAAAATACATAGTTCGAGGATACCACTCACTGCCGAACGCCGGAACCGAATAAACCCCCCAATGAAAATAAATACCCAGTTTGGCATCACGAAACCATTCGGGAGCTGCCTCATGCTGAAATAAAGACTGCCAGTTTGTTTCATAATGTGCAGGCCGAGTTTCTGTATGGCCAACCTGAATCCAGTACAGTAGGGCGAATACCCCGACGCTTACATATAAGCTTTTCTTCATGGCATAATCCTTTCTAAGCAGGTGTAATGTCGCCATTGATATCCCACAGGTCTTCCCACGTCTGGTTATCTTTCCAGAGAAAGACTTGGCCCTTGATCAGACGGCAGTTTTTATCAATTTTGGCAATCGCCTGCATCTCTTCATTTGTCAGCGGGGAACTGATTACGGCTTTAAGGTTATCTTTGTAATGATGAACAGAGAAGGGGATTGGAATTTGTCCGCGTTGAACGGCCCATTTGATGCAAACAACAGCTGGTGCAACGTTAAGTCGTTTGGCAATACCGGTTATTACCACATCGGTCAGCGGATCAGTGTCTTCCGGCGTTCGGTCGCGTTCCGGGCGGCCCGGTGAACCGAGTGGGCAATATCCGATGGGACGAATACCGTTATCCAGGCAAAACCGAAACAGGTCCGGCTGTTGAAAATGCGGGTGCAGTTCCATCTCGTTGCAGGAGGGTTTAATCGTTGCATCCCGCAGCAGCAATTTAAGTTTTGGAATCGTTATGTTCGACGTACCAATGTGCCGGACAAGCCCCATCTCAACAAGCTGTTCCATCTGTCTCCAGGTTTTCATATAGTTCTCATGGATATAGGGCTTGGCATCAGGGCTGCGGGAGCTGACATCGCATTTAGGCGGATGAAAATTCGGAAAAGGCCAATGTACCAGATACAAGTCCAGATAATCCACCCCTAAATCGTAAAGTGATTGTTTGCAGGATTCAACGACGTTGTTATGCATATTATTCCAGACTTTGGACGTAATCCACAGGTCGGAGCGTTTGATGAATCCGCTGTTTATGATTTGGGCAAGTTCCCGGCCGATTTCTTTTTCATTTCCATAGACCGATGCGCAGTCAATGTGCCGATAACCAAAAGCAATTGCGTTTTTTACTGTCTGAGCGATGGTCTTTGCATCTACAGAATCTGAGCCAAAAGTTCCCAGTCCGACAGCAGGGATTGACGCGCCGGTATCCAGCACATGTGAAGGAACTGAATGGGGATCAATACTGTCTTGACTGATGATAAACGGCTTCATCAAATCTCCTTGAAATAATAACATAATGATGAATGGACGATTGGTGAATTGTAGTCCATTATGCAGAGCGTCTGTACTCCAATATGCGCAAAAGTATCGCCAATTTGCGCATCATTTTCTTGCATTGCGGATGCGATTCAAGTACACTAATCCGTATGAATCGTCCAAGAAAGATCATATTGATGCTTGATAGTTCGCGCGCCGCAGATCGTGGAATAATTCGCGGCATCTTGGAATATGCTCATTTGAGAGGGAATTGGTCGTTTTATCGTTACAGTCCGCTTTTCCGCACTCCTCCATTTTCAACAGAGCAGTCAGAAAGTGTTCTCGAGAGACTCAAGAATCTTGACGCTGATGGGATTATCGGATACCTCCCGGCTGAATCAAGCGTTCTTCAAACAATAACATCTACACAATTTCCGGCCGTTGTGATACCGATTACTGAGCCGGTTTCCGGGTTGGTGAATATCCTGCAGGATCAAGCGGTTGGCTCAATTGGAGCACACCATTTCTGTGAGCGGGGATTTGTTCACTATGCCTTCTGCGGGGCACATGATTATTGGTCGGCTGTGCGCTGTAAAGGATTTTGCGAATCTATTGAGAACGCTGGATTCACAGCTTACAGATATCCGCATTTTCAGAATTCTAATCCAAACATAAGCCAAGTGGAGCGTCTGGCACAGTGGCTGGCCCGATTGCCCAAACCGGTGGCTGTAATGGCCAGCAATGATGAACGCAGTGCTGAATTGGTCGAAGCGTGTCATCTGCAAAATTTGAAAATCCCGGATCAGGTTGCACTCCTGGGAGTTGATAACGACGAGATGATCTGTCAGCTTTCCAGCCCTCCATTGTCAAGCATCGAATTGAATAGTGAAAAGGTCGGCTCAGAAGCCGCCGAGGTGGTAGATTATCTGATTTCCCGACGAAAGCCTCCTCGAAAAGAGATTTATTTTCGTCCGGCCGGGATTATAACCCGACAATCGACTGATATTTTAGCGATTGAAGACTCAGAAGTTGCTGCGGCGGTACGATTCATCCGGAACAATGCCCGCCGTGATATTCATGTCAGTGATGTAGTCGAAAACTCAACCCTTTCTCTGCGGGCTTTGCAGCAGCGGTTTCGTAAAAGCCTTCGGCGCGGAATCAACCAGGAGATCCGAAAAATACGGATTCAGCAGTTTACAGAACATCTGTTGAAGACCAGCCATACTGTGCAGAAAATCGCCTATGACCTGGATTTTGAAGATATCAATCATATGTCTCGTTTGTTCCGCAGAGAGATGGGAATGACGCCGCTGGAGTTTCGAGCACGCTTTGGTCCCAAATAAAGATGCATATCGCTGCAATTTTAAAGAGAATCATCGCTGGTGCAGCAGGATGTCCTGTTTACGGTAATGGTCGGGAGCAATCCCGACAGTTTTTTTAAAGACCCGTGAAAAATAATACTCATCTGTGAAGCCGACCTGCCGGGCAATTTGATAGAGGGTTTGATCAGTGCTGAGAAGCAGCTGCTGTGCCTCCTCGACACGGCGTTTGTTGATATACTGAATGGGCGAAAGTCCCATGCATTGACTGAACAGATTGGAAAAATAGGTTGGATTTAGCTTGGCAATATCCGCAAGCACCTGTATGGTCAGCGGGTGATGAAGGTTTTCGCGAATGTATGCCAACACATGTTGAAACCGTGTCAGTCCGTGCAATGTGTTGTATGTCTGCGGGTGGTCATAGTCACTGAAAAACGCCGACAGCAGAATCCTTAGTAAAGCATTGGTCTCCAACAGATTCTGAGGGGGTTTTTTCTGGTCAAGCAGATGCGTGCGATCCAATACTTTCTGATAAATAGGTTTGCGGGCGTCATATTCAAACAACTCACGATGGGGATTTAATTCCAGCAGACGTTCAAAAATAGAATATCCGATGTTGTGGCGCTGGGCTTCGGCCTGATAGTGACATTGAAATATCGAAAGAATATCCAGTCCTGTTTCAATCCGCGTTGTAAAATGGATATAATAGTGGCAAAAGCTGTCCGGGCAGAGCATGTCCACTTTAGTAAAGCATGGAATCAGATAAAGATTACCCGGCCGCAGTTCAAATGTCTGGCCGTGATGCTTGATGAGGCCAAAACCCTCCGTTACTAAGTATATTCTGGAATAAGGGTTATTGACGTTGCGGTAGTTCCATTCTTTGCCGACACTGTAATATTCGATATTCAGGATATCGATTTCCAGCCTATCCAGGATTTTTTTAAGTCGATTCATGCCGAAGGACTCTAACAGAAAATCTGTGAAATGTCCATCAAAACGATAAATTTTCTATGGCATAAATGTTTTTTTTATCATACTGTTACCTGTCATACTGAAACAGTAAAACCAAAAGGAAAGGAACTCCAATGACACGATTTAATGTTTGGTTGAATGCTCGGTTTATGCACGTCTCTTTATATCGTTCGATGTTAAACTTCTTTTTCCTGCTTATAGGGTTTCTTGGTGTATTGCCGTCAAGACTAGTTGCGGCAGAAACAAAACCGACCTGGCCTTATACCCATGAAACCAAAGAGCAGCGTGATGTCCGGATGCAGTGGTGGCGTGATGCCCGTTTTGGTATGTTCATTCATTGGGGTGTCTATGCAGTCCCTGCGGGGACGTACAATGAAAAACAGATCGGCGGTATTGGTGAGTGGATCATGTTCCAAGGTGAGATTCCCGTCAAGGAGTATAAAGCCTACGCCAAACAGTTCAATCCTGTCAAGTACGATCCGGATGCATGGGTACAACTGGCCAAAGAAGCGGGGATGAAGTATATCGTCATCACATCCAAACATCACGATGGTTTTGCGTTGTTTGATTCTAAAGTCACGGACTGGGATATTGTAGATGCGACGCCGTATGGTAAAGACTTGCTTAAGCCCTTGGCTGAGGCTTGTCGCAAACACGGTCTTAAGCTCGGCTTTTATTATTCTCAGGCGCAGGATTGGTGTCATCCGGGCGGTGCCAAGGCAGGGGGGAAACAATGGGATCCGGCACAGGCGGGCGATATGGACCAGTATCTTCGTCAGATCGCTGTGCCGCAGGTCAAAGAGATACTCTCCAATTATGGGGATATTGCCGTATTGTGGTGGGATACCCCATCCGATATGAATAGAGAACGTGCGGCGATGTTTGAGCCGGTGGTCTCTCAATTTCCCAATATCATCACCAATAATCGCCTTGGAGGAGGTTATCGCGGTGATTCGGAAACTCCCGAGCAGCATATCCCGGCCACCGGCTACAAGGACCGCGATTGGGAAACCTGTATGACGTTAAACGATACATGGGGTTTTAAAAGTTACGACCATAATTGGAAATCGACTCAAACGGTTATTCGAAATCTGGTTGATATTGCCAGTAAAGGGGGTAATTACCTTCTTAACGTTGGTCCGACGGCAGAAGGTGAGATTCCTCAGCCAAGCATCGAACGGCTTAAAGAAGTCGGTCAATGGATGCGGATCAATGGGGATGCCATCTATGGAACTACTGCCAGCCCTTTTGCCAAACTTGAATGGGGCCGCTGTACTAAAAAAGTACATCAGGACGGAACAACGCTGTACCTGCATGTATTCGATTGGCCCAAAGACGGGAAGCTTATGGTGCCGGGTCTGAAAAATAAGATTAAGTCCGCTCATCTGACGGCATCCAATCAGGCGATCCAAGCAGAATCTGTTTCTGACGGGGTAATGCTTTCACTGCCTCAGGCCTGTCCGGATTCAATTGCGACGGTTATTACGGTTGAAACAGAAGGGGACCTTGAAATAGAGAAAATCCTGCCCAAGCAATCGGAGGATGGTACGATACTGCTGCCGGCCTCCATTGCGGATATTCACAACCGTATGGAAAGCGATACTCAGGTGGAAAGTAAAGACAACATCCCGAATATCGGCTATTGGACAGATGCACAGAGCTGGGTAGAGTGGCAGTTCAAGATTGAACGCCCCGGCGTCTTTGCCGTTACGGCTCAGATCGCATCTCCTGCCCAGGACAGTCGTGCTGAAATCAAAGTTGGCGATGCCGTCCTGCCGGTTACGTTTCCGGCCACCGGCAGCTATGACACATTTCAAACGCACCAACTGGGAACGATCACGATTGAAAAAGCCGGCAATTGCGCATTGCAAATTCGACCTGTCGGTTCTTCCTGGAAGCCGATCAACGTACGGTTTATAATGCTTTCGCTGGTGCCGCCGGTTGCTGTGGAGACGCCTGCCCAGCGCGATGCACGGATGCAATGGTGGCGACAAGCCCGATTCGGGATGTTTGTTCACTGGGGGCTGTATTCGGGTCTTGCAGGCACATGGGAAGGGAAAGCCGTCGGCACCCGAGGCGGGATGGAATGGATACAAAATTATGTCGGTGCCGATACCGCAACCTACGCTCAGCGTGCAATTCCGTTATTCAAACCTTCACAGACTTTTGCCGCCGAATGGGCCGCACTGGCAAAAACGGCAGGATGCCGCTATCTTGTTTTTACGACTAAACATCATGACGGTTTTGCGCTGCACGATTCACAGGTCAGCGATTATGATGCCGGCTCGATACTCAAACGTGATTTGGTTCGTGAGATTGTTGATGCCGCACGGGCTGCCGATCTTCGGGTAGGTTTTTATCACTCCGTCATTGACTGGCATCATGATCAATATGACTACAGCCTTTCAAGGCAGCTCCCTCACCCGCTGAAAAGCAAAGGTGCCCCTGTTCCGCCGCGCAACCATGCCGAATATCTGGACTATCTGAACGCTCAGGTCAATGAGCTTATTTCCAATTACGGTACAGTTGATGTGATGTGGTGGGATTTTAGCGCTCAGGATTTTCAGGGGCAGACCGCCTGGAGGGCATTCGATTTAATGAATGCTGTCCGTGCCAAGCAGCCGGCGATCATTATGAACAATCGATTGTTCCGCATTCCTGAGGCGGGTTGGGCCAGCATGGGAACGGATGGTTATACGATGACTCTGAATCCTATTTATGGCGACTTCATTACACCCGAACAGCATATCCCTGATACCGGAATATCCGGAATTGACTGGGAAACCTGCATGACGATGAATACCACATGGGGTTACTCGGAACATGACAATGCATGGAAGTCATCCGAAACCCTCATCAGGAATCTTGTGGATATTGTATCCAAGGGAGGCAACTATCTGCTTAACATCGGGCCGAAGGCCGATGGTTCGATACCGCTGGAGAGTATTAAGGCAATGCAGGCCGTTGGCCGCTGGATGGAGGTCAATGGCGAGGCCATCTACGATACTTCAGCCAGCCCCTTTGAAAAACTGCAATGGGGCAGATGTACGCAAAAAGTGGCCGATGGAGGCACAACGCTGTATCTGCATGTCTTCGATTGGCCTAAAGACGGAATTCTGCGGGTTCCCGGCTTGAAAAACAAGGTCACGTCTGCCCGTCTGCTGGCCACCGGCCAAACGCTCAAGCCCGAGGCAGGGGGCGATGGTGTGGCATTAACAGTACCCGCGGCCAGTCCCGATCCGGTCGCTGCGGTCGTTGAGGTTCGAATCGAAGGGCCGCTGACGGTCGAAAAGGCCTGGCCCAAACAGGCTGACGATGGCACGATAACACTGCCTGCCCTGTTAGCGGATATCTATAATGTTCAGGGCACAAATACTCAAGTGGAATTAAAGCAGGATATTTACAACATCGGCCATTGGACAGGCTCGCAGTGCCGTGTCCAATGGCAGTTCCGGATTGATCGGCCGGGAATCTTTGAGGTCGCTGGACAGATTTCTATACAGGGTGAAAGTCGGGCCGAATTGAAGATTGGCGATAAAACGCTGACGGCAGTGTTTGCGGCCACCGGCAGCTATGATAACTTCCAGACCCAACGGTTGGGAACCATTGCCATCGAAAAACCGGGACTGTATACCTTTGAGATTTGCCCGGACAAAGACGCCTGGAATCCCATCAATGTCCGTTTGCTAACACTGACTCCCCTTGTCGGCCCGCGGGCTGAAACCAAAGCCCAGTTTGATGCACGAATGCAGTGGTGGCGGGAGGCCCGTTTCGGTATGTTCATTCACTGGGGCATCTATGCGGTTCCGGCGGGCGAGTGGAAAGGAAAAACCAACTATGCCGAGTGGATTATGGAACAAGCTCAAATTCCGCTGGAACAATACGAGCCGTTCTGCGAGCAGTTCAACCCGACTCAATTTGATGCCGACGCCTGGGTAAAGATGGCCCGCGATGCAGGAATGAAATATCTGGTTATCACCAGCAAACACCACGATGGCTTCTGTCTGTGGGACAGCGCTGTGGGCGATTATACTGTAGTAAAACGAACGCCGTTCAAACGGGACATTCTGGCCGAATTGGCTAAGGCCTGTAAGACTTATGATGTGCGGCTGTGTTTCTATCATTCGATTATGGACTGGCATCATCCCGACTATCTGCCGCGGCGCAATTGGGAAAAACGTTCCCCCGAAGGCGCCGACTATTCCCGCTATATTGCCTATATGAAGGCACAGCTCAAGGAATTGATTACACGATATGACCCCGGTGTGCTGTGGTTTGACGGCGAATGGGAAAGCACTTGGACGCATGAGATGGGATTGGACTTGTACGATTATGTCCGTTCGCTCAAACCGGATATTATCATCAACAACCGCGTGGACAAGGGCCGCAGGGGGATGCAGGGGACCTATGAGACCTCGCAGTTTGCCGGCGATTTCGGCACGCCTGAACAGGAAATTCCCGCCACAGGTCTGGACTACGACTGGGAAAGCTGCATCACGATGAACGGGCATTGGGGATGGAACAAGAACGACAAGAACTTCAAATCCGCTGAGGAGATGATCCGCAGCTTGGTGGATATCGCAAGCAAAGGCGGCAACTATCTGCTCAATATCGGCCCCAAACCCGACGGCACGTTCCCGCAGGAAAGCATCGAGCGGCTGGCACAGATGGGCCAATGGATGAAGGTCAACGGCGAATCGATCTACGGCACTTCCGCCGGCCCGTTTGTAAAACTCGACTGGGGACGCTGTACACAAAAACAGGACGGCAAAGATACACTGCTCTACCTGCATGTATTTTCTGCCCCGGCCGACGGCACACTGACGGTGAGCGGTCTCAAAAATGAAATCCTTCAGGCAACGCTCCTGGCTGCTCAGCAGTCCCTCACAGCAGCACGCAGCGACAACGGAGTGATTGTGCAGTTGCCCGCTGCACTGCCTGATGCGGTCGATACAGTTATTGTCTTGAAGATCAAGGGGCGGCCTCGGGTCGAAGCGGCCGCAGGTGCATTATAATATCAAACATTTATTGAAAGGAAATAAGTTATGGCGATTAAAACGAAGGCAGCGTGTCTTGCAAGTATCCAGAAAGCATCACCACGCATTCCCGTAATCGGTGTCTTTGCACCGGGTGATCCTCGGATTGACTCGGCAAGTCGAACACGTGCTCAGAATATTGTTGCGATGGTTGCTGATACCATTAGCGGTCAGGTCGTTCTGCCCGATAAGCAGGCGGTGCCGGTGGTCTATTCTGATGTGCTGGTCGATAGTGAAGCCCAGGCGGATGTCGTCGCCCAGCAGTTCCGTCAGGCAGGCGTCAATGTTCTCGTCTGTGCCCCCGATACATGGGCATTTCCGCAACTGACGGGCATCTCCGTACTGCAGCAGTTTCCCAAAGAAACCCCGCTGAATATCACCTGCGGCAACAGCGGTCCCAAGCCCGGCGTTGTCTATGCCCACGCACTGGCCGGAGCAATCAGCCAGTACGGCCGGCTGGTTCATCTGAACGTCGGCAACTGGCCCGACAGCGGTCAGAATCCACAAATGAGCGAAGCCACTGCGACCGCCCTGATTGACTGGTGCTATGCTGCGGTAACCGCTGTTGCGCTTCGCGGCAGGCGGGTCATGATTTTTGGCCATGATTCGATGGGTATGGAGACTGCTCTTGCCCACATTCTGCCCACTCGCAACACATTTGGCCTTGAGATTACCCGGCTGGATATGAAATTGCTGGCGGATATGCTTAACAAAGGAGCCTATGACAAAAAAGAACTTCAGGCCCTTCGCGGCTGGTTTGACGCAAATCTTGGAAAACGTCTTGAAATCAAAGCTGATGCTGACAGTAAACGCTTCGACCAGAGCCTTGCAATGTATCTGATCAACCGTGACCTGATGGCTGAACTCAATGCCGTCGGCGGCGGTTTTATGAGCCAATTGGAATGGGGCAGTGACCGACGGGGTCTTCCGCTGCCCGTGGCTGATGCAATGGAATCAATGTTTAACAGCACCTTTGACCACAATGGTCCGAAGGCCCCGTTGCCTTATGCGACGGAAGCGGATGTACAGGGCTTGCTGACAATGCTGTTCTTTACATGGCTGTCCGGCGGGAATCCGCCGCTGTTTATGGACTTCCGCAAGGTGTGGGAGGGCTGGGAGGTCAAGGCGCTGGCTCAAAAAATAGGCGTTAAGATCAGCCCGAAGGCTGATATTATTACCAAAGGGCTGGTAGATGGCGATAATTCCGGCAGTGCCGCTTTTGATTGGGCCGCCAAACCCGGCGCTTCAGTAAAAGACATTATGAAGAAAATTACAATGCCTCTAGCTGACAACGACTATTTCCCCGGCGGAGGTAACAGTGTTACCTTTGTTACGCCTGAAGGCATTGAAGGCATTGCAGGACGCCTTGCCTTTAGCAGCATAAACAATAAATTCAGCCTCATTTGGGATCAGGCCTATACCACCGCTGTTCCTGTCAAGCTTGAGAAGGTCATGTGCAATTTGACCAATTGGAACTGGCCGCATACATTTGTTGTGCCCAAGTACGCCAGTATGGTTGAATACAAGCAGTATGCTCCGGCCAACCACCTCCATATGACCTGGAATCTGCCGGTTTCCCGTGTCCAGTATTGGATGGACTTGACCGGTGTTGCCAGTGTAACGCCCTGGGCTGCACGCCCGACGTTTATTGAAGGTGTTGATCGTCCCGTACCGCTGGTAAAATTGCTGAACGGATAGAAATCGCCGTAATAAAAGATAATTCCAAAACAAACCGCCGTCTGTTTTCTCACAGACGGCGGTTTTGTGTTGCAGCAGTGTTTGACCGTTGGCGAAGGTGGAATACGGTATCGTATTCTAAAATTAACCATGCTGAAAAATCTTTTGTCTTTACAGGGTAAATCCCTATATACTAATCGCAATTTACTACCCTGAAAAGTGTGTCGTTAGGAAATGCGGTTCTTGGAGAATTAGTGCACTGATGAAGAGTTTGACTACAATGACCAGACCTGTGTTTTGTGTTGCCGTTATGCGGTGGCTGACCGTTGTGGTGCTTATAGAGTCTTTATATGGATTCTGTATTGCTCAGGAGTCTGACGGCACAATTACCGAAAAGGCTGTGTACGAACGAATTGCCGACCGTGATTTTCCTTCGATTTTTCAGGCATGGAACAAGTGTGACAGTCTGCCCGACGAAGATATATACACAACACTTGCTCGGCATGATTTGTATTTTACGGGACCGGGTGCGTTTGGATTGAAGTGGGACAACGATTATAGCGGACTGTCTGAGGCGTTTGTTCCCGACACGATCCAATTCGCTCTGAAGAACCGTTCAGCCTTGATGCAAAAGAATCCCAACCTGATCATTTTGGCCGAAATCCGTTATTATGATGCCAATGCTTCTTATTTGCCCGAAGACCACAACTGGTTTATGCGCGATCCGAACGGCATTCCCGTCCCGGGCTGGGAAGAAGGAAAATACTGGAGGCTGGATTTTAAAAACCCGGCGTTTCGGGAACACGTCGCCAAACAAGCCGGCATTGCTGTCGCGTCCGGCGTTTTTGATGGGGTTATGCTTGATTGGTGGAATGATGACAAAGACAGGTTGGAATTGATCAAGGCCATCCGGAAAGCGATTGGTCCGGATGCTTTGATCTTATGCAATGCCAATGATCGGAAAACACCTCAGACCGCTCCATTCATCAACGGTTACTTTATGGAATGTTACAGAACCGCAACGGTTCAGGACTGGGAAAGGGTTGCCGAAACCCTTCACTGGGCCGAGAAAAATCTTCGTAAACCGACAATCAATTGCCTTGAAACGTGGTATCATACCTCACGTCAGGATGTGTCTTTAATGCGGGCCACAACGACGCTGGCGATGACGCTGTCAGACGGCTATTGTCTGTTTTCTGATCCGAATCCCTTGCCCACGCCCGATCATCTTCACGACTGGTATCCATTCTGGGAGGCCCGTCCGGGAAAAACTGCCGCCGCGGGGAAAAGAGACGAAAAGGGCTGTTATGTCAGACCCTATGACAATGCGATTGTGATGTATAATCCGATGGGCAATCCCTCTGTGACGTATCACTTCCCAACCCCCCTCAAAAGCGCTGCCACGGGAAAAATCTCAACGGAACATACTCTCCAATCCTGCGATGGGGATATTTTTCTAAATCTGTAAAGAGTTCTCAAAGAAAGCAATGGGCACTCCTTAGATAAAGGAATGCCCCTTTTGATTTTCTGAAAACCACCCGCTGCTTTTACGCCGACATTGCCCCGCCGAGGAATATCTCCGCTTTTGCAGGTCCGGCAATAGTGGTCAGGGTGTTGACGAACGTACTGCGATCAAAATTCGGTTTCTTCCGAAATTGATAATGCAGGGAAATCCGCCCATCTATAACAGACATCGTCCTAAGGCTCAGGTTGTCCAGGTGTTCTTTCATATAACTGTTCAGCGGTGCTTCAATACGGGGATACGCCTCGGACTCGACCGACAGAATGAGGTTGGCAAAACGCCGCAGCGAAAATCGGTTTCGTGCAAGGTACTGCACCGTCAATGCAGCTACAGCCGCCGCAAACAGTACGATGACAATGGCATACGTTCCTGTGGCGATCCCGATCGATGAGGCGATCAGCAGCAGCAGGAAGCCGATTTCCGCTGAATCTTTTACCGGTGTCCGGAATCGAACAAACGACAGTGCCCCCAATAATCCCAGTGACAGAGGAATCGAGCTTTGTATCCCCAAAAACAGCGCCGTGATTGCCGGCCCCCCGAGTATGAAACAGCGGTCAACCCCCGCGCCGATAGTCCGGGAGCCATAAAACAGATGATACATAAGATAGACGACCACCGAGGCCGCCAGCGATATTCCGATAGGGATGCATAAATCAACCATGTTCAGATCGGCGCTTTGAAAATTAATTTGAGCCGGCAGCATACTTTGTTCTCCTGATGATAAAGTGTTGTTCTGTTCGATTAAACCAATTCACCGCGACCTGACGGCGTTAAGCGGCCGAAAGACCCGGTCTCTTCCAATTGTGTCTGCATACACGTTGCATACTTTGAATAGCGGCTCCAGTCCGTCTCCAAAAGACGCATCGACTCAAGCATAGGCGGCAGATCGCCGGATTGTCCTTTGATTTCAATGACTCCGCCTTCCATCTGCAGTGATTGTTCTCCGCGATCAAGAGCCGGGCTGACTATAGTGGATCGAATATTCCAGTCCAGCGAGACACGTGACCCGGTCATTGGATCGACAAAACGCAGCCGCTGGTACGAGATCAAAAGCGTCGGATAAAGCATCGATTCCGGCATATAATCAAATTCCGACAATATCTGAAGTATCTGCATATAAGGCAGTATCCCCTGTCGCATCGCCGAGAGCGTCAACTTCTGTGGCGAAAGGGGCAGTTCTTTGCGTTGTTTGCTGCCGGCAAATCCGGTCTTGGATTTCAGCTCAACAAATACCGGTATGTCTGCGGCGGTGTCCTGCGACGAATCATACCAGCGAATTCGCACTTTCTTTCGAGTGCGGCTGCCTTGTTCCGATTCGTCATAATGCTCCAGATCTGCCGTATCATAATAGACCGAATGGATAATTCCTCGCGGATACCGACGATCTGCCGGACAGCAATGTCCCAGCAAATGCAAGGCAAACGGAATCGCCGAGGAGGGCAGATAGAATTTGCGTTCAAATCGTTCGGACGGGGACATTACGTTCCTGGGCTTAAGAGTCTCTGGACTGCGGCCGGATGCGATCATTACGGCATACCTCCCGGCCCGGGCATTCCGGGCCATTGATTGTTCTGCTGACGCTGTTCAGTGGTCGGTTTTGAGGGAATCTCGCCATCCAATTGCTTGCGGACTGAGATCCGGCGTTTGGCAAGAAACGACTTAAGCCCCGGGGCATTCATCCCCATACCGCCACCGCCTGGACCGCCGCCGGGGCCGCCCATGGCACGGCCTTGACGGCCTTGCTGCATTTGTTGATTTTGCTGACTGGGACGCAGTTGTCGGTTTTTCTGGCCGCCTGCCACTGCTTGTTCCACGGCAGGTCCGGTATTCCCCGGCATCTGCGGAGGCATCCCCATTCCCGGAGGCATTCCCATCTCCGGACCGCGATTGGCCGCATTAAACATCTCACCTGGCCGTCTCATTCCCATCCCGCCGCCCATTCCGCTGCTGCCTTCGTTTAGGCCTTTTTCAAACTGTTCCATCGTAAAGAATTTCAGTTCATCCTTTTCAACATACGGCCGTATCAGATTTGCCCACGCATCGATCCTCGCTTCAAGCACACCTTCAGCAAAGCAGCCGGCCAGCATTTCTTCATGATACTGATGGTAACGTTCCAGATAGGGCGGGTACGCCAACAGACGCTTTACGAGCGGTCGGCTGTCCATTCCGCCTGTTACCGGCTCATCAATGTAAAAATCGGCGGCATTCCCTCCGCCCCCGAATGTGCCGAACGACATATTCAAGTCCCACGGCAGGATTGTAAAATATCCGTTTCTCTCATACAGATAATAATTGTGTCCCATCCCTGTGTAATTATCCAGATGAACCAACATCGATGAAACAGCCAGATATCGAAGCACTTGATCAACGTCGAGAACCTTTTCGATTTCCGCCGCAAATGTCTCGTCCGGTGTATTATTCAAGACATTAAGAAAATGCAGCAGGGCACTGTGATCCTGATAATTTTCGTTGGTCTTAAGTCCCATATTCTCCAGTAGATTCCCTCCGCGTCCAAATCCCCCCGGCCCGCCGGGGCCGCCGCCGAATCCACCGGGTCTAAACCCACGGTCGCCCTGTCCGCCTCTATCCATACGCGGCCCCCTGAACCCGGCAGGCTGATTTGGATCGGTCGGACCGCCGACCAGTCCCCTCGCCGGGATCATCCGTCCATCCATTCCCTGAGGAAAGGGGCCGCCTGCACCTGCGATAACGTTATTGGTATCTCTTGGGGGGCGATTGACAAATCCTTCTCCTGCGGATATTTCCCCGCCGAAGACTGCACCCGGGCGAACAGACCGGTTGCCGTCATTTCTGAATTGAGCCGCGTCCGGTGGAAATCCTTCACCTGGTCCGGGCATAGGCATAGGCGGCATTCCCCCTCCCCCGAATCCGCCTGGGCCCGGCCCTCCGGGGAAGCCGCCTCCCGGAAACCCCATATTCTGGCCTGCGTTTTCTGAAGTGACTCCGTTGCGTTCTCTATCCATTAGCCGCAGCAAGTCGCCCAGCCGGCTTCCTCCGATATTCAGAGCCAGATTTTTGTTTTGCTCCTGTCGTTGAGATGGAGGATTGCTTTCAAGTTTTTTCTTTACATCTGCTTCCGTCCAGTTCAGTGTTGCTGCTCCGACTTCAGGCTTGTACAAATTCCCATTGGGATTGGCAAAATGCCGCTCCAGAAATGCCTTGTCGATTGGCTCAACCTGCGTATAGACCCCAAGGTGTGTCTCATTGACATACAGATCGACAAAGGCTGCCCGGGGGGTAGGCAGTTTCATTTCCTTAAAAACTTCATAGCTTACGATTTCACGTATATAGGTCGGATCGGAAAATCCATTGTTCAGGCTGAGTTTTTTAAGCCCGCGAAAGCTCTGTGCCGAATTGAAAAAATTAAAATCCACCTTCAGGCTCAATCGTGGTGAGCCGCTGCTGGCGACTGACATCAGCGATGAGTTTCCTTTCGGCCGTACTGCCACATTGGGATAGCGATGGCCGTCAAACCAAAAATCTGCTCGGACGTATTGCTCGGCTCTGGCGTTGGTACGTATCCACTCCCAGTCCTTCTCGGCCATTATAATCTGAACCTTCACCACCCGTTCAGGCAGAAACGGCTCCAATGTTTCACGGTTGGCCGAAAACAAGCTCTTATGCCCGCCGATCAGCAATACTGACAAGACCCCGGCCAGCACGCAGAGGCCGAAAAATATGCTCTTTTCAATTCTATCCATAGACGTTTTTCCAGGACTTTGATTTATGGTCTATTAGAAATGTGTTCAGAAGAGTAAAAAAAGTTACAAAAAAGCAAATTTTTATATCAAGGTTTCTGCGTGACGTTAAAAATCAATGGTTATCCCGGATAAAAGAGGCCTGTAGGGATGATTTAAATAAACACAACCCCATTATTTGAAATATTTTATGGAAACAATAGAAAATGAGACACTCTCCGCTTTCCCGGCAAAGAAAAGAGTGTTTGTGATTTCCCCGTTTTATACGCAAAATTTACGGCAAAATAAAGCCGTTCATTTATGGCTGATAAATATTCAGCCAGTAGTCTGCAAATTCCGCCAGATCCAGCATATCGATCTTGTTGTCTTTCGGCACTGAAATATCGCAAGCCGGATCATAAAAGGCCTGTCCTTGGTGGGTATTCCATGCCGCGGCCAATACTGCCAGGTCAGGCAATTTAACACTACAGGTTCCATCAAAATCTCCCGTTATGGGCATTATCGGGTATGTTCCGGTGAATCGAACACTGGGCAGCCAGTCTCCGCCCCAATAAGAGCCGTCTCCTGCCCAGAAATCCCACGTCAGCGGGCTGGAATGCACTGCCTTGTCGGTCACAACGGTAATTACCCTGTCAATGTCATAACTGCCGCCAATATTGTAAAAGAGATAATTTCCGGTGCTGCCGGAAACACTCGTATTGTCAAAGGTAAAGTCGATCAGCAGGTTCTGTGTCCCGTTATAGCTGAACGGCGTGGAGAAATGGAAATTATACCATCCGGTCTGACTGATGGTTACATCGGCTTGATACACTGTCGTCCAGCCCGTGGTCAGAAAGTCGGCAACCACATCAGTGTATTGGCTTTTATTGGTGTGCTGCATACGGATCGCCAATTTCTTAAACGGGATAGGCGGCAAATGTGTAAATTGGATGGCCAGATCGGTCAGATATCGGGCCGATCCGATATCGCTCTTTAAGTACAACGCTTGTGAACGGGATGCATAATAGGTCGTGTTGATCATCGTATTCGTTCCCGTCGTACCTTCTATCCCGAACTCAGTAGTCAGTGTATTGTCAACATTGATCGTGACAGTCGCATGGTTTGAATCTCCGCCGGCGGGTGATTCACCTCCGTCATTTGCGGTGAATGTAAAAGCGTCTGTACCACCATAATAAGGGCAGGGGGTATAGCAGACCGTATCAGCATATGCCGCCATCGTGTAAGGAACTGCATTGATTGGGCCTGCATTGGGTTCGCTCAATGTGCCGTGCTCAGGCAATGAGGTAATGGTAAATACCACCTGTCCCGGAGGATTCGGCAAATGGTCATCCAGCGCTTCAAGTCGGATGCAAATATCCGACAGCGAATTGGCGTCAACGGACTGATCCATGGCCGTCGGCGGTAATGCATTGGTCGAGGTAAAGTTTATTCCCCATCTGTTGCCGCTGGTGATTCCCCAGTCCGCCGATGTTCCGGTCGAGACATTTTGGTCCGCAAAGACGTACCCGCTCTTGACTGCCGAAAGGCGAAAAGTTGTATTGGAAGCAAGATTCGTTAATGCATAAATGCCGCGGCTGTTGGTCGTTGCCTGTTTGACAACCGAAGCCCCTTGGGATGCAGTCACCGCAACCCCTTCCAGCGGTGCTCCGGCCATAGTGGTGATCCGTCCGCTGATGATTTCGCCCGTGCCGTTGGTATAAACATTATAAATGCATCCGTTGATAACCGTAAATATGAAACTTGGATTATCCGGCGGCAGCTGGTACCAGGCATCATCCAGTCCGCCCCAGCCCATATTTAAATGATGATAGACAGTACCGCCGTCGTAACCATAACCGTCTGCCAGAATAGCATGAGATACATTGGGTCCGCTAAGACTTAATACCACCGGCATACCGGCGTCAAGATTCGGATACATCATCGTAGTAAGACCGGCATTGACATAAGTTGCATAAATATACCCGTAAATGCTGTTCGAGTAGCCGAATGTGTTGACCAAGGCCAGATCTGCGGTAGAAGTACTTGCCCCCGAACCGGTGGATGTATACCCCATCCCCACGGAAAGCCCCGCATCATAGCACAATGCCCCGATAGCCTGACGTTGAGTGGTTGTCAGTCCTGCCTCAGGGTCATAAGGCATCTGCGACCAGTCATACGCTCCTCCGGCCCCGTTTCCCCCGCGCGTAGTCCAGTATTGCTCCACACCATCTACCGAGATTAAGCACGAATGAACACCGATACCGCTCGTCGGCCAGGAGTGATACCGCATTAATTGAGCCATTACTGTTGCGACACAGCCGGTTACATAATGATTTGGAGTATAATAATTATAACAGAAGTCTCCGGCAGCTTCTCCCTGGTCCCATTTACTTTGCACAAGCGGCGGTACACGAACATCGCTGACAGAAGTCAGGCCTGCAGCCCGAATCTCCCATTTGCTTTCAGGTGCTTCATTTTCGTCCAGAAGAGCTTGCCATTTGTTCCGTGTGTCGGAATGTTCACCGGCGGCCCGTACATCGGTAAGAATTTCGTCTGCTGTGGATTGACCTGCCGAGATGAGTCTGTTTTTCATATCAGATTCGAGCAGGACTCTTAACGGGCTGTTTTCTGAGGTGTTATAGTAGCCTGTCGGTGAAAAGACGATAACGGGTTCAATACTGTCATCTGCTGAAAGAATTATAAAACCCTGTGGCTTTAGTCGGATAACATAATAAAGGACTTGCCCATCTGGATCAGAAATAGTCTCCGCCGGGTGTGCGTCTCTGGAAATACCTGTCTCCATCGGTGTCGGGTGCCGCTTCAACCAGCCGCCTGCGGCCCGGTTTGCGGTCTGGCGAGATATCGGCCCCCCAAACAGTAATCCTGCCATACAGAGAAAAAACAAAGGAATTACATTTCTAACCGTTGACTGTTGAACAAATAACATCGAAAACCCTCCTGACAGTTTAACTGCAAATCGTATCGAATAGCTTATTTATAATCGTAATTAAAGATAAAGTCAAGCTATTTATTGATGGGCGAATAGAATGCATTATTGACTTTTTCTTGGTGAATGTTCGATGCTGTACGGTTGCATTGAATTTGTTGAAAAAAAGTTGAATATCAAGCTGAGAAAAGTTTTATCTTTTCCCATTTAGAAACCCTTGGGAGTTTAAAGATTTGCTTGTCTTTCATTCTTCTCATATGAACCGAATGAACTGGAGTAAAAGACTTGTTTTTGATTTGAAACGGATTAAAATCAGAGCGTTTTATCGGGTGTCTCAAAATATCTCGGTTACAAAATAGGGAGAATTACAGTGAAGGCCATTATTAAATGTGTCGGGATTGTCTTGGTTTTACTCATTTCTGAAATTGGTATTGCGGATGTAACAGCAACAAAAGATCAATTTATTACACCCCCTGATTCAGCCCGGCCGCATACATGGTGGCACTGGATGAACGGGAATGTCACCAAAGAAGGGATCACTGCCGATCTGGAAGCAATGGCCAAGGTCGGAATTGGTGGAGCACAGATATTCAATGTAGGCGACAAATCATCAGTGAACATTCCCGTAGGGCCGATTGATTATATGTCTGACGAATGGCTGGAGCTGGTTCACCATGCCGTCAAAGAAGCAAAACGGGTGGGAGTGGAAATCTGTATGCATAATTGTGCCGGCTGGTCGAGCAGCGGCGGACCGTGGATTACCCCGGAATATGCGATGAAAAAAGTAACGTTCAGTCAAACCGCTGTCACCGGCGGCGGAACAGTCACAGTTCAGCTTCCGGCTCCCCCGACAGTCAGGGGATTTTATCAGGAAATTGCAGTCATTGCCTTTCCGACACCGAAGAACAATACCTATCGTTTGTCGCATACCCCTCAGAAAGCCGGTTTTGATTCCAGTTATGGTATCGATTTGGATCAGGCTCAGGCCCCGACGGAAGCGGTCATCAAATCGAATACGGTGATCGATATCAGTGATAAAATGGCCGCGAACGGTCAATTGAAATGGGATTGTCCGGCCGGGAAGTGGACCGTACTGCGGATTGGCTATACGATAACAGGAAAAGATAACCATCCGGCCCCGGATTCAGGATTAGGGCTGGAATGTGACAAACTCAGCCGTGCTGCGATGGATCTCCACTGGCAAAAGGGTATTCAGCCGATCCTGGATAAACTCGGCGACCTGGCCGGACCGGTAATGAATAACTTATTGATTGATAGCTACGAGGTCGGGATCAACAACTGGACGAAGGGATTCGAAAAGGAATTTCAGGCACGAAGGGGTTATACATTAACTCAATATCTGCCGACACTGACCGGAAGGGTAATTGACAGTACCGGAGTCTCGGAACGGTTTTTGTGGGATTATCGCCGCACAATTTCGGATTTGTTTACGGCCAATTATTACAATTATTTTGCCGACAAATGCCATCGGGCCGGACTTTTGTGTTCTACAGAACCGTATGACGGCCCGTTTGAGTGTATGGCGATCGCATCCAAAGCGGATATTTTAATGGGCGAGTTCTGGATTGGCGGCGGGGTCAATCCATCCGTGCGGATTGCCTCAAGTGTAGCCCATGTGTATGGCCGTGCCATCGTCGGGGCAGAATCGTTCACATCGGCGCCTGATCAGGGGCGGTGGCAAAATCACCCCCGTTCCATGAAGGCCTTGGGCGACGAAATATGGTGTAATGGTATTAATCGTTATATCTTCCACCGGTATGCACATCAGCCCTGGTTAAACCAGTGGCCGGGGATGACAATGGGTCAATGGGGGACGCATTTTGAACGCACCAATACCTGGTGGAATGACGGGCAGGCATGGATGCGCTACATCGCACGCAGTCAATTCCTCTTGCAGGCAGGTCAGTTCCATGCGGATGTACTGTTCTTCGGCGGAGAATTTGTGCCTAATGGTGCTGTTTATCGTCCCGATCTCAAAGAAAAAGGGTATGATTATGATGCTATCGGAACGGATTTGATTCAGGCTTTGTCAGTTCAGAACGGAAAATTGGTATTGCCAAGCGGGATGCAGTATTCCCTGCTGGTGATGCCGACGACTGAGACGATGAGTGCGCCGGTCGCAAAGAAGCTTCAGGAACTGGTAGAAGCCGGCGCAACGGTTTTAGCCCGCAAACCCAGCAGATCACCGACGTTGATGGGGTTCCCTGCAACCGAACAGGAAGTGATAACCATTGCTGAGAAAGTCTGGGGCAAAGGCAATGACGCAACAGTAGATCGCAAAGTGGGGGCAGGACGGATATTATCAGGCTATTCGATAGAGCAGGCCTTGAGTCGAATGAAAATAATACCTGATTTCCAGGTACTCTCTGAGAACAGACGGATGAATTTCATTCATCGCACTATCGAGGGGGCGGATATCTATTTCGTAAGCAATCAGCAGGATGAAGCCGGAATGGTGCGGTGTGCCTTCAGAGTAACGGGCAAAAAACCCGAACTATGGAGTTCACAGAAGGGAACAATGACTCCGGCTATGCTGTGGCAGCAAAAAGAGGACTCTACAGAAATAACCTTGACGCTGGAACCGGAAGAATCGGTGTTTGTCGTATTTGACCAACCGGTTGCCAAAGGGACGGGTAGTTATGTAGCAATTCAGCGGCAGGGCGGCTCTGCAACGAAAGAATTGCTGGTTCCTCGCGATACCCTGGAAATCACAAAAGCTGAATATGGCGTATTTTCACTGCCGGACAGTGGAATGGCGGACGTCACCGCTCAACTGAGTGCATTGGTTAAAGACAATCAGTTGACCGTAACGGCCGGTAATCAGATTGCCGGCGATCCCGCAGTCAATATCCCCAAACAGCTTTTGGTGGAATATACATATGACAACAAAGAGTATACGGCCAAGGTAGACGAGGGAAAGCAATTGAAACTGCCTGCTGGTGGTATGCCGGCCGGGAAAAATCTGGTGATTCGCAGAGCGGTATATGGAGACTTGCCGGATCAATTGATTAAGCTGCCGGAGCTGAAAGTCGTTGATATTACTGACCGTGTAGCGGCCAAAGTTTCAGGTGGAATGATACGGACGCTGATTAATAATGATTTGGCCGGAGGTGATCCGGCAATGTATGTTCCCAAGCAGTTGCGGGTGGAATATAAGCTCAACGGTGTTCCCGGCAACCTGATGAAAAAAGAAAACCAGATGTTGGAGATTCCCGCCGATGCGTGGAACCCCAGTCCCTGGCCGGCACAGTTTTATCACGATGAAAAGGGAACAAAGCTGCTTGTCTGGGAGGACGGAGAATATCACTTGGCGAAGGCGGCTGGAAATGCGTCAGTGGTAAAAGTTGCGGTCGCTCCGGATCCGATAAAACTGACCAGTCCCTGGTTGGTTGAATTTGTGACCCCGCTCAAAGCGCCCAAGCCGATGGTAGTCGAGGAACTCAAATCGCTGACACAATGTGAGGATTCGCAGGTAAAGGCATTCTCCGGAACCGCGGTGTACCACAACAAAATTAAAGTGACAAACGATATGCTGGCAGCATCAAATCGGTTGGTACTGGATTTGGGGCGTGTGGAAGTCATGGCTCGCGTTTTGGTCAATGGAAAGGACTTGGGGGTGTTGTGGAAGAATCCCTATCGGCTGGATATTACAGATGCTCTCAAAGCGGGAGATAATCAGCTTGAAGTTCGGGTTACCAATCTCTGGGTCAACCGGATTATCGGGGACGAAGCCTATGAAGAAGACTGTCGCTGGGAGGGTCCGATACTGGCGCAATGGCCGGAATGGTTTGTAAAAGGCCAGCCTCGGCCCAGCAAGCAGCGACAGACATTCTACACATGGAAGCATTGGAATAAGAATGATCCGCTGTTGCCAAGCGGCCTTATAGGGCCGGTATATCTGCGCGTTGGACAGTTACATCCGGTTCAATAGAAAGGTTTGGATCTGACATAAAATTGAAAGAGATAATGTAGTATAGAATCTGTATCAGGGCAAATGTCTTGGCGTTTTCATTGTCTAAGACATTTGCCTTTGTTTATATTAAAAAAAGAGGAATCAGGAAAAACACCAACCAAAATTATTTTCTCTTGTCCTGTACTCCGGCAATGGCTTCCCCTTTCCCTATAAGAAAGATAGCTGGTTTCG
>CAZYQN010000019.1:51402-52850 GCA_964649955.1 uncultured Pirellulales bacterium
TCCTGTACTCCGGCAATGGCTTCCCCTTTCCCTATAAGAAAGATAGCTGGTTTCGGCGGAGGAGCCATTTTACTGCCTAAGTAAAAACTCGTATGAGGGGGCTTGTTGTAGGCAACATTTTGCCATGCGATTGAAAGACGGTACTGGGGATCGTGCATTAAGGTATAAAGACGATGTTCAGTGGGAATGCAGGTTGTAAACAAGCGAAGAGATTTGCGGTCCGGCCCTGTAACGATTAGTTCTTCACGCCAATCGCCCAGAAAATCCCCCGTCAGATGAGGTCGTGCCCATCGCTGTCTGTCAGAACCCGCAGAAAACAGCAGCTCCTCCTTTCCTTCCTGCCAATTCCATTTATAGAGGGTGGTTCCTGCCAGCAGTTCTCGCAGCAGATCCCCATCCCACCAAATCACAAAATCTTTCATCCAGGGACATTTCCCGATCACAGTGCCTTTTGAATCGCGGAGGCTTCCTCTTCCGTCCCAGGCCTCAAATCCATAATATCGGGGATCGATATCCGCTGCAATCCCGTCACTTACATCCACCCCCGGACTGTGTTTCCAGAGCACCTGACCGGTCAATGCGTCCCGCATCACGACTCCCGGGGTTTGAAAACGAACGGTTTCATCTTCATTTTCATGGACGGTCAATATTTCCAGCCCCGGCCGGTCAGGATACATATCCGAAATATGCATGGCGTCCCCATGCCGGAATCCCGTTGAATACAGCCCCTTCCCGTCGTCGTCAATAACCATGGCATGGTAGACAATCTCGTCCTTTCCGTCACCGTCCACATCCGCAACGGATAGACTATGCCCTCCCATGCCCGAATACGGCGAGGCATCCTTAAATGGAGGATGGCTGATGCCGGAGTCGAACACCCAGCGGTTGGTCAGCGTGCCGTTGCGCCAATCCCACGCAGCCAATACCGTCCGGCCGTACACCCCCCGGCACATCACCACGCTGGGACGTTCGCCGTCCAGGTAGGCAATACAGGCCAAAAAACGGTCGCAGCGGTTCCCGTAATTATCCGATCCGCCATTCCCCCCGATACCGCCCCAGCCGTTGATCGGATCCCGGCCGGGAATATAATCCGTTGTTTTTAACGCGGCACCGGTTTGACCGTCAAAAATGGTAAAATATTCGGGCCCCTCAAGAATCCGTCCATGCGTCTGGGTTCCCTCCTTATGGGTTCGCCAGTCCTTATCCTTGTCGCCGATGATTGTGCCGGTTCCATCTTTTGTACCGTCAGCCGTCTTGCAGGCGATTTCCGCCTTGCCGTCACCATCCAGATCATAGACCATAAACTGAGTGTAATGCTCGCCTTCACGAATGTTTATTCCCAAATCAATCCGCCACAGGAAAGTCCCATCCAATTCATACGCATCAAGAATAGGACTTCCGGTAATGCCCGCAAAGGAATTGTCTTTTCCCTGCGACACTTGGTGCAG
>CAZYQN010000019.1:52950-57730 GCA_964649955.1 uncultured Pirellulales bacterium
GGATCGGTTCCAAAAAGCCGCCACCCGATATAAACGCTTTTGTCGGGTTGCTTGATGGCCACTGTTCCCCGGGTCAGATTTTCCATCTGCCGTTGAGCAGGACAGGGGACCGCTGCGATCAAAACGGTAGCAAGCAGAAGCTTTAACGAATGCTTTGTACTGACATCCATCGGGTTCTCCGGCATAGAACATTGAAAATGGATCAAACCATATCATTAGAAACCCAATATAACATTTTACAGCCGTTATGTCCATCCGTTAAACACGGTAAACCGGGTTGCGATGAATATCAGGCACTCTGTTTTTCATGGCATACGGCGCAAAAAGCCCGAATATTGTCAATCGGTGTGCCCTGAGGGACTTCGCATCCCGGCATCAGAATAAACCGCAAACCTCCTTGGCGTAAACACTCTCGTGCGGCCTGAGCCGCCTGTTCAGGTGTACCCTGCAATAGGACTCCCGTCGGATCGACATTTCCGCATAAGGCGGTCGTAGGTCCGATTTTCTCTCGGGCCTTATCCAGCGGGACCATCCAGTCGATATCAATAATATCCGCCCCGGTTCTGCCCATGATTGAAAGAATTGAATTAATATTTCCGCAGATATGCAGTTTGACGGTTGCGCCGGCTTCATGAACGGCATGGATGATATGCTGTTCAAAGGGCAGAACGTAATGCTCATAAAGGTCAGGGCCGATCAGGCTTGCCGCCGCATCCCCCATCCCGATCATATCGGCGCCGGCTTGAACTTGCGCGATGGCAAACTGAATCGCATTCTGCACGATAATCTCTCCGGTGGCTAAAAAAAGTTCCGGCCTGTCGATTAGATCCATCAGGGATTGTTCGACTCCGCGCAGATCGGCATATTCGGCGAATGGTCCTTCTATCCACCCCAAAACGCTGTGCGTCTGTCCGATCGCAGAGGCCATGGTCTGTACGCTTTTGACGCGCTGCAGCATACGGCGGCTGTTTTCAATGCTTACCGGCTTTAAAGGCGTGACATCTTCAGCCGTTTGAATCAGAGGAGCACGCGGTTTCCCGACTCCCTCTTCAGGATAATCAAACGCCATCCCGAAATCAGCCGCCTCCCGCCACGGATCGCTGATAGCACTGATTTGATCCAGGTTGAATGCATGGACGACAGCCAGTTGCGAGCGAACCAATACATCGCCGTCCAGATAATAGTCTCGATAGGTATGGCCGGCAAAATGAGCGGCCCAGGCCATAAAAATCGGCGTTACCGGCGGCCTGTCATAAGGCTCGCCCCGCAGTGCCGCATAGAGTCGCTCTTTTGAATTCATTATAATCTCCGCTTGTCTGATGGTTAGCATATCCATCCGCTGTCGAGAACAATACCACTATATAATAGCGAATGGGATAGAGAACAAGGATAAAGCTGGCTTGCGGGCGATATTTGTAAACCAAAGGACTATAAATGTGGCCATGAAAGGTATGGATATCGAATGTCGATTATCTCCCCCGACAGTACTGCTGCCGTCAGACCTTGGCATTTTTTTTAAATTATCTGAATGTTGCTTGTTGCTTTTATATTTGATATTTATCAAACTGTCTGCTACGATGCTTCCGGAGGGAGGATGAGGCCCTCGCGGAGCTTTTTTGCCAACTCAAGAAAGAACAAACAATACATGCCTGCGGATAACAGGCTTCAGATAGTAAAAATATTTTTTTACAAACAAAGCCAATTTCAGGAGACAAGGAAATCGTAATTCTCTATCTGTCAGTCCTTTAAGAAATATTTGACACAGCCTAAACAAACCCGAAGCAAAGTATTGTTTATCGGTGGGCCTGGAAACTTGCCTTATTTAGGAGTGTATTCGTCTGAAAAACAGCATACGGTTGAAGGGAGCTTTTATGGCCGATATGGAGTTGTGATTCAAAAGCCTGTAAGAAAGTCGGCATCGAAGGAATTACCTTGACATCAAGGATGCAAAAAAATTATAATGAAGAAATCTGGAGAGAGAGTCTTATGCGAGGCAATACACCTGATTATTGTATCCGTTCCGAAGGAGTGAGAATCCTGATTATTATGGAAAGCGGATAACGGCTCATGTCATAACACCGATTTCCCCCAAAGAATAAAATTACTCTGGCCAATACAAATTAATACAAACACTTTTTAAGGAGAGAACGATGAAAACAAAGTGGATTTTGTTAATGGTCATGTTGGGAATCATGGGATTCAATAGTGTCAACGCCCAGACGATTATTTGGGTCTCCGATGCCCACGATACGGATACAACAGTAGCCGGGCCGGATGACCAGGGATGGGTGGATTTTCTTGCCTCACTGGGTTTTACAGTGGACTATCAGAAGGGAGCGACCGCCGGGACCGGTTACTGGCAGACGCTCGATGCTGCAAAATTGGCCGCTCTGGAAGCGGCGGATATGATTATTATGAGCCGCGATTGCAGCAGCGGCGGGTATGCAACAGATGACGCAGAACGCGCACAATGGGGCGGAATTACAAAGCCTCTGATGATGATGAGCTCGTACGGAGCAAGGAGTGCAAACTCGCGATGGTTCAATAATAACGACACACCTGTAGCGAGAGTTTCTTATTATTTGCTCAAAGCCTCGGATCCGGCCAATTCGCTGTTTGACAATGTTTTGCTGGATGCCAATAACAGTGTCGTTTTTTATCGTTCGGATATTTCCCCCGCATCCCATGTCAGCTATATTCCGATTACAAATGCGGGCAATGGACGGGTATTGGCGGCCCGGCCGGACAATGGGTATGTGATGATTGCTGAATGGGATCCCGGTAAGCCGTTTTATAATGCAACGCCGAATGTGATGGTCGGCGGCCCGCGGATGTATTTCAATGCAGGCACGCAGGAAGCGACCACAGCAGGGGGACGGTGGGGCGCCTACAATCTGACCCCTGCAGGGGAGCAGATTTTTGTAAATGCTCTGGAAAAATATTTGGGTCCCATTAACTATAATTCGATCCCCCAGGTAAACGCCGGCAAGGATCAAACAGTGATACTGGAAGACGGCTCGGCGACGGCGTATCTGGCCGCGACGGCAAAAGATGACGGCGACCCCTATGGGGTGATTTTGTATGACTGGACAATGCTTAGCGGGCCGGTTCAGGTAACGATAGAAAATCACTTAACCGCTGCTCCGTCTGTGCAATTTAATACGCGGGGTGTGTATGAGTTTCAGGTGCAGGTATGGGACTATGATCCCAACAATGTTGCCCATCAGCCCGGAAAGACCGCTATTGATACCGTTCGGGTGCGTGTCAAGGATACGGCCATCGACGATGTATTGGTCGGTCATTGGGAGTTTGAAGAAGGCACAGGCACAGTAGCGGCCAATAGCGCCTCAGAGATTGGCGATGGGGTATTGGGTTCTGTAGCCGGCGGCCAGGATCCGAACTGGATCGGCGGCTGGGTAGGCGACAACGCGCTGGAATTCTATGGCAATTCGTTTGTACAGATTCCCGATGCCAACGTTGGACAACTGCGATGGGAAATTACCACGGCGGCCTGGGTAAAAGTGGATACCTTTGTAAACGATTGGGAATCGATTATTGGCAAATGGAATACGACATGGCGGTTAGCGCGGCGGCAGAACACCAACGATGTGACCCTGCATTTAAGCGGCGTCCAGGAATCGCTGGCAGGGACAGCCAACGTTAATGATGGGTACTGGCATCACGTAGCGGCAACTTATGACGGCAACAAGGTCACGGTCTATGTCGATGGTCAGGTCAACAGCTCCATGGAAGTCTCCGGCCCCATCAATGAGGATTTGGATCCAACCCATGTCGTGATGATCGGCAACCGCGGTGACAACCAGACGGGACGTGGATGGCACGGAACGATTGACGATGTGTACCTGTATAGTTATGCGATTACACAGGACGATGTCATAAATCTGGCCTTGCTGGGTCAGAACCTGATTCCTCGGATCAATGCAGGTCCCGATCTTCAACTGGTAATGACGGATTCCGATTCGATTCTGATTGATGCGGTTGGATCGGACCTTAACGGTGACGCATTGACGTATCAGTGGACAGTAGTCGGTCCGGCCGCGGTGGAGTTCCTTACGGGTATTGATGTGGAAAAGCCGACGGTCAAGTTTACTCAGCAGGGCGTCTATACATTCCGCGGCGCAGTCACCGATGGAAAAGCGGGTCTGGAGGGCGACATCTTCGATGAGGTGGTGATCACCGTAACAAGTCCAACCTGTCAGGAAGCAATTGAAGCAGGCTATTTCCTTGAAACGGATATCAACGGAGACTGCCATGTGAATCTGGAAGATTTCGCATTGATGGCAGCCGACTGGGTGCGGTGCTATGATCCGCAACTGCCGGGCTGCGAAAATCCCTACAAATGGTAAGGATTAAGCGCCGCTTTACATCCTCAGACACGATGGATAGTAATCAATGACAGCCGGATGGGTTTAGGAGTTCTCCTGACCCATCCGGTTTTTTCTATGGAGCGTTAGTGGCCGGTCTTCATCAAAAAATATATCTGACGATTGAATCGAGTGCTTTGCATGGTTCAGACAGACCAGATTTGCTCTTTATAATCTGAAGATTGTGGGATTCGGTTCCATTTCGACGGCTTTGGCTCGGTTATCGCATTGACGGATGCGGCCGGGCGGGTGGTGGAAACGTATTCCTATACGGCGTTCGGGCAGGCGGCCCTCCAGACCGAATACGGGGTGGCTCTTTCGGCCAGCCGGGTGGGTAATCGGTATCGGTTCACCGGCCGGGAATATGACGCCGAAAGCGGGCTTTACTATTACCG
>CAZYQN010000020.1:0-54609 GCA_964649955.1 uncultured Pirellulales bacterium
GCCCAGCCGGTGGTTCCTTCTTTTGTTTTCAAATAGCCCTGCTTCTGGAAGCGTTGGTGCTTCGGGGCGGTATTATAGCGGAAAGTTCGATAAAAAGCAAACAGAAAAGAATGAGGACACAAGGACTCAAGAATCTAAGGACTCAAGACGGTGGAATTTTCTGAATTATTTTTTTTACCACGAAGACAGGAAGAAACACGAAGAATGAGGTTTGTTGATGAACGGTGAATCTTAAATAAATAGGACTCTTGGACTCCAGAAATAAGGAATTTTGCTGATTTATGCGGGAAAAGGGAATTTGTGTAAAGAATATGGTTTTTAGGGTTTGAGGTTGCGGAAGGACGTTGTATGATATGGCTACAACTTTGGCAGAAGGGAAATGAAGGAGATCCATTTCCTGGCCGTGGCGGATGGAGAATTTTAGCCACAGAGGGCAGAGTGACACAGAGAAAAACAATTTATTACGAAGTGCGTGAAGGACATGAAGGTTAGAGATGGAAATTTGATTCGATGAGGGCGGAAAGATTTTCTATTGTGATTGGTTTAGATGAAAGGGCGAGAAATATTAAATGTGAGGGGAAATGGGCGAATGTTATGAGAATAGAAGAGATAAAAGTATCAAATCCTGCTCCGTTCTCTGCTACAGAGCAGCAATAAAGGCTATTGATTAAAATAGGAGAATATAGTGGAACTAAACATCCCTTTTCATAATATACAAGGTGATCCGGTCGCTGCATTTCTTTTACAACAATTAGAGACTAATGGGCAAGATCTTCTTTTAGATAAAGCTACCGTGTTTTATCAATTTCCTATATACAAAGAGCTTGATGGAGATATCGTTAAAGCGAGTATTCTTATAGTATCTGAGAATTATGGCATTATTACCTTTGGGCTTTTTGCAGACAGTGCAGAAAAGGCTATAACCTCATTATCTTGCATCAACGCCGAACTTGAACAACTAGTTAGTTTACTCTTTTCTAGACTTTTAAGAAACAAGGAACTGAGGAAAGATAAAGTGCACTTGAAGTTTCCAATTTCTTCATGCATTTATGCTCCAAGTTTGGAAAATTATGAGGACCCGGGATTAGAATCTGAGATTTTAATCAATGACTCAGATTTGTTTAAATACATAAAGTCAATCCAAATTACACCTTTGGATGAGATAACCAAACAAGAGATTATTTCAACCATTGATGGCTCTAAAGCCCTAATAAGAAAAAAAGATAGAAAACTTACAAAGGAACACGAAGACACAAAGGGGGGCTTAATTGTTCAACTTGAATCAGAAATTGCTCTTTTCGACAAAAAACAAAGACATGGATATAGTATTCCCGTCGATGGGCCTCAAAGAATTCGAGGACTAGCGGGTTCGGGAAAAACCGTGATCTTGGCAATGAAAGCCGCTCAGACACATTTACAATACCCTGACAAACAATTACTATTTACTTTTTACACTAAAAGTTTGTATCAACATGTGAAGCGTCTTATTACCAGGTTTTATAGGCAGTATGATGATAAGGATCCAAACTGGGATGTCTTACATGTAATGCATGCATGGGGAGGTAAAAATGTCCCAGGGGTTTATTATGAGGCCTGTAGATACAACAATATTCGTCCCATGTCATTTATTGAAGCCAAAACACAGGCATTATTAGCTAATAAGGAAATATTTCAATATATATGTTCTGAGTTGATAAGAACATGCGATATAAACACGATGTATGACTATATATTTGTTGATGAAGGGCAAGATTTTTGTGGAGAGTTTATAAATCTCTGTAGAATGTTGGCAGTTGAAGAAAGAGTAGTGTGGGCTTATGACGAATTGCAAAATATCTTCAACGTGAAAATCCCTAGTCCTGGCGAAGTTTTTGGAACTAATGCGAAAGGGGAACCTCTATCTATTATAAGAAGTGATATTGTTTTGCATAAATGCTATAGAAATCCAAGAGAAATCATCGTATGCGCACATGCGTTGGGATTCGGAATTTATAGTGATAAAATTGTGCAAATGCTTGAAAATAGAGATCATTGGGTTGATGTTGGATACATCGTTAAAAAAGGAAACTTTACGCCAGGAAGTGACACAGAGATTTTCAGGCCCGAAGAGCATACGACGCTAACCGTTTCGAATAACTCTACCATTGATGATATTATTAAATGTGAGTCATTCGGTAATTTAGAGAAAGAGGTAAAATGGGTCTCCCGTAGTATCGAGGGAGACTTGAAACAAGGCCTGAAACCAGATGACATCTTAATTATTATTGTCGATGACAGAAACTTTAAAGTGTATGCAGAAGCATTCCGTGATTATTTTAGAAACTGTATAGAAGAGATAGGAATCTATAATACACAGAATGATTTTTATGGTGTTTTAGAGTTTCAACAGGACAACTGTATTACGATAAGTACAATCAATAAAGCAAAAGGGAACGAAGCATATATGGTCTATGTTGTCGGAATTGATTCTTTGTTTACTTATCATTCGGTAAGAAACCGAAATAAAATATTTACTGCAATGACAAGGGCAAAGGCATGGGTTCGACTAACGGGTTTGTTTCCACTTGCAGATATGTGTAAAAAAGAAATTGATATTGCGAAACGCAATATCCCATATATCAAATTTAAATATCCTACTCACCAAGAAATAACTGTGATGCGTCGCGATTTGAGTGCTGCAGCAATAAAAGAACAGGAAGCCGATAGGATGATAGACGACTTGTTACAGAATTTAAGCGAAGAAGAATTAAAAGCAAGAATTACGAGTAAAGTAAGTACAAGAAAGTATAAACGGTTTAAACCTAAAGGTTCTTAATCAATGCAGTATTCTGGAAATATTTCAGCGAGTATAAATTCAGTTTGGGCCATCTGTAAAAAAACAGGAATAGGAATCAGGCACAATGAATATCCAGAGATTAAAAAAAAGGCCATAAATTTAAAAGAGAGAAACTATTCTGAGATCTGGAAGTTTTTATTAGAGAATAATTCTTATAATATTCTCTTACAAGACTTCAGTTTTTTCGTTTTTGAAGAGAAAACAACCGGGCTGAATTTTTCTTTTTATGAGGTACCCGCGAAACCACCAACTATCGAAGAATATGCAATTGAAATGTATCAAGAAATTGCCCCTTATCTAAAAGATGAAGATTACGCAGATATAATTGAAGAATTTGAACAGTATGCTATAGAGTATCCAACAAAAATGGGCATAACGCCAGTAAGATATGATTACTCTCCCCAAAGCCATACTCCTGGAATACATCCAGCATCACATATGCATATTGGTTTTGAAAATGAAATTCGGATATATGTGGATAAAATATTAAATCCTTTAGCATTTTTCTCATTTGTTATAAGACAATTTTATCCTGATAAATGGTTATCTGAAGTTTTATCAACAAGAAATCTTAATATTAAAAATAATATAAGAAGAAATTTGGACAGATTGCCTGATAAGTTTAGACATGAGTACGATGAATATGAAATGCTTCTAGTTTAAAGTTTCGCATAATGCAATAATCAACGTGCAAAAATCCATTGGGCTTTTGGGATTTTTAAATGCAAGATTCATTAGAGGTTCCTTTGTGGCATTCTGAATGACGTTTGGGCCACTTGGAACTGGATTGATCGGGGTGGCGTGTTTCGATCGATTAATGGTTATTGGCAATTTATTATTGGCGAAGGGGCGTGGCCGGAGATAGAGATGGGGTTTTCGGGGTGGTTGGGAATGTGTTTAAGCGGAGAAAAGTGCCTTCAGGCACTACCTCAGGTACGTTTTAATGGCGGTGTCTTATAGACACGGAAGATCCGCTGTTAAAACGCACGAGGGAAAATCAGTTACAACAGGATGCTAATATGGTACTTGATTTGAAGATAACATCACAGGACGCTCTTAAAAGAATCTCTTCATTTATGGATGAGCCGAAAGGATTCTCGTGTTTCAGGGACACTGGCAAAAAACCTTTTATGGGGCGAATTAAAGGAGACCACTTTTTTGTTTATAAGAAATCAGGTTACTGCGCAAACTCCTTTAACTACACAGGCAGTTTTAATCCGACCTGTTCCGGAATCATTACGAATACTGATTTCGGCTGCACTATTCACGCAAGGTTTGGCATCCATTCTTACATGAGAGTCTTTGCGATAGTATGGTTTTCAATGATAGTGTTTTTTTTGTTGATAGGCTTACTTTTGCTTTTTAGTGGTTATCTAACAAATTCCATCGGTCCGGCCGCTTTCCTTGCTGTTCTGGTTCCTTTAGGAATGATGGTTTTTGGAATACTCATGATGTATATAGGCAATAAATTGGGTAAACGTGAAGAACAGCGTCTCAGAGAGTTTTTTCTTGAATTATTTAACGATGTGCGTCAATGAAAGTAACTTGCTCAGCAAGGCGAGAGTTATAAAACGCTGAGGGAGGAGATAGGATTTTCGGGGTGGTTGCGACTGTGTTTAAGCGGAGAAAACCACCTCCCCTCGCAGCGCGAGGTACTCCCCCTTGAGATAAAGAGGAGAGCTTTTTAAAAGCATCGGCACGATGTGCCTCAAAGTGTCTTTAGGCACGGAGGTTCTGTACGTTTTAATGGCGGTGTCTTATAGACACGGAAGATCCGCTGTTAAAACGTATAAAGGGGTAAGGGGGAGAGCTTAAGGGGGGCGGGCGTGTTTTCTAAACATTTGACCGCGCTGGGGTCGTGGAATTTTTCCTGAATCAACAGATTCTTCACGTGCGTTCGGAATGACACGGCGGGAAGGGGATTTCAGATTGCAGAGTTGAGATTTCCGAGGGGTCTGGACGGGCACAGACTTACACGGGCGGATTGTTTCGCCGCAAGGGGGGGAGTGTGGGGTTGTGGGGGCTTATTCAACGATTGGGGCTTTGAGGGCTTCGAGTTCCTCGTCGGTGAGGGCGTTGTTGAATGCCACGGCCTGGCCGCGTGCCTTGGGCTGATGGGGGTATATCCGCCGGCAGCTTCGCTTGATGGCTTTTCCGTCTTCGAGGCGGAATGTGACCTGTCCGGTCTGGAAGGGGATCGACTTGGCGAAGACGTAGGCGCCGGTTTTGCTGATGTTCAGGACGATGCCTTCGGTATGCAGGTCGGAATCTTCTGCCTGTATGGCGGCGGCGATGGTTTCGAGGGCTTTATAGCGAACGTGTTTTCTTCTTTCTTCCATAACGGCCTGATCCTTTAAGGGTTTTGGGTATCCACAAATGCCGTCCGGTTTTGGCTGACGGTCTTACCCTGAACCTCTCCCTTCTTAAAATATAGCATATATTATATCGGCCGGGGGAGGGGGAAACTTCATTGTATTAAAGGTAGGTCTATAAGCGGGAAGGGTTTATCGCGATTGAGTACGATGCTTATCATTATTTTTTCTTGAAAAAGCCGGCGAGGTGTTGTTATATACCGGCGGCCTATGAGGGGTATTTGATTGCCGGCCGGTGTGCAGGGAATCTCAACAAAATACCCTTTAACGAACTGCTTGATCTGGAAAGAGATGAGACTATGAACAACAAGCATCTGTCCGGCGTTTTGGCGGCGATATTCCTTTTACTGTCCCTTTGCTCCTGCAGGGGAGCCGATGAACGGCCGGAGACGGCGGGAATCCGAAAAGACACTCCCAAGATCGTCAACATCATCAATTTTATCCGGCTCTGTGAGCCCCGAGATGAGCGGATCACCGAGGAGGTGCTTTATAACACGGTCGTCAAGCAGGTTGAAGTGATGAAGACTTATGGGCTGGGAGGGACGTTTCTGCTGCAGTATGATGCCCTGCTGGATGCCCGGTATCAAACCCTGCTGAAAAGTCTTCCGGCGGATTCGTTTGAAATAGGTGCGTGGTGGGAAATCCCCCAGCCGCTGGTTGAGAATGCAGGGATGAAATGGCGCGGCCGTTATCCGTGGGATTGGCACGCGGATGTCGGATTTTCTACGGGGTATACCCCTCAAGAGCGGGAAGCACTGGCGGATGTGTATATGAAGGATTTTAAGCGGATATTCGGGAAGTATCCCAAGTCGGTGGGGTCCTGGTTTATCGACGCCCACACCTTGAACTATCTTTATGAGAAGTACGGCATTGTTGCGTCCTGTAACTGTAAAGATCAGGTCGGCACAGACGGCTATACACTGTGGGGCGGGTATTGGAATCAGGCTTACTATCCGAGTAAGGTGAATTCGTATATGCCGGCACAACATGAGAAGAACCAGATCGGTGTTCCGATTTTCCGGATGTTGGGCAGCGACCCCATCCGTCAATATGATACCGGGATCGGGCAGCGGCAAGGCGTGGTTACGCTTGAGCCGGTGTATGGAAATGCGGGGGCTGATCCTGCGTGGGTAAACTGGTATTTCGGGGAATTCGTGGACGGCGAGGCTATGGAATTTGCTTATGTTCAGGCCGGTCAGGAGAATTCATTTACCTGGAATGCCATGTCGAAAGGTTTTGAAATGCAGATGGCTTTGATCGCACAGCTTCGCGATGCAAAGAAGATACGCGTGGAAACACTGGCGGAATCGGGTCAATGGTTTAAAGAACACTATAAGACAACTCCTGCGACGTCTGTGACTGTAAATCGGGATTTGGCCGGGGGCAACCGCAAAACGGTGTGGTTTAACAGCCGGTTTTACCGGGTCAATCTTATTTGGGAAGACGGGACCTTGCGGTTCAGGGATATTCACTTGTTTGATGAACGCCTGCCGTCGGACTATTTGACGGAACGGGTCACTTCCAATGAGTGTTTGTTTTTTACGCTGCCCGTTGTGGATGGCTACCTGTGGAGTTCACGTGAGAAACTGGCGGGACTTCGACTTAAGGCGAGAGTTGACGGAAAGGAGGCGCTGATTCAGGGAGGGGATCCTGTGGTGACAAGTCCGATGCCGGGCCGGCTGCATATCACCTGGCCGTTAACCGCGCCAGACGGCGTTTTCGTGTTGGATATTGACGAAAGGCAAATTGCAATGAAACTGGAAGGGACAGCGGCACTTGATTGGTTTCTTGACCTGACCGCTGCGGACGGCGCCAGTCTGCCCATCAAAGAAATCGCGTCCGACCGGGTCGACTGTCAGTTTAAAAAACTGAATTATTCTTTATGTGTTGAACAAGGGTCCTTTTCAAAACCTGACAGCGACACTGTATTTAGAATTACTCCCGACGCGAATACTGTAATCCTAAAAGGTCTCTCTAATAACCGGAAGTAAGGGGGGTAACTTTTTGTTTTAGAGGATTTCGGCGAGGGCGTCGAGGATGGCAGCAGTATCGGCCATGCGTCCGATGCCTTCGGTACCGCAGGCCAGACGTCCGGTGTCGGGGCCTACGGTGTGGAATTTGAGGTGCTGCCGGATGCGGTCGAGATTGGCCTGCGTAATCGGATTGGCCCACATACGGCTGTTCATTGCGGGGGCGAGCAGGACGGGTTTGTTCCAGCAGACGCAAAGGGTGGTGCTGAGCAGGTCATCGCATAGGCCGGCGGCGATTTTTGCGAGGATGTCCGCTGTGGCGGGGGCGACGACAATCGCATCGGCCCAGTCGGCCAGTTCAATGTGGCCGATGGTATGATCCCGGGGTTCGGTCCACATGGAGGTATAGACAGGCTGACGGGTCAGGGCCTGCAGGGTGAGCGGGGTGATGAGGCGACAGGCGCTTTCGGTCATCATGGTGCGGACCTGCGCTGAGGCGGCGGTGAGCCTGGAGGCCAGATCGGCGGCTTTGTAGGCTGCGATGCCGCCGGAGATACCGAGCAGGATTTTTTTATCTTTCAATTTGTCGCTTGCGGTGCTCATTTTTCATTAAGCTCTGTTCGGGCAGGCTTGGCGCCTGCCCTTTTGCAGATGTTTTATTTAGAAGGGATCCGCTTTGGATTTTTCTTTTTTGCCGGCCTGCGCGGCGGGCTCTTCCAGAGCGATTTTCCCCTGACGGATTTCTTCGACAACGATTTCCATCTGGGTTTTGCCTTCGGTGTTCTCGATGAGAGGGCGTCCGCCTTCCATCAATTCAACCATGCGCTTCTGAATGAGGGCCGACAGTTTGAATCGTCCGCCGACTTTGTTGAGAATTGTCGTGTCTTTCAGTTCTTCAATCATATTATACCTCTCTATTAACGTTTACCGTTTTTCGTGTCCGTGAATAATATCAATCACATCCTGTACGGCCTTGTCCAGGACGTCGTTGACGACAAAATATTTATAATTTTCTTTTCCGACGGCGATTTCCGCTTCGGCTTTGGCCAGCCTTTTTTGGCGGGCGGCATCGTCTTCACCGCGTCTGCGTGCGTCGATGCGCTTAAGCAGCTCTTCGAGCCGGGGCGGCAGGATGAAAATCATCACTGCGTCGGGTATTTCGGCCTTGACCTGAAGACCGCCCTGCACATCGATCTCGAGGATGACGATGCGGCCCTCGGCAAGGGCGTTTTCGACCGGCTTGCGCGGCGTGCCATACCAGTTTCCGAAGACGTCGGCGTGTTCGAGGAACAAGCCTTCGTCCAACTGCCGCTTGAATTCCTGCGGCGACAGGAAGTAATAATCTTTGCCTTCGATCTCCGCGGCGCCTTTGGGGCGTGTCGTGGCCGAGACGCTCAGGCAGGCATCAAGACACTCGACGACCCGGCGGCAGATAGTACTTTTACCGGCGCCCGAGGGGCCGCTGATAATGACCAGTTTACCCTTATTGCCTTTTGTGCTCATCGCAGTCTATTCGACGTTTTGGACCTGTTCTTTAATACGGTCGACGGCACACTTGATGTCGATGACGCGCCGGATGATCTCAGCGTTGGCGCTTTTACTGCCGATGGTATTGGCCTCACGGAGCATTTCCTGAGTGATGAAATCCAGTCGGCGGCCGACCGCTTCGCCGGCCGTACAGCTTTGGCGGAACTGACGGACGTGGCCGTCGAGGCGGCTGATCTCCTCGGCGATGTCACAGCGATCGGCGTAGATGGCCGTTTCGCGAGCGAGCTGGTCTTCGGCGATGTTAAGCTGAGCGTTAGCCAGCAGATCATCGACGCGTTTTCTTAACTTTTCATAGTATTCTTTTACGACGCCAGCGGCCTGTCGGCGGATCGCTTCGAGGTGTGTTTCGATGGCGTCGCAGTTGTTGAGCAAATCCTGCGTGAGCTGGCGTCCTTCGTCCAGCCGGGACTGCATAAGCTGGCTGATGGCTTTTCCGGTCAGGTTAAGGACGGTCTGCCGCATTTTGTTGATGGTGTCTTCGTCGGGGATGACGGGCTGGACGATGCCGGGCAAGTTGAGCAGGGCTGCCAAATCAATACGGCAGGCGGCGTTGTTTTCGGTCAGCAGGTCTTCGAGTCGCCGGATGTAGGCTTTGAGGGTGAACTCGTCGATGTCAAAGAGGGCCCGGCCGGAGATATTTTTCATCCGGAGCGAATAGGAGACGGTGCCGCGCTGGATGCGGTCGCGGTGCAGTTTTTCGATATCGCCTTCCATAAAGGCGGCGATGTCGGGCAGGCGCATTTGTGCCTTGAAGTACCGGTTGTTCACGGACCGGACTTCAACGGTATAGACCACACCGTCGCACTCGGTGCAGGCCTGGCCGAATCCTGTCATACTGCTGATCATTGACACGCTCCCGGTGGATTAATTTTGAGCCGGCTGTTCAACGGGCGCCGGAGTTGTTTCTGCTGTTTCGACGGCGTTGTCAACGGCCTGCTGAGTTTGAGCGGCGGCTTCTTCGACCGTTTTTTGGGCTTCTGTTGCTGCCTGATCGGCGGTCTGCTGGGCCTGCGTTGCCAAATCGGCAGCGGGCGTTTCAGTCGTCGAGGCATCTTGTGTGTATGTCGGGATTGCCAGAGAGGAGGATTCCTGCGGGCGCATAAATTTGCCCATTACAACAGCGACGATGAGAAAGAGGGCGACCAGACTGATCGTGACCCAGGTGAGAAAGTCACCGGTTTTGGTGCCGAGCAGGCTGTTGGCTCCGCCGCCGCCGAAGGCTGAGCTGAGTCCGCCGCCGCGTCCTTTTTGAATCAGGACGATTAAAATCAGCGCCGCAGCAATCAGCAGCCATACCAACATTACCACAATCCATAAAAACGAAACCTTCGCAAGCGGAAGCATTAACATCTTTGTTTACCTCAATAAGGAGTAAAATTTTTCTTTATCTCAAAACCGTTTACGCGACGGTTTTAACCATTTTGGCAAAATCTTCGACTTTCAGGCTGGCGCCGCCGACGAGTAGGCCGTCCACGTCGGGCTTTGCCATCAGCTCGGCGGTATTGCTCGGTTTTGCAGAGCCGCCGTACTGGATCCGCATGGCCTGTGCGATGGATTTATCGTAGAGCTTTTCGATCAGGGCGCGGATGGCGGCGTGCACTTCCTGAGCCTGTTCGGGGGTTGCGGTACGGCCGGTGCCGATGGCCCAAACGGGTTCATAGGCGATGGTGACGGCCTGAACGCGTTCTTTGCAGAGGCCTTCGAGGCCTTTGCGGATCTGGGATTCGACGACCTGCATGGTCTTGCCGGCGTCGCGTTCTTCGAGGAGTTCGCCGACGCAGAAGATAGGCAGCAGTCCGCCGTTAATGGCGGCTTTGATTTTTTTGTTGATGAGGGCATCAGTTTCACCAAGGACGTGGCGGCGTTCGGAGTGGCCGATGATGACGTAGCCGCAACTGCAATCTTTGAGCATTGCGCAGCTGATTTCGCCGGTAAAGGCTCCGTCGCCTTCGAAGTAAACATCCTGGGCGCCCAGCGCGATATTGGAAGCGCTGAGGGCGGCAGCGACAGACTGCAAATAGACAAAAGGCGGGCAGACCGCGACATCGACCGTCTGAACGGACTGAAGTTCCTTAGCCAGGCCGGCGGCCAGTGCGACAGCGGTGGTGCTGTTGGTATTCATCTTCCAGTTCCCTGCGATAAACGGCTTTCTCATTGATCATCTCCTGCTCGATTTAGCATTTCATTCGTTTTTCTAATCTTGGATTTACATTATTGATGTACTGCGCGGAAAACTGCCCAGTACAGAAAGCTGGAGGCAGTGTTGTTTGGCCTCCTGAAGCGCTTTTTTTACGTGGTCATCCAGCCGATGGCCGAGGAAATCGACAAAGAAATAGTATTCCCATTCGCGTTTTTTATTCGGCCGCGAGCCGATATTGGTCATATTGAGGTTGTACTCTTTGAAGACATTCAGGACGTTGACCAGGGCGCCGGTCTGGTGGGCGGTGCTGAACAGGACGATGGATTTGTCGTCGCCGGTAGGCTGAGCGTCCTGCTTGCTGATAATCAGGAAGCGGGTGATATTGTTGGAGATATCCTCGATGTCCTGACAGAGCAGCTTAAGGCCGTAGATATCGGCGGCAATGGCCGAGGCAATGGCGGCTGAGCCTTCTTCTTCGGCGGCCATTTGCGCGGCGCGCGAGGATGAGGCTACGGGTATCGTTTTGGCTTCTTTGAAGGTGGCCGACAGCCAATTACGGCACTGGGCGAAGACTTCGGGCTGTGAATAAATCCGTTCGATAGATGCCATAGGACAATTGGCCATAAGGCTGTGATGAATGGCCATATTGGCTTCGGCACAGACCATGACGTCGGTTTCCACAAAGGCGTCGAGGGATTCGCGGACGCCGCCGCCGGCACTGTTTTCGACGGGGACGATGCCGAAATCGCAGTGGCCTTTGCTGACTTCTTCAAAGATTCCGCGAATATCGGCGACAGCTTCGTAATCTACACTCTGGCCGAATTTGAGAATGGCGGCATTGTGAGAGAAACTGCCTTTAGGGCCCAAGTAGCCGATCCTCAGGGGGCGTTCCAGAAAAAATGAGCCGCTCATAATTTCGCGCCAAATGGCGTTGAGGGTTTTGTCGGGGAGCGGACCTTTGTTGATTTGGGCGATTTTGTCCAGCACGGCTTTTTCACGGTGGGGCATATAAATCGGGGTGGCATCGGCCTGTTTGATTTTGCCGACTTCGACCACGACGCGCGCACGCTCGTTGATCAGCTCTACGAGCTTTTCGTCGATGGCGTCAATTTTTTTGCGTAGTTCATCCAGTGACATACAATGGCTGCACCTTTGAGTATCGTGCCAGAGTATAATATCCCGATCTTAGCAGAAACGACTCCTTTACCAAAAAAATAGGCTTTCGTCAATGAAAATGCGTTTTAGGAGCTTATTTTTGATATTTTCGTACGGATTCTTGCCAAGCCGGAGAGTTGCTGGCAAGGCAGATCGGCCTGACGGGCAATTGTTGCTTTATTGCCCCCTGCCCCTATAATAAAGATTTACTTTTCGACAAGGAATAAATATGGACCTAATAAATCTTGAAAAATACAGTTCGGCCATCACGCTATCGGATATGGAAATCTTTGTATTTCCAGAACTTATGTATAGTTTAGTGCTGGCCAATCTGATGAGTCCGGCGATTTGGAAGTGGAAAGAGGAGGACTGTTTTAAAAAGCTGGAAGGGAAAAGCCCCTGGCGGCGGCTGATGCGGATGCGGCAGTACGTGATGGATGAGTATGAGTTTAATCTTGACTTAAATACGTGGGGATTGACGGATAAAGAGACCGAGATGAGCCGGTTTGAGCCGTGGATGCCTCGTGAGCAGTTGGCCAAGAGCAATGCGTTATTCGGCTATGAAGGGGATAAATACTATTATGATGTAGATATACGCCGGCATTTCGGGCTGGATGCATACGAGGGAGATATTATTCCGTACTGGAAGACGGAAACAGTCGAGGCGATGAATGCCTTCCGGCTTAAGGACGGATACACGATGGGGGCGGGGGAGTGTGTTTCGCTTTCGACCCTGTATGCGGCGGCGGCGTTTATTGTGTGCGGGATTCCGCTGGAGGACATTTACATGGTGCTTACGCCGCTGCATTCGCAGAATTTTCTGGATATTCAGGACGGCGTGATCACCAATAACCGCCGGCTGGTGACCAAGGCGATGTGGTTTAACGGAACGGAGATTTCCAACAAGGCCCAGCGGGCGATCCGCAATGAGCAGGTCACGATCGTGGCGCATACGACGGGGTATATTCATTGTCTTTATCCGGAGGCGACGATTGATAAATCGGTTTATGAGAAATTCGGCGGTATGCTGCGGAGTTATCTGAGTACGGAGCTGAATGCGATGAATGTCGCCAATTTCCTGCGGTCCAATACGCAATACTGGCGTCATTTTCAATTCTGCCGGTATCGGCGCGGCGAACGGATGTTTGTCAAGTCGGAAGTGTTGTTCGGATATGAGCACGGCAGCCGGTTTCGCATTTACGACGAGACGTTTGACAAGCTGCTGGAGGAGGTCAGCAGCGAAGATTATTCGCGTAATAAGTTTCTGGATCGCATCTGCTGTGAGCAGTTGATGGCGTTTATTGATTATGAAAAAATCAATATTCACAAGGCCGAGGACCGGCATAAGCTGGCGCGGTTTTTGTCCCCGTTTGTGCCGAATGCCGAGCAGTGGGTGGCAGAGCTTCTGGATTTTCTGCATATCGAGCCTACGCTGCCGAACGCGAACAAGGACTATCGTCGTGTTGAGCCGATTGTGATCAATCCGGGATGGAGCCGGGAGGAGATTATTGATTATCTTGAAGGTCTCCGCGATAAAAATCCGACGGTTGATCTGGCATTTTATGCACTGCGGGATATGGCGCGGTGCGACTGGCGGCCGTTTGTAAAAGCGGCCATTGAGCGAAGCCCTGTTTCGGCGGAGAAGGCAGAGGGGATGAATGTCGAGAGCATTTATCATTGGCTGACGGGTCTGCCGGGAGCATCGATCTATGACGGCACACGTCTGGCACAACCCGATGAGGTGGCCAACTACAGTACGGGCGACGGCATCGAGAAGGCGTTTTTTATGGCCAGCGTGTTAAGCCGACGCGGGGAGCAGAAACAATTTGAACTTTCAATCCGTCCGGATCAGGTTACGCTGAAGGCCGGGGACGTAAGGACTTTTACTTTCGATTCGGTGAAAGGACTGACTGCGGATATCGCAATTGACCAGAAAGGCTATACGGTCAGTTGATGAAGCATCCATCTTCGGGACATTTCGGGCTGACGGCACTGGCGGCGTGCGGGGGCTTTTGGATGTGCTGGACCATCGGACCGATTTTTATCACGATGCTGGCCGGGCCGCTGGATGTGTGGACGCAGAATATGGCGCGGTACGGTGTAGCGTGTGTGTTCTGGCTTCCATTCCTGGCGTTGTACGGCAGACAGGGGCTGAACCGCTCGATTCTTTTTAAAGCACTGGTTCCGACGGCATTTAACCTGGTGATGCAGAGCTGCTGGGCGGGATCATTTTATTATGAGAAACCCGCATTTATGGTACTGCTGTCGCGGACGTCGGTGCTGTGGGTGGGGTTGTTTTCGGTGGTATTTTTTGCCGATGAGCGGCGGCTGTTTAAAAGTCCGTTGTTCTGGGCCGGGGCGGTGCTGGCGCTGACGGGGCTGTCGGGGGTGGTCGCCGGGAATCCGCGATTTGAGATGGTGACGACATGGAAGGGCATTGCGCTGGCATTGGGGGCTTCGGTGGGCTGGGCGGCGTATGCGATCTCTGTAAAAATCGTGTTTAAGGGCGTTGACTCACGGCTGAGTTTTTCGGTAATTACCATTTATACGGTTATCGGATTGAGTGTGCTGGCGATGCTGCTGGGCAGGCCGAGCGGATTAGCGGAGCTGTCGGTAAAGCAGGCCGGCTATGTGGTTATCTCGGGGATTGCCTCGATTGCCCTGGCACATGTATTCTTTTATTCGGCTATTCATCGGATCGGGGCAACGATCCCATCGATGATTAATTTGCTGACACCCTTTACAGTGCTGGTGTTATCGAGTATCTTTTTCGATGAGCGTCTGACGGGTTTGCAGTGGGTGTTCGGGATTATGCTGATATTCGGCATCGGGCTTTCGGTCCGTGCCCAAAAACCATAAATGAAACACATCAATGTAAGGAAGGGAGTGTTTTATGTGCAGTCGAGCGTTTGTTTGTCTGGTTTGCGTATTGGCGGTGTTGTGTTTCGGTGTTGAAAGCGGGGCGGCTCAAGCAGGTTTAACGCCGGAAACACTGCGGTGTGAGTACCAGACGGATCCTTTGGGGATTGGAGAACAGCGTCCGCGATTAAGCTGGACAGTGACCTCCCTGCAGCGCGGGCAAAAACAGACGGCCTATCATATTCTTGCGGCATCCAGCCGGACACTTCTGGATCAGAACAAAGGGGACTTGTGGGATACGGGCAAAGTTTCGAGCAGCCAGACCTTAGGGATCGAGTATGGGGGCACGCCGCTGCGGTCACAGATGCAATGCTTCTGGAAAGTGCGGGTGTGGGACAAAGACGGGCAGGTCAGCGTGTGGTCTACACCGGCCAAGTGGGAGACGGCTTTGCTGAACCCTCAGGATTGGACGGGACGGTGGATCAACGACGGCAAGGCAAATCCTGAGAAGGAAGAGGATTTTTACACGTTCGATCCGGCGCCTTTGTTTCGAAAGGAATTCCGTCTTGCTAAGCCGTTGCGGCAGGCGCGACTGTATATTACCGGGCTGGGGTACTATGAGGCGCGGCTGAATGGTCAACGGGTTGGCGATCATGTTCTGGATCCCGGGTGGACGCATTACGGCAAACGGGTCTATTACAGCACGTATGATGTTACCGGCCGGCTTCAAGACGGTGCCAATAGCCTTGGAGTAATGGTCGGTAACGGATGGTATAATCCGGTGCCGCTGAAGATGTGGGGATATTTGAATATTCGAGAGCATTTACCTTTCGGACGGCCGCGCTTTATTGCGCAGCTTGTGCTTGCGTATGCAGACGGCACGACGGAGTCGGTGGTTAGTGACGAGAGCTGGAAGACAACCGAGGGGCCGATTCTTCGGAACAACATTTATCTGGGTGAGGTCTATGATGCGCGCCGAGAGATAGCCGGCTGGGATGAGGCGGGGTATGACGATTCCAAGTGGCGAGCCGCGTCGGCGGCCAAAGAGGAGATTGGGTTGCTTGAGGCGCAGCCTGTACCGCCGATCAAGGTGACAGCAACGCTAAAGCCGGTCAAGATTACCGAGACGAAAACGGGTGTATATATTATAGATATGGGGCAGAATTTTGCCGGGTGGGCACGGTTTACATTTAACGAGAAGGCAGGCACGCAGATTCGGATGCGCTATGGAGAGCTGTTATATCCGGACGGCAGTTTGAATCCGATGACCAGTGTGTGCGGGCAGGTCAAGGGGGCGAGAAAAGACGACGCTTCACTTGAGGGGGCGCCGGGGCTGGCCTGGCAGGAGGATGTATATATCGCCAAAGGCAGCGGGCCGGAAGTGTACCAGCCGCGGTTTACGTTTCATGGTTTTCGTTATATTGAAGTGACAGGACTTGCATCCAAACCAGCACTTGACAGTGTTTCGGGACTGCGGCTCAATACCGCCGTTCAGGAGGCGGGGCGGTTTTCATGTTCCAATGAGCAGTTCAACGCGATTCAGAAGATGTGTCAGTGGACATTTTTGAGCAATATCTTCAGTGTGCAGTCGGATTGTCCGCATCGGGAACGGTTCGGATACGGCGGCGATCTGGTCAATACGAATGAGACGTTCATCTTTAATTATGATATGGCGGCGTTTTATTCCAAAGCAGTGCGGGACTGGCAGGATGCGGCGCTTGCCGATGGGATGCTGACCGATACGGCGCCATTTGTAGGGATTCAGTATTGCGGAGTGGCCTGGGCAATGGCGCATCCACAGACGCAGTTGCAGTTGTATCGGTATTACGGCGACAGGCGGATCATTGAGCAGCAATACAAGACATCAAGGCGGTGGCTGGATATTGTAGCGGCGGCGACAAAAGACGGGATTATCAAAGACGGATTAAGCGACCATGAAGGGCTGGAGGAAAATCCGCCGGAGTCGATGGTAACGCCGCTTTATTGTGAAAGTGCGCGAATCGTTTCTGAGTTGGCGACGTTATTGGGGCAAAAGGAAGACGCCGAGCGGTATCAAAAACTTGCGGATGAGATTCGGCAGGCCTATCAGGCCCTTTGTGTGGACAAAGATAGCGGCAAGTGCGGCCCGGGCAGTCAAGCGGCCCAGACACTGGCGTTGTCTTTTGAGATGCTTCCCGATGCGACAAGGCCGAAGGCGTTTGATTATCTTATGCAGCAGATCGTGGAGGTTCGCAAGATGCATCTGAGTACGGGGATATTCGGCACACGTTATCTGCCGGATCTTCTGTGCCGGGAGGGTAAGGTTCAGACGGCGTATGACCTGGTGAATCAAAAGACGTTTCCGAGCTGGGGGCATATGCTTGAAACCGGGGCGACAACACTGTGGGAGCATTGGGAATTCAGCGATAACACATTTTCACACAATCATCCGATGTTCGGTTCGGTGTCGCAGTGGTTTTACAATTGGTTGGGAGGCATTCAGCCGGATCCTAAAGCAAACGGATTTAATGAGATGATACTCCGGCCGCAAATTGTGGGGGATTTGAAATGGGTCAAATGCAGCTATGACTCGGTGCGCGGGACGATTCGCAGCGACTGGGAGCGGTCGGGCAATACCGTAACCCTGACGATAGAGATACCCGCTAATACGACGGCGCTGTTGTATTTGCCGGGCGGCCGGCCGGAGAGGATCACTGAAAATGATGTGCCCGCAGGACAATCGACGGGACTTACGTACGTTGGAGTTAAAGACAGTGCAGTTATCTATCGGGCAGTATCGGGACAGTACCGGTTTGTGGTCGAGTTGTAACGCATCCGGCAGAAGTCTTCGGTATTATACGGATTGTGTGGATTTTGCGGGAAGGGATTTAAAGCTGAGAATGGCTTCGCGTATACCGGGAGCGATGGCGGCAATACGGGACAGCTCTTCGGCCAGAAGAGGACGTTCGGCGGTTCGATAGACGAGGATAAAGCCGACACCCAGACCGAGCCGGCCAAGTGGTACAGCGGCAGCCGAAAGTGTTTTAAGGGTGGAAGGCGGGGCCATCAATCCCATTTTAAGCATTTCGATAAGTGTGCAGACGCGGTTGGTCTGGCTGATTTGCTGGACCATTTTACGGTTAAACCAGCTCTGGAAATGTGACTTTTCGACCAATCCGTTGTCCGGGGATTTGGTCAGATGGACGTCGAATCCTGAAGATTCCATCAGAAAAACAGCCGAGGCGGCTTGATCAATATTGGCGTGAATTCCTTCGACGGCTTTGTCGAGCACCTCTTCCAGTCCCGAACAACTCAGAAGCGACTCATAAAAGGATGTTGCAAACGACAGATGGGCCAATTTCAGCGAGAATTGTTCATGGGCCGAGACCATATCACGACATAAAATATCGATCTTTTTAGCCTGGGTCTGCTGGCGCATCTTCAGGACACGAATAGTCTTTAATGCTCGCTGGTTTCGTTTTTGTATCAAACTGAAATTCCCTTTTATCACTCGTTTGGGCTATGCCGTAAATAACGCATAGGGTATTTCGGCAGTTTCCAAGGGGGGGCTTTACCCCAATGAGAGACAAAAGACGAATAAAAAAAGTTTCCTTTGGGGTATGTTTTGGGGGGATGAGAAAGAATGTTATGTTAGCAGGCAAATCAGAGATCAAAAAAAGCCCTCGGGGTTTGATCTCCAAAGGGCCTTGTCTTTTTTTGATTAAAGTCAATCAACTTTTTCAGGCGGAGCGTTTTGACCTCTTAAGCAGTACTGCACCCACTCCCAGCAGCACGAGTGTTGTTGGTTCGGGCACGCCGGTGATTTCGAGATTGTCCAGAGCGAATCTGTCGTTACCGGGGCCTTCCTTGAGGTCATCAATTTGAAACTGTATAAATGAAGCGTTATTGAATTCCGAAATTCCGGATAAATCAATCTGTACAGAATACCAAGTTCCCCATACGGCGGTAATGGCATAGTTATTGTGTAAAGACGTCCAGGCAGCATCCGGGGCCAGCCGATACGAAAAATCAAAACTGGTGGCTTTTTCCGAGTTGTAGTCCCAACGAATCGCCAAATTGGAGAAACCGGCGGCATCGAGAGTTATGAGTATCGCGGCATCTCCTGTGCCGGTTTTTTTAATATCGTCCCACGCGGCGGCCTGACCGGCGATATGTTCCACACCGGCTGCATCGATATAAGGGGTTCCGTTTTTGCCGTTGGTGTCTATCTCGCCTCCAGTGATTTGAAACATCGGCGCGGTGACGGTGTTATAATAGGCCGGGTTTTCGGTGTAGTAGGCGCTGCTGTCGCCGAAGTTCCAAATTGCCAAGACCCCAGCGTGAGTTGTTTGCGTAAAAGACAGAACTGCGCACACACCTAATAATACAAATGATAGTGTTTTCATAATCACCCCTCTCAAACTAAAATAGTAATACACAGTTTTTAAAACTTTTATACCTTTAACTATTATATGAATTCGGGATGTAAAAGTCAATTCTTTAGGTTTTTTAGGGTATGCCGCGGCCCGACAACTTGGTATTGGGGTATCAGAAGGCAAGGAATTCATTTCCAACAAAGTCTTCCGAAAAAGTCGTAAAAGTAGGCAATGCAGGGTTTTATGGAATAGTCGGGTCCAAAACAGTTTTGTTTTGTACCGATTGGCACAACTATCAAGAGAATGTGCACAAATTATTGGATTGTGTCGTTGACGAACTCAAGGGGTCAGACCATAATGATACTTTTATTTATACTTTTTGGGGTAGTGAATTCCCACACGGAATGTCGAAAAGGTAGTTATGGTTCTTTGCGGCCATACAAAAACGTGAACTTTTACGAGATGGTTTATACAGTGTTGTTTAAGAAAGGCAGTGTATCATGAAAGTGTTGGTGATTAACGCGGGCAGTTCGTCGATCAAGTATCAGCTTTTTGAGATGCCGCAGCGCAGCATTTTGGCTCGCGGGATGGTCGAGCGGATCGGGGAGATGAAGTCAAATCTTGTTCATAAATATAACGGTAATGAGCACGTTGCGGAGGTTCACGCCCCGGATCATGACGCGGGAATGCAGGTGATCCTGGCGACACTGGCCGACAAGGCCGTGGGGGTCGTCAAGAAAATATCCGAGATTGGAGCGGTGGGCCATCGTGTGGTTCACGGGGGTGAGGAGTTTACGGGGTCGGTGGTGATCAATAATCATGTTTTGGAGTCCATAGAGCGGTATGCCGATTTGGCGCCGTTGCATAATCCGGCCAATTTGACGGGTATCCGTGCGGCGATGCATACGCTGCCCAACGCCGTTCAGGCGGCGTGCTTTGATACGGCATTCCATACGAGTATTCCGAAGGTGGCATTTTTGTACGGGCTGCCGTATGAGATCTATGAGAAATATCGTGTCCGGCGTTACGGTTTTCACGGGACGAGTCATCGCTATGTGGCCCGGCGCTGTGCAGCACTGTTGGGCGTTGATACGTCGGCGGCCAATATTATCACCTGTCATTTGGGCAACGGCTGTTCGATTACGGCGGTCAAGGGCGGCAAAAGCGTCGATACCTCGATGGGGCTGACACCGCTGGAAGGTGTGGTGATGGGAACACGGTGCGGGGATATCGATCCGGCGATTTTGTTTTACCTGGCCGACAAGGGGTACGATATCAAACAGCTTAATGCGATGTGCAACAAGCAAAGCGGCCTATTGGGGATTTCGGGGGTTTCCAATGATATGCGGAATCTCAATACGCTGGTTGAGCAGGGCAATGCGCGGGCCAAACTGGCGGTGGACATCTTCAACTATCGGATTATGAAATATATCGGGACTTATACAGCGGTGCTGGGGCGGCTGGATGCCGTCGTATTTACCGGCGGCATCGGCGAAAACAACGTGGCGATGCGCGCGCAGATTTGTGCGGACCAGCCGCAAATCGGGATTGCGATCGACCCGACGCGCAATACGGCGCGGGAACCGAAAGAACGGCTAATCAGCAGCGAGACTTCGCGGGTGAAAGTGTATGTTATTCCCACGGATGAAGAGGCGGCCATTGCCGAGGATACGTTTGAGCTGGCATCAGCAAAGTAAGGTTGATCTGTCTGTCTGACTTTACAAAGCTCCGACTTGCCGGGACGACTATGAATCAGTCACGCACAATGGTTTTCGGGCGTTACGATTATGCAGCGTTCATGAGTTTTTTTACGTATGCATCGGGGTCAATGATCGTGCCGGTGGCGCTGGTATCACTGGCTCGAGAACTCGGGTTTTCGCTGGAAGCCGGCGGAATGAGCGCCGGCGGTGCATTGGCAGTCGGGCGCAGCGCAGCGATTGTGGCGATGATGCTGTTGTGCGGGTTTCTGGCCGGGCGGTGGGGCAAGCGTCGTGTATTCGGAGCCGCGATAGTGTTGACGGGGATAGGGTTGGGACTCTGTGCGGCAGCGCCGGTGTATAGTGTTTTATTTGTCTCGCTGATGGTTGTCGGCCTTGGGGAAGGGGTCATCGAGGGGCTGGCTACGCCGTTTGTGCAGGACCTGCATCCGGCAGAACCCGGGCGGTATATCAATTTTGCGCACGCTTTCTGGCCGATCGGTGTATTGGTGACGGTGCTTGTATCGGGGGTACTGCTGACGCTGGGTGTTTCGTGGCGTGTACTCTTGGAGGCGGTAGGGGTGCTGTCGCTGATTCCTGCGATGCTGCTGCTGATCCCTTACAAGGGCCGACCTTACCCGGATCACCCGGAACCGCTGCACTGGACAACGGTGCGTGACCGGGCGCTGTTAATTCTCACGAGGCGGCGATTCTGGCTGTTTTTTACGGCGATGTTTTTCGCCGGTGGCGGAGAGGCGTGTCTGACGTTCTGGAGTGCCAGTTACATTCAATTGAATTATACGGCGGCAGCCTGGGCGGGAGGGGTCGGAACGGCGTGTTTTGCGGCTGGGATGATTCTCGGCCGGACAGGCTGGGCGTATATTATTCGACAGCATCAACTCCATAAGCTGGTGGTTATTTCGGCACTGGCAGGAACGCTGGTGACATTGAGTTTGCCGCTGTTGGCGCATATGGGAGTGTTTTTCGGGATGCTCTTTGCAGCGGGACTTGCTACGGCGCCGTTCTGGCCGAGCGTTCAAAGTTATTGTTCAGATCGAATGCCCGCGGCGGATACGACGATGCTGTTTATTTTGCTGTCCTGCTCCGGGGTGCCGGGCTGTGCGTTTTTTACGTGGCTGATGGGTTATATCGGCAATGTCAGCGGAGGGCTGGGCCATGCGTTTTATCTGGTGCCGGCGTGTTATCTGATTCTGGCGGGGCTGATCGGTTGGGAATGGTTCAGCAGTTACGCCGGACGGCGCAGGACGATGCCGCAGCCGCGCCAGGACTGAAGAAACTGAGCGGCAGGAACCGCCAACAATCCGCCGGCAGGGTCGGCAACGATAACGGCTTTGCGCGTGACGTCCAGCACAGCAACGCAGTGATCGCCAAAGAGAGAGTCTTTCATGATTGCCAGAAGAACGGCGTCCTGAGGGACGGCGGCCAGTGAATCGAACATTCCAAACGTACAAATCAAACCTTTTGATCGGTATTGATCGCGCAGGGTCATATAGAGTGTCCAGGGAGAAGTACCGATGACAGGACTGGTTCGGGCCGAAACAGCCAGAGAACCTTCTTCGGCGTTGAGTCCAAGCTGCCGCAGGCCGGTAACGGCGGCGGCAGAGCCGCAGGTAAAGGGCTGGGTCTGACGGCAGACGCCATCAGCATCAAAAGAAGTTCTCAGTGCGGCCAATTGATCCTGCACCGCAGCAGGCCCCAGAAAGGGCAAAATGGTCAGGGCCGAGATGAACAGCGCCATCAGAATGCAGGTTATCATCCGGATACCAGGCCGTGTCAATTGTGCCAGGGGAGTGCTTAGCCCGAGGGTGACGGCGAAAACCAGCAGGACGAATCGGACCCGGCCGGCCGCCAGCGGATACAGCATAGGCCAGCGATTTATCAGTTCAGGAAATCGACCGGCCAGCACCAGACCCACCAGCAGAAAGGTAATCGTCAAAGCGGCAGTGCGCGAAACAGCTCCGCTGCGCGAGGCGATCGTTCCCAGGAACATCCCTATCGCTGCCAGTAGAAAAACCCCGATTGTTTCCAGCCATAACTCCATAACACCTGTCCTGTGTATATGCAGAGAGAATCCACCCGCTGAATCCCCCAGTACTTATTAGTATAACACAACGTCGGAGGGAATACAATTGAACCGGTCGGCGGTAAAAGGGGAGCGATGATATAGTTTTGGAAAACAGCGTTCTCTGGCAGCGGCAGGCAAGATTATCGGGCAGGCGAACTTTATTTGTTCTGACCTGCCCGATATTTTTCAGCTTTTTAATATGCTGTTTTATTACTCGGCAACAATCATCCATCTGCCGGCAGAGAGTTTGAATTGAACACGTCCTGCGTCTGGGTCGGCGTTTTCGAACTTCGGCCCGCCTACCCGGAATGTCGGCTTGCCATTCTCATAGCATAGCGCATCATTAATACGAATGGATTTAAAGTCCTCGTCCATTCGCGGAATGCTGACCATTGCTGTTGTGCCTTTTGGAACCGTTACCTGCATCAGAAACAGTGCTTGATCCTGACGCAGATTCAGGCTGATCACACCGGCGGGCGTCGGGACTGTCGTATCAATCTCGCGCAGCGGGCCCATCTGCGGAGTGACCGCGAATGTTTTAAAGCCCGGCGTAATCGGCGCAACACCTGCCGCATACTGACTCAGCATCGTCAATGGTCCGCCTGACCAGGCGTGATTATAGGTCCCGCCGCCGAATCCCTGATTGCCGAGGCCCCACCCTTCCCAGAGTGTCGTTAAGGGGCTTTCGATCTGAGGGGCGTAGCGGTCTTTCATCCGCTTGACGGCCTGATAGGGTGCGTCCATCAGATACAGCGCTTCCAGCACATACTTTTCCATATACGGGCTAGCGTGTTTTTGTGAGCGCAGCACTTCTTTGATGGCCGGGTAAAAGGCCGGCTCGGCCAGTCCGGCCACGACCGCCAATGCATTGGCCCGGTCATCTGTCTGGCCTTTGTGTGCCGGCGAATGATAATACATACCCTGCCAGAATGCCGTATTGTAGGCGGCTTTGATAGAGTCCATCTTTTGCTGATATTCGGCAATATCGTTTGTCTGTCCGGTCAGTTGCGCCATTTGGACAGCGGCCTTGAGCGCCAGATACAGCCATGCGTTTTCCATAACCGCAACGTCCTGATTTTCTCCCCAGTCCGGCCAGTCCCATTCCCCTTTGCGGTGGATGACCAGTCCGTCATCGCCTAATTGCCACAGGGTCAAATAATCCCGCACTGCCGGATATACATCTTTTATTGTCTGAGCATCGCCTGTATACTGGTAATAGGTCCAAAAGCCATACCACCCTACCGTGGCCAGAATCTGCATCGGCAGTTCCCGATACCATGTGCCTGCCGGCTCGGAAGCGTGAGGATCGTCAGGATTTTTCGGGAGTCCGGCCGGAATGGGGGCATACAGTGATTTGTCGGGACGCTGCCAGCCGGCCAATTCGTAAATCCCTTTTTTAGCCAGCAGCGGACCGGTTTGGGCATCAAATACATAAAATGCCTCGCCCATTTCGTTAACGGCGTCGCCCCACCACAATGCCCGTTCGCGGTCGGGGCAATCCATATAAGTGTCGCGCATCGTGACATACAGGGTGCAGAGTGCTTTCTGCCACAATGTATTCAGCGCTGCATCTTCACATTCAAAAGACCCGACAACCGTAGAGCCGTATCCCGTCTGGCGGTACATCAATCCAATTACCTGAACTCCGGCGGGAATGGTATAGTGTACTTCATGGCCGTTAAGCCATCCGAGCGACTCGTATTCCTGAAGGCCGTCGGTCATAATATACTCGGCCCGCAGATTCGGCGTTCCGCCGCCGTTATAGTTATCGGTTCGAATGTCAATAAGAGTGCCCTCATCTCCGGCGACTTTCAGATAAGGGGTGACGTGACAGTTGTAGGGAAGTTGGCAGACAAAAAGACGATTACCCTTCTCATCCTTATGTTCGGCAATTTCAGGATAATCCTGCAATCCGCTGTTGTACCACTGAGGAGTAACACGGGGATACAACTCATTCCACGGCGCGACCGGCGGTTTCCCGCAAGAGACAGCAAGCGCCCATGTTTCATCATCAAAGCTGTTGGACTGCCAGCCTCTCGGAGCCTTTCGGGCGTCGAACCGGATATTATGTTCGGGCAGGCGGAAATTCGGATGCGGTGCGTCAGTCGAACCGTAGCCGGGATGGATGATCGCCTTCCATGAGGCATCGCTTATCAGTGAAAGGCCGTCAATCCGGGCGTCAAACAAAAAGCCGGCCTGACCGCTGCTGTTGTGGGAGAATCCGTCTTTGCCCCAGTACCAGACCATCGCTGCAACGGTATTGGCGCCTGCCTTGAGATACGGCGTCAAGTCGATGGTGTCGTAATACGTATCGGCGGGTGTAGGGCCGCGTTTGAGTTGGCCTTCAAAGACGGCTCCTTCACCGTTGATCCACAGCCAGTATTTGCTGTCGCAGGCAATGCGGGCTACGGCTTTGCGGGGGGCATTTTCAAGAGTGACTTGTTTACGATAACATATCCAACTGTTCGGCCCGCACTCTGCGGATGGAGCGATCCATTCGCCCTGCCAGGCCATTGATTCAGTGCGGGGACTGACGGTTGTACAGGAACACAGCAGAACCGCCAAACAGCATCCAATCAAAAACTGTACCGCAGAAGCCCATCGTCTCATTGTCAATCCTTTCGTTTGGTTTCCTTTTGTGACTGTTTTTGAATTATTTTAACGATACCGAACAAACCGCCCAATATCAAAATGGACGAATTTGTAATTTTTGCCGGCAATAACACAAAGTCGAAAGAATAGTACCAGACAGGATACGACTTTATTAAAGAGGCCGGGATTCATCCGAACCGCACTTGCGGCAAGGCGTAAAAAAAGGATAATGCGAAGTATATCTTTTTAAAGTTAGGCTTTTTGAATGATACTAATGCAGCACTTTCTGTTGACAGGTCTTTTACTGGCCGGTTCAGAATGGTTTTGGGAAAGGAAGTATCCAATGACGCAGGAACAGACCGCACCGGCAAAAGAGAAAGCCTCGGCCCCTGTGGAAACGGCGACGTTTGCAGGGGGGTGTTTTTGGGGAGTGGAACACTTTTTTGCTGCGGTGCCGGGGGTCATAAGCGCTGAGGTCGGGTATATGGGCGGCACGACTGAAAATCCGACCTACAAGCGGGTATGTCAGGGCGATACCAATCATGCCGAGGTGGTGCATCTTCGGTATGACCCCAATCAGGTGAGCTTTGAGTCGTTGGTTAATCTGTTTTTCAAAATGCATGATCCAACGACTTTGAACCGTCAGGGGCCGGATGCAGGGACTCAGTATCGTTCGGCGATCTTCTTCCACAGCGAACAGCAAAAGGATACAGCACGCTCTGTTATTAACCAGCTTACCCAAAAGCGGGCCTTCAAGCGGCCTATCGTTACCCAAGTGGTTCCGGCCGGGCCGTTTTGGCGGGCCGAAGAATACCACCAGGACTATTTTGATAAAAATCCCGGGCATTCCTGCCACATCAATTTCTCTCCATCAATGCTGGAATGATCGCAACGGGTTGAATCCATTTCCTGCGGTCTATTCCGAGCGGGTGTTTACCGGACGGCAAGTCTATTATAGACTTGACAACACGCCTGTTTTCGTTCAGTATCATAGCCAAAAAAATCTTTGCTTTTCCGGAGTTTTGAATGGGTTTAAATGTCGACACGTTTTTGGAAGAAGCCGGCAAATGGCTGATTGACAGCGGTTTACGGATTTTTTTGGTATTGATCGTTACGCTGGTATTGATCAAGGTGGCGCGGTTGTTTTTGGATTATGGCTTTTCGCGGCTTGAGCGATGTCATGATGGTAAAATTAAAATCAACACGCACACCTTCAAGCCTATTGTCTATAATTTTCTCCGGATATTTTTCCTCATTGCGGCGCTGGTGCTGATACTGGATATCCTCGGGATAAGCCAGCAGGCCCTGATGGAAACCGCTGTTGGCAAATGGATTATCACGCGGGGCTTAAAGATACTCTTCATTTTTACAATTACTTTTGTGGTGGTTAAAGCCGCCTCAATGATGCTGGATTACGGCTTTACGCATCTGGAAAAACGTCAAGACGTCGAAATGAGAAAACGGGCCGAAACGCTCAAAGCTGTTATTCGCAATCTCACTAATGTGTCCTTGATCTCCGTTGCAATTATTATGGTATTGGATGCACTTGAAATCGACGTCAAGCCGATCCTGGCGACGGCCGGGGTACTGGGCGTTGCAGTGGGTTTTGGTGCCCAGCAGTTGGTTCGTGATATTATCAACGGCTTTTTTATCCTGCTGGATGACCAGATTCGCGTCGGCGATGTGGTGGATATTGCCGGCAGAAAGGGTCTTGTCGAAAATGTCAATCTGCGGCTGACGACCCTGCGGGATTTTGCCGGCAGCGTACATTATGTGCGTAACGGCGAAATTACAGTGGTGACCAATATGACCAAAGAGTGGGCGCGGTACGTCTTTGATGTGGGGGTGGCGTATCGTGAGAATGTGGATGAAGTGATTGAAGTTCTCAAGCAGATTGACGACAGTATGCGGAAGGATCCCGAATTCGGGCCGGATATTCTTGAGCCGCTGGAGATTTTGGGGCTGGATCAATTTGCCGATTCGGCGATTATCATCAAAGCCCGAACCAAAACCAAACCAAGCCGTCAATGGGCGGTGGGCCGTGAGTTCAATCGGCGTATGAAGAAGAAATTTGATGAGCTGGGCATTGAAATTCCATTCCCGCATATGACGCTCTACTTAGGTCAGGGCAAGGACGGAAGCGCAGCACCGATGAATGTCAATCTTTTAAATAAGAGTGAACTGAAAAAGTAAACAGTATTCCGGAGAACAGAATGCCGATTTTCGAATATATATGTCCGTCGTGCGGGTTTGTTAACGAGGCTCTGGTCAAAAATGCTCAGGCAAAAGCTCCGGCCTGCCCGAAATGTGGACACAAAAAAACTGAAAAAAAGATGTCTACGTTTTCCGCAGTAGTTAAATCCCCTGCGGCCGGCGAGCCGACCAAGTGCAAAAGCTGCCCGAATACCGGTTGTCCGAGCTTTCAAGGTTGAAAAAATATTTGTTAATAACAAATATTTGAAGCAATTACACACTTTTCAAATAAACGCTAAATCATTTATATTAAAAGAGTTATTGTTACACAGGAAGTGTGCTTGCTGCCGAACAGTTCAAAAATTGAAATATTCATAAAATAAATTGTTATAAAATTGAATCGTCAGACGTATAATCTAATGGAAAAGGATTGACAAGTTGATAGGTTTTAGGAGATAGGCATGGGTCCGGATTTGGAAAAAGCGATACACGAACTGAGTCTTCGAATGCGTCTGATTCGTGCAATCCAGGAAGATCAACGGCCGGAAGATACTCTGTCAGAGCGCGAATCGCTTATCATTCAGCAAGTTTCCGAGCAAGGGCCTATGAGTGTCTCGCAGATCGCCGAAGCATGGCCGAATGTCAGCGAAAGTACGGTTTCGATGACGTTGACCAAGCTGTGGAAGCGCAAGCTCGTTACCAAGACGATCAGTCCCGATAACCAGCGGATAACGCTGATTGATTTGACGGAAAAGGGACGAGATGAACTGGAAAAGTTTCTTAAGCATCGCAGCGAGCGATTCCAGGCACTGTTTAAAGCGATTCAGGTAACCCCTGAAGAACGCGATGTAATGATTCGGATTTGTCAGCGCGGCGTGGCATTTTTGGATAACGTATTGGGTTTAGGCCGTACTGTGAAAAATAAATAAAATGCTCTTGTAACATTATTACACGGACCCTGTTATAATAGACAGGGTTTTAACCCGGCAACGGCAAAAAAAACGTACCATTGCCGCACGGGAGAAAGGCGTGTGGGGTATGAGGACACAGAGCTATGAAAAACAATGGATTTGGGTTTTTGGGCTGATTGTGCTGGCTTTGCTGGCAGCAGTCACCTTGGCTAAGGAACGATCCTCAAGAACGACAAGTCAACCGGATAATGCGGCCGCCCAACGTTCGGCGGCTCCCAAACAGTCCGGCAGTACCGCAACCGCGGCGCAGCGTTCCGCACCGTCGGCTGCGCCGGCACGTCAGCCGTCGGCTGTGTCCGAGGCGCGATCTTCGGCTTCCAGCCGTCCGGCACAGGCGCGGCCCTCGACACAACCTGCTTTTCGTTCTGATAATTCCAAGGCCGGGTCAGACAGATCCGCTGCGTCTCAGACACGTACTACGTCTCCTGCCTCCAATACTACGGTACAACCCCGGCAGCAAACCACGACTGCGTGGTCTCGCCCGGTTGAACGAACAGTCGTCAGTGCAACCACGCGTGACACTTCCGCAACGGCTTCTGCAAATTCTGTTCGTTCGGTTGTTACCAAGCCCGTTGCGACATCGCCGACACAGGCGACGACCATTATCCGGCCCAGTGCGACAGCAGTCCAGGCTGAGAAAATCGTAGCGGCAAGCACAGGTGTTTCGACTGAAACCCGCAGTACTCAGGACCGCGCCAGTCGCGATACCGTGGTTCAGACGATCAGCAGCAAACCAGCCGCCGCAGAGCGAACGGTTAAGCAGGCTTCCACAGAACGTACGGCAGTCAGTCGAGAAGAGGGCTTAAGCGTCTATGGTGCAGCCAGCGATCGCAGTAAAACGGTTGCGGCTGCAGAACGTACAACCTCCATTGCGGAACGGCAGAAAGTAGTTGAGCCCGTTCGCGTGTCGGTCGATACGATCAAGACTGAGCCGCAGCGGCTTACGGTGGATCAAATTAATCGTACTCCCGAGCGGGTCAGCCGGACAGATGCTCTGGTAAAAGCGGATTTGTCCCGTGAGGCCCGAAGCGGTGTTGAAGGCGAGCGGACAGTATCGGAGCGGGTAACGCGAATGGTTACACCCGATAGTGCAGTGGAGCGTGCCGTGCGACCTCAAGGTGATACCGGCAGTCGCACTCCGGCGGTACGGAGTATGACAGAATCGACAGACCTGAGAACGGCTGCTGCTTCGCCGCGTACTGCCGAGTCCAGTCGAGAGGCGATTCCTCGAGCTTCCTCCGATACGCTCCATTCGACTTTCCGGCCGCTTTCTACGAACGATAATTCCGGACAGATAGTCATCAACGGCGACAATAACGTAATTGTACAGGGCGATGTTACAATGGCTCATCCGCGTCCGTACATTCCTCCGCATCGGTTTCATTCGATCGATCATTTCCACGGGGATCATCACTGGAATCGCTGCGGCGTCAGCTTCGTATTTCACTGGTCAAGTCTGAGCTGCGGATATGTTGCGGTTGTACCGTATCACAATTGGTGGGGCTTTACCTATTATTATCCGAGTTATCACCGCAAGTATGTGTTCGTAACCCTGGGCGGATATTGGCCGAGCTACCGCTATCGTCGGTACTATTGGTACGGCGCTCACCCCTACTATTGGTACGGGCCGCATGTAATTGCCTCTCCGTATCCGGATTACGTCGATTATAACACCTACAATACGTACAATACTTACAATACCTATAATACGTATACCACAACACCGGGCACGACGGTCACCACGGTCGGCGGAACGCAGTATGCTGCTCCGAGCGGAGATTATCAATTCAATGCCGCCGTGGATGATTTCAGTGATGTTCGTCAGCGGCTGGAAGCGGAACAGAATGCCGTCGATGTTCCGGATTTTGAGACCGCGGCGGATCTGTGCTTTGCCCATGCCGTCAAGGTGTTTGAGTCGGGCAACTACGATGACGCTGTTCTGCAATTCCGAGAATCAATCCGGTTGTCTCCGGATGACCAGGTACTTCCGTTCACCTATGCACAGGCCCTGTTTGCGGCAGGTGATTATGCAATGGCGGCCAGTGTATTGCGTGAATCGATGAGAGATATTCCGGCGGATGCTCCGACAGTCTATTATCCGCGCGGCTTGTATAATGATGAATCCGCCCTGAAAGCTCAGGTTGCAGCGCTGGAAAAAGCGGTTGCCGCTGAGCCGTTCAGTGCAGATTATCAGCTTTTGCTGGGATATCAATACCTTGGAATGGGCGAGCTTGAGAAAGCCGCCGGTCCTCTGAGTGAGTCGGCTAAAAGTCCTGCCAACGCCGAAGCGGCGGGCAAGCTGATGGATCTTGCGGCCAAGCTGGAAGCGGTAAAGTAAGCATCTGTAAACGGTTGATAAAACACCATAGATGGAGAATACGGTATGAAAAGGGTGATGAGTAGTGCAGGGGTGTTCTGTTGTATCCTGATGTCGGCAATCGCAGGAGGCCAGACGCCGTTTGCGGTATGGCCCTCGAACAATATTCAGCAGCGGCCGTCGGTCAGTCAGGGAATTGTCGTCTGGCAGGAGTATGTTGAATACGAAGGCCAGTGGGACTGGGATATTTACGGCGTTGATGTGGTAAATGCTCCGTCAGCAGTGATTGGAGTGGCGTCTTTTGAGGCTGACCAGACTCATCCATCGATCTGGGGAACGTGGGTGGCGTGGGAAGATAATGTCTACACAGACACCGATGTCTGGGTGTCGAATCTTTCCGATATTCAAAATGTGACAACGCATTCCATCACACCGTACCTGAACGATCAGTCTTTTCCGCGTGTTCACGGCAATACGGTAGTCTGGCAGCATCAGATCGCCGATCCCCAGACCCAGATTCTGGACTGGGACATTTATGCAGCCGACATTACTGACGCAACGGCCCCGATTGTATATCCGGTCGCCGCATTTTCGGGCGACCAGCAGCGGCCGGATGTGTACCGCCACTATATCGTGTGGCATGATAATTACTGGGGTGACAATGATATAGAGTCAGCGGATGTCTGGCGGCGAAATGTTCCGGAGTCGTATTCCATCTCGGCGCTGACCACCGAGCAAGTCAATCCGGCAACAGACGGCAAATATGTTGTCTGGCAGGAAGATTTCGGCAATGGGGATATTGATCTTTACGGGGCGGATATCTCGGACCCGGCCAATCCGGTGGAATTCTTAATTACCGATGCCTTCGGGGCGCAGTCCAACCCGGTCCTGAGCGGACATTTGGTTATCTGGCAGGACAACCGCAGCGGAAACTGGGATATCTATGGGTACAATCTGGTGGGGCGTTTTGAATTTCAGATTACCAACGATGCGTTCAATCAAACCAATCCGGCCATTGACGGGTTACTGGTCGCGTATGAGGATGACCGCAGCGCTGCGTCAAAGGTCTATGCCGTCTGGCTGGAGGGGCCGGATACGGCCTACTGTCTGTTCCCGGTTACAGGGGATAGCAACGGTGATTGCCGTGTCGATCTGAATGATCTTGCTGAACTGGCCGCCAATTGGCTGGTTGATAAGCTGACGTATTGATGTATAGGTCAGGTATTACTCATGAAAAGCCGCTCCGGGTGATATCTTGTCATCTTTACAAGACCCTGATCTGTCAATCAGGGTCTTTTATTTTTACCCTTTTTGGCTATACTTGCACGAGCATCAAGTGTATAATCTCGTTTTTGTGGAAGTGAATCAAAAACATCGTATTTAGGAGACAGAAGATGAAGCGTATTGTTGTCAGAACAGGAGTATTTGTGATGGCGATTACATTGGGGGCCTTCGCGGCTGAAAAGGTTTATCAGTGGCAGGTACATGATATGAGTCGTCCCCGACCGAAGGTCGTTACGCCGGGAGCGGAAAATCATCTGCCGCCGTCAGATGCGATTGTACTGTTTGACGGTAAGGATTTGTCGGCTTGGCAGAGCCTTAAGGACGGCGGCGATGCCAAATGGAAAGTTGAAAACGGATACATGGAAGTGGCCAAGGGTGCCGGCGATATTCAAACCCGCCAGACATTCGGTTCGTGTCAGCTGCATGTTGAATGGGCGGCCCCCGAAGTGGTGGTCGGCAGCAGTCAGGGCCGCGGCAACAGCGGCGTGTTTTTGATGGGCACGTATGAGTTGCAGGTGCTGGATTGCTATGACAATGATACCTATCCGGACGGACAGGCCGGAGCGATTTACGGCCAGAACCCGCCGCTGGTCAATGTTAGCCGCAAACCCGGTCAATGGCAGACTTACGATGTTATTTTCCATGCGCCGGTATTCAAGGGCGATCAGGTTGAAAAGCCTGCCACGATTACGGTGCTGCACAACGGCGTTCTGGTACAGGATCACTGGGTGATCGAAGGCACGACATTCCATAAAGAACGCGCCAAGTATCAGCCGCATGCCGACACGCTGCCGATCAAATTGCAGGATCACGGCAATCCGATGCGCTTCCGCAATATCTGGATTCGCCCGCTTGAAGATTAAGACAAGGTCTATTTATTTGCAGAGCATACAGAGCATCAGGCAAATGGATTGTCGGTTCCTCTGTATCCTCTGAAGTATGACAGAAATTAAGCGTCTGGAGTTCGATGAGATTCAGTGAGTTGGAGTTAAAGCCCGAAGTGTTGCGGGCACTGGAAGAGATGGGGTATGAGACACTAACGCCTGTACAGGAACAGACGCTGCCGCATATTCTTCAGGGACGCGATATGATTGCGCTGGCGGAAACGGGATCAGGCAAGACGGCGGCCTGCGGGGTGCCTATTGTTCAGGCGGTTGATCCGGCGGTGCGGGCGGTTCAGGCGCTGATTCTTGTGCCGACGCGGGAGCTGGCACTGCAGTATGTCACTGAGATATCGCAGATCGCCCAACATACAGGGGTTGAGGCGTTTGCGGTGTACGGCGGATTTTCAATGGTGATCCAAACCGGCAAACTCGAACACGGCGTGCATATCCTTGTCGCAACGCCGGGCCGGCTTATCGATATGCTCTATAATACTCCGCTGCGTCTTTCCGAGGTGCGGACCTTTGTTCTGGACGAGGCCGATGAGATGCTGGATCAGGGTTTTGAGCAGGATGTGGAATTTATTTTTTCCTGCCTGGTCCACGAACACCAGACGCTCCTGTTCAGTGCAACGATGCCCGCCGAAATCAAGCACCTGACCCAAAAATATCTCAACAACCCGGTGACGATCGAACTGAACAAAGAACAGGCGGCGCCGGCATCATTGGAGCATTGCTTTGCAGGGGTAAAGCCGCATCATCGGTTGGAGAAGCTGATGACGCTGATCGAAGACGAAAAACCCGTGCAGGCGATTCTGTTCTGCAACAGCCGGCGCGGCTGCGATACGCTGTATGACCAGTTGAAAAAGAAGGTCGAGCTTGTGGAGATGATTCACGGCGGGCAGGATCAAAACAAACGGACAAGTCTGTTTCGGCGATTCAAGAAACAGCAGATCAAATTTATGATCGCTACGGATATTGCTGCACGGGGACTTGATTTTGCCCATGCCTCACACGTGATTAATTATGATTTCCCGCTGAATGCCGAGGTCTATACGCATCGCACCGGACGAACGGCTCGAATGGGGCGAAAGGGGAGAGCGATTACGTTTTTTACACCCCGCGATATCGGCCGGCTCAAACGTATTCTGCATCAAAATAAAATTACTCCCGTGTGGCTGGGCGAGACGCCGGATCTGACGCACTCACATAAAAAAAGCAGCTCCGCCGGCAAGCGCTCTTCAAAACACCCCCCGACAGAAGGCGGTTCTCCAAAACACCGGCGCCGTTCGCGACGCCCGCACGGCAAAGGCCGCAATACTTCAGAAAACATACCGTCCAAACCGCAATAGCGGTCGGCAACGCTTTACTTTCCGGATATGTTCAGACTCAGAGCGACAAATGAGCGTGCCGGTGTGCGTGACATTCAATATTGACGGCAACCGGAAGCGATGCGATGTGGCAGGCAGTGGTTTCAATATGTACCGCCAGTGCAGTCGTATCGCCGCCTAATCCCTGCGGGCCTAATCCGGTGGCATTGACAGCTTCGAGAAAGTCCTTTTCCAGTGTTGCATAAAACGGATCGGGATGCACAGTACCGATGTCGCGCAGCAGGGCCTTTTTGCTCAGCAGGCACGACAGTTCAAAATTGCCGCCCAATCCGATGCCGACGACAAACGGCGGGCAGGCATTCGGGCCGGCGGTTTTGACCACCTCAATGATCCAGTCCTTCACGGCAGACTCCGAGGCGGTGGGGTTGAACATTCTGAATTGACTTTTATTTTCGCATCCGCCGCCTTTGGCCATCAGCGACAGATGCAGTTTATCTCCGGCAATAACGGTGTGATGAATAATCGCCGGCGTATTGGTCGTTGTGTTCCTTCGCTGGTTGAGCGGTTCGGCAACAACGCTTTTACGCAGATAGCCTTCCTGATAGCCGGCGGCAACGCCTTCATTGATCGCGTCATTCAGAGTAGCAGCTGGCCGGTCAGCGGGCGGCTCCATCCAAAGATCAGCGCCCTGTTCGACGAACACCACTACCAGACCGGTATCCTGACAAATCGGAATGCAGTCAGCGGACGCTAAGGCGGCGTTTTCAAGAAGCTGATCGAGTATCCGCTGTGCCCGGGCATTTGTTTCCGCAGCTCTCGCTGCACTAAGGGCATTGAGTACATCGCGCGGCAGCTCAAAGGCCGCATCCATGCAGGCCTGACGAACAGCCTGAACAATTTGTTGGTACTCAATGCTTCGGCTCATTTACGGCACATCCACTTCGTAGGTTTTATAAAGCGTATTGCCCAGGTCGTCGGTTATGGAAACAGCGACGATGTTTGTGCCGGATTTGAGGTCCGGGATACGCAGTGTAAAGGATTCAGCCGTCGTGTCATAAACCTGATCGTCCGGCAGGACGCTGTTCCACTGTTCATTGCTGTTGACAGTCCATGCGACTTTGCCCAGAACGGTCCAGGCGTCGCGGATACTCATCTTGATAATCGCATCTTTGCCTTCAATCTGAACGTCGGCAGATTCAATGGCCGGCGGCGTATTGTCGATGACAAAAGGATCGCTGATGCGTGAGCCGGTCAGCGCTGTCGCCGGACTGTTGCCCTTGCGGTCATTGGCGGTGACGCGGACTTCATAACGTCCGTCTTCGACGGTACGGCCGTCCCACTCGAATTTCGGCTGGGCGAGGTCTTCCTTGAGCAGGGTCCACCGGGTTCGTCCGATGTGCCGGAATTCAATCACAAAGACCAATTCATCCCGGTTTGCATCCTGTGCGGCAAAGGAGATTTCAGTGATGGTCGGTTTGTTCTTGTCGCGTGACCGGGCGGCTTGAACGGAAGTGACCATCGGCGCCAGATTGGGAATAACGTGTGAGACGGTTGCCTCACGGACCTGCGGAGTACGCTGAGCGTCTGAGGTCTTCAGCGTCAGGCGATACTGTAGAAATCGTCCGACAGGACTTGTCAAATCAACAGGTCCTGTCACCGCAACTTCTTCACTCCAGGACGAGAAGGTCGGATCGTTGGGGTCGCCGACATTACCGCTGCGTGTAGCCAATTGAATTTGACATCCGGAAGGCAGAGCCGCTTCAAGCTGCAGTTTGCCCCAGCGGGCCGGTTGTGTGGCATCGACCAGTTGAGACCGAAAAACACCTTGTGTCTCATATCCTTTTTCAAGACGTATCAAACGGGCGGGATTGGATAATCCCAGGTAAAGACTGCTGTCGGTGCTTGCCAGCGCTGTGATCTGGGCCGAGATTTTATCTTCGTAGGCGATGCATTTTTCTTCTGTTACGAAATCAACTGTAAACAGCCGTCCGTTGTTGCCGGTACCGAGCCACAGGGTATTGTCGCGGCTCAGCAATGCATAAAAGACAGCCATTTCATTGAGAACGGGCGTGACGAATCCGTCGGGTGAAATTTTATAAATCTGTCCGGCCGAACGCGGAGCGGGCGGCTGGGGTGCCTGAGGCGCAGGCTTGGGCTGCTGTTCCTCTTTGGCTTGATCGCTGTTGGCGGTATTCAGGCTGGCGGTGTCCTTATCGGGTTGAGCGGTTGCAGGCGTATCCGGACGGCCGGGCGCTTTGGCAATAGCGGAAGAAGACGCTTTGAGCTGACCGGCAGCGGCCTGAGCGCTGGTTGCGGCGGCATAGACATTGCCCTGTGCATCCGTCAACAGGGCAGTAATTTCCGACTGCTCCGAATCGTACAGAACAGAGGCTTGCTTGCCGTCCAGTGAGAGTTTATAAATAATACCGCGCTGATCAGCGCCGGCATAGAGGGTGTCATTGTTGATGGCCAGCGAAAGGATGTTTTTGTCTTGTGTGTCATAAATAATTTCCGGCTGCTGGCAGAATGGATTCAGCCGGAAAATCAAGCCTTCCGGCCCGGTTCCCAGGTAAATATTATTGTCGGCATCGCGTGCAATGGCAAAGATATACTGAACTTTTTCATGTTCAAAGACGGTTTCGGCTTCGCTGCCCAGCCGGATCAGTTTGCCTTTCTCCCCGCTGATACCGATCAGCAGCCGATCGGCAACATCCAGACCCAGGGCAAAGACATGCTGATTGGCGATACCATCCCCCTTGTCGTCCGTGCCGGAGGTTTGCGGAGGATAGACCTGTACGGCCTGATCGTTGAGAATGCGGATTACTTTACCGTTGGGGCCTGTCCCCAGATAGAGGGCTTGGCGATTGTCGGCCAGCAGGCAGTTAATTGCCCAGACATCTTTAAGCAGTTCGCCGCAGTCCACATGACTGGTGCGTCGGGCCAATCGTAAAATTCCGGAAGAGTCAATAACGACATTTTCCGTATCGCCTTTGAGAAAATCAGCACTGGTGCTGTGCCGCGTAATGACAGACGTTACACCCGGTGCAGCAGCGCTCAGGACAATTAATACGATCAGAGAGAACAGAACATTCAAAACGTTTTTTTTGCTTTCCATAGGAGACTTTTCCTGGCATTAGAGTTGTTCGACGGTTATTTCAATCTGTGCGCTGCCGGAGACGATTTTGTCCAGCTCGACACTGTTTTCGACCCAGTTTTTATAGGGTTCGATGGGTTCAAGACGTTTGGCGTCCTGCAGGAGCAGCATCCGGGTCGGCGGCAGGTCGGGCAGTTCATGCCGACGAAGCGTTAGACCCGTTGCAGGCACAGGCAGAACGGCATAAAGACGGTTTCGCGGTACATTGAGAACGCGCGTCAGGCCGTCAAGCAGAGAGTCGGCATCGACCACACGAAAGCGTTGAGGAGCATTCTGGCTGACAAAATTCTTATAGGCAGCCACGCCGAATAACTGGAGCGGATATTTCCCCGGCGGCATCGTCTCGGGAATTTTGATGTCGACGGAGCAGACGCTTCGTGCAGCCCGGAAGGATTGCAGTGTGATTTCTGCCGTGATTGTCTGGCCGGGCTTGACGGTGGTTTGCGAGAGCACTGCCGACCAGATAGCGGCCACGCGGTCCTGAGGTTCAATCGAAATCTCAATTTCGATACCCTCCGGAGCAATCTGCTTGAAGGGATTGTTTAACAACAGATCCAGGGTTGATTGCAGTTCACTTCTCAGCTCTGCAGCACTTCTGCCGGACGAAATATTTGCAAAGCGGATCGGCGAGTTGTCCTTGATGCCGATAGAACCCGTGTATCGTAAAGCATGTTCGGGGGGCAGATCGCCCTGCATCAGGGCTGCCGCGCCGGCGACCATTTGGGCTATCTGCGGTGTATAATTACGGTCATAAGCCAGACGGCAATTGTACGTACGGATTTCCGGATCATTGAAGCGGCTTACAGTTATACGCATTGGAACCATCGTCGGCATTACGCCGATCTGCCCGCGGATAGCGGCATTTTGGTCAAACTGGATTGTTCCCAAAATGGGTCCCGGCGAAGAAAATTTAAATGAGCTTTCACGACTGGCCACGACGGTATGAACCTTTCCGGCGGCCATCGGAAATTCAACGGGGCCGGCGCTGGTAAAGCTGTGTCCGAATCCATAAACCGTATCGCCGACCACTTCGGTAACAGTCCCCGAAGCGGCAAGATTGATATCCCCGCTGCACAACACCGCCGCCAGCATACTGCCGCGTTCGAGAGGCACGTTTAATTCTTCGGCATTTTCAGCGGCGGTTGTCATTCCCCCCGGCATTGCGGAAAAGCCCAGTTGTCCAAAACTGTCAGCCAGGCTTCGGCAGACCGATACAGGCAGTGATGTTGACAACAGCAGGGGAATCCCGCCGGAATTGTGCGATTTGGCCAAGGCCTGTGAGGACTGCTCAGAGATGCCTGTCAGGTCCAGCAGATCGATTTCCTCCATAAATATAGGTCTGGCCAACGGATTGCCCGTTGGTATGGCCGGGACAGTGCCCACCTGAAGCATATCTTCAATAGGGCGAACCAGATAAAGCGGATCAAGAGACCCGTCCCATCCGGCAGCCAAGGCCCCGGCCAGCCGATTGTCGATAAATACCGGCGAGCCGCTGCACCCGTGGACGGCGCTGGAATTTTTAAATCGCTCATCCGTACCGATGACCAATATCATATCATCCCCGGGAAGCCGATTCCGGACAACACTGAGTATTTTTAGCGGAAATCTCTCGATTTTTGTTCCGTACCAAACCGTCAGGCAATACGCCTCCATATCCGTTCGGACTTCGTCCATCGTAATATACTTGGTTTTGTCTAATTCCGACCAGGCGGGCACGCACAGTAAAACGGGGGCAAAAGCAGCAAAAAGGTACGCTCTCCAGATTTTCTTCGGCATCATTTATCCGTCCCAAGTATAGTGGTTTTCTTATCCAATCCCATTAAAAAGGTAGTATCGTCAAAGGCCTCTTGCAAGTCAAAGGCAAATTTTTTATAATGAGCAACTTATCAAAATCGCAGGCACGAGATAAACCAGTGCCGGTTGAGACAAAACGAACAAAAATGGACCTTAGAAACGGAGACAATAATGGATGCAGAACATCGCCATGAATTGAAAACCAATGAGTTGGCCGACTGGCTGGCGCATACCCCGGACTTTTTAAAGAAGAACGCCAGCACCATTATCGGTGCAGTGTTGATTATTGTAGGTCTTATTACATGGCCGATGTTTACCCGAATGCGGGAAAGTTCAGATATTACCAAGGCCGCGGCTGTGACCAGTGCAATTCAGACCATGGACCGCGATGTTGCCGGCCTCATTCAGGCCGCCGAAAAGGATGACGAGGCGCGTCGTCAGGCCTCCGGGGCTTTGCTGGTCAGCGCCAATGCTCTGCTGGATCAGGCCGGTAAAACCGACAATGCTGATCTGGCGGCATTAGCGAGGATCAAGGCGGCACAAGCCCTCCGGACCGAACTGCATTTGAGGGCCGAACGGGTCGGCACCGAAGATGTGCAGTCGCGGATCAGCCAGGCTCAGGAAGCGTATCAAAAGGCTCTGACCACAGCGACCACACCGACGCTGAAAGCAATGGCCAAGTTCGGCCTTGCGTTATGCGCCGAAGAGTTGGGTCAGCGTGACGCGGCGGCAGCATTGTACAAAGAAATTATCGATACGCCGGAGTTTGGGGCAACAGTCTTTCCGACACAGGCCCAAAAGCGATTGGCCGGCCTGGATGAAAATCTTGAAACATTTGTCTTTGCCCCCGCTCCGGCAGCACCGACTGCGACTGAACCGGGTGTTTTGCCTACTGAATTGACGCCGCCGGTTCTTCCGGAAAACGCTGTGCAAGCGACCGGGACTACTGAGGTGGTTGCGCCCGGTACTGAATCGACTGCCCCTGTCGAGCAGCCGGCACAGCAATAAATTTATGTCAACACATCAAAACCCATATCCTATGGACGCAGAGCCGACGCTGGACGCTGCGCTTTCAGACGATGACGTTGCGCTGGACAGCGAGGCAGTGCTCAGCCAGGACGAAAGCGATGAGCTTGCCGGCCAGGAACTTCGTTTCAAAGTCGGTTCCAATCTGAAATTCCGCCGTCTGGATAAATACCTGACCGGGCGATTCAGCCATTTCAGCCGGACGCGATTGCAAAAACTCATCGTCGAGCAGGGCGTCAATGTCAACGGTCGGCCTGCCAAGCCCAGTTATAAACTCAACGCCGGTGATATCATCGACCTGATTATGCCGCCGCGCGAACTGCGCGAGCTGACGCCGGAGGATATCCCGATAAATGTGCTGTACGAAGACGATGAAATGTTGGTCATTAATAAGCAGGCCAACCTGATCGTGCATCCCGCCCGCGGGTATAAGAACGGGACATTGGTCAACGGGCTGGTGTATCATTTTCAAAAGCTTTCCGGCGGCACGGATGACCGCCGTCCCGGCCTGGTTCATCGACTGGACCGCAATACCACCGGCTGTCTGGTGGTGGCCAAGACCGACACGGCCCACTGGAAGCTGAGTCGCCAGTTTGCCGACCGCACGACAAAAAAAACCTATGTGGCTCTGGCCCACGGAACGCCGGAACTGACCGCCGACTGCATCAATCAGCCGCTGGGTGTGCACCCCGGAGCACGCGAAAAATACGCAGTGCGGCACGAAGGAGGAAAAGAAGCGGTCACCTTTTATGAAGTGCTGGAGGCGTTTCGCGGCTATTCGCTGATTAAGCTTGATTTAAAGACCGGTCGTACCCACCAGATCCGCGTCCACTTGTCCTATATCAAGCATCCCATTGTCGCCGACGATATGTACGGCGGCAAAATTGTCTACCCCTGGCAGATCGAAGACCGGCCGGCCGCCCCCGAAGAACCGCTGATGGCGCGGTGTGCCCTTCACGCATGGCGATTGGAAATCAATCATCCCGTGACACAGGAACGGATGACATTTGAGGCCCCGCTGCCGGACGATATGCAGAATTTCCTCGATCATCTGCGGGAATTCCGAAAACGGCGATAAAAACGGCTCTGTAAAATCTACCCGTAATTCATCGACATCCTCGTTGCGTTATCATACCGTTGGGGTATAATTTCACAAAAAGGGCATTGACAACGAACAAAAGGGGATTGTCTATGGACGAACAAATTTGGTTCTATAGAAAAAACGATCAGCAAATCGGTCCCGTCAGCCGGGATGAAATCATTCGCCTTCTGATGCTTCGGGAGTTGTCGGCAGACTCGTACATCTGGACGGAAGGAATAGAAAACTGGCAGCCCATCGGGCAAATCCCCGACTTGGCGGGCTTTATCCCGGCCGGTCAGGTTCGACAGCGTCCCCAATCGGTCACTGTGCTGGGGATTCTCAATATCGTCTTCGGGGGAATGAGTCTACTGTGTTCGCCGTTGGGTATCATCGGTTTATTGATACCCCAGCCGGACAGCCCCTTTCAACTTAGCCCTGGAATGAAAATCTTTTCCCTTGTGGGTTATCTTGTGGGCATTGTATTTGCCGGCGTACTGCTGGCCAGCGGCATCGGTTTGCTGAATCTGAAAAAATGGGCACGGCAGGCGGCATACATTTATGGATGGGTCGCAATTTGCTGGGGAATTTTAGGAACGATTATCAATGGTCTTTTGTTCAGTACAAGCCTTCGCAATGTGCCTTCCGAAGCAATGCCGGCGATAATCGGAGGAATGGTCGGCGGCGTATGCGGCGGGATGTGTGTGGGCCTGATCTATCCGATTATTCTTGTGATTTTCTTACGCAAACCCCATGTGATAGAGGCCTGCAGCAGATGACGATCATGGACCAGTTACGGAAACGCCGAAGCGTACGGCTGTTTGAAAACCGCCCCGTTGAGGCGGACAAAATCGAACTGCTCAAGGAGGCCGCCCTGCGGAGTCCCTCATCGCGCAATCTGGATCCGTGGTCTTTCATTTTCGTGGACGACAAAAAGCTGCTGACGGCGTTATCAAAAGCCAAACCCCACGGCGCCTCTTTCCTCAAAGGCGCAGCTCTGGGGATTGTAGTCTGTGCCGATGAGGCTGTCAGCGACGTATGGATTGAAGACTGTTCCATTGCGTCGATTTTGATACAGCTTGCCGCTCAGTCGCTCGGCTTGGGAACCTGCTGGATTCAGCTTCGCAAACGCCAGTACGCCGACGGCGTTTCCAGCGAAGCCTATGTCCGCAAAATAGTAGGCCTTCCGGAATCCCTGAAGGTTGAATCGATTGTGGCAGTGGGATATCCCGCCGAACACCCTGAGCCACTTGAGCGGGCGGCGCTTAAAGATGAACGAATACACACCAACGGCTGGTGAAAAAACAGGAATATAAAAATGGAAAGGGCAATAAAATGCGAAAGATCGGATGGGCAAGTCTTCTGTTAGCTGTGATCGGGATGGCCGGATGTATGAATCAGCAGAAAAGCGTACAATCAAAACCAGGTGAGGTATTTGAAAAAACAGTTACCCGACAGATACGGCTTAATTATATGCTGTACCTGCCGGAAGGCTATGAAGCATCGGATCAGAAATGGCCGCTGGTGCTGTTTCTGCACGGTGCCGGCGAACGCGGCGACGATGTGATAAAAGTAAATATTCACGGCCCGAGCAAGCTGGCGGCGGCAGGCAAAAAATTCCCGTTTATCCTGATCGCCCCGCAATGTCCCAGGGATGGCTGGTGGTCCGGGATGACCGAAGACCTGATGGCGCTGGTCGATGACATTACACAAAAGTATCGCGTCGATACCTCCCGCCTTTATGTAACCGGCCTGAGCATGGGCGGTTTCGGCACGTGGAGTTTAATCACGCAGTATCCCGATAAATTTGCCGCAGCGGCCCCGATCTGCGGCGGCGGCGATGACGTCCTGGCCCGTTTTCGTCTCCAGACGATGCCCATTTGGGTCTTCCACGGCGCCAAAGACAACGTCGTCCCCCTGCAAAAATCAGAGGTGATGGTCAACGCCCTCAAGCAGGTTAACAATCCGCATGTTAAATTCACCGTCTATCCCGAGGCCGGACACGACTCCTGGACGGAAACCTACAATAATCCGGAATTCTACGATTGGCTGCTGAGTCATTCCAAACCGTAGCGCCGCACGGCCGCTGCGAATACCGGCTGCACTAAAATTGAAATGGGCGGAATTTTTTACCAATTGGGCAGGTTGGCCGGACCGAAGATTCGTAAAGCTCAGTGGATGTGGGCCGCAACGACCGCGTCCGAGGCCGATGTAATTGCCGCTGAGCATGCCGTCGGACAGGATATGGCGCAGTATGTCCGACAGCAGCGCCGGGTCTGCGCTGATACAAAGATCGTCGAGCTTCTCTGTACTGTCGGCAATGCCCTGACATCGCGCCTTCGAAACAAACTGCGGACATTCGAGTTTACGTGTCTTTCAGGCGAACAGGCGGAAGCATTTTGTCTGCCGGGAGGGTTTGTATTTGTCAGTCGGGCGATGATTGAACTGTGCGGGGAAAATGTCGACCGGCTTGCATTTGTCCTGGCCCACGAGATGGCCCATCTGGTTGAGGGGCACGTTATGGAACGGATGGTCGGCAATGCCGTGATTCAAACAGCGGCTCGGGCGGGAATGGTACGATATGCGGCGTCGGGAGCGCTGGGCAAGTTAGGGATGGAGTTTCTGGAAAAAGCATATTCGCGCCGGCAGGAGTTGGATGCCGATGCTTTCGGTCTGCGTCTGTCCTGTGCGGCCGGTTTTAACGGGCAGGCTGCAATAGATGTCTTTGAACTGCTGGCAAGACAGGAACAAAGCGTGGGCCTGGCCAAATATTTCTCGACACATCCCGAGTGCCGGGAGCGGATCGCTCACTTACGGCGGCTGCTCCGGGAACGCCCCAAATGAAGCCGATGAGTTTTTAAGCTGAGTGAGACTATAGCTTGTCAGAAGCAATCAAAGGAAGACAAACTTACTTTTTTTCGGTTTTGTAGAGTGTCATGCCTCGTGCAGTGTAGTTGGTCAGGGCGTTTTTGTGATCCCGTGTGCAGGTGTGTACCCAGATGCGGTTTGCCTGCCATGCAAAGCCGGATTGGATGGCATGAGTCAGCAGCGGCCCGCCGAATCCTCTGCCGATAAATTCCGGAGCCAGTCCCAAATAGCGGATTTCAACTGACTGAGGGGAATCTTTAACCAGTTCGTAATATCCGGCGATGCTGCCGGCATAAAAGGCGATCCACGTTTTTAATTGCGGATTGCAAATGCAGTCGTGCCATTGCTGATCCGTAAACGACAGCCTGTCTTTCCAGTCCCATTGCCGGCCGATGTATTCGTACAGGAACCGATTGAGCAGTGGCTGTTTGACGGTACATTCTTCAATACGAAACAATGGATCCGCACAGACCTTCGGGACTAATGCGTTACGATCGCAGATTTCCAAATAATAGATCGTGATGCCCTGCGAATCTGTCATAATATTGCTCAATTAATGATCTTATACTTTTGCCCCTGAAGCCTTTTCGGCAGGTTGGCGCGGAGCTGGAGCATTTTTGCCGCGATAAACGATAACGCCGGTGGGGCATTTGTCCATCGCCGTCTGTACGGCTTCGGAAGGTGCGTATTTTTCGAGGTTCATTTTGGCCAAATTGTCGGTGACGGTAAACAGGTCGGACTGTTTGGCGCAGATACCGCAGCCGATGCAGCCGACCTTGCAGAAAGTGCGGGTGGTTTTGCCGTTTTCACGGCTGCTGCACGCAACGGTCATCATCGTTTCATGCGTAAAGGGAACCATCTCAATCAGGTTGCGCGGGCAGGCCTTGGCGCAGGCCCCGCAGCCGGTGCAGTTGTCATAGTTGACTTCGGACAAACCGTCAACAATATGCAGGGCATTAAATTTACAGGCGCGGGTGCAGTCCCCGTACCCCAGGCACCCGAAGTGGCAGGCCTGTACATCCGGCTGAGCATTGGCGCTGGTGCAGCTTTCGATGCCCCAATAGGCCGCATAGAAAAGCTTATCGTCTTTATGAGCACGGCAATGGATAATAGGTCGTACAGGTGCGCCGCTGCCGGACATCTGAAGATTCAGGATCAGTGCGATGGCATTTGAGGTGTCAGCGCCGCCGGGGGCGCAGCGTCCGAGCAGTTCAGGATTGGCGACGACGGCTTTGGCATAGGATGCGCAACCTGCAAACCCGCAGGCCCCGCAGTCGATATTGGGCAGGGCTTTGTGAACCTCGTCGATTTTCGGATCGATCTGGACGCGAAGCTTGATGCTGGCGATCAGCAGGACCACCGCAAACAACGTTGCCAGACTCAGAGCCAGCACCGCGGCGGGCCAGGCGGATTGAAACAACTGGAAAGCAGACGCAAGTATCATTTTCTATTTCCTGTTTTGGATTTCATACTTCAATAAACGGTTCACGGTCACCGGATCATTCCTGCAAACCCCATAAACGCCAGTGTCAGCAGACCTGCGGTAATCAGTGTGATCGGTGCCCCGCGCATCGGCGCAGGCACATCCGCCAATTCAAGGTTTTCCCGAATGCCGGCCATGATACAGATCGCCAGCGTAAAGCCGATTCCCGCTCCCGCACTGAGGACGACCGCCTCAATCAGATTATCGATGCCCCACAGGTTCAAAAACAGACACAGGCCGAGAATCGCACAATTGGTCGTGATCAGCGGCAAAAAGATGCCGAAACTTTCATACAGCGCCGGAAAGAACTTCCGCATATACATCTCCACAAGCTGCACCGCCCCGGCGATAACGAGGATAAAACACAAATACCGCAGCACTTCAAGAGAGGTGCCGATCAAAAACGTGTGATCGATAATCCACGTCAGGGTCCCGGCCAGTGTCACCACAAAGGTCACGGCACATCCCATCCCGAAGGCCATATCGATGCGCCCGGACACGCCCAGATAGGGACAGATGCCCAGGAACTTGGTCAGTACAAGGTTGTTGACAATGACGATGCCGATAAAAGCCAGCAGCAGCGTTTGTAAGGTATCCATAACAGCGATCCGAAAAAGGGTTATGATTTTTTAGTGACTACACTGACCAGCGCCAGTATCAGCCCGAGCGTTACAAACGCCCCCACGGGCATTCCCATCCCCGCCCACGGCGTAAAAGAGGACGGCATTACGGGAACTTCAAACAGCTTGCCGGTTGCCAGCAGCTCGCGAATGCTCGCCAGCAGACACAGTGCCAGCGTAAAGCCGGCCCCCATCCCGACAGCGTCAATAAGGCTTACCAACAGGCCGTTCTTGCTGGCACAGGCCTCCGCCCGACCGATGATGATGCAGTTGACGATGATCAGCGGAATATACGGCCCCAAAGCCGCACTCATATCCGGAAGATAGGCCTTCAGGTACAGATCGGCAATGGTCACAAACGTGGCGATAGTCAGCGTAAACATCAGGATGCGCAGATGCGGCTTGAGCAAATTCCGCATCAGGCTGACCACGATATTGGAGCAGATCAGCACGAATACGACACTTAACCCCATCGTCAGTGCAGGCTTGAGAGCGGCAGTCACCGCCAGCGTCGGGCACATCCCCAGCAGCAGCCGCAGGACGGGGTTTTGTTCCCACAATCCGGCGGTCAGCGTTTTTCCCAATGATACCGATGTACTGTTGGACATCGTTTTATTCCTTATTGAAAACGTTGTTGTATTATTGTTCCAGCGCGCCGGCGGCGATCAGTTTCTCTTTGATGGGGACCAGCCAGGCATTCAGCGTTGTCACCACCGCCTGACTGGTAACGGTGGCTCCGGTAATGGCGACGATCTCGGCGTCTATCGTTGCAGGATCACTGGTCTTGGTCAGCGTTAACGGCCCGACCGGAGCGCCGATAAATTGCGGCTGATAAAAGCCGCCGTCCTGAGGGGCGATTTTGATTTTATCGCCGAATCCCGGCGTTTCATTGCTGAACAGCACGCCGAAGCCGGCCAGTTTTCCAAAGGCGGCGTCGGTGGCTACGACCAGTTGGATTTTATCGGCAAAGCCGGATCCTTCGCAGACAAACGCCCATCCGACGAGTTGATTCTCTGCGTTGAGGCCTTTCTTAACATTAACCGTCGCGGGTTTGCCGTTCACGTCGATAATGACAGGCTCGGCCAGCGGTTCAAAACGTACCGCTTCGGCCAGCAATCCTCCGGCCAGCGTATTAAATCGATTGGCGGTGTTTTCCTCAATACGGCCTTTCCAGGCGGCATTCGTAACGGCCAACAGCAAACCAAAGATCACGGAGCTGACCATCAGCAGCCAGCTTTCTTCGAAAAAGTATTTTAATTTAGCTGACATGGGGAACACCTCCTGCCGGAGTGAGTTTGCAGAACCGGTCGATCAGCGGGCTGACGGCGTTCATGATCAGAATGGCGTACATCACGCCTTCCGGATATTCACCGACAATACGGATCAGCATGATCAGTACCCCGACCCCGATGCCGAAGATCCACCTGCCTTTAGTAGTCAGCGGCGCTGTAACCGGATCGGTAGCGATAAAGAAGGCACAGATCAGAAGCCCCCCGCTGAATATATGCAGCAGAGGAGTAACGGTATCGTCGGGTTTTAGGGCCCAGGTTATCAATGCAATCGCTCCGGCAGACAGCAGCACCGCGGCCGGAATGTGCCAGGTGATGGTTCGGCGAATCAATAGATACGCCCCGCCAATGAGGAAAGCCAGCCCGCTGGTTTCGCCCAGACAGCCGCCGACCTCGCCCCAAAACGCCCACCCGGCCTGCGGGTTGATCTCGGCCGGTTCAACTTGGTTTTTCTGTACCATTTTACTCCAGGCCAGCGGCGTTGCCTGAGTTGTAGCGCTGGTGTTGGCCGCGGTGATGGTGGCAAGTTCCGGATTCACCGTTGCCGGGACCGTCCAGGTGGTCATTGCGGCGCCGAAAGAGGCGGTCAGAAATGCACGGGCGACCATTGCAGGATTAAAAATATTTGAGCCAAGACCGCCGAAGACCATTTTGCCGATTACAATCGCAAATACGCAGCCGATGAAGGCGACTGAAAACGGCACTGCCGGCGGCAGCGACAGAGCCAGTATCACCCCGGTAACCACGGCACTGAGGTCCCCCAGCGAAGAAGGCCGCTTGCGAAGCCGGTTGCAGAGCCACTCGCTGACAAGACAGGCTCCAATGCAGACTGCAATGACCAGCAACGCCCGCAGCCGGAAAAAAATTCCCGCCGCAATGATTGCCGGCAGCAGCCCGATCAGTACATCGAGCATCACACCCCGCGTGGACAGCTTCTGGCTGATGTGCGGCGCGGGTGATACGGTTATTTTACTCAGCATGTATCAATCCTTATAAAACGGACTCTGAAATTCAAAATCTGTGCTTGAGATTTTTAATGTTCTACGCTTGCATCCTTTTTTTAGCTCTGGCCACGAGGATTTTGCCGGTTTTGATATATCCGGTCAGCTCAATATTGGCCGGGCAGACGTAACTGCACGAGCCGCACTCCATACAGGCCGACATATAATAGTGCTGGGCCAGTTCCATTCGGTTAAACTTGACCGCGTGAGCGATCTTGGTCGGGTTTAATCCTTCGGGACAAACCGTCAGGCAGCGTCCGCAGCGGATACACGGCGTCTGTTGTTGTTTGTATTTGGCTTTGGTGACATCCTCTTCTGTCAGCGCGATAATTGCTCCGCTGGTCTTGGTCAGCGGTGTGGACAAGTCGGCAACCGCAAAACCCATCATCGGCCCGCCCATCACAACTTTGGCGGCCTGACGGGTCAATCCGCCGCAGTGATTAAGCAGATCCCCGACCGTCATTCCGATGGGAACATAATAATTGCCTGGCTTGGCGATCGCCCGCCCGGTAACGCTCGTGACCCGATGGGTCAGCGGCCTGCCCAGCACAACCGCCTCGGCCAGCGCCGCACAGGTGGCAATGTTCAGCACGCACACCCCGATGGTCGGCGGGATCTGTCCGGTCGGGACGGTTTTGCCCAATACGGAACGGATCAACTGACGCTCGCCGCCCTGAGGATACTTGGTCTTGAGAGGGACGATTTGAATATCGATGTCCTTGACGGTGGAGATGGCCTCATTCATCACCCCGATAGCCAGGGGCTTATTGTCTTCAATGCCGATGCGAATCTTGTCGACGCCGGCGGCTTTAGCGGCCAGACGGATCCCCGCCAGCACCTGCCAGGAAGCTTCCATCATCAGCCGATAATCACAGGTGATGAAGGGTTCGCATTCACAGCCGTTAATGATGAGTATCTCCTTGGGCATTGCCGGATTCGGCTCGATTTTGACGCGGGTTGGAAAACCTGCCCCGCCCATGCCGACCAGTCCGGCAGTGTTGATCGCTCCGCATATCTGCTCGGTGGTAAAGGCTTCGGTGCTGAACGTACTGGTAAAGTGCTCAAACACCGGCAAAACGGGAGTATTGTCGGCATCGGTATCGATCAATACTGCAAGCGTACGCCCGACGACCGGATGCGATTGAAGGGCGATGTCTTTAACGGTGCCGTTGACGGGAGAATGAACCGGCGCAGAGACAAAGGACTCGCTCTTGCCGATCATTTGGCCGACCTGTACTTTGTCGCGTTTGGCCACAAGAGGCTGACACGGTGCGCCCAGGTGCTGGCTGAGCAGAATAGCGAGCTGCTTGGGAGACGGTACCGCTTCAATTGCACAGTTTTCGCTGATGTGCTTGCTCTCGGGGGGATGAACACCACCCGGAAATGTAAAAGTGCCGCGAATCTCTGCCATGAAACCTGTCCTTATATCCTTATCTGTAACTTTTTATTAACTTTAAAAGGGCGTTGTTGTGGCCCGGGTCGGAAACTGCATTCTATTCTTGTCAAAAAAGCCGGAGAGCACAACACCCGTTAATAGTGTTCCCATCAAATCGATTTCACAGGAGCGTTGCGGTGGTGGCCGGCGAAAAAATGAACACGACGGCTGACAGCAAAACCGCTGAAATGAGCGTAGCAGCCGCACTACGGCCTTCGAGTTTGCCCATTTTCCCAGTACGCTGACGGCAAGGTGTTCCTCGACCGTCCTGCGAACAGTATTTCGCGTCGTTATTCATACCTGCTGGTACTTTGAAAGTGCTTTTATAGTACAAAAAACGACGACTTTCAAGGAAATTCTGTAAAAATAGACCGCACCTGAAAAGGATGCCTGTGCTGCTTGATCCCCAGAGATTACCAGTTTTTGGCACTGAAATGAGCGCACACCTGGCCGACGGCGGGGATCATATATTTGACCATCCCGTAGTGGTCGGTGGCATACCATTGCAGGTGTGCCCCGGCACTTTCGGCCAGCTTTTTAGCGCATTCGGAAGGAACGATCGGATCGGATTCCCCGTTGATCATTAACACTTTTGAAGTGCTTAACCGGTCTGAAAAATTCAGCGGCTCAATGCAGGATAACAGCTCTTGGAGATGATTCTTGTCAATACCCCTTCGTGCAATTTCCTCTTTAATGCCCCGGATTTCCTTGACGTCTGTTGAAAGAACAGTTGCCAGGTCGCCGCCCGCCAGCAAAAAAACGGCTCGGCTGAACTGCCCGTCAACCCCGGCACCCAACGCCGCCACAAATCCTCCCAGACTCGTCCCGCAGATACCGATTTTTTCTTTGTCGATCGACTCCTGACCGGAAAGCCATCGCGCGGTGCGCCGGATATCGAAAACAGCCTGCCGAATCGCGTCCACAAAGACAGTAATGTCCTGTGTCAATGCAACTTCCATATTCACAACACCAGGCCGTCTCTTTTCGTAATAAGGCAATATCATAATACAGGCGTCTGTACCCTGACTTGCCAGACTGTGCGCCAGCATCCGGCTGACAAGCATTGAGCCGTCAAGGATATCAAGCAAAATCACGGCAGGCCGTTTGCCCTCGGCGCCGGACTTGTAGTATTCGCAGTAAACGGTGTTGTTTTCCGCAAACGGACTGACAAAGCTCGATGGAAAACTCACCTCATAAATGCTATAGAAAGGTGCGTTATTGCGGTGTGTCATTTTGTATGAGAAGGCATTATTATCTTCTTTGTAACCGGCAAGCAGCATTCGTTGCCGTTCATTGCTTCCTTCCGAGATCCTGCGCACAACCGTTTCGCCGATGATCCCGTTAACAACTTCTTCTTTTATTTTGGCTGGATTGTCTTCGGCCCCGACAAACACCATTGTACTCAATCCTTCAGGCTCAATGATAGCTTCGGCGTCTTTGTCTGTTGTTGCCGGAATCATTTCCAAAAGCTGTTTGAAATTAAATTGATAATAAGGCTGATAACAGGCCTGATAGTCTCCCTCGCTGACAGATGCGGCATTGGAAACCCACAAGGTGCCGTCTTCCGGCGAAAACAGAACCCGGTGCAGACAGCTTTTCATTGCCACCGGCCGATTCATCAGGTCTAATGCGGATTCCAAATCGATTTTTCCGTAATTCTCCTTGACGAGTCTGGCCAGATGCAGGTATCTGTCCCCGGCGCTGACTAAAACAGAGTCTTCTATTCCTTCCGGCAGCAGTTCATAGCTCTTGCCGGGTTCGAGAATGAGATATTTGTCAGGCCAGCAGGCCAAGCCCCGTGCATCGTTGATCTTGCCGTCGGAGACCACATAAAAATATTCGCAGGTTCGCGGTGTTTTTTTAAATAACTCGACGGCTTGTTCCAGTGTATCCGATTCTTCTGCGACCTTCCGCATCAGAAAAGACATCGGCATACCGTCCCAGTGGCCTTCGCCTCTGCCGCCCATCTGACCCAGTGCGATCTGCTTTGCGTTCATGGCCGTGACCGTACCGGTAAAGCCTGCATAGCCGACGGTTACGAATGCATTGTATCCGTTTGGTTTTGCGACAGAGACGAGCGCGTAATCCTGCAGGCCTGCCTCTGTCATATAATCCAGTATCCGGCCGTGAAGCAGTTTGCCGTGTTCTGTCGCTTTGCCGAAAAGCGCAAAGCCGCTGCAATGAAACAGCTCCGGGAAAATATTGGCCAGCAGGACATCTTGAAGCGGTATCCCCGCCCCGTCTGCCAGTCCTTTCATTTCCTCGTAATAGCGTCTGTCAATGAATCTTCCGCTTCGCGCCAGTGCCTCTTCGAGACTGCCGATCTTCAGGAATTCCTTGACCTTGGAGGCCTCTGCGGCGCGCGTGAAAATAAGAATTTTTTCAATCAATTCCCGGCATTCTTTGCCCAGCAATTTTCCCTGCTGATAACCCATTTCATACGGGCTGCCGGCCACCAGCAAAACCCGCTGCCCCCCGGCTTCCAGCAGCATCCCCCGGCCGAAGGTATCAACAATTTGAATGGGTTCGCTTTGACGAACCTGTGCCCCCCGGGCAAAAGTTCCAAGAAGAATACAACATAGCAAAAAAGCAATACACGGCCTGCCGATTCGGTTTTTCTGCATTCTCACACCTCGCAAAGTCTTTCATATCAGATAGTTATACGTTGTACCCAAAGATACGCACAAAGACTTCCCAATGTTACAGTGTATAACGGAGAGACTGAAAATTGTATCGATTTTTTTACAAAATATCGGAGCCGGAAGCGTTGCAGGCTTTTCTCGGCGGCTTGCGGATACTCCTGCGAGTAGTCAGGTAAACCGCACTCAGCGTCAGAATCGCACTTAATACGAACACTGTGACCGTTCGTATTTTAGAAGGCATCGTCACAGGCAGAAGCTTTTCAAAAATGACCATAAATCCAATAAATGTGCCGATAGGAACCAAAAACGCCGCAATAACCCTGCCGGTGACATTGGGAACATCGCTGCGGCCGAGTTTTTCGTACACTTCGCGACAGTTATCTTTTTGCGGACACTGCGAGCAATGATTTTCGATTCTGATTTCCATAAGTTAACATTATAGCAACAATGGCGGTAGTTTAAAATGATCCGGTATTTCCTGTTTACGGATACGGCCATTTCTATATTTCTTAAGGGGTTACAGCAGTGCAGATCCTTCCGCCCCGGCCAGTTTCAGAATGCGTGCGGGGTCTTCAGCCATCCCTGTACGCGCGGACAAATATGCAGATTCAATGACGGCCAAGGTGTTCAAATCAATATCATGCTCCGGATAAAGCGGATTTTCTTTCGGATTAACCAGGTGTTGAGCCAGATTATTCAGCAATCGCTCCAAAGACGGCCCCAGATCATTTTTATAAGGAGTCTTCTCCAGTTCTGTGCCGGTGTTGTCGCAGATAACAACTTCTTCCGGCGTAGCGGTCAGGTGAAAATCTTTGCCGTGGATACGCAGGTGCTGTCTGGACGGGCCAAGTGTTCTGCTGGCGCAGAGCTGGGCGATCAGCGTGTCGGAAAACTGCATCGATATGACGGCGGTATCTTCAGTCAGACTCAGACGCTGCTGGCGGTCGGGTGCCTGGCTTTGTGTAAGGGCATAGACACGCTGCGGCAGACCAAAACATAAGGTCAGCTCATCGATAAGGTTATAACAATTTTGCATCAGCACACCCCCGCCGGCCAAGTGGGGGTCATAAAGCCATCGCTGGGCGGGTTCCAGCGGGCCGATAGGAACATGACAGACAGCGGAAATCAAGTGAAGGGTGTTGGACTGTTCCACGCTGGTATGTAAAAATTTCATTATATGTTCGAATGACCGGCTGAATCTTCCCTGTTGTGCAACAACGAACAGAACGCCTTCCCGTTTTGCCAGGTTGACAAATTCAGCCCCCTGTTCAAAATTGATCGCCCATGGCCAGGCGGTAAGAATGTTCATTTTTTTCTGAAGCGCCTGACGGATATGGTCGGTACATTGATGGGGGGGGGCACCGATAATCAGAAGGTCGGGCTGTTTCTGGACGACAAGCTGCCGGTAATCGATATAGGCCTCGCATTCATATTTTCGAGCGGTAGCTTCGGCGCGAACCTGATCTGTATCCCCGATAGCAATAATCCGGAACAAGGGACTGGCCCAAGCAATTTCCAGCAGGGTTTCACTGCAGCCTGTCAGGCCGATAGCTGCTACGGAGAGCTGTTGTTCATCCATAAACAAAACCTGTGTGTTCATAAGAGTCGTTCTTGTATCCCGGGTTCGTGCAT
>CAZYQN010000020.1:54709-57216 GCA_964649955.1 uncultured Pirellulales bacterium
CTGTCCAGATGGAGTTGTGTTAATTCCCGTCAAAATCAAGTTCGGTTACAATCGCGGCCAAGTAATCGGGAACGCGCCGCTGAAGGGTGTCGGTCAGGTGCATTCGAGGCTCGATGACGGCCGGTTCGATGCCGAAGATGACAATTTCGCCGGGGCATTGATCAATCATTTTGGCCATTTCGATAACACGGAGGATATCCACTTCGTGCAGTGACAGGTGGGTCATTTGTTTGACGGTGTTGACATCGTCGGGCGTGAAGCGGCGTAGTGTTCCCGGTTCGGTTCCCATTTTAGCACAGTCAATAAGAATAACTTTTTTGCGCTGGGCGATGGAGTGCAGCAAATACATGCCGCCGCAGCCGCCGTCAAGATATTCTACCTCGTCGTCGGGGAGTTTACCTGCCTGGGCCAGACCTGCCAGCGCGCCGATGATTGCCGAGCCGATCCCTTCATCGGCCATCAGCGGATTGCCCAAGCCAATCACGATTATGGGTTTTTGATTTTCCATTTCCAGTATTCCCGTATGTCAATCAGCACAGATTTTCCCTGGATTATAAGTGAAACCGCTGAAGGTTGAAATAAAAAAAGCCGGGCGTAATTGACCCGGCTGTTTGCATTTATTGTTTCATCAGAAGCTTTTACTGCGGCAGATTATCGGCGGAAACCTCTTCGACGCGAAGGTCGCCGTAGATGACGCGGTAGTTTTGGGCGTCTTTGGGGCGATACCAGAAGATCGGTGTCACGGCGTCGCCGAGCTTGACGCCGCTGCCGGCATAGTGCCATTGTTCGTGGCCTTTGGCTGTAAAGAGGGAGATGAACATCATGCCTTTGATAAAGTTTTCGCCGAGTTTTTGAGCTTCGCTTTCGGACAGGTTCAGGGGGGCGACGGCGCCTTCGAGGAGCGGAACCTGCTTCATATATTGGTCAATCGTGATACTTTCGGGGAAGCGGCCGTCGAGGAAGAGTTCAGCCCAGACCTTCAGTCCTGCGATAAAATCTTCTTCGGTGGCATCGGACAAATCCATCGCGGATTCCTTGAGGGCGTATCCGGCCGGGACGTCCATGCAGACGAGCGCGGGGTCCACCGGCACATCAAACCGGAAATTTTTGAGGGTGGTCGATTGCGGTCCCATACCCAGTTCGATACGCAGGGGCAGCGACGTTTTGGCATCGGCCCAGATTTGGATTCTCACGTCCTGACCGCCGGCAGCGAATCCAACGGCCTTTTTGCCGTCGATTGTTTTGGGTTCGAGTCTTTCGGCCGAGAACTCGGGATTTTCCTGAAGCCGGCGGATCGTTGTGCGAATGAAGTTCAGGAATTCCTGGGTTCCCAATTGAAGCGGTCCGTTCAAATCAAAGTAAAGGGCTTCCTTTTTGTCATTATCCAGGTGGAGCATTCGTGCGTTGTCGAGGTCAAGAACCATCGTCATATTCGGCATTGTGGAAATGGTTCTGCGAATACGGCCTCCGGCGACGATGTCGTGCATAAGGGGGCCTTCGTTTTCGGGGCCGGAAACAAAGTCATAGATGAGCGTGCGGGCATTTAAGATCGGGCGCACAACGTCGGCAAACGTCGGTGAGACAAAAATAAATTGTGTCGAGACGATCGCGATGACGGCGATAATGGCCGCGGCGGCGGCCAATTTGGTCATTGGTGTTTTCATTATTATTCTCCATAGTGTCGGCCGGGGGGCAGATGTTTTTGCCGTATCAGCCGCAGGCAGATACCTGAGCAGGTCGTTGAAGACATGCTCGTTGACCTGTGCATTGGTTTTGATTTTAGTTTGTTTGACAATATTTTCTATTTTCTCTGTCGGTCTCATTTTTGTGCCTCGCTGTTTAACAGTGACCGCAGTTTGGTCAGGCCGTACCGATATCGGCTGATGACGGTTTTAATGGTCGTCTGCTGGTGCCGGGCGATGTGCCTGAATTTCATATCGGCCTGAAGATGTAAAAGAACGGCCTCACGCTGTTCAAAGGGCAGTTGGTTCATTGCACTGCGAAGTTTCCGGAAGTCTTCGTCAATGATGAGCCATTCGTCCGGCCGGGCGCCTTTGCAGTCGGGCGGATCGATCTCGCCCAGCGGTTCAGTGTCCTGCCGTATCCGGCTGCGATTGATGTTACGGGCTTTGTTGGCTACGCAGACACCCAGATAACTCTTGAGACTGCCGGTAAGGGTGAAGCGGCAGGCATTTTGAACAAAGGCGATAAATACCTCGTGGACCACATCTTCGGCATCGGTTTTATCGTGCAGCAGACCGGCGGCGATATGCAGGAGATTATCTCTGTATTTTTCATAAATTGCCCGCAGAGCATCCTGATCGCCCTGTCTGAGCCGCCAAATTAGCCGTACATCTTCAAGCACACATTACCCTTATTTTTCAAAGGACCGCCAACGAACGTCCGTTACACCTATAACACCGATGGGAGGAAAAATACTTTACATGTTTTTATATTTCGTACTTTATTACAAGGTTGTGGAAAAGTAGATGCAGAAATAAGAATTA
>CAZYQN010000021.1:0-5359 GCA_964649955.1 uncultured Pirellulales bacterium
CTTCTGTTGTCAAATAGCCCTGCTCTGGAAGCCTTCTCGCTTCGGGGGTATTATAGCAAAATGTTTGATAAATATCAAATAGAAAAGAATAAGAACTCAAGAACACAAGAACCCAGGGACTCAAGAATGGAGGAATTCTCTGAATTATTATTTTTAACACGAAGATACGAAGAAACACGAAGAAAGAGGTTTGTTGATGAACGGCGAATTTCAATAATGAAAATATTTACGTCTGTAGGCATATAAGAATGGAGGTGATGGGGGCGGGCGTGCGTTTTCCAAAAATCTGACCGCGATGCGGGTGTGGAATTTTTTCTGAATCAACAGATTCCTCACGTGCGTTCGGAATGACAAGGCGGGCGGAGGCCGGGGGGAATGGTTGTAAGGACTCAAGACGGCGGAATTTTCTGAATTATTATTTTCACCACGAAGACAGGAAGAAACACGAAGAACGAAATTTGTTGATGAACGGCGAATCTTAAACATGGGAACTCAAGGATAGTGGAGGTTTTGTGTTTCCTTCTTTTGTTGTCAAATAGCCCTGCTCCTCGAAACTTTGACGCTTCGTGGGGGGTATTATAGCGAAATGTTTGATAAAATGCAAACAATAAATACGGGTGAATCGCCGGCGGAGATATATTTTTGCGTATTGATTTTACATTGTGCCGAAAATCGACTATACTCGATGTTGTCATAATATACGAAGCGGGCGGACAATTTTAAGCAGCAACAACCTCGACTAATGACGCTACAAAGAATGTAATACTTTTACGTCCGGTGACTTCATGACGGCGAAAGGAATCTTAATTATGTTCAGGAAAGTGAAAATATTCGGTGTCGGCTTTAATAAAACCGGTACCACCTCTTTAGCGTGTGCCCTGGAGTCCTTTGGTTTCCGGTTAGGCAAACAAAATAAAGCAGAGCTATTTTTGGCAGATTACTCGCTGCGTCAATTTCACCGGATCGTCAAATTCTGTAAAAAGGGAGATGCCTTTCAGGATATTCCGTTCAGTTTGAATTATACGTATCAGGTGCTGGATTATTCTTTTCCCGGTTCCAAGTTCATACTGACCGTTCGAAACAGCGGCGAGGAATGGTATGATTCTCTTGTACGTCACCAAACCAAGATCGTCGAGAAAAAAAGGCTTCCTACTGCGGAGGATTTGAAAAAGTTTTCCTACCGCAAGACCGGCTGGCTCTGGGAGTACCACAAAATCATCTTCGGAGCCGATGAGGCAACCTTATATGACAAGAACCGTTATATAAAAGCTTACCGCAAACATAATTCTCAGGTTTTAGAGTATTTCAGGTATCGGCCTGAAGATCTGCTTGTTTTGAATCCTTGTGATCCTTCGGCGATGAAGCGGCTCTGTGATTTTCTGGAGGTGCCTTATCGCGGACAGGCTTTTCCCTGGCGGAATAAAACGAATTAAGGCCGGGGGGAATGGATGTGGGGACGCAAGAATGGTGGAAAATTGCTGATTTATGCGGGATTTACCACGAAGGGGAGATTGAGTTTATGGACTGAGAGAACCGGGGGAGAGGGCGGAATTTTACTTATTTAAACAGGCCCCTCACTTCGTTTCGGGGTGACGAGGGGCGGGAAAGAAAGGCTTGCAGGCGGGCGGTGAGGCGGTTTGAGTCGCGGGTTTGGCATTGCCAGATGACGAGGACATCCCAGCCAAGTGATTTTAGGGTTCTGAGGTTTTTGCGGTCACGGGCTTTGTTGGCCTGACGCTTTTTTCCCAGAAGGCGGCGTTGGTCTTGGGGGTGACGCGGCCGTATTTGCAGGTGTGCAGGTGCCAGAAGCAGCCGTGGATGAAGATGATCTTTTTGAGGCGGGGGAAACACCATATCCGCCTTTTTTTGCTTGTTTTTCTAATGCGGAGAATATTCTTGATGTTTTATTGTCACTTTGTGATAATACTCAAAAATCTTCTTATAAGGGCGAATAAAATGGTGAAAGAGCGAAAAACATGGACTCGTGATGAATTGATTCTGGCGTTCAATCTTTACTGTCGGACGCCGTTTGGGAAAATCCATTCCACAAATCCCGTGATCATTGAATTGGCAAAGTGTATTGGGCGGACGCCCAGCGCTGTCAGCATGAAGATGTGCAATTTTGCCAAATTTGATCCGGCGCAGCAAAAACGAAACATCAAGGGACTGGCGCACGGCAGCAAACAAGACTTGTTGATCTGGGAGGAATTCAACGAAGACTGGGAAAGTTTAGCGCTCCAAAGTCAAACAGTAATGTCTCAACTGCATATTCAAACCGAAAAGGAAGCGGCTCTTGAATGCGTTTTTGCGGAAACCGAAACTACGCGTTCAGTTCGTGTCCGACTACTGCAGCGGTTCTTCAGAGAAGCAGTGCTGTCCAGCTACGATTATACGTGTGCGATGTGTCGTCTTAAAATATTTTCGTTGCTGAATGCAAGCCATATCATCCCTTGGTCAAAAGATAAGTCAAGGCGAGCGAATCCGAGAAATGGGTTGTGCCTTTGTGCTCTCCATGATCGCGCATTTGATAGAGGGCTAATCAGTATTGGCGATGACAACGCTATCTTGATTTCTTCTCAGCTCAAAGTCAAAAAACCTTGTTTGCTTCATCAAACCGCATTTGAATCACTTGAAGGAAAACCGCTTCTTTTGCCTCGTAAATTCAAGCCTGATCCCGACGCCCTTGAATATCATAGAGACAAGATATTTGTTGCCTGAAGACTCTTTGTTGGCAGTACAGGTCATTTTGTTTATGACCCTTCTTCATCTATTTTGGTTTTTTGAATGTCAGCTTTGTCTTGCTGAAAGAGACTCATTTTTTCTATTGTTGACGGCTCTGTCAGGATGCCCCAATCCCCATAATAGCAGCCATCATAATAAATGTGGTCTTTGAACACATGCAAATAATCAAGGTCTCCGTTTGCGTTCCGTAAATGGATGTTACAATAAACTCCATGGATGCCGCTATAGGGACCGAATATTGGGCCGTCAAAATCCGAATCATCCATTTTTGAGTTGAAGTCTTTTCGTCCGTGGAACAAATGTATGAACAATGAATCTCCTTTTTGCTGTTCATTCAATTGTCGTTTGATTTGTTGAATGACATATTGATAATGATCAGCAATGGCTGTTGCTTCGTCTTCATCGCTGCATTCCTCGATATAATCAGCGGACTGTGGATAACCCGTCTCAAAATATTCTGCCGTAGCTCTCCAGACTAACATTCGTTCGGTAAGGCCATCAACAATCTGTCCGACATCATTTCTGAGCAATATGAGCTTTACAAAATCCAGCATAGCAGATCCTTTCTTCCAATTAGCATTTTAATTCACAATTCTGTCAAAAACTACACGTGCGTCAACGGACTATGAGTCACGTGTGGAATTATTTTCCGGGTATCGGGACAAATCCACAGAGAATGTGTACCCTGCGGGGTAGAGAGAGAGAGAGAGAGAGGGAGCGGGCTTTCGACTCCCACGACCTGACGGCCGAGGCTACACCCTAACGCCTCCTGCGGAGGCTCGAATAAAGAGAGACACGGATACGCATAGACAGACACGGAAGCCGTTCGGAGATCGGAGTTAAAAGTTGACGTGCATTCTGGGTGGCAAGGCGGGGAATATCGGGGGTTGATAAATGTCCGGGGAGGGCCTACAATGCGGGCAACTACGGCCGAATTGTCCCGGAAGTGTCGGGCTTTATTCGTTTCTTACATTAACCCGGCCAGCAAAGGAAAATCACGATGCAGAGATATGGGTGTTTGGCGGCAACGGTTAGTGTGTTTATGCTTTTGGCGGGCGGGGTGAAGGCCGATGCGGCCGGGGCCGGGGACAATGTGCTTGAGGTTGACGTGGTGAATTTGTGGTTCAACCGGCTGCTGAGTGATGCCCGATTGCCGGTGGAAGACCGAATCGCAAAAACCAACGCGGCCAAGCATATCCGTGGCGGTCAGCCGCTGAATCCGAATGAAAAGCCGCTGCCGTCCGGGCTGCCGGGACCGGTGAAGCTTGAACGGATGGGTGATGCCTAAAGCTATTCCATCGCGTCATCTCCATTTGTATTGCTGTTAAACGTTTATTCAAATAATCAGGGAACACAGAACGATGAAGACATTTTTAAGAACTTTTATATTCATAGTGTGTGTGATTCTATCAGGGGATGTGTACGGGCTGTCGATTGTTGTCGGACCGTATCTTCAGGCTCCCCTTGAGACATCGATGACGATTATGTGGATCACTGACGTCAAATGCACAAGCTGGGTTGAATACGGCGTCGGTGAGACTCTTGACCGGAAGGCGTATTGCAGCAGGGATGGATTAATTGATGCGGATCAAACCCTTCACCGGATCACGCTGGAGGGTCTAACCTCCGGCACGCGTTATTCTTACCGGGTGTGCTCGAAAGAGATCGTTACATTTGAATCCTATAAAGTGACTTTCGGCGAGACCCTTGTCGGGCCGACGGAACATTTTGTTACCTTGTCCAGAAGCAAGGAGGCATTTTCGTTTATTGTTCTCAATGATATTCACCATCGCGATGATCTTATGACGAAACTCATTTTGCAATCGGCATCCACGCCCTATGACCTTGTGTTTCTCAACGGGGATATCCTGGGGCATATTGAAGATGAGCCGCAGATCGTTGAGCATATTTTAAAGCCATGCAGCGCCCTGTTTGCCAAGACTATTCCGTTTGTTTATGTTCGCGGCAACCATGAGACACGCGGCCAGTATGCGCGGATGCTGGGCGATTATCTGGGGAGGCCGGAGAATCGTTATTATTATGCCTTTGATCACGGGCCGGTCCATTTTATTGTTATGGACGGGGGAGAAGACAAGGAAGACGGGCACAAGGAGTACAGCGGCTTGGTGAATTTTGATCCGTATCGGGAGAGACAGCGGGTGTGGCTGGAAGAGGAAATTCAAAGCAAGCCGTTCAAGAACGCTTTGTTTAAAGTCGTCCTTGTGCATATGCCCCCTACCGCATCAAAAGAATGGCATGGGACCAACCATCTCTATGAGATATGGAGACCACTGTTTAACCGGGCGAAGATTGATTTGATGATATCAGGACATACGCATCAGCATGCCGTTGTTGAGCCGGAGGAGGGAGTTTGTGACTATCCGATGATCATCGGCGGCGCTCCGAAAGAAGGACAGGCGACGGTTATCCGGGTTGATGTGACCCAAGACACGCTCGATGTCGTAATGACGACAGATGAGAAGAAAGTTGTCGGGGCCTACCAAGTCAGGCGGAATCAATAAACAATGGATAGATAAGCCCTGCATTAGTTACGTTTTTTGCGATTTTGCGGGCATAAAGCAAAGGAGCATTATGACAAGCAGAATCGGCCAGAGGA
>CAZYQN010000021.1:5459-56977 GCA_964649955.1 uncultured Pirellulales bacterium
GCCGGAAATATTGCTGTCGATCTGAATCCATTTTAATACGATGGCGCCAGTCTTTGACAGAACCGCAGCCAGAGAGGTAATCAACATCGAGATAAAGATTCCGAAAATCATCCAGAACGCTCTGTGTTTCCAGATGGCGGCAGTGTTGACTTTTGCAAATTCCCGAGCTACGGCTGAATTGTCGCCAAATCGATGCGATGCGACCCAGAAGGCTTCATCGGGGTTCAATCTTGACAGGGTAAGGCTGTCGATCTGATCCCTGAGATGAGTTTCGAGTTCGTCAATGTCCTCTGGAAGCATGGTTTGATCCTGCTGCAAGCTATTACGCCAGTTTTGAATTGCAGATTCTAACTGAAACATGGATTTGCCTCCCAAATTTGTGTGAGTGCTGCCTGAACAGCAGCCCACTGCTGTTTATGGTCACGGAGGGCGTCTTTGCCTTGATCTTTGATACGATAGTATTTACGCATCCGTCCATTTTCCGCGGTACGGGTCATGGATTCGATGAGGTTTTGATCTTCCAGACGATGCAGGACCGGATAGAGCATTCCGTCGGTCCAGTTGAGCTGTCCCTGAGACAATTCATGCACACGCTTGATGATGGCGTAGCCGTAACTTTCGCCCTGGCTGAGAATGCTGAGAATCAGCGGGGTGGCCGAGGCGGCAATCAGGTCTTTTGATATTGCCATAGTGAAGTTCCTTTATACATAATTACTCTATGCATAGAATATCTATGTATTCTTAGAAAGTCAATGTTAATTTTTTTGAAATTTTTTTCTTTTATATATGCGACCATATGTGTCTTTTATAATTTATTACCTCTATCGTAAAGTTATGCGTTTTTCATGGATAGGACGTGCTGTTTTTGGTAGTATTTTCGGCACTATGAAAACAGAGATACTTCATATCGAGTCTGTCAGGGATTTGGAGGCGATTCGGTTGGTTGGACGCCGGCTTCGCGAAGGGGCAATTGTCGGGTTGCCTACAGAGACCGTGTATGGACTCGGTGCAAAGGCGGAGCGAGGTGTACTTGAGCGACTTGATGAGGTTAAAAAGCGTTCAGAGGGGAAACGCTATACCCTTCATATCGGGAGTATGGAGGATTTATTACGGTATGTGCCGCGGCCATCTCTTTTAGCGCGCAAGCTGATGGGAGCGATGTGGCCGGGGCCAGTGACGATAATTTTTGAACCAGACAAAGAGTCTCTTGTTAAAATACAAAACGCCCTGCCGCCCGAAACGTATGAGTTGCTGTACCCCGATGGCACATTGGGAGTTCGCTATCCAGACCTTCCCGTTACCTGTGCGATTCTGGTCGAGGCACTGGCCCCAATCGTTGCTCCCAGCGCTAATCCCGGCTCGCAGAGACCGGCGGTCAGCAGTGAGCAGGTTGCGGGGTATTTTGACAGTCGGATCGAGATGATCATTGATACCCCCGGAGCATGCCGATACCAACTTAACAGTTCAGTCGTCAAGGTCGGTCAATATGGGATTTCAGTTCTGCGTGAAGGGGTTTATAGTCGAACACAGATACTTGAGGCGGCAACGGTGAATCTTTTATTTGTGTGTACGGGGAATACGTGCCGCAGCCCGATGGCGGAGGCGTTGTGTCGGAAATATTTCGCGGACAAATTCAAATGCAACCTTGACGCGGTCGGGGATTACGGCTACACTATGGAATCGGCCGGAATCGCGGCATTTGAGTCGATGCCCGCCAGCATTCATGCCTTACAGGTCAGCCGGCAAGCGGGAACACCGCTGGACAAACATCGCAGTCGGGAATTGACTGAGTCGATGATTGAACGGGCCGATTTGATTTTTGGAATGAATCAGAGCCATTTACAGGCCGTAACTGAACTTGTTCCGAAAGCCGAGGTCAAATGTTTTCTGCTTGATAAATCGGGGCCAATAGCGGATCCGGCAGGCTATGACCTCGGCGTGTATCAGGACTGTGCGGAACAAATAAAACGATCACTACAAGAGAGGATGAACGAGTTTTTATGAAAGTAGCTGTCGCAAACGACCACAGAGGCCATAAGGCAATTGAGGAAATCAGAGCTATCATCTCTCAGCTTGGCTTTACCTGTGTCGATTTGTCTACGCCGAGCGACCAGCCGGTGGATTATCCCGACGGCGCTTATCTTGCGTCCAAGGCGGTGGCCGATCAACACGCTGACCGAGCCATATTGGTGTGCGGTACCGGTATCGGGATGAGTATTGCCGCCAACAAGGTCAAGGGGATTCGTGCAGCCCTGTGTTACGATGAACTGGCGGCACGGTTGTCGCGTCAGCATAATGATGCCAACGTATTGTGTTTATCGGGTGATCTGCTGGGGTCAACAATGCTGCGAAAAATTGTCGAGACCTTTTTGACGACTTCTTTTATCGAGGGAAGGCATTTACGGCGTGTCAAGAAAATTCAGGCGATTGAAGAGGGGAACGATCCCCGCGATATCACCGGAAATGAGTAACTATACTCCCCCAAAAGCAAGGCCGACGATTTGAACCGCCGGCCTTTTTTATGGCTATAGGAGTGCCCTTCCATAATGATACTTCCACGGGCACGCAGTTGTGTACAAACTTTTTTTTAATACTCCTGCTCAGAGCTGCCGGAGATGACTTTGATGGTGTTGAAATTCGGAATCAGCGGGAGCATTTGCGGGCGCGGCCGAAACGCTTGCGACCAATAGACCATTACCGCTTTGCCCATCATAAAATCTTTCGGCACAATTCCCTGTCTATAGCGAATCCCCCGATTGCCAAAACCCTCCAGTGCCCAAAGACGGCTGTCCAGGCTGTTAGGACTATTGTCACCGCAGACAAAGAACTCATCGCCATTCAACTCAAACGGTTCCGCCTGTGTCGCCCGCATACCGGTGTCCAGATAATACGTATCCCGATATATTCCAATATTTCTGATATCCAGCCCGCCTGTACCAAACACTCTGACCTGCGGGGAGGCTGCCTGCAGGGTTATGCCTTCGAGGTCTTTATCTGCAACCAAGTCATAGGCCAGCCGTTTGTTTGCCCACCGCAGCACCAACCGTCGATCCACATTGGCAAACTCAAATGTCTCAAACGAGCCGGGTTCGATCCCATCCGTCAGTGTTCGCCGCAGTTCTTTCCATTCGTTATTCTGGTATTTTAAAAATACCATTGCACCGCGGAGTTCCACTTTGGCCGCATAGAGAACGCCGTATTTTTCAAGAACCGCACCGACTGAACTGCTGCGATCCCGTGGTTTGACCGTAAACCGAACCATCAGGTCACTGCACATCGGCATAAAGGGGAATGAACCGCTATCATTGTAGCCGTAAATTGCACGAAAGTCGTTCGGCTGGCTGCTGTCGTAATGGAATGTATGCATTGTATTATCCCCTTCAGCCAGCACAAAACGGCTCGGCCGGTCGGCGTCAAACATCCACGCCGAGCCTGTTTCGTTGATAAAGGGGGGCTGCCATTGTTTTTCCTTATCTTCAGAGGCAGGTATTGAGTCGCTTTGCGCTGCAAGAGGCGGCTGGCAACTCTGAAGAAATACAGGCATCCACAGTTCTTCCTGTACATTGAGAGGCTTTCGTGCGATTTGTCCGTTGATATAAATATCGCCGTCAATGATCTGAACTTTTTCAAACGGCAAACCGATAAGACGTTTTATGTAGCTGTCTTTGGGGTTGATCGGATTTTTAAATACAACAACATCCCAACGACGCGGGTTAAAGAACTGATAGATACATTTGAGAACGAAAATGCGGTCGCCATTGACAAGCGGGCCGATAGAATCGGTAGGCTGCTGATAACCGCAATTGGGGCACTCGGGCAGGTCAATTGACAAGGAATCCGATCCGGTGTCAATGCGATATCCACACCGAAGACACCGCATACGGTAATGGTCCCCCCGCAGGGTTTCGGCCATACTGCCGGTGGGGATCTGAAAAGCTTGCACCCCAAAGGCCTGAAAGACCAGCGCCAGAATAAAGGCCACCAAAAGCCAGTCCAGCAGGGTTACAACCCCTTCCACTGAGGAATGATACCGCCGCTCAAATCCGCCGGATGCTGCCGCCGGCCCAGGACGTTCCATTTGCTCTATTTGCTCTTGCACGGGTCGCTCTCCGTCGCTACCGCCGCCGATCGCGGAGGTGTTACTGTCCACCATAGATACATTTCATCCCATCCGGGCTGGGAATCCATCGCAGAGGTTCCTGCCGGAATCTCCATCCCCCCGGCCAGTGTACGAAGACCGCTTTGCCGACCATAAAATCGCGAGGGACAATCCCTTCCGGATACGTTATGCCATTGTTCCCTCTGCCCGGTCTGTCCCACAGGCGGGAATCAAAGCTATACGGGCTGTTGTCGCCGCAGACAAAATAATCGTCCTTGCCCAGCGTGAGAGGTTCATCTTCAGTTGCCCGTTTTGCATTTTGGGTAATATAGTGAATATCCCGATATAGAGCAATATGAGAAAGCCGAACATTCCCGGAGGCCGCCAATTCCACCACCGGTTCGTTCTGTCGGTCAGCCCCTGCAGACTCAACATCTAGTCCCAGATCGTATTCCAAGCGAGCATTTCCGTATTCCAGCCGGAGCATGTGATCGACATTGGCAAATCTGAACAATGTCGTCTTGTGCTCACAAGGTATTTGCCCTTCTGCCAATATCTCCATTTGGCCCTCGCCTGAGATTCGAGCGATCACCATCCGGCCCGCCGCATACACCCAGCCTTCGTAAGCTATGCCGTATTTACTCAGCCGCACACCAAAGGCTGATTGTGAGTTTATTTCTGCATAACATCGAAGCAGCAAATCGCTGCAAACAGGAAGATACTCATATGTGGATGGGTCATCATATGCATAGGTTGCCCGAAATCCGTTGCCTGCTGTTGTGTTGTATCGGAGACGACTGACGAAGTCTCCAGAATTGTTATGTTCAAACACCGTCGGCCCCGAGGCCGCCATATCCCATTTGCCACCGGGAAGGTTCTCATAGGGTTGACGCCAAGTGTGCCCATTAAAGCCTTTTTCTGTCGGCAATACGGGCTGGAAATCATTATCATAAATAATCATCCACAGCTCTTCCTGAACGGCCTGGGGCTTTCGAGCTATTTTTCCATTGATGTAGACATCACCGTCTACCAATTTTACAGTCTCACCGGGTTTTGCAATCAGCCGTTTGATATAGTTGATTTTAGGCTCCAGCGGATTTTTAAAGACTACTACATCCCAACGCTTCGGCTCGAAAAATTGATAGATACACTTGAGAACGAAAATCTGGTCGCCTTTGAAGACGGTACTCAGCTTACCCGGCAATACTTTTCCATTTCTTTCTATATACGGCTTACCGCTGGACATCTGCACTCTCGGTTCCTGAAAGCCGCAACTGGGACATCGCGGGGAAGTCGGGGCAATCAGAACATCCCGATTGGGTGTAACATTTTCGGGGATGCGATAAAGCTGTTTATATACATCTTGCCGAAAATCATAGTCGTACGGATAGCCGCACTGCTGACATCTGAGCCGAAAATGGGCTCCTCTGAGGGTCTCGGCCATACTTCCGGTCGGGATACGATAGACCTGCATCATAAAAAAGATAAACACAAGTGTCCCGGCAAAGGCGGTAATCAGCCATTCCAGGGTGTGATATACGCTATCCACCCTGACGTTGCCGCTTGTCATACAATTATTGATGTCTGTCTTTTTGTGTACCATTTGGCTCCATAATTCTTAAATCTTATAATTATGCCAGAAAATCCCTGTCGGTCAAGAAGAACTTTATGATTATATACACTTATTATCCGCTATAAAAACTATCAATTTGAGTTTAATTTATTTGAAATCTGAAAAATATTCAAAAATTCGCTTGCCGATTCGAAGTCTTTTCTGTATAGTAAGTTGCGGTTGGATAAAACGAAGAAGTTATGGTTCAACCGGCGTCAATTATTTCCAAGACACGGATATTTCTTTTAGAGTAAGAGGGTAGCCGATGGCAACAATCACTAAGAAAGAACTTATAGACCGAATTGCTGATATAACGCAAGCCAAGCGAGTGGTCGTCAAGCGGATCATCCAGTCTTTCCTTGATGAGATCGTTTCCGAGTTAGCTTCGGATAACAGACTCGAATTTCGAGATTTTGGAGTCTTTGAGACCCGAAATCGTACGGCTCGCGTTGCCCAGAACCCCAAAACCCTCGAGCGGGTCAAGGTTCCTTCCAAGCGCAGCGTGAAGTTCAAAATGGGCCGTATGATGAAAGAAAAACTGTCGGATGGTTCGACTGTTATGGAGCAATCCTAATCTTTCAGGTCGGCGTATTGATCCCTCATTCGAGAGATAAACGACAAACTGCAATTCTTATGTTCCTGACAAGAGTTGCGTGAATGTTGAAGGTATTTGGTATGAGCGAAGGCAAAGTTAAGTGGTACGATAAGAAAAAAGGCTATGGTTTTATCGCCGAGGAAAACGGAGGCGACATCTTTGTGCATTACACCAGTTTTTCCGACCCGTCCCTGCGGACTCTTAATGAGGGTGAAGCAGTAACCTTTGAGATTGTCCAAGGCGAAAAAGGCCCCAGGGCACAAAACCTAAGTATCAAAGCAAACTAACACACCTCTGCTCCGGGTGAGCAGGTGTGACGTTTTGCGGGGTGGACGCCGGTCAGCACCGGGAGCCGCTTAAAGTTTAACGTGCCGGAGGCTGTTGCTGTATGTATTCTGGAGCTCGCCATGATATATTTAAGCGAGAGACGAATGCTGAGTGTATCTTTTCAACCGGGCTTGGAGAGCAGAGTGCTTGTTCTGAATAAGCACTATATGGCACTTCGTATCATTTGTGCCCGCCGGGCTTTTTCCCTTTTGTGTCGCGAACAGGCAGAGGTTGTTTCCTGTGATGACGGTACCTTTGCCAATTATAATTTCCAGATGTGGCGGCAAGTCAGTGAGATGAAATGTACGTTTGAAGCTCATAAGTACGATTGGGTGTCTACGGTGCATTTTGACATTGCCGTACCGCGCGTCATCCGACTTTTGTTTTATGACCGTCTGCCGCGGCAATCCGTCAAATTCAACCGCCGTAATATCTTTGCCCGCGACGGCAATCACTGCCAGTATTGCGGTAAAAAGTTCCCTACTCCTGAACTATCGCTGGACCATGTTATTCCACGGATGCTCGGTGGGCAGAGTACCTGGGAAAATATTGTATGTGCCTGCACGGCCTGCAATGTTAAAAAAGGGGGACGTACGCCCGAACAGGCACATATGAAGCTTATTCAGAAGCCCGAAAAACCCAAACGCAATCCTGTAATTCACATCCACCTGAATACCGAGCGTTATCAGAGCTGGAAGCAGTTTCTGGACCATGCTTACTGGTCTGTTGAATTGACCTGAAATGAGCGGCATCATCGCTTTTCCTTTGATACAATCAAAAACCCCTGCAAGAGAATGCGTATTTTGCTTGACCCCGCACCGACAAGCTGGTTAAATATCACTCTGCAAAACGTCTGGAATTAAAAAAGTTTAAAAAATTCCTATTTTTCAGGAAAGGTTAAAAGAGCAATGAAGATCAGTCAACGGGTTAAGGCTGTCTTGCCGTCTGCAACTCTCGCAGTTACCAACCGCGCCAAGGAAATGAAGGCCCAGGGATTGGATGTCCTTGGATTTGCCGCCGGAGAACCTGATTTTGACACCCCGGACTTTATCAAAGACGCCGCCATTGAGGCCCTCAAAAAGGGACAGACCAAATATACTCCCGCCGCCGGTACGCCGGAACTTCGCAAGGCTATTGCAGAAAAACTCAAAAACGAAAATGGCCTGACCTATACGTTTGATCAAATCGTTGTTAACCTGGGCGCCAAGCATTCGGTATTTATGGTTATGCAAACGGTTTTGGAGCCGGGGGATGAAGTTTTGATGCCGACGCCATATTGGGTCACCTATCCTGAAACGATTCGTCTGGCCGGGGCTAAACCGGTTTTGCTGGAGACCACCGCCCAGACAGGGTATAAAATTACGCCGGCCCAGCTTAAATCCGCCATTACCCCCAAGACCGCCCTGCTTATCTTGAATTCGCCGAACAATCCCGGGGGTTTTTGTTATAGCCCCGATGAGTTGAAAGCATTGGCCAAAGTACTCGAAGGCACCAGCGTAATGGTCATGTCCGACGAAATTTACGAACGTCTGGTTTATGGTGGCACAACGTTTATAAGCTTTGCCGCACTCAGTGAAGATGCCTATAATCGGACGCTGACGGTTAACGGTCTTAGTAAGTCCTTTGCGATGACCGGATGGCGACTGGGGTATACCGCCGGGCCGCTTGACGTTATGAAAGCCATGGCGCGTCTTCAGGACCATGTGACTCAGAACCCCGTCACCTTTACCCAGCCGGCCGCCATTGCAGCCCTGAAAGACACGACAGGCGTCGTTGAGAAAATGCGTGTGGAATTCGAAAAACGCGGCATGTTCATGGCTGAGAGACTTAACGCTATTAAAGGGGTCCACTGCCGAATACCGGAGGGCGCTTTCTACTGCTTCCCGGACGTGTCGGCCCATTACGGCCGCACCATAGGCGGCGCCACGTTAACCAACAGTATGACCTTTGCGACCGCCCTGCTCGAACAGGCACTGGTGGCCGTTGTGCCGGGAGATCCATTCGGCAGTCCCAAAAATGTGCGTCTGAGTTTTGCCTGCTCGATGCAGCAGATTGAGAAAGGTATTGCCCGTATCCAGGAATGGCTGAAATAATAACGCCATTGAGTTCTGAGCCGGTTATTCATTGGAAAAAACCGGTCATTCTGACGGCTCTGTTGGTGTTCGCATTCTATGCATCGACACACATGGTGGCCGCCGGAGATACATGGGTTGCGCTGACGTGCGGACGGCATTTTGCCAATCACGGCGTGGATACGGTTGAGCCTTTCAGTTTTAACTCTCACCCGGCCGGTCCGAGCGAAGAACAGCTTGCCGCCTGGCCCCAATGGATGCATGGAATGATCCGTTTTTGGCATCCGACCGGCTGGATCAACCAAAACTGGCTTGCGCATCTGGGCTTCTACAAATTGGTTACTTTGGGGACAGGCGAAGGCGAATACAACTATAATATGCTTGTCTATTGGAAATTCAGCCTTTTTGCAGCAACCATATTTGTGGTTTTTGCGATTGGAAAATTGCTGGGGGCCGGGGATTTCTGGTCAACAGCAGCGGCCTGTTTTGCAATGGTTGTCGGGCGATCCTTTTATGATATCCGCCCGGCATGTTATTCCAACCTCCTTGTACCGGCATTTATTCTACTGCTGGCGCTGAGTACCTACAAACATTATAAATACATCTGGCTGATGATCCCCCTGATTATCTTCTGGGCCAATGTTCACGGGGGATATATTTACGCCTATATGATGCTTACACCGTTTGCGGCAATTCATATTCTCCTGAATGTGCCGCGTCGCTGGACTGTCGCTGTCGGGCTGTCGGGGCTATGGATGGTTATGTATTTGTTGTATTATAAATTTCATACCAATCCATATCACCTGGAGTTCATGAGGCACCTGAACCCTGAACATATCAAGCCGGGATTTGCCAACGGGATTTTATATACAGGTATCCTTTTGGCGTGCATCTCGCTTCTTTTGGCAGGGTTGCAGCGTATTCCTACCGGCCTCTTTTACAGCTACCATGTTATCGCTTCATTGATGTACCTGATGCTGCTATTGGTAAAATTTTCCGTTGTTATTCCGGCCAATATCAACCCCCTATACCGCCGAATTCTCGACCATTTTCAGGTCAGCAGCATTACAGGCTTTTTTATACTGGTGATTTTCGGCGGGGCCATTATCATTCTGACAGCGATCCGCAAAGAGCGGTTTGTCCGGATTTCCAATAAGACACTTATTCATATCATGGCCGCTGCAACGGTATCGTTTCTGGCGATGATTTTATTTAATCCGTTTCATCTGACCAATCTGACACACACCTTTGAAATCAGTATCAGTGAACACGCTGCCTCGTGGCGGAGTGTTAATGAATGGCGTCCCGCGTTTGATTGGATGGACCCAACCACCGACAAGGCCAATCCTGTCGGAGACGAAGAGGCCTTTGCCGTCATGTGCGTCATCGGTGCTGCGGCGTTTGTTGTGTGGGTTATTTTTCAATTCCTTAAGCCCGTTTTACGGCCGCAGCGGAAAGGTCCGCGTCAGGCAACTTCAGGCGAAGACTTTTCGAACGCCGGGGCCGTTCCGAGCTGGCCTAAGATCGATGCCGCCATGATCCTGGTCGGAACACTGACCATTTATATGGCGATTCAGTCGCGGCGTTTTATCGCTTTGGCAGGCCCCTCAGCCTGTCCCATGCTGGGTATGATCATCTGTCAGATATGGGGGATGTTCAGCGTCCGACGGAACCGGCAAAAAACGCTGAATCTTGAACCCATCGTGCCTTCTGCGGCCTTTCATCGCTATACCTGGGGGGGAACCATTGTCCTGCTGGTTATCTTAGGGAGTCACTGGGGCTGGACATATTATCGCATTTATCTAAAGCCGTGGCCTGTCGATGACACGCATAATTCCGTTTTTATGCGTATGACAGCCTCCAACCAGAAGCCTTTTGAAGTCTGTGATTTCATCAACGACAACAAACTGACCGGGCGGATTTTTAACTACTGGACTGAGGGCGGCGGTTTGGCGTTCGGGCAGAAACCAGACCCTAAAACCGGACGAACTCCTTTGCAGCATTTTATGGATGGACGTGCCCAGGCAGCTTTTAATCATGATATGTTCAAGCTCTGGCAATATATCTACGCCGGCGGCCCTATTGCGGAGCAGGCTGCCCGAGCCGGAAAATCATTGAGTGCTGAGGATCATAAAAAAATCGGCCAATGGCTTGACTCGGAATTCCGGGACCGCCAGGTCTGGTGTGCATTGATCCCCAAGAATGAGTCCGACAAGACTTTCATGCGAAGCCTTTTGTCAAACTCCAACTGGAAAACAGCTTATATTGACGAAATGCAGCATTTGGTGGTAAATATCGAAAGCGAACAGGGACAACGTCTTATTCATGATATTCTTGAAGGCCGTGCAATTTTCCCAAACGAATTTTCGAAGAATATGACACTGTGCCGGCTGGTATTTGAGACGAATGCTCCCGGTTATGTTTCGCAGGTTTTTAATTATGCCAATGCAGCATTTAAGGCCCGTCAATATCCTTCGGCAATGCTCGCTCTAATTCAGGTTTCGCGCGTGTCCACGTTTCAGAACGACGCCAACAAAGTCATTACTGACTATCTTGAATTCTTTAAGACGAACCGGGAAACACTGGCCAAAGAAAGCGGATATCTCCAGCGGCTGGCCTCGGCCATGCTTGCGGCAAGACATTTGGCTTATGTCGAGCCGCATCGCAAAGACGAACAGATGCGTATGGCCGATGCATTGGAACAGGAATCCAAAGACATCAGCAAACGGTTCGTCTGGTAACGACTATGGGTGAAAAAATGCCTTTAGAAGGCACACAAACAAAAACGCATGTTGTATCGCTGAGCGTGTTCTTCCCCTGCCGGAATGAACAGGCCGCCATAGAACCGCTGGTACAAAAAGCTATTGCGGTGCTTGAGGCAGTCGCTGCTGACTACGAAATCATTATTGTCAATGACGGCAGCACCGATCGGACCGGTCAGATCGCCGACCGGCTGGCCGAGCAGCATTCCAGAATCCGCGTTGTTCATCATCCGGTCAACCGCGGATACGGGGCCGCTCTGGCAAGCGGTTTTCGAGCCGCTACTAAAGAACTGGTATTCTACACCGACGGGGACGGACAATTCGATCTCAATGAACTGCCGCCGCTGCTGAGCCTGATGGATCGATTTGACATTGTAAGCTGTTACCGTATCAACCGACAGGAAGGTATGCTCCGTAAATTCAACGCCTATTGCTGGTGTCGTCTTGTCGGGGCATTGTTTGACCTTCCGCTAAGAGATATCGATTGTGCATTTAAGCTTTACAGACGTTCATTGTTTGACGGAATGGAAATGCTCAGCACCGGCGCGTTAATCGATACAGAAATCCTGGCCCGTGCCAAGCGCAAAGGAAGCAGGATCACGCAGGTCGGTGTGCATCATTATCCACGTATTGCCGGGAAGGCCACCGGCGCCAATCCACAGGTCATCCTGCGTGCCTTCAAGGAATTGTTCAAACTTCGACGACATATTCTATACCCGGATCAGCCATGAAAGTTTACCGTACACAGCAATACATTCGTCCTGATCTGCAGGCGCATATTCAATCCGGCGTTCTTCTGGATAATGTCCGAAAGCTCAGGAGTCTGTGTCCTGCGCGTACCCGATTCTGTGCGGTTGTCAAAGCCAACGCTTATGGTCACGGCATTACTGAAACCGTCAATATTCTCCGAACTGCAGCAGTAGACGCTTACGCCGTAGCAACTTTTTACGAGGCTCTCCATATCGGTCCTTTGGCGGACAAGCGGCCGATCCTGATCCTTGAACCTGTCAATCCCGCATGGGCGGTCGAACAAATTCGCATCTGCGCCCGCGAAGGGTTTGAATGTGTCCTGGCATCCCTGGAAGCTATGGAGTATATCCGAAGCATTCTGACCGGAACAGAGCTGGTCCTTCGGGTACATTTAAATATTGAAACCGGCATGGGCCGCTGCGGGGTTGAACCGGAACTTGCAGCCCGACTGCTTGGACAGATAGAAGACCACCCCAACGTCCGCCTGGTGGGAGTGTTTACTCATTTTGCCACTGCCGACGAGGAAGACCTCTCTTATGCCGAAGAGCAAATTCAGCGATTTGAACGGTTCCTGGATGAATACCGGCTCAAAGGCCGGGAGGGCGTAACCATTCATGCTTCCAACAGCGCCGGAACCATCAAGCTGCCAAAGGCACATTATGATATGGTGCGATGCGGAATTGCCATGTACGGCTACTATTCCCGACGAATGAGCCAGCCTCCGGTTCAATTGAAACCAGCGCTGCGGCTGGAAGCTCCGATCGCTCAGTTGCGCGATATCCCGGCGGGTCATTCGGTCAGCTATGGGCGATCCTATATTACGACCCGCGATACAAAAGCAGCAATCATTCCGTTAGGCTATGCGGATGGTTACCGCCGATGCTTTTCAAACCGTGCAAAAATGAAAATCGGCCGGCATATCGTCCCTGTTATCGGCCGGGTGTGTATGGATCAATTGATTCTCGATGTGACTGATGTCCCTTTGGTGCATCTGGGACAGGTTGTTACTGTGCTGGATGACGATCATGATTCTCCCTGTTCGGCGTATGTGCTGGCGGAACTGGCCGATACGATTTGTTATGAAATACTGACGTTTATTCATGCTCATGTCAATCGTATTGTACATTGACATTGACTATTGAACGCGGAGTCTATTACCGTGATGCAAAATTTTACCGTCAAAAATACAACCAACCTGTTTGTGTATGGATCGCTGCGTGAACCATCCATTTTTGAGTCGGTCTGCGGTTTCAGTTTTACACTCAAGCCTTCAGAATCTATTCCCTGGAATGTCCTGCGGGCCGAACTTGCAATGCTGCCCAACCATCGCCGTGTCAGCCCGGACAATGTGTATTTTTATGCCATTCCGGACCCGACTGCCAAAATTCAGGGATTTGTGATTTATGATGTCCCGCCGTCAGCGATGGCCGTCATCGACAAATACGAGGGCAAACACTATGACCGGGAAACCGTTAAGGTCAATACAGCCAACGGCCCGGTAGAAGCACAGGCCTACCTTGCAAGTCCAAAGTCGATGAAAAAACGTTTCGGCGACCGCTTTCATGTCAACCTGATTCATGAACTATGGCTGCGAAAAAGAATCGAGAAGTTTTTTGACACGCATACCCGCCCCGGCGAAAAATCACCGGACGCCGATATCGAACGTATGGCACGCCGGGAACTGGTCGGAACGACCGAGCGGGATCTGGTCATCAGCCATCTCGGACAGGATGCCGTAAGCGATTATTACCTAGAACACGAATTGAACCGACCGATCCCCTCCATCCGGCCGCTGATTGATAATGCCGAGGCAAAACCTTATTTGGATAATTATCTGGCGCTGGTTATCAAGCAGGCCCTGCTGAATCATTTTGAGACATTGATCATTGAACGATTCCGTTTTGAACTGGACAGGCTAAACCCGAATCCCCGTTATTACAATCACTCCCTGAGTATGTTAATTGCCCTGCGAATGGTTAACAGCAATCATACATCGGTGGATATGATTTTACGGCGGGGACTTGAAACAATGCCGCCGGACGGCCGTTTCGACCTTGTTGATTATGTGAAATATGCTATTTCCGCAGCCGAAAATACGTTTGATCCGCGCGTTGTACAGGGAGATATGCACATTGTCCGCAATAACCTGCAACCGGGTCTGGTGCCGATGGGAGCGGAGGTCGAATTAAGCAATCTGGGATTCCGCGCGATTGATAAAACGCTGGCGCACCAGGACCCGGTGTTTGACGGATTCCGTTATTTCTACGAATTTTCGCTGGACGTTCTGACCTGGCGTCTGGGCGGTTATGTTGACGACCATTCGGGAGAGTCCGGTCCTGGGAAACGGGGATTCTTTGAATTGGCTCCGGGGCGATTGAACTCACTGGGTGAAATTTCCAAACCTGCGTCACCTGATCCGTGGCTGATGAATCAATTGATCCATGAAGTTACGCGATTTTATCCTGTCAACCCGCACAGTCTGCATTTGTCTTTCCAGCTACGGCATACGCAGGTCGGCAAACAAACCGTCTTGCCGACCAGTTTTGCCCGATGTTTATTTGCTCTCGGCGGGGGAACTCAAATGACTCAAAGCGGACGATTGGGTGTTTCGCGGATGATTCAAAATGAAATTCAACGAAGCGACTGCGGCGAGGAATTAGTTTTTGCCCGCACCAGCAAGCGCCGTTATAAAATGACACCCGATGCTTCTATTAACCAGGCAGCGAAAAATCCTACCTATATCAATCAGTATAAATTTATGCGTCTGGAAAGCAGGGCCAATTACGAACCGCTGATAATGGCTCTCAAAGGAATACAGCTTTCGCTGAACCCCGGCAATTATTTGACCGCCGAGCAACTGGCTTCCAGCCGGCGTCTTCGCAGCGAATACCGTGAACTGCGGGAATGGGCCGCCAATCCTGAGCCTATTTCCCGGCGCACCAAAGGGCGTTTTCTGGATGCTATTTATGACGGCTTGATGAATGAGGCGCATCGCCGCCCCTATCATAAGCTGCATTATATAGACTGGGCACTGGGTGCCATTGACCTGCAGATCCGGATGTTCAATAAAAAACTGGAAGACAACGCCGCAACGTCCTCTTCCAGTGCTGATCCTTCGGAGCTTGATTCACTTCGCAAAAAACTTAAATCATAGTATTCACCTTGTCGGTCAACTCCCGGACATGGGCAGCTGAAGCATTGAACATGGCCTGCTCCCGGTCGTTCAGTTTTAATTCAACGATCTTTTCGACACCGTTAATCCCCAGCATGGCCGGAACTCCGACATATTCGCCCCGGATGCCGTAGGGGCCGTCACAATAAACACAACAGCTCATCACCTGATGTGTATTCCGGATAATCGCCTCGGCCATTTTTACCGCCCCGGCGGCCGGGGCATAATAAGCGCTGGTTCCCAGGAGATTGACGATTTCAATACCCCCCTTACGGGTGCGATCCACTAACTGTTCAATTCTATCGGCGGCCATCAGTTCGGTCAGCGGTACACCTGCAACGGTTGTATAACGCGGCAACGGCACCATATCGTCGCCGTGTCCACCCATTAAAACACCGCAGATATCACCAGCGTAAACACCGAGTTCTTCTGCAATAAAGCATGCAAAGCGAGCGGAATCCAAAACGCCCGCCATTCCCATGACGCGACGTGAGTCAAAACCGCTGACCCGGGCCGCCACATAGGTCATCACATCCAAGGGATTGCTGACGACAATAATGATCGCCTCCGGGGAAGTGCGAACAATCTGTTCGGTGACGGATTTGACGATCTGGGCATTTTTGGCCAGCAGGTCATCACGGCTCATCCCGGGTTTTCTGGCCAGCCCGCTGGTCACGATGACAACGTCACTTCCTGCGGCAGTATCCCAGTTCCGTGTACCCACGACCCGCCCTGCCGCCGGATAGACGGCTTTGGCCTGTGCCATATCAAGGGTTTTGCCTTCGCTGAGTCCCTCGACAATATCAATCAGGACAACATCCCCCAAGCCCTTTTCAGCGGCAATAAATGCCGCTGTTGCTCCTACGTTACCCGCACCTACCACTGTTATTTTTGTCTGCTTCATAGTCACTCCAAAAGGTATTTCGTTTTTACTATTTGGTCCTGCAGACGACTCTGCCGTCAGTACAGGTTAACGAATTATACCGTATTATCGGGCCAGTGCAACTGGTTTTGGTAATCTCCAGAGACTTGCCGATAATTACACATCTTTTGTCTTGTATTAGATTTAAGAATATGTTATATTGGCTTCACTCATGAATGGAACTGAACTGAACAAGACCGATAAACCAGCCTTTGTGCTGTGGCTGACAGGTCTGTCCGGAGCCGGAAAGACCACCCTGGCTCATCGTCTGTATAACTATCTGGAACTGCTGGGCCGAAAAGTTGAGCTTTTGGATGGTGATACATTGCGGGGAGTGTTCACCAATACCGGTTTTTCCAGAGAGGCCCGCAACGAACATATTCAGCGTGTGGGCTTTATGGCCGGCCGGCTGGAGCATCACGGTGTTTGTGTCATCTGTTCGTTTATCTCCCCTTACCAACAGGCACGCCGTTTTGTGCGTGCACGATGCAGACACTTTATTGAGGTGTATGTCAAAGCTTCGCTTGAAGAATGCACACGCCGAGATGTCAAGGGATTGTACGGTAAAGCATTGGCCGGGCAGATCAGCTCGTTTACCGGCATTGATGATCCTTATGAAGAACCTGAACATCCGGAACTTATTATTGACACGGAAAAACTGACGATTGAACAATCTGTACAGCAGATTGTGGACTATTTAAAACCCTATCTATAGGAATCTGAACGTTGGATCAACTGGATCAGCTTGAAAACCAGAGCATTTATATCCTGCGGGAGGCGTATGCCAACTTCAAGAGTTTATGTATGCTCTGGTCGATCGGCAAAGACAGCACTGTCCTGCTCTGGCTTGCCCGAAAAGCCTTTTTGGGGCATGTTCCTTTCCCGCTGGTCCACATTGATACTCATTACAAAATTCCAGAGATGACCACTTATCGCGACCGGCTGACACGACAGTGGCATCTGGATATGATCTACGGAGAAAACGCAGAAGCACTGACTGCAAGGCAAACCTATCCGGACGGCAATACCGACCGGCTGACGTGCTGCAAGCTGCTTAAGACCCAGGCCCTGAAAAATACACTGAACGGACACTGGCCCCGTCAGCGTTTTAATCACACTCAAGATCGTTATGAAACGGATAAGAACACAGAGCCGTTTACAGGCGTCATTGTCGGCCTGCGGGCAGACGAAGAAGGGTCACGGAGTAAAGAGCGGTATTTTTCTCCCCGTGACCGGCAGAATGAATGGGATATCGCCGATCAGCCCCCCGAGTTCTGGAATCAATTCAAAACCGATTTTGCGCCCGGCACGCATGTTCGTGTTCATCCATTATTGGATTGGACAGAATTGAATGTCTGGGAATATATTGATCGGGAAAGCATCCCAACCGTATCGCTGTATTACAACCAGGGCGATGGCAAGCGATACCGCTCGCTGGGGTGTTGGCCGTGTACATTCCCGATTGAATCCAGCTCACGAAATCCAAAGGAAATTATCGAGGAGCTTCGAACGGGGCGGTTGTCCAATATTGCGGAACGGTCCGGTCGGGCACAGGACGCAGAAGACGGCGGCGGTTTGGAAACATTGCGAAAAGACGGATATATGTAGCCTAAAGGTCAACTATGAGCTGCACAGAGACAGACAACTTAACTCCCCGGTACGCGGTCAATGAATCGATGAACATTGTCATTGCCGGTCATGTCGACCATGGCAAGAGTACCGTCATCGGGCGTTTGCTGGCAGATACCAATTCATTGCCGCAGGGAAAACTCGAACATATCCGGGAAATGTGCCGACGCAACAGCAAGCCGTTCGAGTATGCCTTTTTGCTGGATGCTCTGAAGGACGAACGCTCTCAGGGAATTACTATTGATGCAGCCCGAGTATTCTTCAAGACTTCCAAACGTCGTTATATCATCATTGATGCACCGGGTCATATTGAATTTCTAAAGAATATGGTTACAGGGGCTTCGCACGCCGAGGCGGCGCTGCTCGTAATTGACGCCGAAGAAGGCGTTCGGGAGAATTCTCGCAGACACGGATCTATGTTGTCGCTGCTCGGTATTCGCCAGGTTACCGTGCTGATTAACAAAATGGACCTGGTTGGTTATCGTCAGGAAGTGTTTGAATCGATACGTTCTGAATACACGGCTTTCCTTGAAAAGGCAGGTCTGTCGGGAAACTTTATCCCTGTCAGCGGAATGGCCGGAGACAATATAGCAAGCATAAGCAGTGCGATGCCGTGGTACCGGGGAAATTCAGTATTGCAATCCCTCGATGCTTTCTGCAAGGCTCCTTTACCGGTTGATAAGCCCCTGCGAATGCCGGTTCAGGATGTGTACAAGTTCACCGGTGACGGGGACAAACGCCGAATTGTGGCGGGCACACTTGAAAGCGGACAGTTGCATGTCGGCGATGAAGTTATCTTCTATCCTTCCGGTAAAAGCAGCAGGGTCAATTCGCTTGAGGTTTTCAATGCTCCCCCGCCGCATTATGTTGAAGCCGGAACCGCAGCGGCGTTTACATTAGATACCCAAATTTATATCGCTCGCGGTCAGATTGCCGCCAAGGCGGGACAAACGCCGCCGCAGATCAGCACACGTTTTCAGGTCAGCCTGTTCTGGATGGGCAGACAGCCGTTAATTAAAAACAAAGAATATTTGCTTAAAATCGGCACTGCCCGTCAGCCTGCAGTCGTTGAAGATATACTGACTGTTATGGACGCAGCGGAACTGGCCGGTAAACCTCAGGCGGATTGCGTCGAGTATCATAATGTTGCCGATTGTATCTTCCGAACAGAACGAGCAATTGCGTTCGATCCGGCCGATGTCATGGAGGGAACAAGCCGGTTTGTTCTGGTGGATAATTATGAAATCCGCGGCGGCGGGATCGTGCGAAAGGCTTTACCGGACAATCAGGAGGACCTGCGAGGCTATGTGCTGCGACGCAATCAGAAATGGGCCATCAGCGGTATCAGCCGGGAACAGCGGCAAAATCAATACCGACAGAGACCCACGATGATTCTTATCACCGGACGTCCCAACACCGGAAAAAAAACACTGGCGAGGGCCCTTGAGAAAAAACTTTTCATTGAAGGGCGGCTGGTCTTTTTTATGGGCATTGCCAATGTTCTCTATGGTGTCGACGCCGACATCAAAAAACCCGGTCCCGATCAGTCACATCGCCCTGAGCATTTACGACGACTCGGAGAAGTCTCAAACCTGCTGCTTGAGAGCGGACAGATTGTTATCGTTACCGCCATCGGGCTGACCCGCGATGATTTACGGATCATCAGCAATGCTGTGGACAGTGAATTGATCGAAGTGATTTGGCTTGGCCCTGATCCAACAGACATTGAAAAGCTCTTGCATCTGGATGCCCTTGACAATCTGGATGAGGCTGTCCGGCAAGTCTATACTAAATTGCGTGAGAAAGGAATCCTTGGATATTTCAGCTCACAGGCGGACCTGCAATAATGTTAACCGCTGATCTCAAGAGAATCAATGAGGCTTTGGCCGCCGCCCGTTCGTATGTGTCTGCTTATACACCGGGAAGAATCGCCTCTGAAAGAAAAGCCGGAGGAGACCCGGTTACCCGGGCAGATATCGGAATTGATACGATTCTCAAGGAGATGCTTCTGGACGGGGAGGAAGGATGGCTTTCCGAAGAAACCGTGGATGATCGTTGTCGACTGCAGAAACGCCGTGTCTGGATTGTGGATCCCATTGACGGAACTCGAGAATTCATCGAGGGTATTCCGGAATGGTGCATTTCGGTCGGACTGGTAGAAGACGGCCGGCCGATAGCCGCGGGAGTATGCAATCCAGCCGCCGATCAACTGTTTTTGGGGGCCGAAGGATACGGCGTAACATTGAATGGTACCCCTGTTGCACTCTCTGCCAAACAGAATCTATCGGGGGCCAGGATTTTGGCAAGCCGCAGCGAGATCAGAAAAGGCCTGTGGAGCCGATATGACCATGCGCCGTTTAAAGTGATTCCCTGTGGTTCCATTGCCTACAAACTGGCTTGTGTAGCGGCGGGATTGGCGGAAGCTACGTTTACCCTTGTGCCGAAAAATGAGTGGGACATCGCCGCCGGCACAGGCCTTATACTGGCGGCCGGCGGAAAAGCGATTGACCGATCCGGGAAACCCCGGCGTTTCAATCAATCATCCCCCCTTCTTGACGGCCTTTGGGCCGGCCCTGAACAACTGATCGATGAAATCATTTCTCTCTGATATATCTATTGCAGAATGTTTTCAGGACTGATCCACTCTGCACCATTGATAACACTGTCATATCCATTACCGGAACTGTCAAATGCTGTCGTTCCGCTGCCCTCATTCAATAACCACTGTCCCACAGGATGAGCTACAGAAGCGCCGCACATTACATCCAGAACTTCCTGGTCGCTCAAGGTTCGATCCCAGATGTGTAATCCGACCATCTCGCCATTGAAGCGCTGTCCCGCAGAAGCGCGACCGCCAACCCAGAATGGTGCATAGCTGTTGTTACGGGGAGGATTCAAACCAACATGTACCAAAATTCCGTTCAAATAAATCCTTGGCAGCCGCTCTTCATACGTTATCACTATATGATTCCACCCTGTTCCAAGATATCCCTTGTAGACCGCAATTGCAGGCAAAGAAGAACTATTATAATACTCGTAGACGGATATGCCGTTTGTCCCTACAGACACTCCCACCCCGCCGTTAAGCGTACTGCTTGTGCCGCCCATAGGCTCAGGAGCAAACAGATATTTCTGCCCTAAAAATCCTCCGGTACCCTTTACTCCTTCTTCGTCAATCTGATGCAGAACCGATGTCTTTACCCATGCAGCCAACGTAAAATTATTGACGGGAATCTGGTAATCCAGCATTATACTGTCATCTTTACCGTCAAAATGCAATACAGAGGAGAGTTCACTGTCATTCAGATTGGAAATGTATGTATAGGTTATAATTTGGTCGGCTGTTTGTTCCGTATATGAAGACACAGTAACAGTCAGTTTGATCGATGAAAAAGAAAAAGGCTCGCTTCCGGCAGACTCAAATCCGAATCCCCAGAAACTGCTTGTTCCCACATAATCAATCAACTCAAGCAATGCCGATGTATATGTAATTGTTCGTCCATCTGCCAGATTAAAATTAAAAGGATAAGTAAATCCATTCCAAACATGCGACTGAGAGTCATTATTATCGATATGGCCTAACCGGCAAATGAAATTTCCGTCTTCAACGGCACCGACCAAACGTGTGCCAAACCCTTCAAATTCACTGCCTTCAATTTGTTTTAGCCGTTTTGAAAAATCAGGTCTGGGATTTTCAAGAAGATAAATATCAAATTCATCGGTATCAGAGGCGGAGATATTGTATATCGTCAGGGTTGCATCTGTAATCACACTGCCTACCGGAATATCCGGATCGTCTGAAGCGATCCCCCACGTCGCATACTGGTCGACGTTTATCGTTGCAGCGGTGCCTAATACAGACAGGAACAGCCCCCCTATTCCTATCATCATAACACTCACCGAACGAAATGTCGAAAACCTGCTATCCATATTCATTTTTATATGCCTTAGGCATCCCCATAAGCGGCTGGTAATATTGCCACCTAAAACATAAAAAACAAATCCCCCCGGGTCAATCTACTGAAGCGATGGCGACCCTTACCGGTCTTATAATATGCTGCTTTTATGACGGCCGGAAGGACCCCTTCGTCGGGGTTATGAAATATGCAGGGCCACTACAGTGAAATTTCGGCTCTCTATAGATATATCATGTATATTATGTCTATATACACCACAAAATATATCCTTATAAGAGTTGATTTTATTTTTTCGAGAAAGGGGATTAGCTGAATTTCAGAGGATTTTTACTTGCTTTTCTCTATCCTGCTCTGTACATTAAAGATATGTTTTTCCGGCGGCGTAGCCAAGTGGTCCAAGGCGACGGTTTGCAAAACCGTTATTTCGTGGGTTCGAATCCCACCGCCGCCTGTCGATTTCGATTAACCCTATCTCACCTAAATAACGGACGTGATAGAGTCTTTGGAGGGTAGAGTATGAACCATAAAACAATACACTTTTTCATCATTTCTTATGTTCTTCTATTTGATGCTATTGTTTTTGCAACAGCACTGGATGATTATGTCGCTGCGCCCGATACGACTTTTGCCTGGAGCCAGTATGGTTCTTACTTTGATGATTCAAGTCCCCTTTCGGGAGGTACCGACACACGAGCCTATGTGCTGACATTGACCTCACAGACATGGCGTAATACTTCTGAAGTGAATCCGACAGTCTGGACGCACTGGGTCACAGTTATTATTCCCCGCAATGATTGGCTGTGGGGTGCGACAAAAAATACTGCCCTATTGCTAATCAACGGCGGTACCGTCGGTGAATCGGCTCCCCGTATCAATCCTGTGTATAATGATTACACGGCGTACCGCCAGCTTGCATTTGCCACACGATCCGTCATTGTCGAGCTGCGGTGTGTTCCCAATCAGCCGCTTTATTTTACCGACGAATATTCCGGACGTGTTGAAGATGAAATTATTGCATATTCGTGGGATAAGTTTCTTTCCGGCGGCGATAGTTACTGGCCGGCGCAGTTACCGATGGTCAAATCCGTGGTACGCTGTATGGATGCTGTACAGCAATTACGTCCGGCGATCAGCCACTTTGTGTTGACGGGCGGGTCTAAACGCGGCTGGACGGCGTGGCTAACCGCCGCCGTAGATTCCCGTGTATCCGCCATCGCCCCCATCGTCAGCGATTTATTAAATATGAAAAGAAGTTTTGCTCACCATTGGTCCGCTTACGGATTCTGGGCGGAGGCACTTTCCCCATATGAGAAATCAAACATCTTCGACTGGTTTGAAAATCCTCGTACCAATGACCTGCTGAGCATTGTCGATCCGTTTGAGTATCGTGACCGCCTGACGCTCCCAAAGCTCATTGTTACTGCTGCCGGGGATGATTTTTTCGTTCATGATTCCATACAGTTTTATATCGACAGCCTGTCTGGAGAAACTTATGTACGCACCCTTCCCAACACCAATCATTATCTGGAAGGGGCAATGGAAGAGGTCTTATCCAATATGGTGCCGTATTACGATGCGTTTCTTCGAGGCACTTCGCGCCCACAGTTCAGTTGGACCTGTCAAGACGACGGCAGTATTGTCATATACACTTCAACGACACCCAAATCGGTCCTGCTTTGGCAGGCCGACAATCCGAACGGCCGGGACTTTCGACAGGTAACGATCGGAAAATCCTGGACTTCGAGCTTGCTGACCGAACTCTCGCCGGGAGTTTATCAGGCTAATCCGGGAGTTCCCGCAACAGGCTGGCGATCCTTTTTTGTTGAAATGGTCTACGACTATTCAACCTCTTCTATCGGCCTTGGCGATTATGATTACCACTTCACGACCGAAGTCCGGGTGCTGCCTGAAATACGACCGTTCGAAGCGGATTTCAACCGTGACAGAGCCACCAATACTCTGGATTTTCTGATTTTAGCCGAGTATTGGCTGTCCGATACGCCGTATTATGACATCATTCCTCGTCGGACCGGGGACGGTCTTCTCGATCTAAACGATTTTACCGCTTTCAGCCTGCATTGGCTGGAGAACCTGTAAGGTACTTTTCTTTTTTTTATAGTCCTGTTCTACAAGCCAAATATAGAATAGATCAGAATTCGACCCGGATTCCGCCAGTAAATACATGAGAGGTATATCGGTCACGGAATTCGCCGCTGTAGTTGACTGAAATGCTGACATTGTCTTTATTGATCAGTGTCAGGCCAAAACCTGCGATGATTCCATTTCTCTCGATATCTCGGCCGTCGGATGCAAATTTCATTGACGGGGCACTGTCAAATGCGGCAACCAATCGATTGTCATCAATGTCAAAATCATGATCCCACGCAACCATGGCTTCAGGGATCATTACCCACTCTTTATGTTTGAAGGGGCGCGAAATCCGAATCCCTAAATCCATCAGCAAAGAATCTGTTTTCCGGCTATCCACATACAGATTGGCTCCGGCCAGCCCTGATTCGCGGTAACTGTCCTCATACATCCAGCTATACCGCAGTGATGTAAAAGGCTGAAACAACCACTGCTCCGTGTACCAGTTAAACCCGGATTCAATATAGGCCGATAGTGCATCTCCGTTGTGTTTGCTGCGGGCGCTATCGAATATCCCGCCGATTTGCACCGACCGGAGATTGCTGAACCGATGACGGTTATACGACAGCGCTGAATCCACATACCATTCATCCGTAAAGCGGCTGCCATAGAGAGAACCGAGATAACTTTCAATATCGCCGTGACTGTCGCTGTCTTTATTATCCACATTGGTTTTGGCATAGCCTCCGCTGATACCTGCCAGCAGACCTTCGTCGATCAAGTAATCATAGCCGAATGTTGTGCCGGCGGTACGTGCATTGTAGCCGGCAAAGTCGCCGGCTGACCGCTGCTCGGCATACAGGCCAAAACCTTCCATCCATGCGGCATTGAGACGGGTTTGCTTTACGGCCATCGTTGCATCATGAGTCTGGATGGCCGACCGCACACTGTGCATGCGTTTGACCAGCGAAGAGGTGTACTGATCGGAGGTATCGACAGACGATACCGCTGACATATCATATGATGCAGGGCTAAGCTGCCGATAGGCTCTGCCCAAACTCTCGACATCCGGCAGTGCAAACAGCTCAGCCGCAAATGGTGCAAAACCGTCGGCATTGCCTGAAGATTGGATACGGTTGATATGTCTGGCCATATTTTGCTGTGCCGATGTTAATCCTTCCGGCGAGGTATCGACAACAGCCTCCAGCAGAATATCCGTGCCGTTGGGGGCAAAGATGAGATTGTAGTCCATTACCGCCGTGCGCGTCGCCAGCAGCGACAATCCTGAATCCACTACGCCGGCAACGCCGGTAATCAGCGCCGTTTGATAGGTGCCATCTGCGGCAAAGCCCGGATTCAGCAGTCCGACTTGCAGTTTTCCCGCCAGATCGGCAATTCCCGAAGCCTGGAGGAAGTCGGATTGGCCGGTTTTCATATCCCATTCCATGATCATTTTGGCCAGTGCATCCTGCTGGAAATTTCCGGCCAGGTCGGTTATGCAGATCAGACCATTTCCGCCCGGCGCAAACGTTCCTTCGTTGAGCAGCGTTGCACCATTGCCAAGATGGATCATATCGCCGGAGTTAAGGGTAGCACCGCTGTAATTGTGAAAGCTGTTCACCCCGTCACCAAGATTGATCACGCCGGTCACAACGCCGTAATTTTTGATGATGTCGTTGCCGTTGGCGGTTAAAAATGCCGTTCCCTCCGGTCCACCGACAGTTTTGATAACACCATAATTGGTAAAGCTGTTATCGGCGCCGTCCAGAAACTTGACCGCGCCATCGCTGTTACCGGTAATTGTTCCGCTTTGATATATAAAGTCGATATTGCGTTTGCCGCCCTGACCTTCGCTTTGTGCGATAATCGCCGCCGCGCCTTCACCGGTAACTGTAATGTCGCCGTCCACCGTAACAATCACATCCCCGCCCAAATCAGCACCGCCAACACTCTGGGCAAAAATACCGTGCGCATACTTGCCAGTGGTAATGATGTCGCCGGTGTGAGTGACCTCAACCTTGCCGCCTTCGCCGACTTTACCGACACTTCCGGCAAAGCCGAATCCTTCACCGATGGTACCCCCGATACCACCGCCGCCGCCGACGCTCTGGGCAAAGATGGCAATAGCCCCGTCTCCGTGGGTTGTGATACTTCCAGCGCTGTTGATCAAAATATCCCCGCCGTCGCCGCCTGCACCGCCTGCGCCGCCGATAGCCAGATTAATACCTGAATCGGTGATGCCTTTGTCGGCGTTTCCGGCATACCCGCCGCCGCCGCCGACCGTTTGGGCAAAGATTCCGTGTGCAGCTACGCCGAAGGTCTCGACATTGCCGGTCTGCTGGATTTCGATAGTGCCGCCAGCGCCCCCGACTCCGCCGGACCCGCCCAGTGTGATTGAGCCGTCGCCGCCGGTTGCGCCTGCGCCGCCTATACCGCCGCCGCCGCCGATGCTCTGGGCTAACAGGCCAATCGATCCGCCGCCGTATGTGGTGATGCCGCCTATGTTGTTGACTGTTACTTTTTTGCCTATGCCCCCGCCGCTGGCACCGCTGCCGCCCAGCGCAATATGCACATCGCCTTCATCCTGTACCGGAAGCAGATCGAGGAACGGTTCCAAATCTTCCGACACGCCGAAATCCTGCCAATCGAGGCCGTGATACCCGCCGCCGCCGACCCCGCCGCCGCCGCCGACACTCTGAGCGATGATCCCGTAGGCATCTGCGCCACGTGTAATAATCATGCCCTCATTGGTCACATTGACAATGCCGCCATCGCCAGCCGCTGCGCCTTTTCCGCCGATGCTCAGCGTGGCCCCGGAACTGATACTGCCCGGTTCCGGAGGAGAATCGGAAGGATTCCAGTTGGAGGGGTCTATGCTTAATATCATCGACCTCGCGCTGCCGCCGCTTCCGCCGCCGCCGCCAACAGCCTGTGCAAAGATGCCGTGCGCACCGACACCGCTGGTTTCAATCGTGCCGCCGTTGATCACATCCACCTGTCCGGCGTGGTTACCCGTGCCTCCATCGCCGCCCAGTGCCATCGCAAAGTCCACCTGCACTTCAACCTGCGGCTCGGCGTCTCCGCCGCCCGGCGCACTGGGCATTGAGATGTTGGCCGTCGCAGCGATGCTTTTGCCGCCGTCACCGCCGCCTCCCCCGACGCTTTGGGCCAGAATACCGTAGGAGTAATCCTCTTTAGTGGTAATGGTTCCACTGTTATCGACGGTAACGTTTCCGCCCACGCCGCCGCTGCCGCCATCGCCGCCCAAGCTCAAAGCGATATTGACGCTGCCGGTCGGATATGGTTCGGGAATCGGGATCAAACTGCTGAAGTTAACCATCACCGAGCCGCTGGTGCCGCCGGCGCCGCCTTTGCCGCCGACGCTTTGGGCAAAAATGCCATACGAATATTCGTCATTGGTTTCTATTGTGCCGCTGTTGTAAACCGTTACATCACCGCCGGTGTTGCCCGTGCCGCCGTCACCGCCCATCGCCAACGTCAGTCCGCCAAAAGCTGTCACCCCGCCGGAGATGCTCAATCCGCCAACTCCACCGCCGCCGCCGATGCTTTGCGCCAAAATGCCGTGGCTTTGCGAGCCGTAGGTCGTGATGTCAGCGTCCGTGTACACATTGACCAGATTGCCGATTCCGCCGCTGCCGCCCGTGCCGCCAAACCCCAGCGCAATCGCCGCCGGTGACAGCAGCGAGCCGGTTATCGTCGTACCGCCGTTTCCGCCGCCTCCACCGATGCTCTGTGCCAAAATACCAAAAGACCGGTCGCCGTGCGTTGTGATGCTTCCGGTCAGATAATCTTCTTCGCTGCCCAGATTGACCGTCCCGGCCGCACTGCCAGTGCCGCCGTCCCCGCCAAAGCCCAAATTCAGCCCTATCCCGCCGCCGACGCTGGCGGCGATGCTGAATCCGCCGTTTCCGCCGCTGCCGCCGACGCTCTGAGCGAGAATGCCGTGGGCATCGTCTTTTTCGGTGGAGATCGTACCGGCGGTGTTGACGATGACATTGCCGGCCACCGCACCGCTGCCGCCGTCACCACCGACGGAGATATTGGCGCTGTTGCCGCCGCCGATGCTCCCGGCCACGCTGAATCCGCCGTCACCGCCGCCGCCGCCGACGCTCTGGGCAAATACCGCATGCGCGCCCAGCCCCGTTGTGGCAACGCTGCCGGTGATATCCACCGTGACATCTTTGCCAACCCCGCCGACCCCGCCAGATCCGCCTAATCCAAGGTTCAATCCCGATCCACCATAATTGCCCGCTACACTGAATCCGCCTGCGCCACCGCCGCCGCCGATACTTTGGGCGATGACACCATAAGACTTCTCTCCGGAGGTGGTGATGCTGCCGTCAATTGTAACCTCAACCTCACCGCCGTCGCCGCCAGCCCCGGCACTGCCGCCAATAGCTACCGAAACGCCCGTGCCGGCCGATGCACTGATTGCATACCCGCCATCGCCGCCGCCGCCCCCGACGCTCTGGGCAAAGATGCCGTACGCGCGATCGCCATCGGTGATGATACTGCTGCCGCTGCGACTTTCCACTTCCACCTTTTGGCCATACCCGCCGGCTGCGCCCTTACCGCCCATCGAAAAGCTTACGCCCGCTCCTGCGCTGACCGTGCCGCCTCCAGTGCCGCCGCCGCCCCCGACGCTCTGGGCAAAGATGCCGTAAGATTCGTCTTTATCGGTGTGAATCGTACCTGCATTGATAACCGACACCGTTCCTGCGTTTCCTCCGGCACCTCCATCGCCGCCCAGCGTAATCAAACCGCTGGCACGTCCGCCGTTACCGCCGCCGCCGCCAACGCTTTCAGCAAAGATGCCGTGTGATTGCACTCCGTGTGTTAAAATCGTTCCATTGTTGGTGACCTCGACGTTGCCGCCGTCGCTGGTCTGGCTGCCTGTGCCGCCGATGCTGACCAGCCCGCCCACACTGCCTCCGTCACCCCCGCCGCCGCCGACGCTCTGGGCAAAGATACCGAACGAGCCGATTTCATCGGTTTCCAGCCAGCCGTCATTTTGAACCTCGACAAACCCTCCGTTACCGCCGGAAGCGCCGCTGCCGCCTAAGCTGGCAAACAATCCGAACTTGCCGCCGCCGCTGCCGCCCCCGCCCCCAATGCTTTGCGCTAAAATTGCGTGGCTGTACTCGTCATGTGTAGTTACTTTACCGCCTGCGACATTGACCACTTCGACCGATCCGCCGCTGCCGCCGCTGTTAGCGTCACCCCCGAACGACCAGAACAGTCCCCAGCTCGACCCGCCCGCACCGCCGAATCCGCCAACGCTTTGAGCATACAGACCATACGATGCCAATCCATCAGTGGAGATTTCGCCGCCGCTGTGCAAGGTGACACTGCCGCCGTCCGTAGCAATCCCGCCGCCGCCGGGCTTGCCGAATAGCCAGCCCCCGCTGCCGCCGCCGCCGGCATTGCCGCCAACGCTCTTGGCCCAAATACCGTGTGATTTGTCGCCGGTAGTCGTAATATCCCAGTCTCCGTCCACGATTACCGGCCCGCCCAATCCGCCGTATCCGCCTCCCCCGCCGGGCATCGCGCCGCTGCCGCTTCCGCCATCACCGCCGTTGCCGCCGACGCTCAATGCGACAATACCACTAGCGTAGTCGCCCTCGGTGTTGATCGTTGCGCTGCCGATGATGCTGACTAAACCGCCAGTTCCACCGGTTCCGCCGCGCTGCCCGTGCCGCCAGGCACCACCATTGCCGCCCGGCCCCCCCGCGCCGCCGGCACTGAGCGCCATCACGCCGTTGGAATCATTCTGATGGGTTGTAATGCTGCCGTTTGCAACTACGGTTACGGCGCCCGGTGTCTTGCCGGGTTGACCGGCGCCGGCCGAATGTGAAATGCTACCGCCACGACCGCCGGCTCCTGTGCCTCCCAGACTATAGGCATAGATGCCATGCGCTTCCTGACCGTCGGTTTCAATCGTGCCGTGGTTGGTGACGGTCACACCGCCTCCGCTGCCGCCGGCGGTCGCATCTGCCAGAAGTCCTTCAACATATTGCTGCAAATCGGGAAACACCGTTGCGCCCGATTCCAGCGCCGGCTTGCCGCTGACACCGAAAGTCTCAAAAAATGCCTCTTTGGTTTGTACTACGGTGTCCGCATCTATGCGCAGAAAGGTTACGGCCAGCCGCCCGTCATCGGTTTGGCTGTCGCCGTCTTTGCTGCCTTCGACGGTATAATGCACCGCAATCGTCATCGCTTCGTCAATCGCCAGCGCGTTGTGTGCGGCCAGTTCATCGGCCGTAAAGCTGACGCTGAAGCTGCCGTCCTTGTTGAGGACAAACGTTCCGTGCTCAATAGGATTGCCATCACCGTCGGTAATCGTCTGGCCGTCTTCGTTGATCAGCACACCGCGTATTTCAACCGTATCATCGGGTTCGAAGGCAACAGATTGGCCGGCGGCATCCTGCACATCGGTCACTTCAAACGTAAATCCGGTTTCCGTAAAGTTCTCCAACTCAGTAATCACCGCCGACGAGTAGCCGGAACTGGTGCTGATAGCCAATATGCCGTGTGCGCCGTCGCCGGTGGTGTTGATTGTGCTGTAGCTGGTGATGTTCACCTGCCCACCCGGCACCGCCGGATCATCACCGATCAGCGGCACATCCAGAAACGGATCCTCCGGCACCGCCCCCAGCGATGTGCCTTGCGTAACACCGGTCAATCCGTAAGCATTCACTCCCGACCGCGATACTGTGATTGTTTCATTAGCACTGCCGGTGTTAAGCACAACGTTCGTACCAGTCAGACTGTGAAAGTAAATCCCTGGCACCGTGATACCTTCATCCAGCCCCAGCACATTGAGCGTATAAATGTTTGTTGACGAAGGATTGGTGTAATATGTTACCGAGATGCCGCCGGATTGGTTTCCGCTAAAGGTTGCAGTATTTCCATTGATAACCGGCAATGTAGGGCCGCTAATCAAAACAACAGAAATGCTCTGAACTATCAGGAAAACAAGTGTTGGATATGAATACTTCGTAAATACCTCCCTTCCACAATGAACCTAAGAGGCTCTGCCCTTGTATGGGTATATTTAAAAAAAAGCCCCAAAGGAAGTTCTCCCCTTTTCTTCTAATTGTAATCGTTTTATTTCATGCTATGATCTAACACGACGACCACAATTATCTTCTTATCCACTGGAAAAGTCAAGAAAAAAAACTCCTTCACATATCCATATTAAAGATAGATATCTAATTTTCATTCATGCCTTAACGCAATAATCGGATCGACTCTGGCAGCGTTTGCGGCCGGATATAAACCAAATACAATCCCTATCCCAATACTGATTATTAAGGGCAACAGAATACTTTCAAGTGTCAATACTGTAGGCATTCCGGAAAAAAAGGTAATCAGTAATGGGGTCAGAACACCCAAACATATACCGACCACTCCCCCCATCATTGAAAGCACCACGGTCTCGATTAAAAACTGAAAGATGATCTGCCGGCGTTTTGCGCCGATGGCACGTCGAATCCCGATTTCCCGCGTCCGCTCTGTTACGGAGGCAAGCATAATATTCATAATACCAATACCTCCGACCAGCAGACTGATACCCGCAATCGACCCGAGAACAATATTGAATGTTCGTTTGGTTGCTTCCGCTTGCCTCAGCAAGGCAAGAGGAATACTGATTTGGTAATCTTTACGCTTATGAAAGCGGCTGAGCATTCGCTCGATAGCCTCTGCGGTCGCTTCAACATTTTCAATCGCATCGATTTGAGCGATAACTTGATGCAGCTCGACTTTTTCGCGGACTCGCGAGCCTGCCGTCTGGCGAGAATATATATCACCGAAGTATTGACGTGCAACCCGAAGCGGAATATAAACATCCACCTCCTGATCCGGTATCTGCATATTGCCCGCCTGGCCGGATTCACTCTTGATAATTCCGACAACTTCAAATGCGTCGCCGCCGATGCGAATCGTCTGGCCAATGGTGCTTTGTGTAGCCAGCAGTTTACGGGCGCCAAATTCGGTAAGAACCGCCGCAGCATTAAAACGTTCTTCGTCCGATTTACGCAGCACGCGCCCGGCCACGAGCTGTCGGGGAACCAGTTCGAACCACTCCTCTGTTGTTCCGACAATACGAAGTTCCAAAAACCGCGATCCCAATCGGGATTCTTTTCGCAAAAGCTTAACAGGCGCAAGCTGCTGAACAGCCGGATAACTATCCCGTATTCGGTCATAATCATCATAGGTCATTCCATAAATGCTCATCATGGCCTGTGACGTCGTACTCGTTGCTTCTTCTTCGGCGGGTTTAATCGAAGTGATAATAAGATTATTGCTTCCGAGCTTACGGATTTGCTCAAGAGCTTCTTTGCTGGCCCCTTCACCCACAGACAACATCGCCACCACACTGCCGACACCGAAGACAACTCCCAGCATCGTCAGGCAGGAACGGAGTTTGTGCAGTAAAAGATTCTCGATTCCCAAGAGTATATTTCTGATAAAACGGCTGTGCTTCATTTTAATTCTCTTCGATTCGATCCACACGGCCATCTCTCATATGCAGACGAGATCCCGCATAGGCAGCAATATCCGGTTCGTGTGTAACCATGATAATCGTTTTTCCCTCGGCGTGGAGTTCGGTCAACAAATTCATGATTTGAACGCCCGTGGAACTGTCCAGATTTCCCGTTGGCTCATCCGCCAACAGCAAATGAGGATTGTTGGCAAGTGCCCGCGCGATGGCAACTCGCTGCATCTGTCCGCCCGATAACTCTGTAGGTCGATGATTAAGACGATCTTCCAGTCCTACACGGCGGGCAAGTTCATGGGCGCGGTCGGCACTCTCTATCGCATCCCAACCCAAGTAATACAAGGGCAATTCAATATTCCGTTGAACAGTCAATTGAGGAATCAAATTAAAGCTCTGAAAGATAAAACCGATATGCCGAAGACGGCGCTCACTGAGCCGGTCATCATCAAGCGTACTGACATCCTGATTTTCCAGAAAATATTGTCCCCCGGTGAGCCGATCCAGGCAGCCCAGGACATTCATCATCGTACTTTTGCCTGAACCGCTTGGCCCCATAATGGCCCAGAAACTGCCACGCCGAAACGATACATTCACCCCGTCCAATGCATGCACTTTCTGATTGCCCATCAGGTAAATCTTTTTGGCTTCTTCAAGGCGTACGATGTCCGTAGTGTTCGGTTTAATCATGGAGTTGTCTCCGAGGATTCTCTCTGCGGTCGTTCCGCTCCTGAACCCGGTCCGCCCTGACCGGCTTGCCTCATCCGTTGACGCATTTGTTCTCGTTCTTCCGGAGTCATTTGTTCAAACCGCTGCCGCATCTGTTCCCGCTGCTCTGGAGTCAGACTCTGCCCGTCCGGACGGCGTCGTTCCTGCTGCTGAGGAGTCTGTGACTGCAATCCTTCCGAGGGCACAGAAAAATTGCCCGCTGGATCCGCCGCAGGTCTTTGTATCTGAGTAGGAACAGTGTTGTTGTTCAGCCGCTCTGTAACGCGCTGTTTGATTTCGTCACCCGGTTCAGGAGTATCTGTCTTTACACCGGGTTCAATCGTTCCGGCTTTCAGAGGCGGCGCCAACAATACTTCTTCTCCTTCTGACAATCCGCTGATAATGTGGACCATTCGATTGTTATCAAGACCCAGTTCGACACGGCGCTCTTCTGTTGTTTTATTAGTAACGACAAACACGGTCGGCTGACCACTTACCTGAATGACCGACTGTACAGGAACATACACACAGTCGCTGTACTGGGCCACAATAATTTCAGCCTGACAACTCATACCGGTTCGCAGCGATTCATCGTTGTCTTCCAGAAATATTTCCGTATTATACACCTTTAAATCCGGATTCATCCACATGCTCTGGGCATCCGGAAGCGGTGCTATTGTCGCCACCGTTCCGAGGTACTTACGGCCGGGCAGCGCATCAATCGTCAATACGGCCGGAAGGCCGGTCCGTACCTTTTTAAGGTTGGATTCATGAATGCTCACTTCGGCCTTTGCAGAACTCGTTGTTGGAAGGTAAATCAACTCCTCACGCTCACGCACTTCTCTGCCTTCTATAAGCGGTTCTGTATTGAACCGTCTTCCCCCGGTCATTGCGCTGGTGGCATAAATAACCAGGCCTTCCGAAGGCGCATATAGTTTTGCTTTCCCAATCTGCTGCTCCAGTTTCCGAAGCCGGTCTTTCTGGCGATTGTATTCAGATTCCTTGGCCATTAAGTCGGCTTCTGCTTGTACCACATCTGCACGCGCCTTGCGCGAAATTCGCTCCAGCGCCATATCAGCCTGACTGACATCACTTTCGAGCTGGGCCAGATTACGTTTATAGGTAAATTCAGTCAATAGATTCAGATTATTACGGGCCAGCTCAAGGTCGAGTGCTTTTTTCTTTTCCTGTATTTCATCAGCCTGTAGTTCAGTGGTTGAAATAAATTTCTCATCATAAAGTTTGCGCGACCACCCAAGCGTTTCTCTGACCCGGGTCAATTCCTCTTGTGCCAAAGTGATATTGGCTTCCGCCTTTTTCAGTTCGTTGGGATATTCACCGTCAATATATTTCTGAAGATCTTCCTTGGCAAATTGCAGTGCCAGGGTGGCCTTATCTACATCGCTTTGAGCCTGGTTTTTCACGACTTCCAGACTTTCTTTCGAACCTACATACGAGGCTTCGGCATTCTGAACCCGTATTTCCTGGTCCAGCCGGCTGTCAATCAATGTGCTGGCATCCAACTCAACAAGAAGATCGCCCTTGGCGACCCGGGTACCTTCCGGAATCAGGCTGATCACCGAGGTGCGTCCTTCAACTTCATTTTTAATGATTGTCATCTCCCGGGCTTTGATGGTGCCGGACTCGGTAATGCTGATTGTCAACGGACCCCGGGATACGCGAAAGGTTGCCTGGCCGGTTGTTGCCTGAGCGGAAGTTCCGCCTTTAATGATAAAAAATCCGATACCTGCTATTAAAACCGTAAAAGTTGCTATCCAAAAGAATTTATTTTTCAGCATATTTCTGTTCCTCCGGCAATGTTTCCTGCCATAAACCGCGTTCATCTACTTCAAGCAGCCCGATATTACGCTGCAAGTCCAGTTCGGCAACACGATAACTAACGGTTGCCGAAGTCAATCCATTTTGTGCCGTCAGGAGGTCTTCCTGAGCTTCCAGCAAATCACGCATAGCCGCACGACCTGCCTCTAAAAACAACGAGACGCTCTTGACCCGTTTTTCAGCGATCATCACCGCCTTGGTTTGAATATAGAGATTTTCACGGGCCTGCCGCATCGTCCGCAGCGTGTCTCGTACCGACAGCTTGATCTGATCTTCCTGAGTTTGTACCGTACGTACTGCACGTTCCAGGTTAATCAGACTGTTTCGATAAGCAATACGCTCAGCGGTACGTTCCAACGGCAGATTCAATGTCAGAAAACCCGAAAATGTCCCCTTGTCCAGACGAAACTGAGCGTCATCGGAAGCGGCGCTGGCGGCACTGTTACGTCGCGAACCGAAATTCGCAGTACCGCCCAGGGTCAATTCGGCTCCGAGCCGATCCGCAGCGACTACCACGGCACGCTGTGCGTCATAAACCTGTCCGTGGAGTTTACGAAAGTCCAACCGATGATCTAAGGCTATTTGCGAGGCGTTATCTTCGTCCAACTCCCAAGGCCCGGCATTCTCCTGTGACGGTTCAACCAGGATTATCGGGGCATCCGCCGAGAGTGCCGGTTGTTTTTTCTGTTCCAATTCTTCCTGAAGAAGGGCCTCTCGAATAGTTTGGGTCGGGGCCACCAATACCGCAAGTTCATTGGGGTCCAACTCCATCTGGGCGTCCGGCGGCAATCCAATCAGCGACTTAAAGGTATCCAGCGAACTATGATACGACTCCTTCGCCTCAATCCAGCTTTGCCTGGCCCGCAATTCGCTTTGTGAAGCCTGGTCTACGTCAATCTCTTTGAGACGTCCTGCGTCAGCAAGGCGCCGGCTGCGTCGCGCCGAGGCCGCTACACTTCGATAGTTCTCCTGACTGTTGGTAATCCGGTCAAGATTTCTCAAAACGTTGTAATAACTCGTAGCAACACGCACTGCAAATGTTTTTTTATACTGTTCGAAATCCCATATCGCATAGATAACATCACGCTCTGCTTGCGTCAGCGGTTCTGTAACGATGTGACGGCCGGATCCCCGCAACAAAGGTATGGATACCGTTGCATCCCCGGCCAGTCCGAGCGACGACGCTCCCCCCCCTGTCAGCAAATTGGCCAGATCAACAGCAAGGTTTGAACTGACTTCGGACCCATTATAAAATGTCTGACTGGCGGAAAGTGTACCGGTTTGAACCGTACCGGTTTGCGGGCGGTCTCCCGTGGTATTCCCGGAAATCATACTGCGGGCCTGCCCCTGGAAGATTGTCCTGAAATCATTTCGTTCTAAATCCAAAGACAAAGCCGCACGGAATACCTTTTCTTTCTCCGCCTGATATTCAATGTTGTTTCGTGCCCCGACTTGCAGAGCTTCCAGCAACGACAGTCGCAAGGGCTTGTCCGTCTCAACAGTAATAAATGCATCGAAGCTTTCGGTTTTTGATTCCAAATAAAGTTCATCAGGCCAATGCTCAATCGCTTCCAGTCGGTCGCTGCCAAGCGACGCTGGCCCTGAAATCAGCAATCCTTGCTCTTCGAGCAGACGTCGCCTTAATATCGTACTCGGCCGATCGATATCCACTTGACCTTCTCGACCAAGTGCCTCTTGATGTTTCTGGGCAATAATATCCTCGGCAGTCCTGTCGGCTTGTTGGCGGTGCTGTGACGGACTCATACACCCGAACTGCACCCAAATTACAAGTGTTAATCCGATTCGAATGCCTTTGTCAACACCCGCTGAAAGTAGGGCTTGTATTCGATTTAATTGATATCTCAAGTCGTTAATCCCATTTGACTGTTGTACGATAGCTCAAAAACGCATACCAACATTTGACTGAATATCACTCCATTGTATATCTTGATACCAATAAAGAATTTTTAATTACAATCTATTTGCTAATCTATAGTCGAATTCAGGCCCATGCAAGTTACATAATTTTCTTTTTTATATGAAAGTTTTCTACAAAATTATCATGTTCCCAGCTCACCGCAAAAGTTCCGGGCGTTTCCGTTGCAGCCATTGGGGCAATTGTTTTCGATTGACTTTATCCCACAATCCTTTTTTTTGTGTCATTGCAATGTTCATCAATTCGACATAGGTATCAAAATGCCCGTGTAAAAAACGCAAATCCGCATATCCATATCCGTTGCGGATAAGCTCTTCATTAAGAATGTGTCCATCCGGAAGTGTAATATACGCCAGCAACCGGCCATATCGGTCACGCTCGTCAGAGATTGTATCCAATCGCACAGTAACCTGCTGCCCCTCTGAAAGCCGTCGCGTGTAATCTGTTGCCTCCTGCCCAAAAAACATCGGCCCCACTGTCGGGTGCTTGGTCTCGGGAGTGTCCACTCCGATTAGGCGGATTATGGTTGTTGTCTTAGTGCCGTCAGCAGCATCGATATTCAGTGTATCGCCATCCACGACAGCCGACACTGTAAATATCCGATCATGATAGCGTTTACGGTCTTCACTGGACCATACCGCCGAGCTTATCGCTTTTCGAACAGGACGCAGAAGCTGCCCGTCCGTCAGTACAGCAAGCGGTATAATAAAAAAGAAGAATGCCGCAATCAAGGCATTCTTTTGAGTTCGACTCATGACATAAACGGCCCGTTTTTTTCGCGCCATTGCTGATCAATATCTTTCCGCTGCGATCGGTAATTATACTTTTCGCTTATTGGCAGGTTTGTCCAATTCAAATGCCTCGCAGACAGCCATCAGCGCTGTTTCACCCTGATGCAGATCCACCAGGCAACTGATGCGTATCTCGCTGGTTGTGATAGAATCGATGTTGATTTGTTTTTCAGCCAGAGCTTTGAACATTTTCTCGGCAACGCCATAGTGAGACTGCATTCCGACGCCGACGATAGACACCTCGGCGACATCTTCACGGATAAACAGAGACTGGCAATGTACGATACCTCGAATTTCTTCGATGGCCTGCTTGGCGATATCAAGGTCCGCCTTGTCAATCGTAAACGAAACGTTCGCCTTTTCAGGACTCACTTCCGTTTGAATGATATCGTTAACGCTGACCTTTTTGCCTGCCAGATGAGCAAATATTCTGGCCGCGTTGCCGGGTTTATTGTCTACCCCGATCATTCCGATTTTTGCAAGGTCTTCCTGTATCGTCGCTCCTGAGACCAGAATACTTTCCATTTGAGGTACCTCATGAGTAATTAAAGTTCCCGGATTATCGTTCAAACTGCTGCGTACATAAATGGGCACATTGTATTTTTTGCCGAATTCAATAGAGCGTCCGTGCATCACGCCCGCTCCCAAGGAGGCCAATTCAAGAATTTCATCATAGCTGATTTGATCCATCTTGACGGCCTTGGTGAATATGCGGGGATCTGCTGTATAAATACCATCCACATCCGTATAGATATCACACCGTTCAGCTCCCAACGCCGCTGCCAAAGCCACAGCACTGGTATCGGAACCCCCGCGGCCAAGCGTAGTGATGTCGCCGGCCTGATTAATCCCCTGAAAACCGGCAACAATGACGATATACCCGTCATTGAGTTTTTCGCGGATGCGCTCGGCACTGATACTCTGAATGCGGGCCTTGGAATGAGAATCATCCGTAACCATTCCCGCTTGCTGGCCGGTAAAACTGATTGCCTTTTGTCCCATCGACCACAGTGCTATTGCAAAGAGGGACACTGTCTGCTGTTCGCCGGTACTGAGTAGCATGTCCATCTCCCGGCGAGGCGGATTGGCATTCAACTCCCGCGCATCGGCAATCAGATCATCGGTCTGCTTGCCGCGGGCCGAGGCCACTACCACCACTTGATTGCCTTCCTGATGCGCCTTAAGAGCACGTCCGGCGGCACGGCGAATCTTCTCGGCATTAGCCACCGAAGTCCCGCCGAATTTTTGTACCAGTATCGCCATCGTCGTATCCTTTTTTGGAAAAATCCGGATGTTCCAGTCGTATTTCAGTAGTATATAAACATACAAAAGCAAAAAAAGTAACAAAAATCACTGTATATGTCAAACAGAATTCACCGCGAAATGCAAGGAGTCGGCAGATTTATTGTATCGATTGCGTGAGCGGCACGTATCCGGCTTGCTGTATCGAAAAGTATAGGCGAAATCGCAACACAGCCCTAATACGATAACGGAAGTCCAGTTAATGGCGATTTGGGCTCCCACTCTTTGAATTCTCCTCACTCCTCTTTACGGGAGCCGACAGAATTTGCGCACAGGCATCAATACGTCCGTAAATCAATTCCGCAAATAGCCCCAAACAATACCAAAGCGGCGCATAGTTTAGAGCAATCTGTCCGTGAAGATGATATTGATGATGGTGATAACTCCAGATATGGAGTCCGAAAGCAGTAAAAAGAGTCCCCGAAAGATACTCAACAGCGTAAATTAATAGCATATAAATAATACCTCGAATCAGTAGCGGCAGTCTGAACAGGACCAACCGTTGCTTGATGGGCATCAAGATCACCCCGAACAGCCCGTAATCCAAAAGCATCCACAGAGAAGTGTTTCCTCGCAAAGTGTACTTCCCCTCAGACAAACTAATCACTGCGCCCAGTGTTACCTCCAGAAGCAATCCGAGAAAGGCGTAGAGCATAAACCGCCAACAACCAATCAGCACTTGACGTCTCCTGCCGGCCTTTAGCATCGTTGTGTACTCCTTAATATCCCATAGGCGGAATTGTCTAAAAAGTATGTTTCGAATTGTAGGACTATAGAGAAAGTATATCAATAAAATTTTCTGTATTTTCCATAATATGTATCCGGTATCATCAAACAAATCCTTGAACTTCAATCGGGAGTTCTTATAATACATTTTGAATACAAGAATTGCTCAAAGAGATTACACCGGCTTATGAACACTGAAAAATCGGATACGTCTTTTGATTATATCGCCACGCCGGATGCCCTGCTTGTCCTGCTTGATGCGATGAAAGCTGTGGAAACCATTGCTATCGATACCGAAGCGGACAGTTTTCATCACTTCCATCATAAAGTCTGCCTGATTCAGCTTGCTGTAGGGTCCCGTTGCTTTATTGTCGATCCTCTGGCGGAAGTAGATTTTTCCGATGTGCTGGCGATACTGGCTCAAAAACAGCTCATATTTCACGACGCCGGCTATGATTTAAGAATGATGCGGGCAGATTTTGGCTTTCGGCCGCAAAATGAGATATTTGATACGATGCTGGCGGCACGTCTGGTCGGACTGGAAAATGTCAGTCTTTCGGCCCTGCTTGAAGAGATTTTGGGAATTCGTCTATCGAAACACAATCAGCGGGCAGATTGGTCATTGCGTCCTGTTTCCCCCGGACTACTCGCTTATGCTGTAGAAGATATTCGCCATTTAATATCTTTGGCTGAGCATTTGCGTAACCGTCTGATTTCGCTGCAACGCCTGGAATGGCATCGTGAATACTGCAATTGGACCATCGAACAGACCCAGCAAATCAAAGAGCCACAAGATCCCGAAAAAACATGGCGAATTCGGGGGACATACGGCCTTTCAGCACGCCAGATGGCGTTTGTCAAAGCCCTCTGGCAATGGCGACAGTCGCAATCCAAAAAGGCAGATTTGTCTCCATTTCGAATTTTACGTAATGAACAGTTGATTGAATTGTCGCTCTGGGCTGAGCAGCAAAAAGTAATTCACCCTGACAAACTGCCGCGGCTGCCGCGACACTGCAATGGTTCTCGTCGCCGGGAACTCGTTGAAGCCTTACAAACTGCGCATCGGCTTGAACCCGACCAATGGCCTAAACCGCTGCGAAACGAACGTGCACAGAAACCTTCCTCCGAAATACTTGACAAAACAGACTTGCTCAAAAATGAATGCCGGAAAATCGCTGAATCACTGGGCCTTGCTCCTCAGTTGATTGCCTCTCGCAAAAGTCTGCTGGCGGCCGTTAATACCCATGCCGATACAGAAGAAAAACTCCTCCGTATCGGCTGGATGCATTGGCAGGCCAATCTCATTCTCCCTTCCTTGCGCAACGTTCTCAATTGCAGCACAGTCAATTTCGTTTCCCAGGAAATCTCTGAATGAAAATCGCAACTTTTAACGTAAATTCCATACGCAGTCGGATTGAACCGATTTGTACCTGGCTGTTACTGCATCAACCCGATATTCTGGCTGTCCAGGAAACCAAGGTTCAGGATGAAGACTTTCCAGTCGATGCATTCAGCGGCACCAGTTATACTGTGATCTTCCGCGGGCAGAAAAAATACAACGGTGTGGCGATCTTTAGCCGAAGTAAACCGGAAAATGTCTGCTATCGTCTTCCCGGGGATACTGTGAATGAGGCTCGTTTTTTGCAGGCAGACTATGGACCTGTTACAATTATCAACACTTACATCCCGCAGGGCCGGGAAATGGAATCAGAGAAATTCCAGTACAAACTCCAATGGTTTGACTGGATGTACGATTATCTGTCCGAACGGATTAACCCCAAGTCACAAATCATCTGGCTCGGTGACCTGAATGTCGCCCGGGAAGATATCGATGTTCACGACCCCAGGGGGCTTTGGGGAAGTGTCTGTTTCTGCAAAGAAGTCCAGGATGCATTCGAAAAAGTAATGGAACTGGGTTTGACAGATATGTTCCGATTGCACCACAAGGACCAGCCGGACCACTATACCTTTTGGGATTATCGTGTTCCCAACGGCTTCAAACGAAATCTCGGATGGAGAATTGACTACATCATTGCCACTGCCGCCCTGGCCAAACACTGTACCCGCTGTGAAATTGATAAAACCCCGAGAGCGGCAGAAAAATCCAGTGACCACACGGTGCTATGGGCCGACTTTGACTTACCTCTATAACTGCTATGGTTCTTATCCTCAATGCTTTACGATCTTCAGAAAAAAAGAGATGAAGAAGTCTTGAATATTCACGATTTTCGGGTACAATAGGAAAATCGGGTGACAGAATGACCCAAAACGGTATTTCAAAATCCCGAATTTTTTTATTTTTAAAAAAACGTTTACGGCGACTTTATTGGCAACTTTTGACTGAAACAGGACATGATCCCGGCAACTATATCTTACGAAGATTTCAGAGATTTAATTGCGGAACGGTCGATGGCCTATCTGCGGGCAGCGGTGTTTTTAGCCCGTCAGGAAGGATGCGAGCATATTCTGACCCGTCCGCTCTTGGGAGAGCTTCTTTCTCATGCTTCGCAGATTGAAGAGTTGCTGGACTCCTATGGAGCACGCAACAACTGCCGCTGGTCACGTTTTCGTTCCCTCACGGCTTCTATAAAACTTTTTGCAAACGTAAGTTACGAACTTCTTCATATTCAACACGCCATTCCTCACTATCGGTTGTTGCCTGTGCAGCAGGATTTTTCCAAAAGCACCGATGATGCCCTGCGGTTTACCGAACAAATCCTCCAGGAAGCAACCCGACGCCTCGTAGGGGAAGCTCAGACACTCACCCTGCCGATCTCGGATAAAGCGCTCATCGACGATTTTTATATTGAGAAATTGCCGGCCGGCCGTCTTCCCCACGATCTGGCAATGCGAAAGATTGAAACCGTGTCTAAAACAGTTTCACTTCTGGCGACAGCGTTTTTAAATCTGGCGGCCGAAAGCAAACAGGCACTGCCCAAAAAACAAACGGATATCAAGGCGATTCTGTGCGACTTGACCGGTCCGATCAGCGAAGAGAAACTCAGGTCTTTGGAACTTCGGTTTCATAATTTGCAATCGTTATACGATACCTATGTTTCAACAACGGAAACCGAAGTGCTGGATAAAGACCTTCCGGTACTCCGGGGACATATCAGTGTTGTGCTGCATCTGCTTCGAACGGCGAGAGACATAGCGCATTATTACGAACGCCATGCCGGACCGGCCGCTCAAAAGATCGCTCAGGGACGCAAACGTTTGGTTGAACCCGAAAGACTTCTTGAACTGCTCATCAATTACTCCATTTATTTTGTTTCTCAGTATCTTACCTGTGCAGAATTGCTTTGCCAGAATATGCTGCGGCGATATACGGAGATTGATCGTGTTGATGTTCTGGTTCCCCAGTATCGGGGTTTTCATGTTCGCCCTTCCACATTGATCTCCAAGCTGGTATTGCACTACGGCAGCGAGGTCAAAATGCACTTGGGAGAAGAACAATATGATGCCTCTTCTCCGTTGGAATTGTTCCGGGCCAATGAGAAGATAAACGCTATTAAACGGCGGTCGTTGGCCGAGGAAATCCTCCGGCTCAATCTCGTTCCGCCCAATGTCCAGACCGACAATATTGCAGCATTTGTCCGCAAGGTGATCTTGACGCTGGCTGAACACAGCAAACTAATCATCTACGAACACCCCCTGAAGATCGACGAAAAACCGTTTCAGCCGGATACTCGCCTGCTGGAACAGGTCACTGATGAAATCGCTCGCCTTCAGGTTACGGGCAAAATTGATATCGGAACCAATCTGAAAGCTGTGTTTGTCGGGGATAAGCGGGTTTTGGCCGATATTAAAACACTCGCTGACAGCGGCTATGGCGAAGATAATTTCGGCAACAACATCCCTCTGCCCGAAGGGTTAACCTACTTGCGAAAATAATGAATTCTCTGCGTATTGCCTGCTTTTTCCATCTCTGTGTTTTAACTTGTCAAATATTCGTAAATTTGCTATAAGCTTTCTGTTGATAATACGACCGTTTTTAGTTTAGGGTAATGCGATATGGATACAACATGGACGAATCCGGATTTTTTAATCACAATCGCCAAAGAACTTGGAATACGCATCAACCAGGTTGCCGCCGTGGCTGCCTTGCTGGCCGAAGAGGCCACAGTTCCCTTCATCGCCCGCTACCGTAAAGAAGCAACCGGCAGTCTGGATGAAGTGGCAGTCACACAGATTCGTGACCGGCTGATTCAGCTTGCGGAATTATCGCAGCGTAAGGGAGCAATTCTTGACTCGCTCACCGAGCGAGGACTATTGACCGATGAACTGAAAGAGCAGATTGAAAAAGCCCCGACGATGACTTCTCTGGAGGATATTTATCTGCCATACCGGCCCAAACGTCGTACCCGTGCAACAATAGCCCGCGAAAAAGGCCTGGAACCATTGGCTGAAATCGTATTGAGCCAACAGGCGGATATCGACCTTCAGGCAAAAGCCGAAGCATTTATTGATCCCGAAAAAGGGGTCGATGACATTGCCGCAGCACTTGCCGGGGCGCGCGATATTATCGCTGAAAAGATCAGCGAAGACAAAACCTCGCGTGAAAAAATCCGTGAGCTGTATCTCCGCGAATCGAAATTTCAAACCAAAGTCATTGCGGGCAAAGAAGCGGACGGATTCAAATTCGAAAATTATTTTGACTGGATAGAACCCGTAGCCTCGGCCCCCTCTCACCGTGTCCTGGCGATGCGGCGAGGCGAAAAGGAAGGCTGCTTGACGCTGCGCGTCGTTCTGCCGGAAGAGAAAGCCCTTGAAATCCTCAACCGTTTATTTGTCACTGGCAATGGCATCTGCTCAGAGCAGGTCAAAGAGGCGATTGCCGATGGATACAAACGTCTCCTGGCCCCGTCGATGGAGACGGAAATTCGCCTGACCGCCAAAAAAAGTGCGGACGAAGAAGCAATCCGTGTCTTTGCCGAAAATCTCAGACAACTGCTGATGGCTTCACCCTTGGGCCAAAAAACGATGCTGGCCGTCGATCCCGGCTTTCGAACCGGGTGCAAAGTCGCCTGGCTGGACCGTCAGGGCAAACTGCTTGGTCATGACGTCATCTATCCCCACACCGGCCAGCGGAACACCCTTGAAGACGCCGAAAAGATCAGAACCGTGTGCAAGGCGTTTCAAATCGAAGCTATTGCTATCGGCAATGGTACGGCAGGCCGTGAAACGGAAACATTCATCCGAAGTATCGGACTGGATAAATCTATCACAGTTGTGATGGTCAACGAAAGTGGTGCATCGGTCTATTCGGCTTCAGAAGCTGCTCGTGAAGAATTTCCCAATGAAGACCTCACAGTACGCGGAGCCGTCTCGATCGGACGCCGATTGATGGATCCGCTGGCCGAATTGGTAAAAATTGATCCCAAGTCTATCGGGGTAGGCCAATATCAGCATGACGTCGACCAATTAATGCTTAAACAGGGACTGGATGATGTCGTGATCAGTTGTGTCAACCGCGTCGGCGTCGAGGTCAACACTGCCAGTAAACAATTGATGACTTATGTCTCCGGCCTGGGACCTCAATTGGCTCAGAAAATCGTGGAGTACCGGAATGAAAACGGCCCCTTCCATTCACGCCGGGATTTGCTGAATGTCCCGCGGCTGGGCGCAAAAGCATTCGAGCAGGCCGCCGGATTCCTCCGTATCCGAAATGCGGAAAACCCCCTTGATGCCAGCGCCGTTCACCCGGAAAGCTATCCCATCGTCGAACAAATGGCCAAAGATCTGAATTGTTCGGTCATTGACTTAATGCAAAATGCCGAATTGCGGAAAAAGATAAAATTAGAAACCTATGTAACCGAAAAAGTAGGCTTGCCGACGCTTACCGATATTTTAGATGAACTTGCAAAACCCGGCCGCGATCCGCGTCAGCAATATGAAGCTTTTGCGTTTACGGAAGGCGTTGAAAAAATCGAAGATTTGACCGTCGGCATGAAGCTGCCGGGGATCATCACCAATATTACCGCATTCGGCGCATTCGTCGATATCGGGGTTCATCAGGACGGCTTAGTCCATGTCAGTGAACTGGCCGACCATTTTGTCAAAGACCCAGCCGAAATCGTTAAAGTGCACCAAAAGGTCACTGTCACCGTTATGGAAGTTGATGTCAACAAACACCGTATTAAATTATCGATGAAAAAGGTGCCCGGCAGCAAGCCTGTACCCCAAAAACATATCGAAAAGCCAAAAACTAATAAACAGCCCGCTCCCCCGCCGGCAAAAAAAACTGGGCGTCTCATCGACCAGTTGACCCTTGGTATGAACTGAAAACTGACGGCCGGCAATGTACATACAAAAACACCCCGTCTCAGCGGGGTGTTTTATTGTGTTTCCTGTCAAATGATGAGATTTATTGTTCGTTCATATCCTCTGCGGAAGATGCCTCAGGTTCTGCATTGTCTTCAGTCGGAGCCGGTTTGTCTTCAAGCAATTCTTCCATCTTCTTGGTCAGTTCCGTTGCCTTGTAAGAAGGAATCTGATAAACCCACCCTTTATGGCGTTGATTGAAGGCTTCGACCGCATCAATAGCCAAAAGCTTAGCCTCTTTTTTCTTCAACTCTTCCTCGGATTCTACACGACGTTCTTTTTCGACAGGTGTTTTATCCAGAAATTCCGCCGACAAGGTCACATAGGTCTTTTCGTCAAGCTTACCCAGCATTACCGTATAAACCGTCGTGTCCTCCATTTGGCACACATAGCTCTGGTTATACGCAAGCCCCTCAGGGGCTTTTTCATCGCTCATCACATCTTCGCAGCGCAAGCCGCTCAATGCCCCGAATACCGACCGGTATGTCGTTCCTTTGAATTGCTTTCCTTCCGGCATCGGCTCAAGGACAACCACATCGCTGCCGTCCGCTGATGTTAAAACGTATTCGCCGCTGGGGCCCTTGACGATGACCTTCCGCATTTTTGCACGGTCAGCCTGGATCAGTGTGCTGTCAATATAATCGATTGGCCCTGTCGATAGCCACGGCGGACTCTGGATAAAATACGCCTCATTACTCGTTGTCAGCCGTGCAAAAGCCCCGTCGGGATTGGATTGCATCTCGGAAATCAGCACGCCGGTAATTTCTTTGCCTTCGGCATTGAAAAACCGAACCCCATACCGCGCTGTCTGATCCGTTATCCCAAGATCGGCATGATTGGCCGCATCGGAAGTGATGTGCTCCGTCGTTCGGATATCAAGACAGTTATTCAGCAGCGTATTGACCGCGCTGACATTAGCCGGGTAGCCGTTCTTGTCAACTACCACAAATTGCTTGTCTTTTTTCTCAAGTGTCGTCGTTTTCTCGCCCTTTTCCGAGGTAATCGTGATTCGGGCGATCGCATCAAGAGCCAGCCCCTGGATCAGGGGTGAACTCTGGAACATGGCAGAAGCCCCGGCACGATGTGCCAGACGACTCTGCAAAATCGCTCCGCCGGCCACAATAACGGCGGCAATTGCCAATAGAGATAATTTCCTGTCAGTCATTATTGAGTCTCCCGAAGGTTGAATGTGTATATCAGGCGTCACTGGCGTGGCTGATGTAATACCGCCGCCGAATACTGCGATGGATACCCAGTCCGATGGCGATCAGTAGCGTCAGTACAGGCCCGGGCAGCGTACAGAAATTGCGTAATCTGTTTTTCAGACTTTCAAGCTGCTCTCGCTTCTGCATCTTGACATCACGCAGTCGCTTTTCGGCTTCGATCAACTGGAGTTCGATTGCCCGCTTTTCTTCCACGATCGTCTGGTTGATCAATTCGCCCTTATTCTCGCCTTCCAGCGAGCGAATGCGTTCATTAAGCTGACGTTCGAATTCCTTGATCTGGGCAACAATGCGGGCCTCTTCCTCAGCGGTCTCAGCGTCGGCTTTTGCTTCAATCGCATCGACACGGGTAAACGGCCGCTTGAAATTGCCGCGAGAGCGGATAGAGATCAAATTTGCAGACCCGGAAATATCTTCCAGAATATTCTGAAGCAAGGCCCCGTTATCCCCGACCGTCGTCAACCCGAAAATAGTTCTCTGGTACGCCACGATATCACTGATAAAATCCACATCCGACAGCACAACCACGGCTCCCGGTTCCAACGACTCCGTCAGGCCGGTCACATGACGGGTCTTGGGTTTGTCCTCGTTTTGATCGTTCTGGTCATCAGTTTCGCCTTCCTTTTCAGCCTCAAGCATAATACCGTCAGGAAAGGCGGTCTTGAACTGACCGCTCACCAGATACCCTGTCGCAACCGGCGCAGTCCCGTCAAAAAATCGCCGCATGAACTCGGTATAATCCGGCATCATCAGTTCGTGAGGACCATTGATCCGCCAGGTGTTGCCTTTGGCGGTCGTCGTAACCAGCGGCAGAAGAGTCAGACCCGTTTGCCCCTCGGATGAGGCGATAGGCTTCAGCACGCCGGGGAACATCATGATGACTTCATTCAGGTTGGCGCTGATAGTGTGTGAGCGGTTGAAACTCTCCTTAGCGCCTTCAAACTTTAATATGCCGATGATTTTCTCCGGCCTGCGATTGGCTGCGGTCGAACCGATCACCGCCAGCTCACGATCTCCGGCAAAAGTGTTTTCAGGCATCTCAAGCCCCCATGCCTCCAGCAAACGCGGCAGATTCGAAGCCGATGAATGCGACTGACCCGACATTCTCGCCATTCGGTCCGGACCGTCCAATACACAATGCGGATCGAGCAGCACTGCGGCTCGGCCGCCCTTTAAAATAAATTGATCGATTGCAAACTGGGTCTTCTCCGGCAAATCTTTAGGATGAATCACCAGCAGAATGTCCACATCCTCAACTGTCTCGGTGTCCGTCGGAACAGAAATAAGTTCGTATTTCCGTTCAAGCTGAGTCAGGATTCCCCATTTTTGCTTCGGCTGCTGACCCTGCATCTGCATCATCTGAGCCATATACCCCGAATCGCCCATCACCGGCAGCGAACTGAGCACGCCGATGCGCTTTTTCTGACGGGTAACGGCCGTATCAATCAGATAACTGATGTCATATTCGGCAAACTGCTGTCGATCCAGTGCAAAAAATTCAATGATACGGGTGGCGCCGAAAGGTGTCTGAACCACCAGCCCGAAAAAGAAATTCTCTTCCGCCGTCATTGAAAACCGTCGAAGACCGTAACGGATCGCCGCCATTTCCTCTTCGCTGTAAGGCCGGGGATCAATGACTTCAAGCGTCAATTTTCCATTCGACTGTGCAGCATATTCCTCCAGCAGCGCCTTGATAAATGCATAATAATTATTGTAGATGCGGATATCATCCGGCCCCTGCATCGCTGCGGTCTTGGTGTAAAACAGTTTAACCGTGATCGGCTGTGTAAGACCGGCCAAAATCGCTTTGGTTCCCTCGGACAGCGTATATATCTTTTGTTCGGTAATATCGGCACGAATTGATCGTGCGGCGTTTTGAGTGATCGACACGGCGGAAATTGCAATAACCGCAATGAAAAAAATCGCCAGAAAAGCGCGTGTAGTCCGATTCATCAGCTTGCCTTCCTTTCTTCCAGTATCACCATACAGGCGCTGATCCACGCCGTTATCAGGATCACAAAATAGGCGATATCCTTGAACTCGACGACGCCGCGGGTAATCGATTCAAAATGCGCCTGGAAACTCAGATTTTCGACGACATTGACCATGACCGGAGAAACCGTTGAGGCCAGATAATCCAGGGTCGTCGGATTCCCGGCAAATACAAGGATCGCACACGCCACTACTGATAAAATAAAGCTGATGACCTGGTTTTTGGTCAACGCTGAAAAAAAAGTTCCGATGGATAAAAATCCCCCGGCCATTAGCATCGCCCCGATATAACCGGTCACGATCTGCCCGGCATCCGGCTCTCCCAGATAAGCAACCGTCAGCGGAAGCGGCAGCGTTAAAAGCATAGCAATCGCAATAAAACACCACGCCGCAAAAAACTTGCCCAGCACCGCCTGGCAGACCGTGATAGGAAGCGTCAAAAGAAGCTCGATCGAACCGCTTCGTCGCTCTTCCGCCCATAATCGCATAGCCGCAGACGGCACCATAAAGACAAACAACAGCGGCAGTGCATTGAAAAATAATCTCAAATCCGCCTGCCGCATCTCGAAAAACTTTTCCCGGAATGGAAGGTAGCCGGCAAAAAACAAAAAAATCACAAGGAATACATACGCCACCGGCGTTGCGAAGTATCCCTTCAGCTCTCGCTTGAAAACTGCCCAAAAGCCACTCATTGAATGCTCTCCTTATATCTCGATGGCACGCTACGCGGTTTTTTTGGTTGACGTAATTTTACGGAAAACATCCGTCAGACTGCACTTATACTGAGCCGTCAGCTCTTTTGGCGAAGAATCGACCATGATCTTTCCCTTTGCGACGATAATGGCCCGGGTACAAACCTGTTCGACCTCTTCAAGAATATGAGTTGAAATAATAATGCACTTCTCCTTGGCCATTGCATTGATCAACTGGCGGACTTCATGTTTTTGATTGGGATCCAAACCATCGGTCGGTTCGTCAAGGATCAGAATCTGGGGGTCATGGATCAACGCCTGCGCAAGACCGACACGCCGGCGGTACCCCTTCGAGAGCGTCTCGATGCTCTGATGATAGACCGAATCAATAGAACAGAGCGGAACCACACGATCCAAGGCCTGTCGCCGTTGACTGGCAGAAATCCGGCGGGCATCACACACAAATTTCAGAAAACCGGCAACCGTCATTTCATTATAGGCCGGGGCATTTTCCGCCAGATACCCCAAACATCGACGCACCCCGACCGGATCGGTCAGGATATCATGACCGCACAAAGTGGCCGTCCCGCTGTCCGGAGCCAGAAAACAGGCCAGCATCTTCATCGCTGTGCTTTTGCCGGCACCATTCGGTCCCAGAAACCCGACGACATCACCCTTCTTGGCCGTAAATGAAATCCCATCTACGGCAACAATCGGGCCAAAGCTCCGTCGTAACTGCTTTACATCAATCATGATCATCTCCCAAAAACTGATTTGTATCACCGTCAGCTACTGTCAAAACCACCTGAAGAAGTGTGTTTTTTACGGCGTCAACACAAGATATGTTCGTACTTTTTACTCACTTTTTAGAACTTGTCAAGCCTCAAACACCAAAAAAATTCTTGACTTTTCTAAATATAAAAATAGAATATTACAAAGATGGAGTAGATTGAAAAAATGGCTTTTAAGGGAGAAAAACCATGAAGACTATACTCATTTCTTCTCTGTTGCTTGCCGGTTTAGCGATCTGCCAACTCGACTGCAAGGACAACAGCGAGTGTCCGCTGGGATATTTTTGCGCCAAAGCCGAAGGGGATTGTACCGGTTTGGGAACCTGCACCAAGAAACCCACAGTCTGCCCGGATGTGTGGGATCCTGTATGCGGTTGTGACGGCCAGACGTACGCAAACGCCTGCTATGCGGCCTACTTTGGGATCAATGTCGCCCATAAAGGCGAATGCCCAAGCTTGTGTTCGGACAATGGAGATTGCCCGGAAGGTTACTATTGCGCCAAAGCAGCGGGAGACTGTAATGGCACCGGCGTTTGCACCAAGAAGCCGCTGGTATGTCCCGATGTCTGGGACCCCGTCTGCGGGTGCAATTTCCTGACCTACGGCAATCCCTGCGAGGCTGCCGCCGCCGGTGTTAATGTCCGGTACGCCGGGCCGTGTAAAGCCGCTTGTGTCAACCCTCCGCTGGCCGATTTGAACGGGGATTGCTGGGTGGATATGCAGGATTT
>CAZYQN010000022.1:0-16074 GCA_964649955.1 uncultured Pirellulales bacterium
TTCAAGAAATTCGCCAAACAAACCCAATTTCCCCAAAAACGCCGATGGATTATATTCCTGAGCCAAAACTTCGTGTTGATCCTGTAATCCTGTCTGAAGAAGTCCCGTTAATCCCGTCAAAACAAATTCGCCAAACAAAGCCAATGTAGGCAAATGAAAAAAATGTAAGATGTTATTTAATAAGTACATATCTCTGTTTGGCGACAGTGGGCGGCCCAAAAACAAACCCAATTTAAAGCCCAAAATTTGATGTTTACAATCCGTAGGCGCCATGGATGGTGTCGAGAAGCTGCTGTCGTGTGCGGGCGGCCAGCAGAGCCATCATTGTTTTTTTGCGTTCGGGGTGGCGTTTGGAGTAGCCGACGGCGAACTTGCGAAAGAACGGTACGGCCCGGTTGTCCTTCCGCCCGACGCTGATCATCTCAAAATGCTCCAGCATCACCTGTCCCTGCTCGGCCAGCGTTGGAGGAGTCGGCTGCGGCAGTCCTTGGGTACGGGCCAAAAGGTCGGCGAATATCCACGGGTTGCCGACTGCGCCCCGGGCAACGATCACGCCGTCAATGCCGGTTTGCGTCAGCCGGTCAAAGGCTGTGTCGGGGTCAAAGATGTCCCCGCTGCCGAAGACGGTCAGTTTCGCAAATCGCTGTTTGACTGCCCCGATGCGCAACCAGTCGGCCTTGCCTCGGTATTTTTGATCGACGGTACGGCCGTGGATCGCCAGCATGTCAATTCCTTCAGTGGCGGCGGTTTCACAGATCGTCCAAAAGTCCTCTTCCGACGCTTCGCTGTGATCGTAACCGATGCGGATTTTCATTAGAACCGGACAGGAGACTTTTTCACGAGTCAGCCGCACCGCCTGACGGATGATATCAGGCCGCTGCATCAGATAGCCGCCGCGAAGCCGTCGCAGTACCTTAGGTACCGGACAGGCAAAGTTCAGATCGATCATATCGTAACCGACCCGCTCAAACGCCGCCGCGGCCTGTGCAATAATCTCCGGGTCGTCGCCCAAAACCTGCGCCACGATGGGATGCTCATCCGCATACGGCAGAAACTTTTGCTGGCGCAGCACCTTCGGATGCAGGGCGATGCGGTCCAGCATCACCCCGGTAAACGTCAGCGGACAGCCGAACCGACGGGCCAGATGCCGCATCGGGTAATCGGTGTACCCTGCCAGTGCCGCCTGGATAAACGGCATTTCAAGTTCTAATGAGCCGATTTTCATATAAGTTAGTTCTTTGCCGAAAGGGCAGTAGTATCCGGCGGATAGGGTGATTCGTCAAATTTTTTTTAAAAAAGGCTCAAACCATTTTCCCGGGCTTGCGTATTTAAATGACAATACGAAACACTAACAACCAATCATGACATGGATGAAAGGAATAACAATGAAAACACAATTACTCAGAAAATTGTCAGTGCTTTGTCTGGTTCTCGTGATCGGAGGCGCTGCATGGGCCTGCGGTGGTAACGGCGGCGGCTGCGGCGACAAAGACAAGAAAGCCCAAACACAGACGGTTCAGTGTGATAGGGACAAAAAAGGCGATTGTGACAAGACGAATGCCTGCGATAAAAAGGCCGATGATAAGGGCGGAGGCTGCAAAGGCGGCGGCTCGGGTACTAAAGATTGTCCCAAGAAATAAGTCAGTTTCAAACCTTTTTGAGGCGACCGTCTCTGTGCTGTAAGTAAAATTTATGCATAGAGACGGTTGTTTTTTTGTAAGCATCTGTCGGACGATAGTGATGATTAACCGTTTACAGAGAATTGAAGTGTTCAGAAAGAATTTGATTTAGAGAGAATTGGAGGTTTTCTGTAAACGCCCCTGACAACGATCACATGTGCAGGCGCCGACCAGCCGCAGTGAGGACCCCCCGAACAGCGACCGCGTATCGACGAGTTTGGCTCCTTTGGCCTGCATTTTTCGAAGCGCCACTTCGGCGGCTCCCTTATCCAGCGACCCGACAGCGTCGTAGACAATAATAACATTTTTCTGACGCACCAGTAACCCCAGAACGGTGGCCAAAACTGCCGATTCTGTTGGACCTCCGATGACGATTAGTTCGTTGGCTTTCGTCTCAGTCAATATCCGTTCAGCACGCGGTTCATCAAACGGGTCAATAGTACGTTTATAAAGAACGATCTGTTCGGTGTCGTGGACGTTTTCCCGCGGCAGGTCGGTATTGTCGTCTGCATCAAAGATGACATGCCGGTGACGAAGCGTGTATCGCAGTTTTCGAACGCCCGGCGTACCGATAAGACAATAAGGATCGTGATGGTCGTGGGGATGATGAATCAAAGCGGTTGAGATAACACGGGTATGCTCCCGTCGTGCCCATGCCATCACCCGGCGGATATTGGCCAATACCCTGCGGTGATTGCGAACGCACATCTTGCCGTCGGCCAGAAATAAATCCTGCTGGGTATCCACGTCGATCAGGATACGCTTTTTTCGCAGATTTATAATCGGCCGTATCATAAGCCATTCGCCATACTTATGTTTAATTTGCGCATCCATGCCTCTTACTACGCTTTAAGGTCCGAGCGGTTCTCGATTCATTTTGCTATCGAACAGTTCAAGGCTTGACTTTATTACTTTTTCGGCACAAAATAGGCTTTTAGGCCAGTTAAATTTTAAAAGTGCTATCAAAGAGATAGGAAATCGCCCTAAAGCATGGCAACACGACAGCTTCAGAATTACCCTGCGATATCACTCCAGCCGGAAATGCTTGACGGCAGGATTGATTTTGAGGTTCTTTTCGGACGTTCCGGGCCTGTGGAAATAGAAATCGGTTCCGGGAAAGGTACGTTTTTAATTCAGCAGGCACGCACTTTCCGGCAAACCTCCTTTATCGGGATCGAATGGGCCAGCAAGTATTATCGGTTCGCTGTAGATCGGATGGGTCGATGGGGAATGGAGAATGTGCGTTTGATTCGTACCGATGCCGCCCAATTTATTGCCGACCATGTGCCGGACAGCAGCGTAGACGGGTTTCATCTCTATTTTCCCGATCCATGGCCCAAGCAATACCATCACCGGAGGCGTTTTTTTCAAACGGAAAATCTTAATCGGATGCTATCCTGTTTGAAATCGGAGGGATGGATAAACATCGCTACAGATCATCTAAACTATTTTGAACAGATGCAGAAAGTTGCTCAACTGGCGATACAGGCCGGTTTGGCGATTTCTATTCCGTTTATTCGCCCTGTCGGCGCACAGGACGGCGAGATTGTCGGCACCAATTATGAACGCAAATATCAGAAGGAAGGCCGGCTTACCTATACGCTGGCGTTGCAGAAAATATGAAAACCGATACGTTAGACTTCGGTGCAGCCCGAACGGCTCTGGCCGCTCATCATCAGGCATATGAGATGTTTTCACGGCGTTTGATAGAACACAATCGAGTTATGAATTTAACGCGGATTGACTCTCCCGAACAGATTCGGATTCGTCATTTTCTTGATTCTTTGGCGGCTTTGCCTGTGTTGGATGAGGTTGCGGCTTCGAACAAAATGGCGGACTTTTCCCTCATTGATGTCGGTTCCGGGGCGGGATTTCCGGCCCTTGCGCTGGCGATTGCCAGGCCGCAATGGCGGATTGTTTCACTGGAAGCAACAGATAAGAAAGTGCATTTTCAGCGGCAGGTATGTACCGAACTTGGTTTAACCAATGTTCAGGTGGTGCATGGACGGGCGGAAGTAATGGCTCATGAAGCGATGTTTCGGGAACAATTCACTGTAGCTGTTGCCCGTGCGGTTGCCGGGTTAGAAGTGCTGGCCGAACTGATGATGGCTTTTGTGCGGCCCAAAGGAATAGGATTGTTCTGGAAAGGCTCTCAGTGTCAGGAGGAGATCAATTCCGCTGCCGGGGCGTTTGAAAAAATGGGGGCTTCAATCACACAACTGTCATCTTATCCGCTCCCGCAGCAGTCATCGGCAGACATTACGATGTATCTGATCGCGGCGAAAAAACAGACGCCAGCGCCGCAAGCCTATCCCCGTCGTAATTATGGCGCAATCAGAAACCATCCTCTTCATTAAGACTGCCCCTGACAACAATTCAGGGGCATATACAAAGATTATCGGACATTACTATAAAATAAATTTTCAGACAGGTCGATTGTCTAAATTTTTCCGCTGGCTGTTTTTGCTGGAATTCGGTTTTTCAAACGCTCGGACCCATAATAAACAGAATCTCTTTTTTTTTCAAAAGTCATTCCCATAATGGGTCGATAAACGTACAGGTTGTTTTGCTGACGGTCGAATGATCGAAGGCGGAAGGGACAGCCGGAATTAGTACTCAGTAAAAGGTAAAAATGTGTACTTGTTGAATATGTGAAAGGCATAATAATGAGCGGCAGAATTCTTGTGGCTGAGGACAATCCTTCCAACCAAAAATTAATCGGTATACTGTTGCAGAAAATCGGCGTCGAAGTAACAATTGCCGATGACGGTCAAGCAGCGGTTGATAAAGCGATGGCGGATACGTATGACCTGATTCTGATGGATATGCAGATGCCTAATCTCAATGGGTATGATGCTGCCCGGGAACTGCGGAATAAAGGATGCACCGTTCCTATTATTGCCGTTACGGCCAATGCCATGATCGGGGATGAGGAAAAATGCATTGAGGCTGGCTGTGACGGTTATATCACCAAGCCGATAGATCGGGCCAAGCTTAGTGAAGTAGTGGGTCGCTATATTCCTGTGCAGATTTGACCTTTGTGGTCTTTTCGGGAAAAGGGATGCTTACAGGTCGCCATGGATTTTATGTCCTATTGAAAAAAGTTCTATAATTGTTGAATATTTGCTTGTGTTTGATTATTAGCTATTTATAATACCTCTTATGTCACTGGGTCGCATATTAAGAAAACGGAGAGAAGAGCTTGATCTGACACTGGATGAAGTGGCAGCCAAGACTGATTTTTCCAAACCTTATTTGTCAACAGTGGAGACCGGGAAAGTCAAGAATCCCCCAAGCGATAAACTCCTTATCAGGCTTGAGAAAGTTCTTAAATTTAACACCGGATATCTACGCTATATTGCTCATATGGAACGAATGCCGGCTGATGTTCGTCGCGATTATGAGGCAATTGATTCAGAAAACAGGCGTTATAAGCAGATTTTAAAAAATATAATCCAGCGAAATCTTGCTCCATCTCGCGTCGGACAGGTCCTTTCCGAATATAATCTTGATGTAGATGTAAAAAGTCCTCAAAACCGTTCCGGTCAGTGGGTTCCTGTTATTAACAAAGTCAGTGCTGGGTATCCGGCTGATTTCGATGACCTCGGCTATCCGGTGGGATTTGCCGATGACTATGTACGATGTCCGGACATTCAAGATCCCAATGCCTTTGCGGTTCGCGTTATCGGCGATTCCATGAGAACGAAATTCACCGAGGGTGATATTGTCGTATTTTCGCCGGGAGCCGATGTTCAAAACGGCGATGACTGCTTTGTACGTTTTAAATCGCCGCATGAAACGACTTTCAAGCGGGTTTTCTTTGAAGCTGATGGTCGCGTTCGTCTTCAACCCCGTAACAACGCCTACGCTCCATTGGTAATGGATGGCAAGCGGATTAATGGAATTTACCGGGCCGCCATGCATTTCAAGACACTGTAAGTCTTATATCGTTCTGATATACTTTTTTCAGTTCTATTATTCCCGTTTTTAGCTGGAATTGCAGTTCGAAACCGCTATAATCACACCCAATTCCTGCAACTGTGGCAGATGTCTTTCTTATGTTTTGGTATTGTTTATGGATAAACAATCCCGGGTTTAGGAATCATTTTAATGGAAAGCAGTGTATTATTACTGGTATGGTTGTTTCTCTGGAGCGGTGCATCGGTTGCTGATTCGACAGGGGTACCGCTGCTGGCGGGTCAGGATATGCATCTGCGATGCCCGGAGATGACGATTTATACTGATCCCTCAGCGCCATGGGACCAGATTATAGGATTTACAGGGGGCGTGAATATCAGTATAGGAGACAATCGTCTTAGCGGAAAAGAAGGATTTGTGTGGCTTAAGGTGCAGGGGGGGGCATCGCGAAATCCCTCCGAACGATACTATCAGGCTTATTTATATCTCGAAAGCAGTGTGTCGATCGAACAGGGGCCTCGCTCTAAAACCACCGCATTCAAACAAGCTACCGTTCAAGGAGCCGATGCCATTGCAACCCAGTTTTTAGTCACGGGTGATGTCTTTGCGGTATCGGACAGGAGCGATAAGGCAAACGCTTCTGTGCTTCGCGGCGATCCTGTCTATCAGCGAGGTGTTGCCGCTACGTCAACCCTGGCGTTCGGGCCGGATATTCCGAGGGGGGCACAGGTCCCGATGCAGCCGCAAACCGGGATTATGCCTGTGAAGGAGTCGACGGATTCGATAAAGCCGGGATTTGACGGGGTAAAAACTCCTGCGGCTTCGACTGCTGTCTCTTCAGAATCACGTGATCGTTTTCCTGTGCATATTTCATCTGTTTGGGAGCCAACTTCAGAACTTCGCAAGACCACACTTCCGGATGGCCAAGAAGTGATCATTGCTTCCGGACGTTTCTATTTATGGCAAAAACAAAGTGACGATCGGATGATCGAGTTTATGGCCGACAGCGTTGTGCTGTATCTGGAACCGGAACAGTTCACTATCGCCGCAGAGAAAAAAGGCAATGAACTGGGCAGCGGTCAGATACGTACAGCCTATTTAGCCGGCAATATTGTACTCACAGAGTCGGAACGGACCGTACGGGCCGACGAAATCTTTTATGACTTTCGCAATCATCGTGCATTAATCGTTAATGCATCAATGCGTATGTACGATGAACGCCGAGGATTGCCGATTTATCTTCGTGCAGAAAAATTGGGGCGTGTCAGCGCAAGCATGTTTGAAGCCGAGAATGTCCAATTGACCAGCAGCGAGTTTTATCTGCCTCAGATATCAATGAATGCGTCCAAAATGGTTTTGTTGACCGAAGAGCAGTCGATTCAACAGCGGGATATCGCCGATCAGGACCCGGCGGCTCGATACGACGGGCGTATTTATGAGGTGAAGGCCAACTATAATGATTTGACATTTTTCCGGTGGCCGCGAATGCGGACAAACTTTATTCGTCCGGATATGCCGATCAGCCGTATTCAGGTTGGAAATGATTCCGATTTCGGGACGTTTGTCGAGACACGCTGGCATTTGGCGCGTATGCTTGGACTGAAAGAAATACCCGGCGTGGAGAGCCGGTTTGCATTGGATTATTTCAGTGAACGCGGTATGGGAACGGGTCTTGATGCTGAATATAAAACGGATAACTCGTTCGGTGAATTAGTCAGCTATGTAATGAAAGACCGTGGTGAAGATGATTTAGGCCGGACATGGGACCGCCGCAATCTCGACCCGGAGCGCGACACGCGGGGCCGATTCAGTTTTCGGCACCGTGAATTTTTGTCGGATGGCTGGCAGTACACACTGGAAACCGGATATGTTTCAGACTGCCATTTCCTTGAGTGGATGTATCGCGGTGATTACTATACCGATAAAGAACAGGAAACGCTTGTCTATCTTAAGCGGATTTGGGATAACCAGGCATTTTCAATCCTGGGGAAAGTCCGAGTTAACGATTTTGAGACTATGACCGAAGAACTTCCGACCATTGAGTATCATCGAACCGGACAGTCTTTTTGGGATCATTATCTAACATGGTACAGCGATACTCAGGTAAGCCGTTTACGACAGCGCTACGATAAGGATCAAGCCCCCGGCCCGGGCGGCTTTTACAGCTATGCAGTGACGCGTAATGAAGTTGATCTGCCGCTGACGATTGGTGCATTCAAGCTGGTTCCTTATGCGGCCGGGACATACGGGTTTGAAGACGGGCAAGGGTTCCACCGTAATTTACAGGGGGATACCGTCGGGCGAGAAGACAATGTGCTTCTTGGTGAAACCGGACTTCGCGGTTCGACGATGTTCTGGAAAGAAGACCCTTATGCGCGATCAGAGTTCTGGAACGTGCGGGGTCTGCGTCATATTGTCACTCCGTATTTTGAGACGGCGGTTTATCAGCCGAGCGATTCGTCTATTGATATGCGTGATTATTTCCATACGGGAGTTACTCAGCGGTGGCAGACGCATCGCGGCAGCGAGAGCAATGTACGGTCGGTCGATTGGATGCGGCTGGATGTCAATGGTACGTGGATTCGCGACGGTGCCGATTCGGCCATAGGCCCTCAGTACAGTTACGGCCCGTCCTGGTTTATTTATAATGATCCTTCCGTTCCGATGCTGTTGCGGCGGGATGATCATTATTACGGGGTCGTCCGTGACAGCCTGAATGCGGATTACCAGTGGCGCGTGTCGGATACCATGACCTTTTTGAGTGATTCCAATTATGATATCCAAAGCGGTCATCTCCAGCAATTGAATCTCGGTATGAGCCGCTATGTTTATCCGGATATCAGTTATTATCTGGGCAGCCGGTATCTGCGTCCGGTCATGGTGAATGTTGATGCAAACAATGATAATGTGTTCGAGATTCAGGAGCAGGGGTCGCATTCGGTGGTAGGCGCAATTACCTGGCAGCTTAGCGAACGCTATACTGTTACCGTCTCTCAGGAATACAACTTCGACTTCGGCAAGAATATTCGCAGTGATTTGACCCTTGTGCGGCAGTATCATCGAATGTTTTATGCGATCAGCTTCTCGATCGACGAGACACTCAAACGCAATGCAGTTATGTTCAGTATCTGGCCGCAGGGTGTGAACGAATTGGGTGTCGGAGCACGACGATACATGGGGCTGACAGGGGCGACGCGTGAAGAATAAACCATGCAGAACGGGAAATACAAAACCAATGATGTAAATCGGCTTATGGCCGAAAGGAACGATAATCGGTAATATGGTATAAAGATGTAAATCAGTTACTTTTTTGTTAGGAGATCGTATGGCTCTGGTCACAACCAAAAAAATGTTTGAAATGGCATATAAAAACGGTTATGCCATCGGCGCGTTCAACGTCAACAACATGGAAATCACGCAGGGTATCGTCGATGCCGTAGTGGAAGAAAAAGCACCGCTGATCCTTCAGATCAGCAAAGGCGCCCGCGAGTATGCCAAGATGAGCTACTTGCGCGCCATTATCGATGTGGCGGTCAAAGAAAATCCCGGTATCCCGATTTGTATGCATCTTGATCATGGCGATACGTTTGAACTGTGCAAGCAGTGCGTGGACGATGGTTTCACGTCGGTAATGATCGATGCTTCTCACCATTCTTTTGCGGAAAACGTGGCGCTGTCAAAAAAAGTGGTTGACTACGCTCATGCCCATGGTGTCGTGGTTGAAGCGGAACTGGGCCAGCTCGGCGGTATCGAAGAGCATGTCAAAGGCGTCGATGATGTTATGGCGCATCTGACCGATCCCGACCAGGTCGTTGAGTTTGTGGAAAAGACAGGCGTGGATTCGCTGGCGGTTGCCATCGGCACCAGCCACGGGGCCTATAAGTTCAAAAAAGAGCCGAAACTGGCGTTTGATGTTGTTCAGAAGATTCAGGACAAACTTCCGGGTTTCCCGCTGGTCATGCACGGTTCCAGCAGTGTTCCCCAGGAATTCAAGGACCTGATCAATAAGTACGGCGGCCAGATGCCCGATGCAATGGGGGTGCCGGAAGAGGCGATCAGCAAGGCTTCCAAGATGGCCCTGTGCAAGGTCAATATTGACACGGACCTGCGAATGGCGTTGACCGCCAAGATTCGTGAAGTATTCTGCACAAAACCCGGAGAGTTTGATCCGCGTAAGTACCTGGCTCCCGGCCGCAAGGCAATTACGGAAATGGTAAAACGGAAACTGCGTGTTCTGGGCTGTGCCGGAAAAGCGGCCGAGTGCCTCTAATCGATCTGTGCAGTTTTCTGCGAGTGATTTTTAGGTTGATAAACTATCGGCAGGGCGGCTTACGGGTCGTCCTGCCGTATTCTGATTTCAGGCTGGAGTAATACATTTGAGAACTGACTGGCATTATCCTGCGTTTATACGGCTGAGCCGATGTATTTTTGCTGTTTTGCTGGTTTGTCTGGGCGGATGCAAACCGGATGAGGGATACAATGGATACGAAGCTTCTTCTCATCAGAATACAAAAGCTTCCGTATCGGGATCGGCTAACCCGATTGTTCTGGCAGCAGCCGAACATCTGTACCGGGGAGATATTGAATCCGCTAAAACGATTCTTAGTGCATCCGAAAATGGGATCGGCACCGAGCAGCTCAAACTGCTGTTGAACCGACATGAACAAATTGAGCAGTATCGCCTTCAGGAACGCAAAAAGGCTTATAACGAACAGCTCGAAGAACTTGCAAAAATAGAAGCCAAAACGACGGGACAGGAACCGGTTGATGTTAATGCGGTGGACGAAGCAATGGTTGCTGTCTTGCGTTTGCGTGAATATGCCGATGAAGACAAAAAAGAAGCAATTTTCGAATTGCCTTTTGTCCGCCGTATCATAGATACAATGCACCAGCGGGGGCAGGCTTACGAACAGGAAGGCAAATGGCTTGATGCCTATGCTCACAGTTATTATTGGCTGGCCAATTTGTATGAGAATAACAAGGAGTACAAAGACATCACCGAGCGGCTTACGGATTTGGCCTCCATAGAGTTGTCGCTTAAGGACAGCGGCTGCGGCGAGACTGCGGTTCAGCGTCATGAAGGCATTCGCCCGGAAATGCTGCTGCGGGCGCTTAGTGCTCTGGAAACCAATTACGTCAACAGCATCGACTATATTCCGATGGCCGAAAAAGCACTTCATCGCTGTGAATTGCTCGGCGAAGTCCTGCTGAAAAGCCCGGAGCCGTTGGTCTGGAAATCGGATGCTCAAGCGGTCGAAAGTTGGTCCGCCGGTTTGCAGGCAATTCGCAGTGAACTTCAATCTGCGGACGCTGCGACGATGCGGGTCGAACACCTGGTACGCATCTTTGATGAGATCCTTGCGCTGAATACCGTAACTCTTAAAGTTCCGCAGGAAGTCATTATTGCTCATTTTTCTGAGGCGGCATTGGCGTCGCTCGATCCGTTTACGTCGCTGGTCTGGCCGTGGTATGTCAAGGATTTTGAAAAGAGCATGACTCAGCAATTTACCGGGATCGGTGTTGAAATTTCCAAAAGTACCGGTGTGCTGAAAATCCTCAGCCTTTTACCTGATACCCCGGCGTATAAATCCGGGCTTGATGCCGACGATGAAATCGTGGCGGTCAACGGCGAAGCGACGGACAAAATGACGATTTTCTGTGCCGTCAGTAAGATCACAGGGCCCAAAGGTACCAAAGTTACATTGACGATCCGCCGGCCGATCACCGGTCAAACCTGGGATGTTACCCTCGAACGTGCCAAGATTGTTGTTCAACCGCTGCGGGGATGGCAGCGTAATGAGGCGGGCAATTGGGATTATATGATCGATCCGGCAAACGGAATCGGTTATATCCGTCTGACGGCCTTTACCGAAACCAGCGGCCCCGATCTTGATGATACATTGACGGCGCTTGAAAATAAGGGCTTAAGTGCCGTCATTCTGGATCTTCGCTTTAACAGCGGCGGTTATCTCAGCAGTGCCGCTGAAGTGGTGGATTTGTTTGTCAGTGAAGGGGTTATTGTCAAAAGCAGTCCGCGACACGGCTTTGCGACATATGAAATCGCGCATCGCAGCGGTACGCACCCGAACTATCCGCTTGTCATTCTTATCAACGGAGCCAGTGCCAGTGCATCTGAGATTGTTGCCGGCGCCCTGCAGGATCAGCGTCACCAGCGGACAATTCTTGTCGGTGAACGAAGTTATGGAAAAGGCAGTGTCCAGGTTGTTACGCCGGTTACCGGAGGCGGCTCGCAACTTAAATACACCGTAGCTTATTATCATCTGCCCAGTGACCAGCAGGTCAAGAACCGTTACCAGATGGAGCGGCTTGGACGCAAAGATTGGGGCATTGCTCCTGATGTGGAAGTGAAGATGTTCAGCAACGAATTGCGTTCGATGATCGATCTTCAGCGTGACAATGATGTATTGTTCCGGGCCGATCACGGCCAGAACGGCGAAGCGACACTGCGGCATTCACTTGAAAAAACACTGCAATCGGATCCGCAGCTGGCCGTTGCCCTGATGATTGCGCAAACCAAACTTCTGGCCGCGGGACAAACGCTTACTCTGGCTCCGTTACCAACACCGCAGGAAGCGGTCGTTCAGGAAGATACAAAGTAACACGCGGATCGTATGAAAGGAAGATAACATTGACTGAACAAGCGTTGCCAAACAAATTTGAACAGCAGCGAAGAGAGAAACTTGAAAAAATACGCCGGCTTGGGATAGACCCCTATGGTCAGCGATTTGACGGAACACAACCGACAGAGGCGGTTAAATCCGCCTATGTTGATGATCGGGAAGGTCAGCGGGCACGGTGTGCGGGACGTATTGTGCTATTGCGGGATATCGGCAAACTTATTTTCATTACGCTGCGTGATTCAAGCGGTACCATCCAACTGGGACTGAGCAAAAAGCTGCTGGATGCTCAGTGGGAATTTATCAAACTGCTTGAATTGGGTGATGTTCTTGCCGCCGAGGGGCAATTAGGCAAGACCAAAACCGGCGAGATAACCGTATGGGTCGATTCAATTACGCTGCTGTGTAAATCCTTGGAACAGCCGCCGGAGAAGTTCCACGGCCTTTCCGATATTGATATGCGCTATCGTATGCGGTATGTGGATTTATGGGCCAATCCCGAGGTGATGGCTCGGTTTGTCCGACGCAGTGCGATGACAACGTCCGTTCGGCGTTTTCTTGCCGACAAGGGTTTCCTTGAAGTTGAGACGCCGATGATGCAGACGATTGCCGGCGGTGCTGCGGCACGTCCGTTCATTACCCACCACAATACCCTGAATATCGATCTGTTTTTACGGATCGCACCGGAACTGTTTCTCAAACGGCTGTTGGTCGGCGGAATGGAAAAAGTTTTTGAGATCAACCGTAACTTCCGCAATGAAGGCCTCAGCACCCGCCACAATCCGGAATTTACGATGATGGAGCTGTATCAGGCCTATGCGGATTATAATGTAATGATGGAGTTGACCGAGGAGCTGGTCTGTCATTTGATTGAGCGGCACTGCAGCTCACAGACGCTGCCGTTTGGAACAATGACCATCGACTATACGCGGCCCTGGAGGCGCGCCCGGTATGCTGATCTTCTCAAGGAGTATGCCGGATGTGATATGGAAGATATGAATTCCATTCGCTCCCGGGCCAAAGAACTGGGGATTGATACTGCCGATAAAGACGATGCGGTGTTGATTAATGAAGTCTTTGAGGCGACGGTTGAAGAAAACCTTATCAATCCGACGTTCGTAATTGATTATCCGGCCGCCATTTGTCCTCTGACGCGGCAAAGCAAAAAGGATCCGCGGTTTGCCGAGCGGTTTGAACTGTTTGTCGGTGCGATGGAACTGGCCAATGCTTATACCGAACTGAACGATCCGGATGTGCAGGAGGCCAATTTCCGCCACCAGCTTCGCGGTTTGGGCGAAGATGAGACGATGGCTAAAATGGATGAAGATTTCATCACGGCGCTCAAATACGGCATGCCTCCGGCGGGAGGACTGGGGATAGGTATTGATCGGCTGATTATGCTGTTGACCGATGCCACAAGCATTCGGGATGTGATTTTGTTCCCGCTGCTCAAGCCGCATGCGGAAGAAAAAGCGGCAGAGTCGGAAACGGTTCGGGAATAAATCAAACATAGCTGTTTTTAAACTGTGCTGACGGAAACATAGCTGAAAGGGCTTTCGGTGAAGCATATCGGTTGGGTTCTGTGTCTGAAGTACCTGCAGCGCCGATTGATGGTGCTGCTCAGCGTTGCTGCGGTGGCGCTGAGCTGTGCATTGCTGATCGTTACCGATAGCCTGTTCACCGGGTTTATCGACGCCGTCGAAAACAGTGCCGGACGGCATTTGGGGGATATCCTGATCCAATCAAAGCAAGGCTCGATTATTACCGATTATGAAACGCTGATAGCTCAACTTGAGGCGACTGAAAAAGTTCAGGCGGCAACAGCTGTTTTGAGCGGTCAGGGTTTGCTTTTAAGCGGTCCGGGCCGTGTCCGGCCGGTCAAAGTCTGGGGGATCGAGCTTCCCGGACGATTGGCGGTCAGTCCGCTGGCCGAAGGGTTGCTTGAGCAGAAAAATATCCCCCCGCAGGAGATTGGCTTCGGTGATTGGCCCGAGGGCCAAATCGGCGGATTGGTGGGTATCGGGGTGTTATCCCGTCCTGATGAGAAGACGGATACTTACGATATGACACAGGTTCGCAGTTTTCTCGGAAAGACGGCGGCCCTGACGACGGGCATTGCTCGGCCTCGAGAGGAGAATCAGCCGGCAGAGGGTGAACGCTCGCAATTTCACCGCCAGGTGATTCGTTTTAATATCGCCGATGTTGTGACGACGGGTGTGAATGATTTTGACGAGGCGTTTGTCTATCTGCCGATCACTTCACTGTCGAAGTCTTTATACCCCGAATCCGAACCGGGGGCGGATATTATTCAGATACGTCTTGTGCCCGGTGCTGATGAACAAGAGGCATTGGCCGTTGTCCGTGGAGTGTGGTATTCATTCGCTAAAGACCGATTTCCCTGGTACGCACTGGCCGACATTAAATCCACCCGACAAATGCAGGCCCAGTTAATTGCAGAATATCACAAACAGCTGCAGGTGTTGCTGTTTATTTTCGGATTGGTCAGTCTTGGTATTATTCTGCTGGTGCTGTGTATTTTTTATCTGATCGTTATGACACGGCGTAAAGACATTGCCATTCTTAAAAGCTGCGGATTGAGCAGTGTTTCAGTGGCAATGATATTTGTAATTTTCGGTGCATTGGCCGGAGCGGCCGGGGCGGCCTGCGGGATTGGTCTGGGCTGTCTGTTTACGCACCATATCAATGCGATTGAGCAGGCGGCCAGTGCCGCTTTTGGACTGAAAGTCTGGAAGGCCAGCACTTATATGTTCTCGCAGATCCCCAATACGGTTAACTGGTCGGCGGTGTGGCCGATTGCAGGGGCGGGGATACTGGCCGCTGCTTTTGGAGCAGTGATCCCGGCGATTTCTGCTGCCCGGGTAAAGCCGGTGGAAATTCTTAGGTACGAATAAACGATGTATAAATGGATGCTGGCATGGCGGTATTTTCGTAAACGGCCGATTACAATTCTGGCGGTTACAGCCGTAGCTCTTTGTGTATTTATTGTCGTTGTCGTGATGACAGTGATGAATGGACTGGTCAGTGAATTCCGCGAAAAAAACCATCGCTATGTGGGCGACTGTGTCCTCAGCAGCGACTCTCTGGTGGGCTTGGGCTACTATGAACCTTTTATTGAAAAACTTGTTCAAGAGCCGTTTGTTGAAGCGGTTTCGCCGGTTGTAAGGCAAGTCGGGCTGTTAACCCAGCCGGGGGCCAATTGGAACATCGGTATCGAAATTGTCGGCGTTGATCCCGTTCTGCACGCACAGGCGACGGGTTTTGGCGACAGCCTGTATTATCGAAAAGAGACCCCTGAATTGGCGTTTGTACCAACCTATGATGACTCCCTTGAAGGCTGTATCGTGGGCATTGATCTGATGCCGAATCGTCGTCTTCCCGAGGGCGGTTATAGGCATGAGATCGATCCGTTTCCGTTCAATCTTGTAATCAGCAGTTTTCCACTGAATATCCGGGGAGGGCTTGCCCGTGCCGGCACCGATATGGTCAGCAGCCGGTCATTTTATTACAGCGATGATAGTCATAGCGGATTGGTCAAAGTTGATGGTAATACGGTCTATATCCCGCTGGATACCGCTCAAACCCTGTGTGGAATGGACAGCCCTTTGCGCCGTATTAACGAAATCTCCATTAAATTCCGGCCGGATATTGCCGTTGCTCAGGGTGTGCAGCGGGTTGAAACGCTATGGCATCAGCATGCCGCAGAATACGGCACCAAAGCCGGCGGTGACCTTTTTGAACATGTTCGAGTCGAAAGCTGGCAGCAGAACCGCCGCAATATGATTGCCCCAATGGAAAAAGAACAAACCATGCTGATTCTG
>CAZYQN010000022.1:16174-55917 GCA_964649955.1 uncultured Pirellulales bacterium
GAACCGCCGCAATATGATTGCCCCAATGGAAAAAGAACAAACCATGCTGATTCTGCTGTTTTTGATGTTGGGAGTGATTACTGTTTTTATCATCTTTGTGGTGCTTTATATGATTGTCAGTCATACCAGCCGTGATATCGGAATTTTACGCAGCATAGGCACTCCTACGGGCAGCATTGTGGCCGTCTTTGAGGGGTTTGCCGTTCTGACCGGGCTTATTGGTGCGTTGCTTGGAATGGCGGGGGGGTGTCTGTTTCTGTGGCGGATCAATGCAATAGAAAATTGGCTTTATAAGCATTATGGCTGGCAGCTTTGGGATCGAACTGTCTATGCAATCGGTGAAATTCCAAGCCGGGTTGATCCAGTGCTTATCACCTCGATTTTTATCGCTGCTATAGGAGTGTGTCTGGTGGGAGGTTTGGTTCCAAGTCTCAAAGCAGGACTCAAAAGACCGGTCGAAACCCTGCAAGTGAGCCAACTATAATTATTAAAAAAAATAGGATTATCATCAATGACGACTATATTGAAAGTCAATGATATTCATAAGTCTTACAGAATGGGTAAAAGCACCTTAAATGTTCTTCGGGGTGTTAATTTGTCGATTCAACAGGGTGAATTTGTTGTGATAATCGGTGCATCAGGCAGCGGAAAAAGTACACTTTTGCATATCCTCGGTGCTTTGGATAAACCGAATACAGGGAGCGTAGAATTCAATAATATCCTGCTTAATAACCTTCGTGGCCGTAAATTAGACCGATTTCGTAATAAAACAGTAGGTTTCGTCTTTCAGTTTTACCATCTTTTGAATGAATTAAGCGTATTAGAGAATGTTTTAGTACCGGCAATGGCGTCAGTGAGTTCATTAGGATGGTTGACTGTTCGTAACCGTACAATAAAAAGAGCAGAACTCCTTCTGGAGCAATTTGGGCTTAAGGACAGGCTCGGGCATAAACCCTATGAATTGTCCGGCGGAGAACGCCAGCGTACGGCCCTGGCACGGGCAATCATTAATCAGCCCGATTTGCTTTTAGCGGATGAACCGACAGGAAACCTTGACTCTCACACAGGTTCTGGTATCTTAGAGGTTCTTTATGCGCTGCACCGCACAGGGCAGACGATTGTAATGGTAACGCACGACGAGCATATTGCGGCTAAAGCACAGCGGGTAATACGCCTTAGCGATGGTAAAATTGAGCGTGTGGATACAACTGGATAAAGATGGTATATAATGGAGAATCACATGGCTTTAAAGATTTGGCTCGGAAATGGTTTGGTGGATGAAAAAGACGCCAACATCTCGGTTTTTGACCACAGCTTGCTGTATGGCGATGGAGTATTCGAAGGAATCCGTGTTTACAGCGGAAAAGTTTTTGAGCTGAAAGCCCATTTGGAGCGACTCTATGAATCTGCAAAAGTGATTCGTCTGACCGTGCCGATGGCCTTAAATGTGATGACCGAAGCGGTTGAGAAGACGGTTAAAGCCAATAATATCACGGAAGGATATATCCGTTTACTTGTAACGCGAGGTATCGGCGATCTCGGGCTGGATCCCTTCTTATGCAAGAACGGCGCAGTGGTCATTATTGCCAGTAATATCAAATTGTATCCGGAAGCCTTTTACGAAAAAGGGATGAAAGTTATCAGTGCTTCGACTATACGCAATCATCCGATGGCTTTGCCGCCTCAGATCAAGAGCCTGAACTACCTCAATAATATTCTTGCCAAGATCGAGTCCATTGATGCCGGTACAGGGGAAGCGATTATGTACAACCATCTCGGTTATGTAGCCGAGGCCACCGGTGATAATGTGTTTATAGTAAAAAATGGAATTGTCTACACACCGCCGGTACAGGCAGGTTCGCTGGACGGCATTACCCGTCGTGTAGTCATTCGGCTGGCCAAACAGGAGGGGATCACTGTGATTGAGCAGGATATGACGCGGTTTGACCTCTACGCCGCCGATGAAATCTTTTTAACGGGTACTGCGGCTGAAGTGATAGGAGTTGTCGAGATGGACGGCCGTCTGATTGGTAATGGAAAACCGGGTCCAATGACAAAACGGCTCCGCAAGATGTTTTTTGCTTATGCCCATTCCTGACCGAGCGCGTGTGAAAGCACCCAATCAAAAATCCTTTGAATTGACAGATTTGTTGCGACCTTTCGCATCGGATTTAGATCGCGTGCGAAATCGCATTGCAGGTGTATTGACACATGCGGACTGGCCGGTCGGTCAATGGCTTTCACAGCTTCATCTTGGCGGCGGAAAGATGCTGCGTCCGGCGTTGGTATTGCTGAGCGGCGGATGTTTCGGCCCTTTGCGTGAGGAACATATCGAACTGGGCGCGATTGCCGAGATGATTCACTTGGCTTCTCTCTTACATGATGATGTTATCGACCAGGCGCAAACTCGACGGGGAAGGAGCAGCGCCAATGCCCTTTGGGGAAATACGCAGGCCGTGTTGTTGGGCGATTTTGTCCTCAGCAGGGCTTTTGGCCTTGGGGCGTCTTTGGAACTGTCTGAGGCGGCGACAATACTATGTCAGACTGCCGAAGCGATTTGTACCGGTGAGATTCGCCAGAATCTGCGAAAAGGCGATCCGAATCTGAGCGAGGCCGACTATTTTGCAATTATTGAAGGGAAAACGGCCTCGTTATTTGGGGCCTGTTGTGGTCTGGGAGCTTTGGCCGGACATGCTGACCCATCTGTCCAAAATAGTCTTCGGGGGTATGGTCGTGCATTGGGGATGGCCTTCCAGATTACCGATGATCTGTTGGATATTTTGGGTAATACAGACAAAGAGGGCAAGACTCTTGGCACCGATTTGCTCAACGAAAAAATTACACTGCCGGTGATCAACTGGCTTCGGCAGGGCGGCGATCAATTCATAAAACAAAAGATGGACCAGCTTAAGAGAAACACTGATCCCTACGCACTTTATGAGGCAATTAAACACAGTGGGGCGATTGAATATACCCGACAGCGGGCTGAAGCGTTCGGTTCTGAGGCTCTCCGAAATCTGGGTGTTTTGCCTGACAGTCCCGCAAAACACGCACTCGAAAGTCTCGTATCCTATGTTCTCAATCGTATCTGACAGTTTTTTTACACAAGTTTTACTTTCCACAAACCATTTTCCGTACTACAGTATATAGAGTGAAACACAGTATTTTAGTACCGGAGCCTACTTTTATTTAGGGAGAGCAAGCTATGAAAACAAGTCGTAAAGTGTCAGTTCTGGCGGGGACATTGTTATCTGCGGCAGGAATGGCGGCAGAAACGCCTCCGGATGTTGCAATCACCATCTACAATGACAATTTTGCAGTGGTCAAAGAGCACCGCGAAATGGCGTTTAACAAAGGGCTTAACCGAGTGCAGTTTACCGGAGTTGCGGAGAGGATAGACCCGACCAGTGTGAATTTTCTTTGTCTTTCGGACCCCGATGCGGTCTCGATCCTCGAACAGAATTATGAGTACGATCTGGTCAACACCGACAGTCTGCTGAAACGCTATATCGATCAGCCGGTCAGTCTCCTTGTCAAAGGCAGCGGTTCCAGCGGCTCGAGTCTCTTGACGGGCGTATTAACCGCGGCTATAGGCGGTGACTTGATTCTCCAGGATGCCGATACCGGCCAAATGCATATTGTCAGCCGCGCCTCGGTTGAGAAGATTCAATTGGACAAAAAGCCGGAAGACCTGCTGACCCGGCCAACACTTGTCTGGCTGGCCAATGCCGAAGCTGCAGGCACACAGCGATGTCAGGTTGCCTATACTACCGAAGGGATCGGTTGGAAAGCCGACTATTCGGCAGTTCTCAGTGAGAAAGAGGATAAGCTTGATTTATCCGGCTGGGTTACGATCGACAACCAAAGCGGGGCGGCCTACAACGAGGCAACTATTAAACTGATCGCCGGCGATGTCCGGCGTGTCCAGCCTCCGGCGGCACCGATGATGCAGGAACGTATGGTTATAGGTATGGCTAAGGCGGACAACGGAATGGGTTTCCAGGAAAAGAGTTTTATGGAGTATCATCTCTATACGCTTGGCCGAAAATCGACCATCCAGAATCGTCAGGTTAAGCAGATTGAGCTGATTGATACAGCGCGAAATGTGCCGGTCGATAAACAATTTGTATATACGACCTCGATCAATGACTGGTTGACTCGGGGACGCGACAAGGTGCAGGTCAAGATCGAGTTTGAAAATAAGGAAGACTATCATCTTGGCATAGCACTGCCGAAAGGGAGAGTGCGGGTTTTCAAGAAAGACCCGGCGGATGACACCCTCGAATTTGTCGGTGAAGATCAGATCGATCATACGGCACGAAAGGAAAAAATCTCCCTGTATATCGGCGATGCCTTTGATATTGTTCCGGAACAGAAAATCATTGACCAGCGGCGAGGTGACCGTTTTGTGACATTTACGCGAAGCGTTGAGATTCGCAATCGCAAGGAAGAACCTGTATCCGTTTTTGTCGATGAAATTGTTCCGCAGTATGTCAACTGGAAGGTTGACAAAAAATCACATGATTTTGAAAAGAAGGATGCGTTTACCTGCCGCTTCAAGGTCGATGTCAAGGCAGACAGCACTGCTACGTTGGTCTATACAATGACGCAAACCTGGTAAGGCAGGTTTTTAGGAGTTATCAGCAGCGCAGCAAAAAATTGGATGTATGACAATAAAAAAAGGCCGGCTCATGAAGAGCTGGCCTTTTTTGTGTTAAGGCAGACCTGAAATCAGAAATTAGAATTTCAGGGTGTAGGAAAGACCTGCGAACAGTTCATCTTCATTGTTGACGGAACTGTCGAAGGAGTTCTGGAAATAGACCGCCGGGGTGATGGTGGCACCGGTCATCGGGCATTTGAAATTGGTCTTCAGACCCCACAGCATGTGTGACCAATCGTTGTCGACATCTACATTCAAGGCCTGATTAGGTCTGAATGTTGCTGAGCCGACACCGCCATTATAGACAATGTCCCATGAGAAGGTCATTGGCAGTTCAGGCATCTGTTGCATGGTAAAGTTGTAGTCGAAACCCATTAAAAAGATTTGTCCGGTTTTCAAACCTACATCGCCGCCGCTGCGTGCCTGCCACATATGATATATGGCTCCATGAGGAACAACACCGCCACCGATAAGCTGGGGCATTGCAAATTCCGCAAAAACTTCCTGCATATCGATGAGGTCAGATGGATTGTCAATGAAATCATAGTAGCGCCATCCGACCTTGTAATCGGTCTTATAGCAATCATCCAAAATACTGTTAACATAATACAGTGAGTAATCATACTCGGTGCCATTGACAAAACCACTTGCGCCGGCATAAGAAGCCCAGATGTTGGCATGGAAACCACTGCCCAAGTCAAGATCAACGCTTGGCTGCCAAGCTGCTTTGTCATCGAACAGATCAAAACCGCGCCAGATGTACTTGCTCATGAACGTCGCGTCAAACGTAATGCCAATTTCCTTTCCGGCTACGTCCGCGGCGTTTGCTGTCGACAACAAGCCGCACAGCACAACCAAAACCAACAATTTTTTCATTTTCGATCTCCTTTCAAAAATTACAGTTCTCGTTTCGACTACTTGTTTTAATACTAACCACATTTCTTGTCAGGCCTTAACAACATCCTGGTACAGAGTTTATCGGCATTATGTTAGAAATCAACTAAAAAAAACTAATTTTTTAGGGTTAAGAATTCCGATTTAGGGAAATATCCCCTGGATTTATCCGTAAAAATAACCATTTAAAAACTCAGGGAACTAAAACGTGCTGGGGGCTGAACAGCTCTTTAGTCTGACCGACCAGATAGAAACTGCCAGTCACACAGACCAGATCTTCCCGCGTGACCGCACTTTTTGCAATGCGAACAGCCTCTCTCAGTGACAATGCAGTCTGGCACATCTTGCCGCAGATGTCGGTGTACATCTCGGCCAGATCCATCGGAAAAACCGCTTTGGGCGAATTGCTGCGCGTAAAGATGACTTTATCGGCTCCGTATTGAAGCTCTGTTAACATACCCCGAACATCTTTGTCGGCGTTACAGCCGAAAATAAATACCAGAGAATCGTAAGGAATATGCTGACCGATTGCCTGTATCAATGCTCGAATACTGGCGGCATTGTGCGCGGCATCGATAAGTATTCGCGGATCACCGTAAAGCATCTCCATCCGGCCGGGCATTGTGATGCCGTGAAGACCGGTTATGGCTTTTTCATCATCGATTTTATAGCCCTGATTTTTCAAACGGTCCAGCATCGCCAGCGCTAAACCGCAATTAATGGCCTGGTGTTCACCCGGCAGGGGAACCCGCAGATGCTCGAAACGGCTGCTTGGCGTTGTCAGACATATCCGTGTATGCGGACCATGCTCTCGCGAGGACTCAAATCGATATGAAAAATCAACGTCTTTGCCGGTAATAATAAACGGGGCCTTCAGCGTTGCCGCTTGCTTTTTAAGCACTTTCATTGCAATCGGGTCCTGCTGCACTGTGACCACAGGAACGCCTTTCTTCATGACGCCGGCCTTTTCTTTGGCAATACTGTCCAAGGTATTACCCAGAAGATTCTGATGGTCAATACTGATGCTGGTGATGCCGACGATTTCAGGCATAATCACATTCGTGCTGTCCAGACGGCCGCCCAAACCGGTTTCGATAACGGCAATATCCACTTTGTTGTCAACAAAATGCAGGAATGCAATAGCCGTAATAATTTCGAAAAACGTTGGCTGATTGTCGTGACGGCTCATTTTTTCCAGCACCGGATGGATGCGGTTGATCAAATCCAGCAGTTCTTTGCGGGTGATCATTGAAGAATTCACAACGATGCGCTCATGAAGCGTCGTGACGTGAGGCGAGGTATAAAGCCCTACTTTATATCCGTTTGCTTCCATCATCCGCGCCAGCATAGTTGCCGTCGATCCTTTTCCTTTAGTGCCGGCAATATGTACGCATTTGGTCTTTTTGTGCGGATCTCCAATCCCTTTTAGCAGGGTATTCATCCGTTCAAGATCAAATGTTGTTACGTTATAGCGTAAGCGCTGCTGTTTTTCGTAGTCGGTCGTCGTGAACAGATATTGCATGGCCTGTTCATAGGTCCGAAACGCTTTGGCAGGGCGTTTTACTGTCGCTACAGACGCAGAAGAAGTTTTCTTTTTTACGGTTTTTTTCTTATCGATTTTCTTTGTTGGTGTCATAATCTTATTTATCATATCAGAATGGTATGGACCAGTCAATGAGTTCCTTCGCTCTGTTGAGTTGCCAACAGATTAATAGACCCTTTGGAAAGATATAAAATATTTTATTATAAAGACTTAAAATTATTTGTCCTCACCCTGAGAAATTCCGTTTAAGTATATTTACCAATAAGAAATATTTATTGTACGATAATTATAGATAATATTAAATAATTTCTCTTGTTGATTGCAGTTGATTCTTTTGTTAAATAAATAGACGTTGTTTGATTAAGTTTTGTTTCATAAAATCTACACCAAAATCGCTTGCAACAGACAATCACGTGAGGTAGGATAACCCCTCTTTTCAGGTCAGAAAGGCGACAAAACAAGGTTAAATTAGAATATAAAAGGGAAATTATGGCAGAAATCACAAAAAAATCAGGCCTCTCGACTCTTGATGAACAGTGTATTCAGACGATACGCTTCTTAGCCATGGAAGGTGTTCAAGCGGCTAAGTCCGGCCACCCCGGTATGCCTATGGGAATGGCCCCTGCGGCCTATGCGCTTTGGACTCGCCACTTGAGGCATAACCCTGCCGATCCCAACTGGATTAACCGCGACCGCTTTGTACTTTCTGCCGGCCACGGCAGTATGCTTCTTTATTCCCTGCTGCACTTGTGCGGCTATGATTTGCCTCTTGAAGAACTCAAGAAGTTCCGTCAATGGGGCAGCAAAACCCCCGGCCATCCCGAATACGGCTATACCCCCGGTGTCGAAGCGACAACCGGTCCGCTGGGGCAGGGTATTTCAAATGCAGTTGGAATGGCAATTGCCCAGAAGTATCTGGCGGCCCGTTATAACAAAGACGGATACAACATTTTTGATTATACGATTTATTCTATTTGCGGCGATGGCTGTCTTGAAGAGGGGATCAGCGGAGAAGCCAGCAGTTTGGCCGGTCATCTGGGGCTGGATAATCTTGTCGTAATTTACGACGACAACCACATTACTATTGACGGCGAAACAAACTTGTCATTCAGTGAAGACGTTGCCGCTCGATATCGTGCTTATGGCTGGCATATTGTCGAGATTGGCGGCGACGGTCACGATATCGATGCGCTGGACAAAGCAATTGATTTTGCAAAAGCTCAGACGGAACGGCCTACGCTGATCAAGTTCCGTTCGCATATTGGATTTGGCAGTCCGAATTTTGTAAATACGCATACTGCCCACGGAGCACCACTGGGAGATGACGAGATAAAACTCATCAAGAAGAATGCAGGCTGGGATCCGGAAAAGAGTTTTGTTGTTCCTGCCGAGGTCGCCGCCCATATGGCACAGTGCAAAACCAAAGGTCAACAGTTTCAGGCGGCCTATCAAAAGCAATTTGATGCCTGGGCTAAGGCCAATCCCGACGCGGCCAAAGAATTAAACGATACTCTGTCGGGTAAGGTCATGATTGACCCTGCAAAACTGCCGACGTTTGACCCCGAGAAACCCGTTGCTACCCGTTCGGCGTCCGGAAAAACTCTCGAGATGTTGATGCCCTCTATGCCATTGGTAATAGGAGGGTCTGCGGATCTGACTCCTTCAAACAATACGTGGTTTAAGGGGGCCGAAAACTTCACCAAAACCAACCGTGCCGGGCGTTACATCCGCTATGGTGTCCGTGAACACGCCATGGGGGCAATTATGAACGGTATGGCTGTCAGTAAGCTTGTCCGTCCTTACGGCGGTACGTTCCTCGTTTTTGCCGATTATATGCGAGGGGCTATTCGTGTGGCAGCGTTGTCACACTATCCGACGATCTTTGTCTTTACACATGACAGCATCGGTGTCGGCGAAGACGGGCCGACTCACCAGCCTGTCGAAACAATCGCTTCTCTGCGGGCGATTCCGAATCTGAAAGTCTTCCGGCCCGCCGATGCCAATGAAACAACACGGATGTGGAAATATATGCTTGAACATACCGATGGACCTGCGGCGACCGCGCTGACCCGGCAGAACCTGCCTGTATTGAACCCTGCCAAATATCCCGGAATGAAAGACTTCGAAAAAGGCGCCTATGTGCTGGTCAAAGTTGACAAGCCCGATGTACTGCTCTTAGCCACCGGCTCGGAAGTGCAGCTTGCTCTTGCGGCACATGAAAAGCTGGCCGCCGAAGGTATTAAGGCTCAAGTGGTCAGTATGCCATGCTGGGAACTGTTCGCCCAACAGGATGCTGCCTACCGCGAAAGCGTAATACCGTCTTCGGTCAAGGCTCGCGTGGGGGTTGAAGCCGGCATTCGTATGGGGTGGGATCGCTGGATAGGGACCTATGGTGAGTTCGTTGGGATGCAGGGCTTTGGCGCCTCCGGCCCGTTCAAGACCTGCTTTGAAAAGTTCGGGATTACGACAGAAGCCGTTATTGCCGCTGCTAAAAAATCAATGCAGAACAAATAGCCAAAGTAACAAATCAAATACCTCAAGGCTCCGGCAACCCGCCGGGGCCTTTTTTTGTTGCACCACCAAGTCATTCAGTGTAATCTGGCCAAAAACAAATAGATAACTACAACGAGGAAAATATGATGGCCAGACAGAAAAAATATAAACGGATTGCCGTGATGACGGGGGGCGGAGATTGTCCCGGACTGAATGCTGTAATCCGTGCTGTAACGAAAACAGCGATCAGCCGCTATGGTATCGAGGTATGGGGAATCGAAGACGGCTATCTTGGTCTGATTGAAAATCGTCTCCATCCGCTTCGATATGAGGACGTCAGCAACATTCTTACCGCAGGCGGAACAATCCTCGGCTCCTGCAATAAATCCAATCCATTTTCATATGCTGTCCCGGCCGGCAAAGGGACACGCAAGAAAGATGTCTCTGTTCAGTGCATCGACAATCTCAAGCGGCATCAAATTGAAGCGTTGGTCTGCATTGGCGGCGATGGTACGATGGCCTCGGCCGCAGGGTTTGCCAAAAAAGGCCTGCCTGTTATGGGGGTCCCCAAAACCATCGATAACGATCTGTGGGGAACGGATGTTACCTTTGGTTTTGATACCGCCGTCAACACGGCCACCGAGGCGATCGACAAGATACATACCACGGCCAGTTCGCATCACCGTATTATGATTGTTGAAGTCATGGGGCGTTATGCTGGTTGGATTGCACTCTATGCGGGAGCAGCCGGAGGGGCAGATGTAATTTTGATTCCGGAGATACCGTATCGGCTGGATAAGATCGCAAATTATGTACTATCTCGGTCGAAAAAAGGAAAGCGATTTAGTATTATCGCTGTTGCCGAAGGTGCTAAACCACAGGGCGGCCAAGCCTTTATTTCTAAAATTCTCAAAGACAGCCCCGATCCTATCCGGCTGGGAGGGATTTCAGCTGTTTTAGCGGACCAACTTGAAAAGTTGACGGGATTATCCTGCCGTTCGGTGGTTCTGGGGCACGTTCAGCGTGGTGGCACACCTAGTCCCTATGACCGGGTATTGGCGACTCAATTTGGACATTTTGCTGTTGAATTATTGATGAAGAATCGTATCAATCGCCTTGTGGTTTGGAAGGAAGGTCGGCTTGACAGCGTTCCTCTGCGGCAAGTGGCTGGTCGGATCAAGACTGTTCCCCGAAATCATCCATTGTTGTTAGCCGCCAAAGCTGTGAATACAAATTTTGGAATTTGACATTTCTATTTTAAACTTTTTAAAAATCACAGTATATATTTGTCTATAAATAAAGCACTTATGTTAATATCAAGCAAGGGGGTGTATTCGCGAAAAAACAAAAAATATTCGCAAAATGGTAAATAAAATAACGAATAATGTGCTATACTGCGATTCAGCATTGAGAAAAAATTAAATTTTTTCTATATCAGCTAAGAATTACGCACCAGATTTAAGCGGAACCTGCATAGTGTAATGAAAGTAGTAACAAATGGGGGCAACAAATTTGTTAATAGGTGAGGCCGAACGATGGTTAGCACAAGAAAAAAAGCATTTACGCTGATTGAATTGCTGGTGGTTATCGCAATTATTGCACTTCTCTTAAGCATTGTGATGCCTGCATTGGGGCGTGCAAAGATATATGCTCAGCGCATTATCTGCTCGAACCACCTCAAACAGCAGTCTTTGGGAACAATCCTCTACTCCAATGAAAATGATTCTTATGTCCCTACCTCTGGCCTTGGCCCATGGCTGTGGGATACAAGTTTCTGGATGACCAATGAACTGTCGCGTTATGCCGGTTTCACTGAAAATGACACCTATTTTTGTCCCGCAAATAAGACTAAAGTTGCTGATGACGCACGGTTCTGGCAATATAGCTGGGTAGCTTCAGGCGGTCCATATCCAAACCCTGTTACTTTGCGTGACGAAAGCACCCTGACACCAGCTCAGCAAAAACAATATTATCGCGTTCTCCCTTATATTTATATGTTTGATAAATACGATTCCAGTACGGGGGCGTCAATATTGAACAATACTTTGGTATCCGGTGAAAAGGCAAATTGGATACGCAAACTTTCGGATGTCAAAGCTGCGGGTTCAAAAACGATGATAATGGATGTTATTATCAGTGAACAAAACAACTGGAACTTTTTCAATATTACCTCTGGCGGAATTGTTGCCTTAAGCGGCAATACTCTGGTGGATAGCTCCAATCATCCTTCCCGCCAGCGGCTTTACTCCGGTACCAATCAGGGAGTGAAACCGGAAGGTTCCAATATTGCTTATGCCGATGGCCATGTGGCTTGGCAAGATTTTGGCCCGCAGCCGCCCAACAGCAATATAAAACATCAATATACACAAGGCCAGTGGTTCTGGTGGTAATGGTAACAAGTTAACAGACAACAAACCTGTTCGGAAAAATACCGAACAGGTTTTTTTATCAAATAAGATTTCGCAAAACGATAATAAATTTATCAAATTAATCGTTGACAGTCCCGACACAACGGTACTACAATATCTCACAATTAAAACTCTTATAAAACTGTTATTTAACCAAGCACAGGAGGCGACACAATGAAGTTTATGGCAATTCGAACAGGTTTAGCAGTTATTCTGGCAAGCGTGCTTTTGTGGACAGGATGCACCTGTCCTTGCAGTCAATCCAAATCTTCACAGGGGAAAGGCCCAATGAGCATTAAAGAAACAGATTTCGGCACAATGCCGGATGGACAGAAGGTATCGCTATACACACTGACAAATGCCAATGGAGCTGTGGCTAAGATAACTAACTACGGCGCGATCGTCACCGAGTTATGGATGCCTGATAAAAATGGAAAACCGGCTGACATCGTTTTGGGTTTTGAGTCATTGTCGGGTTATCTGGGCGAGAGTCCCTATTTTGGCTGTATCGTAGGCCGCTATGGGAACCGCATCGGCAAAGGTACATTTACACTGGATGGCAAGACCTATTCGCTTGCTATTAATAACGGCGAAAATCATCTTCATGGCGGTCTGAAGGGCTTTGACAAAGTCGTTTGGCAGGCCACCGCAGAGCAGGCAGGAAAAGATGGCGTAGCTGTCACACTGCGTTATACGAGCAAGGATATGGAAGAAGGTTATCCCGGCACTCTGAGTGTGATGGTGGTCTATACGTTGACCAATGCCAATGAATTGCGGATTGATTATACTGCCGTAACCGATAAGGCCACAGTCTGCAATCTGACGCACCACGGTTACTTTAACCTGGCCGGACAGGGCAATGGGAGCATTCTCAATCATGAATTGATGCTCAACGCCGACCGCTATACACCGGTTGATGCAGGTTTGATTACTACCGGCGAAATCCTGCCGGTCAAAGGCACGCCGATGGACTTTACGAAACCGACGGCAATCGGTGCCCACATTGACAACGACTTTGAACAACTCAAATTCGGCGGCGGTTATGACCACAACTGGGTCCTTAACAAAAAAGGCAGCGAGATGAGTTTGGCGGCAAAAGTATATGAACCGACCAGCGGTCGTGTCATGGAAGTCTGGACCAATGAACCGGGAGTACAGTTCTATGCCGGAAACTTCCTTGACGGGACATTGACCGGCAAGGGCGGTAAAGTCTATCAGCATCGTTACGGCTTCTGCCTCGAAACACAGCACTATCCCGATAGTCCCAATAAACCTAACTTCCCCACAACGACGTTGCGCCCCGGCCAGACCTATAAGACAACGACGGTTTATAAGTTTTCAGCTCGATAAACGGCGTCGTATTCTCAAAACTCTATAGAAAGGGTTATAGCATGACAGCATTACATGGAGTAGACTGGCTTGTTATCTTAGGTTACTTTGTGATTGTTTTTGGTATTGCGTGGTGGGCCTACCTAAAAGAAAAAAAGTCACAAACAACAGATGAGTATTTTCTGGCTGGACGTAATCTGGGATGGTGGGTTATCGGGGCGGCGGTTTTTTCGTCCAATATCGGATCCGAACACCTGGTCGGCCTTGCAGGATCGGGTGCTACCGATGGTGTAGCCATGGCCCACTACGAGCTGCATGCCTGGTGTCTCTTGGTATTGGCGTGGATATTGGTTCCTTTCTATATGCGGTCCCAGGTTTTTACGATGCCGGAATTCCTTGAGAAACGTTTCTCTCCTGTGAATCGTACGGTGCTATCGGTTATTTCACTGGTTGCATATGTTCTGACCAAACTGGCCGTTGGTATTTTTGCAGGCGGGGTTGTCTTTGCCGTATTGATTCCCGATGTAAGGTTTATGGGAATGGACAGCTTTTGGGTTGGATCGATTCTGGTGGTTGTTTTAACGGGTATCTATACGATTATGGGCGGCATGCGGGCGGTAGCCTACACCTCGGCGATTCAGACGATTATTTTGGTTGTCGGTTCGGCGTGCGTAACGGTTTACGGATTAAAGGCGCTCGGCGGATGGGACCAACTGCGTCAATGGGCCGGCTCGGAGATGTTCAATCTGTGGAAACCGCTGGTTCCCAAGGGGGTCGTTGCGACATGGGCTCCTGTTAAGGAACCTGCGAGGATGGCATGGTACTTTAATGACAACTATCCCTGGATCGGTATGCTTTTCTGTGCGCCGATTATCGGGTTGTGGTATTGGTGTACCGATCAGTATATTGTTCAGCGTGTACTGGGCGCTCAAAATGAACAGGTTGCGCGTCGAGGCTCCATATGCTCGGCGGCCTTGAAACTGCTGCCGGTTTTTATCTTTATTATCCCCGGCATGATTGCCTTTGCTTTGGCCAAGAGCGGACAGAATGCCGCCTTGCAGCAGACATTTTTCGGCGAAAGCGGTCAACTCCTCCGCGATAATGCACAGCAAGCCTTCCCGCGACTTGTGGCTGAAGTGCTCCCTCTCGGCATACGCGGACTTGTTGTGGCTGGGCTGCTGGCAGCACTGATGAGTTCACTGGCGGGTGCTTTCAATGCGTCTGCGGCGTTGTTTACCATTGACTTTTATTCAAAACTTCGCCCTGACGCGACACAGAAACAAGTGGTCTGGGTTGGCCGTGTGGCTACTGCTGTTATGGTGTTGATCGGATTGGCCTGGATTCCCGTGATCAAAGGGGGCAAGGGCCTGTACGATTATCTGCAGGGTGTTCAGGCTTACTTGGCGCCGCCGATTTTTGTAGTATTCTTTTTGGGTGTTTTCTGCAAGCGGCTTAATGCCAAGGGTTGTCTGTGGGCAATGATTGTCGGATTCCTTCTCGGGCTTTTCAGGTTGGCTGTCGATACCCCCGTCAAGCTGATTCCGAGCTTTTCGTATACGGAAGGCTCATTCCTGTGGATTATCAACAATATGTACTTCCAGTATTACAGTCTGGCCATCTTTTTAATCTGTATTGGCGTAATGATCCTGGTCAGCTATATGACCGAGGTGCCTGACTACAGCAAATTTAGGGGACTGACCTATGGGACCCAGACCGAGGAGGATCGCAAGGCTTCACGGGCGACTTGGAACAAGTGGGATGTTATTGCGTCGATAGCAGTGTTGGTAGCGATTTTGTTTGCATATCTGTATTTCCGCGGGTAATGGTTATTGATTGAGACAGTCAAGACGAGAATAAAGCGAGGTTAGATAAATGGCTTATGTAATAGGACTGGATTACGGCACTAATTCGGTGCGGTGTTTGGTGGTGGATGCTAAGGATGGACGTGAGCTGGGGACTGCCGTTTATGAATACGAGAGCGGTCAGGCGGGTATCCTGCTGGACAAAACAAACCACAACGTAGCACGCCAGAATCCTGCGGATTATTTGAAAGGCATGGAAGTTACAATTCGCCAAGCCGCAAAACAGGCCCAAAAGTCCGACAGGAAATTTTCCCCTGATCAGATTATCGGCATCGGTGTCGATACCACTGGTTCTACTCCTATTCCGGTAGATGCTGAGGGTGTGCCGCTGGCGATGAAGAGATCATTCAAGGGGAACCTGAATGCCTGTGTCTGGCTGTGGAAAGATCACACCGGATATGCTGAGGCGGCAAAAATTACCGAGTTGGCCTCCAAAATGCGCCCGGAGTATCTGGCCAAGTGCGGCGGTACGTATTCGTCGGAATGGTTTTTCAGCAAGATATGGCATTGCCTCAATGTCGATAAAAAAGTCTTCGAAGCCGCTTACACCTGGGTAGAGCATGCCGATTGGATATGCGGCGTTCTGACGGGCACCGATCATCCCGATAAGCTCAAACGCTGTCGATGTGCAGCGGGTCACAAAGCAATGTTCAGTGACGTATGGGGCGGCTATCCGGATAAAGAATTTCTATCCAAACTTAATCCAGGACTGGGTCGTGTTCGCGATACTCTGCCGAATGTGACCTATGCTGTCGATACGGCGGCAGGCGGACTGACTGCTGAATGGGCCAAAAAGCTTGGTCTGCCAGACGGTATTCCGGTAGCGATGGGGGCTTTCGATGCTCACCTTGGCGCTGTAGGTTCCGGCATCGGCAAAGGGACACTGGTCAAGATCATTGGAACCAGCACCTGCGATATGGTTGTCTGGCCAAATACCGACAAACTTCCCGATATCCCCGGCATTTGCGGTATTGTTGATGGATCCATTTTGCCGGATTTCTGGGGGCTGGAAGCGGGTCAATCGGCGGTGGGCGATATTTTCAACTGGTTTGTGAACTACATCCAGCCGGGCGGCAAAGACTCCGGCTCGCATGTCGAACTGACCAAGAAGGCGGCCAAACTCAAGCCCGGCCAATCAGGTCTTTTAGCATTGGACTGGAATAACGGCAACCGCACAATCCTCGTCGACCAGCGGCTGACAGGACTTCTTCTGGGCCAGACTCTGCACACCCGGCCGGAAGAAATCTACCGGGCCTTGATTGAAGCGACCGCTTTTGGTGCTCTGACGATTATCAATCGTTTTGAGGAATACGGTGTGAAGATTCGCCAAGTCGTCAACTGCGGCGGCATTGCCGAAAAGAACCCGATGCTGATGCAGATATACGCCGATGTAACCAGCCGTGAGATGAAAGTCTCCCGCTCGGCTCAGACGTGTGCTCTCGGCTCGGCGGTCGCCGCGGCGGTAGTTGGCGGACAATACAAAACCTTTGCCGCAGCTCAAAAGGCGATGTGCGGCCTCAAGCCCAAAACTTATAAGCCCGACAAAAAGGCTCAAAAAGTTTACCAGCAGCTCTATGTCCTCTACAAAAAACTGCATGACGGCTTTGGTGTCAAGGGCAGCAGTGCCGACATCTCCGGCGTGATGAAAGACTTGCTGGCCATCAAGGAAAAAGCCAATGTATGAGGCACTCAAAAAACAAGTGTGCCTGGCCAATCTTGCGTTGGTCGAACATAAGCTGGTGATTTTTACATGGGGCAATGTCAGCGCCATTGATCGTGGCCGGGGCGTAGTTGCTATTAAACCCAGCGGCGTCGAATATGATGAGCTTAGTCCCGATCAAATTGTCCTTTTGGATATTGACGGGAATATTGTTGAGGGCAATCTGCATCCGTCATCTGATACCCCGACACATCTTGAATTATATCGGCGTTGGCCATCAATCGGCGGGATATGTCATACCCATTCCCGTTATGCAACGATCTGGTCGCAGGCCTGTCGGGAAATCCCCTGTTTGGGGACAACCCACGCCGACCATTTTTACGGCCCCGTTCCGGTGACAGAAACTATGTCGGACAGAGAAATATCTTCCGATTATGAACTGAACACCGGTAAGGTGATTGTCCGGCGATTTGCCGGGATCGATCCAATGCAGATTCCAGCGGTTTTAGTTGCTAATCACGGCCCGTTTACCTGGGGTAAAGATGCCGCTGCGGCAGTGACGAATGCAGTTGTTCTCGAAGAGGTTGCTCGTATGGCTCAGGGAGCATTAACGCTTTCACCGCAACAGGAGTCTATTCCGCAAACTCTGCTGGACAAGCATTATCTCCGTAAACACGGAAAAAATGCTTATTACGGACAGAAGTAAACCTCTGACAATTTACCAATAGATATGCCAATGGAGCTGTTTTGTGCAGTTCCTTTTTTATTTCGGGCGTATTCGTTTTCGGAATGCAATCGGGCTGACGCCTTTTTCCTTGTGAAAGTAACGCGACAAATGCGCCGTCTCAGTGTAGCCGAGTTTTTCGGCAATTTGTGAGATGGACATTTCCGTTTCTACCAGCATCCTGGCCGCCGCATCAGTGCGGGCCTTGCGAATTTCCTCAAGCACCGAACGATTAAGCAATTTGCGAAAGCGTTTTTCAAGAACACGCCGCGAAATCGGCAGTGCGTTAACGACATCTTCAACGGTAATTTGATTTCGGCAATTATTACGAATAAACCGCAAAGCTTCGGCAACGTCCGGATCTTGGATGCTCAGTACGTCTGTAGATCGCCGCGTAACAATATGGGTGGGTTCAACAACGATCTGCTGGCCGGTCATTTTCTCGCCGTGCATCAATTCATCTAATAATTCGGCTGAATCGTATCCTGCTTTTTCAGTATTTAGAGCAATGCTTGACAGCGGAGGTTCGCATAAATCGCATACCAGCACGTCATTGTCGGCGCCCAGAACAACAACCTCTTCGGGTATCTTGATATTAACCATCTTGCAGGCTTCAATCACATGCTGACCGCGGTCGTCATTGCAGGCCATCACTGCTACCGGCTTGGGCAGCTTTTTGAGCCAGTCAGCCAGATGGGCCTGTTCATTTTCCCACCGTTGAAGGAGCTTGGAGGCAGGTTGAGTATAATAGCTGACATCAAACCCCGCTTTTTTGATAAATTGTCCGAAAAACCTGCCGCGCTGCACTGACCATGACATCGTATCAAAACCGCAATACGCAAAATTCTGAAAACCGCGATCGAGAAAATGTTCCGCCGCCATTTGTGCAATAGTTTCGCTGTTGGTCACAACCGATGGATAGGGAGAGTCTTTGATCTCCTGATGGATAATATAAATAATCGGAATATTCAATGAATGAAGTTGTTCGGTATTCTTGATCGTTCGGGACATCACTGCGTCTGCACCCCAGTTTTTAATTTTGGGAATGGAGCGTTCCAGTCCGCCCGTCTCTTTGTAGAATACCCAGGGACCGTGCGTACGAGAATATCTGGCGACCCCATACAAAAAAGAACGACCGAATTCACGTGAGGTTTCAATCAATAAGGCGATTTTGGGAATCTTTTTCATTTTCTCATCACTTACCAAATAGCGAATATTTATTGCAAACCATAAATATCAACAATGAAATTCTATCGTTGATTCTGTAATCCGCAATAGCTTTCTGGAATTTTTTGGGGAAGTAAAACCTTAATAATAAAATATAAATAGGTCTTGTAAGTTTAGTAAATGGATATCAATTGAAAAGCCTCGCCCTGAGTAGCAAGGCGGGGCTCTGATTTTTTATATACTAACTGGTATAGATATTAAATGTCTCTTGTGGTTAGTGAATGCCGGCATGGTATTCCTGAAGCGACTTGATTTCGGAATCTCCTTTCCTTTTTGCCTCAATACCACGCACAGTGGCGGCCGCTGCGGCTGGGGTGGTTATGTAGGGAATTCTAAACTTGATAGCCGTTTTACGGATATAAGAATCGTCGTGCTGGCTTTGTCGGCCGGATGGAGTATTAATAACCAAGTCGATTTGCTTGTTGGTAATAGCGTCGGCAATATTCGGCCGTCCCTCATGCATTTTTTGGATTTGCTCGGCGGGAATGCCTTTCTCTTTCAAATAAGCGTAAGTTCCGCCGGTTGCAAGAATCTTAAAGCCAAGCTTGTTAAACAGCCGTGCAGTATCAAGTATCAGCGGCTTATCACTGTCATCGACAGTGATTAATACTGTTCCCTCCAGCGGCAGCGGTTGCTGAGTTGCCTCCTGTGACTTATAAAACGCAAGTCCATAGGACTCTGCCAATCCCAATACCTCTCCGGTTGAACGCATCTCCGGCCCGAGGAGCGGATCAACTTCCGGAAACATATTGAAGGGAAATACTGCTTCTTTAACACCGAAATGCCCATATACAGAATGTTTAAGGCCGACATCCGACAGCTTTTTACCCAGCATTACCTGCGTGGCGATACGAGCCATTGATAGCCCGCAAACCTTTGAGACCAGCGGTACCGTTCTTGAAGCACGCGGATTGGCTTCCAGCACATACACCCTGTCGTCAGCGATGGCATATTGCATATTCATTAATCCGACCACCTTCAGCGAGACGGCGATCTTGCGAGTATATTCATTAATTGTATCAAGGTGTTTTTGGGGAATAGAAACCGGCGGAATCACACATGCCGAGTCGCCCGAATGGATTCCCGCCAATTCAATATGTTCCATCACCGTTGGTACAAACGCATCCTTGCCGTCCGCAATAGCATCTGCTTCTGCCTCAATTGCATTACTCAGGAAGCGGTCGATCAGAATCGGACGTTCCGGCGTGACTTCAACGGCTGCTGCAATATACCGCCGCAGCATCTGTTCATCATGAACGACCTCCATTCCCCGGCCTCCCAGCACGTACGAGGGACGCACCATCAGCGGATAACCGATTCGTTTGGCGATCATAAGGGCTTCGTCAAGGGTGCTGGCCATACCTGATTCGGCCATCGGGATATCGAGTTGCTCCATGATGGTGCGGAAGCGGTCACGATCTTCCGCCAAGTCGATCGCATCAGTACTTGTTCCGAGGATGTTGACGCCGGCTTCTTCAAGCTGCTTGGCGATGTTAAGAGGGGTTTGTCCGCCAAACTGCACAATCACACCCAGCGGCTTTTCTTTCTGGTAAATACTCAGCACATCTTCAACCGTCAGGGGTTCAAAATACAGCTTGTCGGAAGTGTCATAGTCAGTTGAAACGGTTTCGGGATTGCAGTTGACCATAATCGTCTCATATCCCGATTCCCGCAAAGCAAAGGCGGTATGTACGCAGCAGTAGTCAAATTCGATGCCCTGGCCGATGCGGTTCGGTCCGCCGCCGAGAACCATTATTTTGCGTTTATTATCGCTGGCAGAAACCTTGTCAGGTGCATTGTAGGTTGAATAATAATAAGCGGCATTTTCCACACCGCTGACGGGAACCGGCTCCCATGCCTCAGCAAGACCAAGCCCGAGACGTTGTGTCCGAATTGCAATTTCCGTCGTACCCAGCAACTTGGCCAGATAGCGGTCAGAAAAGCCATCCAGTTTAGCTTGTTTGAAGAGCTTGTCCGGCAGTGTCTTGCTCTTATACTTGAGAATTTTCTCTTCCAGTGCCACCAGTTCGGCCATTTGTTCGATGAACCATCGTTTGATATGGGTTTTCTCAAACAACTGGTCAATGCTTGCCCCTTTACGGAGAGCCTCATACATAATAAATTGCCGCTCACTGGTTGGAATCGTCAAACGCTGCATTAATTCTTCCAGCGGCAGTGTATTAAAATCCTTTACAAATCCAAGTCCATATCGGCCGTTTTCCAGCGACCGTATTGCTTTTTGGAAGGCTTCCTTGTAATTCTTGCCGATGCTCATTACCTCTCCGACAGCACGCATCTGGGTACCGAGTTTATCTTCGACTCCTCTGAATTTTTCAAAGGCCCATCGTGCAAATTTAACGACGACATAATCGCCGGAGGGCGTATATTGGTTCAGGGTACCGTCCCGCCAGTAGGGGATTTCATCTAATGTCAGCCCCGCCGCCAGCATAGCTGAAATTAAAGCAATTGGAAATCCCGTCGCCTTAGATGCCAGCGCCGATGACCTTGATGTACGAGGATTGATTTCGATGACGACAATTCTATCGCTGACAGGATCATGCGCAAACTGCACGTTTGTCCCGCCGATGACTTCAATGGCATCTACGATATCATAAGAATGTTTTTGGAGCCGCCGCTGAAGTTCTTCGCTGATCGTCAGCATTGGTGCGGTGCAGAATGAATCCCCGGTATGCACGCCCATCGGATCGACATTTTCAATGAAACATACCGTAATCTTTTGTCCCTTGGCGTCGCGGACAACCTCCAGCTCAAGTTCTTCCCACCCCAGCACCGATTCTTCAATCAGGACCTGCCCGATCATACTTGCGGCCAACCCCCGGCCTGCTATCAGACGCAACTCATCGATATTGTACACCAAGCCGCTGCCTGTACCCCCCATCGTATAGGCCGGACGGACCACCACAGGAAAGCCCAGCTCGGCGGCAATCGCCTCAGCTTCTTGGATGGAATAAGCCGGCTTGCTGCGGGCCATCTCAATACCAAGACGTTCCATGGTTTTTTTAAATTCAATCCGGTCTTCGCCCCGTTCAATCGCATCGAGCTGGACGCCAATTACTTTTACACCGTACTTTTTCAATACACCTGCTTTGGCAAGTTCTGAAGATAGGTTCAGGCCTGTTTGCCCGCCGAGATTTGGAAGAAGGGCATCCGGACGCTCTTTGGCGATGATCTTTGTCAGGGATTTTACATTCAGAGGCTCTATGTAGGTAACATCTGCCATCCCCGGGTCGGTCATGATCGTTGCAGGATTTGAATTGACCAAAACTATCTGGTAGCCCAGCTTGCGTAATGCTTTGCAGGCTTGAGTGCCCGAGTAGTCAAATTCACAGGCCTGACCAATGATAATGGGGCCGGAACCGATGATCATAACCTTTTTAATATCATCCCGTTTAGGCATACGATGCACTCCTGTCAATTTCTTAGATTTTAGTATTGATAATGATGAATATTAGCATTTCTTATGTGAACACCGTCGCTAAATTAGAATTGAAAATGCTCTGATTGTCAATCGTTAGTTTGAATAGTTTCACGCGAAAACCCGTTGCGGATTTCCCAAATAGTCTGCAATACGGTTTGATAACTTCTAATGATCAAGTTCTATTTTGGGCGGACTGTCTGCAATGCAAAAATGGGGGGGGTATATCAACATGATATCGATAGTAAGGAAATCATTATAATAGATAGAATGTTTTGAGCCGATGTGGGAGACCGAAAATATCAGGAAGATACTATTGCACTTTCTGATTGCTGATACTTTCGCCTGTAAGGTTGTAAATTTCTTTGAAAATTTACAAGACTATTGACATTTTCAGATTTCGCAGATATAGTCTCCACACTTGGTTGCTGTTAACTGGATATATCAGGACGAGATATGAATTCCGGCCATCAGTATTAAGAACGATACACCGGCGGGGGTGCTTGATATTCGAGTTGCAAAATGATCGTCAGCAGGAACTGATTCGCATTCAAACGCAGAATTGAACTATAATCTGCGGCAACAGTGAATCCTTCGACATAAAACTGATACCGAAATCTCTGCGCGAGATTTTAACGATACAACCGATGGGTTATCAATTTTCTTCTCATCACCCTCCTCCGAAGCCAGATTCCGCGTGACGGATCTGGCTTTTATTTTTTTACTTTGGTATCGTGATAGGCCTGCAAAGCAGCCGGAAACGGTCCTAATGCCCGCTCAAAAATTCCCAGACTGTAAGCAATAACAAGGCCGTAATTGGTCAATGGCACACCCGCCTGGCGGCATTTCAGCAAGCGGTTGAGCATTGTACGTCGATTCCACATACACGCGCCGCAGTGAATGATCAATTTGTAGGGTGTTACATCCTCAGGGAAATCCTGCCCCTGTACGGTGGTAAAGTCCAGCTTGCCGCCGACATACTGAGTCAGCCATCGGGGGATTTTAACCCGCCCGATATCTTCACCGATAGGATGATGACTGCACGCTTCGGCAATGAGTACTTTATCACCCGGTTGTAAACTCTCTACAGCCATTGCTCCGAGTGTTTGCGTAACCAAATCACCCTTGAATCGTGAAAACAGAATCGAAAAACTGGTCATCGGTACTGAGGGTGGAGTATCGGCGGCAACCTTTAAAAATGCCTGTGAATCCGTTACCACCAGCACCGGCGGTTGTTTAAGATTTTCGATGGCCGCTCGAAGTTCCCGCTCTTTGACGACAAGACACATCGCATCGCTGTCCAGCAGATCGCGAATTGTTTGCACCTGAGGCAAAATAAGCCGGCCCTTCGGGGCTTCTTTGTCTATCGGTACGACCAGTACCGCCGTCTGGCCGGGGCCGACCAAATCACCGGCAATTGCCGGATTATCAATAAAATCGGCAGGCGCAGCGGCCAGCAGTGCCTGGCGAAACTCCTCAAGTCCTTGTCCTGTTGTTGACGATACGATAACCACGCTGATGTTCAGTCTGCTCAATTGGTCAGTCAGTTCAGCCGAAGGGTGTTGCAGGTCGGCTTTGCTTAACACGGCGATAATAGGGACACCTCGTTTTTTCAACTCCGCCAGAAGCTTTTCTTCAAAACTGCCCCATTGTCCGTCGCTGATAATCACACCGATATCGGTACGCTCGATCGCCTTATGAGTTTTCTCGATGCGGAGTTGTCCCAGTGCTCCCTCATCATCGATGCCGGCGGTATCGATAAACAATACCGGCCCGATGGGTAAAAGCTCCATTGGTTTTTCAACCGGGTCTGTGGTAGTTCCGGCGATTTCTGAGACAATCGAAACCTCCTGTCGGACAATCGCATTCAGCAGGCTGCTTTTGCCGACGTTGCGGCGACCGAACAAACCGATATGCAGACGCATTCCTTTGGGTGCGATTTGAGTCATAGATTCATTTCCCCGATGACGACTCTTTGCTGTTCTTGTTATTTTGCTTTCGATAGCCCAGTTGGCAAACAGCTTCCGGACTGATCAGCCGCTCGAACTCCTCTTCTGTCAGGAGATTGGCGTTAAGTACAATCTGTCGAATGGTTTTCTTTTCTGATATGGCCTGTCGGGCTATTCGGCTGCAATGTTTGTAGCCCAGTGCAGGCAGCAGGGCGGTAACAATGGCGGTGGATGTTTCAATATTTTTTCGGCACTGGTTTTCATTTGCCTCAAGCCCTTCAATACAGTGCCGTCGCAGAATATCACAGGATGTAGTTAACAGCTCAATGCTGTCCAGCAAAGAGGCGGCAACCAGCGGCAAAAAGGCATTCAATTCCAGATTGCCCGCCGCACAAGCTTGTGCGATAATCGTATCATTGCCCAATACTTGTATTGCCGCCTGGCTGACAGACTCCGGAATTACCGGATTGATTTTGCCGGGCATAATAGACGAACCGGCTTGCCGTGAAGGCAGACGAATTTCGCCCAGCCCTGCGTCCGGCCCGCTGCTTAAGAGTCGCAAGTCGGTACTTATTTTCAACAGCGATGCCGCGCAGGCCTTCAATATACCGCTGACCTCTACAAACACGTCATTATTCTGAGTCGCCTCAAATAGATTTTCTGCCCGTGCAAACCCAATACCGGTCAACTCTCGCAGCCGATCGCTGACACGAAAGATATAAGACCGTTCCGCCGCCAGTCCCGTACCGATGGCGGTTCCGCCCAGATTAACTACCCGCAGCCGTTCGATACATTTATAGATGCGCCAGCGGTCCCGGTTAATCGCCTCGGCATATGCTCCCATCTCACGTCCCAGCGTAGTCAGTGCAGCGTCCTGAAGCTGTGTACGGCCGACCTTGACAATGTGAGAAAACCCTTTTTCTTTGACCTGAAATGCTTCCTGCAGTGCTATCAGGTTCTTTTCGAGTGACTGGATATCCCGAATCGCCGACAATTTAAGTGCCGTCGGAAATGTATCGTTGGTCGATTGATATCGGTTGATATCCTCGGTCGGAGAAACAACCGCATAATCACCGAGTGGCTGGCCCAGCAATTGCAGTGTTCGATTGGCCAGCACTTCGTTGACGTTCATATTCAAACTCGTACCGGCTCCGCCCTGCATCAAGTCCGTGCGGATATGTTCATTGAGTAAACCTTCGGCCATTTCATTGCATGCCCGCAGCATTGCCTCGGCCTTGGACGGTTCATTTGCCCAGCAGCCGACATCGATACACGTTCCGATACACGCCTGTTTGACTGTACCGTAGGCACGGATCATCCCTTCCGGCACAGGACGCCGCGAAAAGGGGAAATTATCAATGGCCCGTACGGTATGAATCCCGTACAGTGCTTCAGCGGGCACTTCTTTAACGCCCAACAAGTCTATTTCAGTACGATACATTACAGAAAAACATTAATCTTTTTTTTAACAGAATACATCCCGTCGACCCTGCCGCACTTTTTCCAGCATGGTTTCGCTGCGGCGTTTGGCTTCGCCGGTCATTTCAGAAAGTGCTTTTTGAATCAATGCTTCACCGGCGGCACAGGTCTTTTCTGTGCCGTAATCCAACAGGTATTCCAGAAAAGTCGAGAGGGCGTTCGGGTCGCAGTGTTCCTTGATCAGGCCGGGCTTGGCCATGTCCATAAAATCTTGTCCCGTCCGTCCGAGCCGATAGCACCCGGTGCAGAAGGACGGGATATAACCCAATGTGGCAATATCAAAAATTACTTCATCCAACGAGCGGTGATCACCCAAAGAGAACTGTGCTTCTTCCAAAATATCTTCGCCTTCGGCATACCCGCCGGGATTGGTACGGCTGCCTGCGGAGATTTGTGACACACCCAGAGCAAACGTTTCCCGACGCATATTAGGTGTTTCGCGTGTGGACATAATGATTCCCGTGTAGGGTACCGCCAATCGAAGGATCGCGACGATTTTGCGGAACTCAACATCTTCAACGGGCTTGGGCGGATGAGCCGCCATATCGGACCCTGTTGCCGGTTCCAACCGCGGAACACTGATGGTGTGCGGCCCGATACCGAAGGTCTTTTCAAGGTGATGGATATGCTGCATCATCGCCATAAGTTCAAACCGCCAGTCGCACAGCCCGAACAAGACACCGATGCCCACATCATTAATTCCCGCTTCCATTGCACGATCCATGGCGGTAACGCGCCAATCGTAGTTTTTTTTCTTCCCGCCGACGTGGACCTTGCTGTATGTCTGGCGGTGGTAGGTTTCCTGGAAAAGCTGATACGTTCCGATCTTGGCGTCTTTAAGCAGTTTAAATTCATCCAGAGTCAGCGGAGCAATATTTACATTGACTCGGCGAATTTCGCTGGAGCCGATTTTTGTGTCATAAACCGTGTTGATGGCCTCAAGGACATAGTTGAATCCGTCGTTCGGATAGGATTCACCCGCTACAACCAAAGCCCGCTTGTGTCCCTGTTTGATAAGAATTTCCACTTCGTTGCGGATTTCTTCTTGAGTCAATGCCCGACGCCTTACGGCGGTGTTTTTAGCGCGAAAGGCGCAATACAGGCATTCATTGCTGCACAGGTTGGAAATATACAACGGGGCGAAAAGAACCAACCGACGGCCGTAAATGGTCTCTTTGACTTTACGGGCGGTAGTGAACAATTCTTTAAGCAGATCAGGATCGCTGACTGCTGCCAAGACAGCAATATCATCCAGTTCCAGCCCCTTCAGTTCGAGGGCTTTGCCCAGCACCTCTCGCACCGCCTTTTCATCCCGACGGGCGGCCTTTTGGAGTGTTTGAGTAATAACATCATCATTAATGAAACTTCCATTTTCAATTGTCATCTTAAGCCTCACATTCATATCAATAAATACAGATAAAAATGAATTGTAACAAATTAAGAAAAGATATGCAATAAATGTAGCATATAATGTTGAGAAAAAATACATCAAATGGACATGAATCGAAGATAATGTGAATTATAGAACAAATAATTATGTGACAATATGTAGTTAAAGTTTACCATTTTAATGATGGATGTGGCTATCGTGACGCTATTTTTGACTCAAAATTCCCGTTCGGCAAAATCCACAGGGTTTCTGTATCTCTTAAGAAATTCATCTGGGCAATGGCAAAGTCGGCCAAGACAGAAGCAAAATCATCTTCTGCATCATAGAGATCTTCTTGGGCATCCAGCACATCACGGGTATCGGCACGGCCGTAACGCAGGAGTTCAGTGGTATTTTCCAAACGCTTGCGAGCCAATTCTCTGGCGTTTTTCAGAAGGTCGTAACGATTTTGAGCTTCGATCATATCCCGCCAGGATTTACGAACTTCAGAGACAACCGTATTGCTGAGTTGTAAGTGAAGACGTTCTTGGGTGACCATTGTTACAATCGCGCGTTTATAGTTATTAGTCTCGGTTACACGGTTAAGCGGCAAGCTGCCTTGAAGACCTATTTGGTAGTTGGATGTACTGGATTTTCCTGTATCGGGAGCGGCATAGCCGACCAGAGCCAAATCCGCTCCAAGAGCATCTTCGGCAACCTTGACTTTTCTCTGGGCATCAGTCGCCTGATCGAGGGTATTGGCAAGATCAAGCCGTTGAGCAAGGGCGATTTCGACAGCTTTTTCCTCTGTCCATTCAGAATTGGTAAACAGTGATTCAGGCAACATCAGCCAGTTCTGGGGACTTGGTTCCACTTCGATTTGAGGAGGAATATTCAGACGTACCTTAAAAAGGTCGAGTGTTTCTGCATAGAGTTTTTGTTTCTCAAGGCAATCCTGGCGGGCCTTGTGAATATCCTGTTGAGCTTCTTCAAGTTCAAAACGAGTTACCCGGCCAACTGCCAGCAATGCTTCCATTTTTGAGACAAGTTGCTCAAGTGTATGAACATTTTCTTCTGCAATTTTGGCCCGTTGTCCCAGCTCTGTTATCAGATAGTAATCGCTGACAATTGAAACACAGAAGGTCTTTCTGAAACGGTTAAAACCGCGAACAGCATAAAGCATATTCTGCTGAGCTTGTGTCAGGGTTTCCATGACAACCATTCGCGAAGAACCGCGCAGTAAGGGTTGAACAATAAAGGTTTGAAACAGAGAAGAAGACCCACCGGTTAGCGTGCCGGTGCGGACATCCAGATAGCCTATAGTCAGATCGCTCAATATTGTTTGACCTGTAGCCAGAAGTTGCTGGATGCCGATATTAGCTTGTTGATTGACAGATTCGTCAGGCCCTGTTCCGGCAGTGTCGTCTTTTCCTGTTCGGGTATAATTGACCCCGGCACCGGCGAAGGGCGTAAATGCATACAACTGTTCGGCATCCGACAAATCCAGACCGGTCATGTACATCAGCTCTACTTCAGTCAGATATTCCGTGCTGGATAATATGGCCAACTGAACGGCTTGCTCAAGCGTAAGCAGGTGGGTCTGGCGCACTGTATTCAAAATTGCCTCGGCCTCGGCCCGACGGGGATCATTGGGATCAACGCGATAATCTGTTTTGCTGCCGAAAGAGTCCTGCCAATTCTCTTCGATTGCAGCATATACTTTTTTATCGGCCTTTTCCGAAGCGGTTTTGGCATCCATCGCGCAGCCGACAAAACAGAAAGGGGCTATCATACAGAATAACAGCCTGACGAAGACAAATACGGCCTTGACGGTATTTTTTTGCATATGTCGAAATCCTGCCCTTTCGGCTTTATTCGAACAAAGAGGCGGTTACTTAAGTCCGCGAATGCCCACGACTTCATTGCCGAACAACTGTGCATCGGGGGGTATGGACATCTTGATGGAACGCCCCCACTTTGGTGTAGTTGACGTAAGCCATAACTGTTCGGGAAGCAGTTCCGCTGCTGGACTGATCGAGATTATTTCAGTGCGAAAAACCTGCCGCGGAACGCTGTGCTTGGCGATTTCGACTGACTGTTGAGGATGAACTTGATTGGCTTGAATCGGATCCAGCCAGGCGACTACATAGTCCGCGGCCGGAGCGCTGACTTGCAGGATCCATTCACCTGCCTGAAAACCTTGGCCTTCAGACATATAGAGTGCACTGACAATACCGTCAATTTGAGACGTGATAGTCATTCGTCCGGACGGCGCAAACAATTCATCTAAAAGATTTTCCTGTACGGCGACGGCTTTACGATAGGGAGCCAGGAGTGTATCTAAAAGTTGCTCTTGTTGTTTGGAAGGAATACAGCGGGTCAAACGCTGCTGTGCAGCTTCCAGGTTCTGGCGGGCCTGAAGTTCCATAACTTCTGCAGCCTTGACTTTGCGAGCAACGGCCTCGTATTCAAGTTTAGCTTTCTCAAGTTCATACGAATGAACGGCCTGCTTGTCAAATAATTCTCGTGCTGCGTTTTTTTCGAGTTCCAGACTGGCCATTAGACCTCGATCCAATTCGAGCGTGGTTCGGATGTCCAATAAATTGCACTGAGCCTGCTCGACTTCTAAAACCAGCCGCGCATACTGCATCGCCTGGTCGCCGGCAGTATTTTCAAAGTCATATCGAAGCTGAGTCTCGGCGGCTGAAAGTTCGGCTTTAAGGTGCTCCAATTCCGCCCGTGCAGTGGCTTTTTGTGCGTCACTCAACGCTTTGGCATAATCGTTTTCGGGAGGTGAACCCAATTCAAGAATTGCCAGTACATCCCCTTTCTTGACGGGTTGATGAAGTTGGACGGGAAGCTGACGGATAATTCCGTTATCCACCCCCGAAACCATCTGGGTGCGGGCAATCGCCAATCCGGTAACGCTAAAAGTGCGATGACGGTAGGAATATAGACCAATAACACACACCACTGCCGTTAACCACACCAGGATCGGAAGCATCCTTCCCATAAGTTTTCCATTACTTTTCGTTGCCATGTTTTCCTTACACCTCCAGCAGCTGTTCCTGCATTGTCAGACTGACGTTGTGAATCCCTTCGATTTTTCGTATTTCTGAAAGCAATTCTTCATTGTTGCTGGCAGCCTTCAAAGAGAGCTGATAAGCATAGTCCATTGCGTCACCTTCCGGAGCACATGAATTGGACGATACCAGCGAGAATGCTCTGCTGAAACGTTTAAGAATAAGGAGGATCGGATGACTGGGATCAATGGTTCCATCAAAAGTGAAGCGAAGAAACGCGTTGTAGGAATGGAGCATTCCGAAATCTGCCAGATGCAGATAGATCAGGATAAGACACAGGGTGATGGTGCCCACAATTGCAATCGCATAACGCTGTGAGCCGCAAGCCATCCCGATGACCAGCGCACAAAACAGAAATGTAATATCGCGTGTGTCTTTGATGATATTGCGAAAACGGATCAAGGAGACCGTACCCATCAGGCCGACTGCGATCACAAAACTGCCTGATATCGTTGCCATGACAAGAGTGATCGCAATGGTGATAATGATCAGCGATTGCACGAAAGACTTGGAGTACGACAGGCTGTTGTGCGTAAAGTAATAAACCCATGCCAGCACCTGCCCCAGCACGAAAGACAACAGCAGTGAAAGCAGGATGGTCCATCCCTCAACTTCCTGATTGAGCGGATGGCCGTCAAGAATAGTCCACAGCTTATCCATTAAAATCCCTTTGTCCTCTTCTATCGTTTCGGTATTGTGTATAGATCTGCGCCGCGGGGAACCAACGGTTGTACGGAACTGCAATATTTTGACATAGATTGCCGGTTCAGATTGAACATGCGAACCATATCTTTCAGCCACCACGGAAAACTTGCTGTAAATTTAATCTCCAGGACGACGAAGTTGATCGGTATCGGTTTCCAGCCCGGTCCATTCATGGTAAAGACCGGTTGATTGACGGATTGATAGCACAGTTGCCGGTCAAAAGTGATTCGTACTTTCGCGCTGGAGGTGTTTTCGTAGGCTTCACGCATATACCGGATCAACACCATTGGACGCGCTTGCAGGCACTGGGCATAATGAATAAACTGAGACAGCGTTCTTCGGTCTTTGTCCGGAAGAGTGAGGGGCACATTGTAACTGTTTAATATCGGAGCTAATTGGTCTTTACTGGCTTTGGCGCGGCTTTTGTAAATAATGCGGTTCAGTTTTCGTTTGATTTCAAAGAAAATCGGGGTGTTCGGATCGTCGTCATAGCCGCGGATTCTCAGCTTAAATCGATTGCATTTATCCAATACCGTTTCATGAAACAAATCAAATCGTTGCGAATCCAGATACAGACTGCATATAGCGTATTGGCCAGTGGGGGACTGGGCTGCGTATTTGTCCTGCTGCAGATAACTTTGGATATAAGAGCGTACTGCAATGGCGGTCGATTCCGAAACACGGTACTTCAATTCGTAACGTTGAGCCAGCAAAGAGGAAGAATGAGTTGAGGGCGATTCTACAGGGATTTGCTTAACTTTGCCAAGACGCTCAATTGTCTCGTAAAGCCCCCATTTTGGGTTGTTGTGTTGAATAGTACCTGATGCAACTCTTTGCATTCTCCGGATCCCACCCAATTGTGTTGTGGTAAGTAAAACCTCATCTTATTACATAATAATACTTCTGAACGCAACTGTATTTTAACCAAAAATTAACAAAAAATCAACAAGCAAGTCGAAAATTTTAGATTCGATTTCCAAAGGCGATAACGGGGGTATGGATAGGGAAAGAAAAAGTTGAGTGAATATTCATGGCAGGACCTATAATCCTTTTGTTTGGTGCCGTATTATGAAGTTTTTTTCTGTGGGAACAGAGACGAAATCTTTTCCCGCCGGGTAAATTGGGTATATCAGCGGGAGTACTTTTTCAGGGAGACATCGCATTTTTCTTGACAGGCTGAAAACCAGCGACTACGATTTTGGCAAAATATAGCCCATTGAGGAGAGTTCTATGGATCGATTGAATCCAAATTTGCAGGTCGAGTATCATGGTGCGGTAGTTGTCGGGACGTTGACCGATGAAAAAATCCTTGACGATACGCAGATTCAGGCATTGGAAGGCTCGTTTATGCCGCTGATTGAGCAGAATGACAATATTCAGCTTATTATCGATTTTTCCAATGTGAAATTCCTAACAAGTTCGGTATTGGGACTGCTGATTCGCATCAGTAAAAAGATATATGAGAAGGGCGGAAAACTCCGGCTGTGTGCGATCGATGCGAAGATTATGGAGGTATTTCGAATTACGCGATTGGATAAGATTTTTGAAATATATAATGATCAGGACGAGGCGCTGGTCGGTTTAAAGCGGTAGCTTTCGGTATTGAAGGAGTGTCCTAAGTCGTTTTATTCAATAATCTTAAAGTCAAACCGGAGGCAAACTCAATTGACGACCTCAAACAAAGTCTGGCATAAATCGTGGGATCTGCCCAGCACGCGTTCGGCAGTGGAGCCGGTCTGTCAGGAACTGCTTGAGGCGGTTCGGGCACGCGGATTTGATGCTCAAGACTTATTCGGGGTTCATCTGGCCATGGAAGAGGCGTTCATGAATGCCATTCAGCACGGCAATATGGGAGATGCAGAAAAACGCATTGCTGTGGAAAGTCTGATTACCCCCGAGAAATTCGATATTTCAATTACCGATGAGGGGACTGGGTTTGACCCGGACGGGTTGCCGGACCCGAGGAAAGGGAACAATCTGTATAAATGTTCCGGCCGTGGTGTACTGCTTATCCGGGCATATATGGATGTAGTGGAGTACAACGACCGGGGCAATTGTGTTCATTTGATTAAATACCGTCAACGGCCTGCGTAATGAGCATAATAAGCTCAAAAGAAGATAATCTAATATATCCAGCCGGGTTAAGTCTTTATATTAATTCAAATATTTTTAGATATTTCCTTTTTCTGCCTAAGTTCTCCTTTTTTTCTGCCGACATTCGGTGAGTTCATTTTTCTGTCAATTGGATTTGTTGCTTTTGTAGAATTAAAAATGGAAAATATCTATAAAGAAATGTTTGATTCGTCGAATCTGCTAACCGAGCAGATCAGGGGGTATCTGTTTAATCTTGTAGGAACAGAAGGGCCTGTTCTTGTTGTTGTGGACACAGATCGCCGTGTTCAGGCCAGCCATCCCGGAAAAGTTGGATTTTTGCTGGCGGACAACCAGCGGCTTCTGGACGAGATTTGCGGACGGTTGGATGATGGGGAAGATCCTCTTGTATTGAAGGTCAAAGGCGGGTGTGTGGCGGCGTGTCAATTGGGGACCGAACGGGTGCACTGCGGGTATTTTCTGGTGCTTCTGGAGGGGTACACGCCGGAGACCGTAGGGGCCAATATGAGACTGGTTGAGATGATCCTGTCGCAGGCACAGCTTGTATGTGAGCTGGTTGAAAAGAACAACCAACTGCATCAGCTTCGGCTGGTCCACTTGAGCCGAACATCGGAAGTCCTGACGCGATAGCAGTTTTGCTTCTCTGGCAAATAATCTTGGATTCTCATTTCGAAAAACTGCATAATTCTGCACACAATACACCTGCAGCTAAGCGCAACAACGCGCAAGTGAGCGCAACATAGCGCAACATAGCGCAACTGAACACAACTGAGCGCAACATGACACAACTTGTATGCAACTTATATTCAACCGAACACAACTGTATGATTTGTAACATTATTATTTAAAAATACTTACAGGAGAAACCACTGAATTCCATGCACGAAACGTGAACCAGTTCGTAGTTCGGAGTTTTTTGGACACAGATTTGCACGGATTTTAGACAAGATTTACAGGTTTTTTAGACGGGATTAACGGGATATACAAGATATTTTGCTTAGTTGGTGTTTTCTTCTTTTGTTGTCAAATAGCCCTGCCCCTAGAAGCTCTTGTGCTTCGGAAAAATATTATACCAGATAGTTTGAAAAAAAACAAACTTTATTTGCTATTTTTTTTATTGACCTGCAAAAGGAAATTGAATATCATTAAGAGTGAAAATTTAATATTTGAAAGTCCACTGGACTTTTGACGTTCTGCTGAAATCGCCAGTTTCAAAAGCCAAGGAACGTGAAGTCAGTGCCCCAAGCTGGGGTGCTGTCGGCGCGGCCTTGGCGGGTTCTGGCGAACCTCAGCAGGATGCGTTTCGGCGGCGCTCCTTATTTTTGAGTCATTTCCGGAGCATTTCGCACGAAGGATTGCATTGTTTCCTCTCAGGGCTGCGCGATCAGGGCTTTTTGAGAGCAGAATAATTGGGTTAACATCAGAAACAGGAGAAAATCGAATGGAGACAGAACGGGCGACAGAGTCAAAGTATCGTGTATGGGGTTGGGTGTTTTTAAGTATTCTTTGCCTTGTCGGGCCAAAGGCGGTTGTCTGGGGGGAAGATGACCCGAATGAACCGGTCATCTATTCTTCGAGCGGTTTTTTGCCGTCCGAAAATGACCCCAATCAAATACCGGCTTCGGCGGGCACTCCTCGGATTACGTTTAGTGAATACCCTTTGATCACGTATATCACAGACCAATATGCCAATTTGGGTATTATCTTCGGCGGAGATGACCCTTATATTGAATCTGATGGAGCACATACTACCTCTCCGGTCTTATCCGGATCGCCGCAATATCAGGGCGATATCGAAGGGTATTTTGTCAATCCTTCCCACAGTGCATATCCGGCAACAGTTTCGTGGTTTTCATTTGACGCAGGACACTTTGAAGCACCTCAGACAACCCTTATTGAGTGGTTTGACCTTACAGGGAACAAATTAGGCGAAAGAACCAATTCGGTCAGCGGGATCGAACACTTTCTTATTGAAGACGCCGGTATTGCAAGGTGGAGGATTGGGATTATTAACTCTGATAGTGCAGGCTATACGGTTGATAACGTGGATTTCGGGGATATTTCTCTGTTGCGGCTTACTAAAGTGGATGATGTGGAAGACGGGGACTGCCGGAGTTTAGAAGAAAGTATTTTATATACAATATGTTTTGACAATGAATACGGGCAGTTGATTGAGGATGCCTATATCATCGATTATATACCGAACGGGGCGACCTATCCGCAGGGGATGTGGACGCTGGATCCGAATGATGTCTTTCATCCGATCCCTCCGGACCCGGGGTATGATCCCAATACGCACAGCTATGTGTGGCCGATAGGAACGATCGATCCGAATGATTCGGGGTGTGTGCAACTGATAGTAACAGTTAACGACAAGGCTGAGCCGGGGATGTATTTGCATAATGTGGCAGAGTTGTGGGGGACGATTACAGACCCGAATACACACGAGACAATGACAGTGCTTCTTGCCAGAGCGACAGAAGATACGCTGGTGTGCTGCTGGGATACGAATGGGATATTGTATGTGGATAAAAATGCTCCGGCCGGCGGCAATGGGACGAGTTGGGAACTGGCGTACAACGATTTACAGGATGCTTTGACCCGTGCCAGAGAGACGGAATGCACGTTTGATTATATGATCTATGTTGCTCAGGGGACTTATGCACCGGAGGATACGCCGGAGGAAGGGTTTGTGCTGACGGATGGGGTATCTGTTTACGGAGGCTTCAAGAGCGGCGGCTGTGATTTTGCTGATCGGAATCCGAAACGTTATGAAACTGTACTGACGGGCTTGATTGATGAAGATGAGTTTCCGGACGTAGAAACCATTGTAACGATGGGGGATGAAACAGTGCTGGATGGATTTACCATCACGGATGCGGCGGAATACGGGGTTTATGGAAGTGGGGTTGATTTTACGATTGAAAATTGCACGATCGAAAAAAGTTTGCAATTGGGTATTTATGCTGAAGATGGAAATGCAAATATTAGATGGTGTAAAATATCTGAAAACCAATTGCACGGAATTTACCACAGAGGGGCCAATTATATTCTTGTTGTTGAGAATTCCTGGATTATGCGAAATATGCAGCATGGCATCTATTGTCTCAACTCGACACCTACGGTCAGGAACAGCATTATCTCCGAAAGTGATCTTGTTGAAGAAGGACTTCAAGGCATCCGCATAATCAACCCAACTGATACCCCCATCCTTCACAATAACACGATTGCCAACAACAAGGCGGAAGGCATCTTTTTTGTCAGCAACAATGACCCGAACAATCCGATCTTGCCGGATGTGCAGAACAGCATTATTTACTACAACAACAACGGCGGCCCTCAATTGGCGGGGATCGAAGCGGATTCCGCTGCCAATTTCTGCTGCATTCAGGACTGCAATACCATCGGGACAACCAATATAAATGTTGAGCCAAAATTTGCTTATACAGTCGATCCGAACGGCACGCCTGACCCGAACAATTATCATCTGTCGGTCGAGTCGCTTTGTATCGACAGCGGCAATCCGTTTTTGAGTTGTGCCGGGCAAGTGGACATCGACGGAGAGGGACTTGACCGCAAGTATGGCAGTTATGTGGATATTGGGGCCGATGAGGTGTATGACTGTGATGATGACTATCTTTCCGAAATCGATGTCCATAACGATCTGGATTGGAATGCAGACGGGATCGTGAACCTGAATGAATTTGTGAAGTTTTCGCGTGCGTGGCTGGCACATGACCCCAATCACCCTCTCTGTGACCCGAATAATCTGAACTATGTCAGTGACCCCAATCTGCCGGGGTATATCAGTGAAACGGACAAGTTGCGATTTAATCCGGTTTGTGATTTGGACAGTGACTTGGATGTGGACTTAGCGGATTTGTGTGAGTTTCTGGAGGATTGGCTGTGGGTGGCCTGCTGGAAACTGGATGAGATAAACGCAGCTTCTTCAAACGCTCAAACCGAAAGTTTAATGGTTGAATCGCTTTCAGCCGCACGGAGTTTTTTGGCTGTTGCATTGGAAACAACTATCGAAACGGCTGAAGTCCAGCCGGAAATTTCTGCGGAAACTCTGGTTCAGATTATCGGCTTTCTTAACGAAGCGGAAATGGAAATGCCCGATAATATAGAGGCTATTGAGGCCGTCAGGGCAATTTTAGTCGAGCAACTCGGTGCGATGTTGAGCAATGAGGAACAGTAGCCACTTGACAATACCGGAGAAATTTGATAGAATAATAAAAAATCAGTTGGAGATCATAATGATGAAAAGATTATTACCGCTTTTAGGGCTTATCTTCTGTACATCTATCTTGTCTGCCGGATATAGTGACGGTTATATCACTGCTGGCGAATACGAGTATGGTGTCTGGCTGGATAATTACGATAAACTCATTGTAATGGGGGGGGGGGCAGATGAAATTGTCGCTAAAGATTACAGCTATATAGAAGTGCAATATACTTCAACTCCGTTGAGTAGTAACAGTGGTATAGGTACCATTTTAATTGACAACCACAGCGAATTACTGTATCTTGGTGGGGTAACCAATCTTTTCAGCATTTATGACAATGCAACCGCAACACTCAAAGGTGGGCAGGTTAACTATATCCGGAGCTATCAAAAAGTAATTAACGACGTACCGAATATCGACCTCTACTGCCAAACGGGCTGGTCCTGGTTGTACAATACATCCGGTGAAATCAAAGGCATTACCGGCCTGTGGAATAATGGCACTGAGTTTTCTATTCAATTTATAGATAAGACAAATTTAGGTTTTGATCCGGTCTGGAAAAACATCAATGTGATTCCCGAACCGGCGACGCTGGTGTTGTTAGGTGTTGGCGGATTATTGTTGAGACGAAGAAAGTAATACAAGCATTTCAAACACAGAGGCCGGGTGCGAAATCATCCGGCTTTTTTTATGTTTTCTCGTGCATGGCTGACCTATGACCCGAATCATCCTCTTTGTGATCCCAACAATCTGAACTATGTCAGTGACCCTAATCTGCCGGGGTATATCAGTGAAACGGACAAGCTACGATTTAATCTTATATGTGATTTGAACAGTGACTTACATGTCGGCTTGTCGGACTTTGTTCTTTTCTGTGATGATTGGCTGTGGGTGGCCTGCTGGAAGTTGGACGAGATAAATGCTTCCGCCGCACAACAAGAGAACCTGCCGGCCCAATTATTTTCAGTTTCGCGAAGTCTTTCGATGATTTCTTTGGAAACAACATCTGAAACGGCAGAAATTGAGTCGGAAGTTTCTGTGGAAACACTGGTTCAGATTCTTGGATTTCTGAACGAAGCGGAAAGTGAAATGCCCGATAATATGGATGCCATTGAGGCCGTCAGGGCGATTTTGACTGAGCAGCTTAATGCAATTGTAAGCAATGAGGAGCGGTAGCCCCTTGACAATACAGGAGAAATTTGATAAGATAACAGAAAATGCAGTGGGAGATTATACGATGATGAAAAGAATACTACCAAGTGTTTTAATGTTTCTATGTTGTGTTAGTCTCAGCGTGTCAAGCCTTTCTGGTGATCCAGAAACAGCCGATGGGTACTTGCTATCTGGTGAGTATGCAGGTGGTGTTTCGCTTGAAAATTTTGAAAAGCTGATCGTTAACGGTGGTAATGCCGATGTCATCGATGCATGGGATAATAGCCGTTTAGAGATTTATTCGACTTCCCTGCCATTAAGTCTGGAAGGTAAACGCGGTGTTTATGACATCCACCTGAATGACAACAGCACGCTTTTGTTCAGTGGCGGTGCGATGCAGTCACTAAAAGTTAAGTATGACGCAACGGCACTACTTACCGGCGGAACCATCAACTACATTACCGTATACCATCGTCCGGTGGATTCGTGCTTTGTGACGATCAAGTGTCAGGAGGGTTGGGAGTGGCTCTATACCTCCGGCAAGATCACCGGCATAAAAGGGCTTTGGAATGACGGAACCTCGTTTCAGATTACGTTATCCAATGTCGGCGGTGCATGGCCGCTAACGGCTGAGTATGTCCATGTCATTCCCGAACCGGCGACGCTAGTGTTGTTGAGTTTCGGGATGATATTGCTGAGAAGGAAGGGAGAGAGACGATGAGGATGTTCCATGGAAGTTTTTCTATACTGCTCTTGATGCTATCGAGTCTTTCATCGGCGGGTGTTTATCCTATAGAATCGATAAATTCATCGGGAAGTACAACCCAGACATGGAGATTTTCGACCTCAGATGCCTTACCTATTGTTGCAGATGAGTTTAGCAATCCCTATGGAACACCAACTATAACTGACATAATTGAGGGTGTCTGGTCTGATCAGAAAATTAACCGACAAGGGGTATGGGAGGCTCGATCCATAAACTTTTGCATTCCCAATGACACAGCGACGGTTAATGATACGAAGTATCGAATTACAATGATATGGAATGTACAAGCGACTACAAGCCCAACTTTACGTCTGTATGTCGGAGATATTCTCAACACTTCGCCCGCTGTTGAGGCGGATATCATTGAGGATTATTACATTCCGAACTCACTTTGGTGGAAATATACTGTTTTTGAAATTACAACTCAACCATTCGCTTCGATACCTGTGATATATTTTGAGGCTGAGTTTCTTCACCTTTCTAAGATTGTGCCCATTTACGTTGATGAGGTGATTATCGATACCATTACTATTCCCGAACCGGCAACGCTGGTACTGCTGGGTGTTGGTGGATTGATGTTACGTAAGAGAAAAAAGTAACATATTTTAAGCTCCTTCTGCCGCCTGTGGTTGTTAGCCCTGAGAAGTTTCACCGACTTCTTCC